>SOIM01000030.1 GCA_004377185.1 Methanomassiliicoccales archaeon | reverse complement strand
TCTTCTTCGACTTCGGGTTCCACTTCTTCTTCGACTTCGGGTTCCACTTCTTCTTCGACTACCAGTTCTTCTTCGACTTCCAGTCCAACATCAACGTCCAGTTCCTCAGCGATATCTTCGTCTAGAACCACGCTCTCCTCAGCACTCTGATCATTCGAAACAGATGCTGCGAACACGGTTCCAACAACGAAAATCGCAGTCAAAATGCTCACTATTTTCCCATTCAAGACATTTCTTAGTTTGATTTTGCCAGGTTTCATCCTCCCAACCCCCTCCTCTTCGTGGATGGATCCTCCTTCGCTGTCTGCCCTCCTCTAGAGCCACAAAGAGAACAAAAGGTGTATGGACATAGGGCATATAATACTTTTTCCCTGAATCCGGCAGAAAAGGACTGTTCTACTCTGTATACAAATGCTATACAAGAAATAATCAGAGATTCGGCAGATTCCTTTGGGTCGGATTGTGATTGGGCGAGTGCACTCACAAAGAACGCGAACATGTCCTCGGTTGCCCGGTGGTCACTCAGGGCATTTGGGAGGAGTCCGGAGAAGGGTGCGAGCACTGGCGTTTATTTGGCATCCTCACCTGAGGTGGAGGGAGTTACTGGGATGTATTTTGCAAACTGCAGGGAGAGAAAATCATCTAAGGTTTCATATGATGAGAATGTTGCGAGGAGGTTGTGGGGGGTGAGTGAGAAGGTGACTGACCTAGCTTCTGAATCTGAATGAAATCAGATCTTCCAGAACCATGACTGGAATCGCAACTCAGTGCAGCACCCCTCCCAGTATGCCTCAAGCCAAAGATTGGATAGCTACTCAGAAACCTAGTAGTATCCATGAGTCTTGCGGTTCGTGCTAGCCTCAATGGAGCTCTCAGTATTGTTGCATTACCAGATAATCGGCACTAGCTTGTACTTGACCTTCGACTGATACTCTCGATATTCTTCGTCCGCTGATAACTTCTTCTCTTCGATACCTATTCGAAGACCCGCGGTCACAATCCCAAGCAGTAAGATGACAACACCAACGTGGTTCAAATAGGTCAATACCAGTCCGAATCCAATCAGAATCTCCCCAGCATAGACCGGGTGTCGTATGAAGGCGTACAAGCCACTGGATACTATCATTCTTCTCGCAGGCAGAATGCCAAAACCACGACCAAGATTGAAAAGGGCTAACAGAGTCAACATTAGACCCAGAATCATGACCGTTGTGCCCACGATAGGGAAACTGTAGTCTGGTTCGAAGAGTGATGACACGTTCACTATCAATATTGGCGTTAACACAGATAATACAGGGATCACAGATTCCACAACAGTGGGACTATCTTCTGCCACCTCCCTGACTGCAAACAAATATGAAATCACAAAAAAGAGAGAAGATGCCAAACCTATTCTGACAGCATCAATGACAGAGATGCCAATTACCGCATGATTTCTCACCACATAAAGGATACCAGAAATAAAGAACACAAGTGAACACGCGTACCCGAACTCTTTTGTGTTCATCATTCTGTTCAACTTGAGCATCCGATCCTCCTTCTACGGTTCTTGAAGATGTAGACCGTTTTCACTGCTATTATGTACAGCACGCCAAATATGACTACAACCCTCAGCAGGGGAATCCTAGTTATCAATACTATCGCCAAGCCTATCCCACAGAGGAATCCTGAGCGGAATCGACTGTTTCTGGTGATCTTCCCTCTTGAGACGTAAGGTACGGTCCAATTTGACAGAAATGTTGTGGCGAAAACCAAAGCCAGGATAGTCAGCAAGACATAATATGCTCCGTTTGCTGCTACTGGGTAAGTCGACGGTAGAAAGCTCAAAGGTGCTATTGCTAGAATAAAACCGAAAAGGATACCACTGCATCTCGCACACAGAACCAGCCTGTGATTGCGGAAGGTGAGATCGATGATGTGTTCCTTCTGATTGACGGGATGGTGGGACAAGAACAAATGCAGATGATGTCCAACTCTTCCCCATTTCGAGTTGTCTGGTATCGTCTAAATCCACCCGTATCCAAATATGAAGATGCATGCAATGCCGATGAGAATGTATATGCAATAGCACAGACAATTCGACGATCCACGCTCACCAGCTACATCATCCTCTCTCAAATCTCTTCTCAATCATTCACCTCCTTTTGACTCACTGAGAAACCTCCACGATTGAGTCATACCCCCCTCGAAAGCACTGCCATGTGTTCCTCCAAGTTCTGGATAAAACTGTCGAATTTAAGTCTTTCTCCAGATCTGTTTGGAATGGAAGTACAATTTTCCCTGACGAGATTTTGTCGTAATTTCAGACCTGTATGGGCCTGGGCGGATTTGAACCGCCGACCTTCACCTTTCCCATCCAGAGATTGTAAGGGTGACGTCATAGGCCACTAGACCACAGGCCCCTCGCTTCACAATCCACCTCCCCATAAATAAACTTTCCACGCTCATCTGTAATGGTTCTTCAGAACCACACACGCCCCCAGCGTAATCCACTTGCTCGGCTGTCCCTTCCTCTCCACCGTCGCATACACCCTCCCCACCGGGGTGCTCTCCAAAACATTACAAAGCAGAAAAGCTTTTGGCGGAAGGCTTCCAACGTCAATCAGCTCAGTCCGACAGATACTGAGCCACATGCCTCGCAAACTCGTCAAAGTCCTCAATATCCTCTTGGAGATGATGGTAGAGCTCATCCAAATCGACATCGGCGTATCGATGGACCAGTATGTTTCGCAGACCCGCGACTCTGCTGAAGCTCTCAGCGAACTTAGAGGGAAGAACGTCCTTCTCACCCAGGGTCTCGATGACCTCCCTGTACGTCTCCGGCTTTCTCCAGCCTTCTTTCGAGATCATCATCTCACCTATTTCCAGGACGCATTCTATTGCCACGTGGAGATATCTCTCAACGGCGCCCCTCAATGTCAGGTCGGATCCCAACTGGTCCTTGCCCTTCTCTCGGTAGCCTTTCAGCAGATTGGCGTACTTCCTCAGGTCCTCAAGCTTGGAATGTATTTCTTTCACAGGATCCCCCTCTCTGCGATCCTCTTCATGCCCTCACGTACGTGCATGTCCTCGTAGAACTTCCTGTCGAGGTATCTGGACATGATACTCGTCTCAAACAACACCCTTCGGGATTCGTTCTTGGATTCCAGCAGCTTTCCGTCCCTGATGATGTTGTAGTTGAGAAGCAGGGGGGAGCCGTTCATTATCACCAAGTTGACATCGTCCGTTCTCAAGGCGGAGGAAATCTCGTTGATGAGAAGTATCCTTTTCTCATATCGTTCCCTGGGAGTGAGTGATTCCTTCAGAAGGACCGCTATGTCGATGTCGCTCAGAGGACCGCTTCTTCCCTTGGCTACCGATCCAAAAAGATAGGCCGTTTGGACGGAATCATCTTTCTGCAGGAGGTCCTTCAAAATCCTTGTGGCATTCATCTTTCTTACAGATTCTTGTTTGGCTATTTAAATGATGTTCTCTTGAGGTTTTCTGCTGAGCCTTGGTACTGGTGGTTCGATTCGCCCGCGCCGGGTATTGCTCTCGTTGTTGTGAACATTGAAGGGCGTTTCCAAGGTGTTCCTCGAAGAGCCTTTCACGCTGTTGTGGTTTTCACGCTCAGAAATATCGCCAATTCATCCAGGGACTGAAGCTGGAGAGGGTTCTTGGCTGGCGTTATCCAAGCAGAAAAGCTTTTGGCGGAAGACCTCCATTCGTTCGTTGGAGATGATGCGTGATTCGCAGTAGGGTCCTCGCAGTGCTGTTTTCTACTATCTTTTGGCTCTTACCTTTTGGTGGATTTCTGTGTCAGGATACGTCGGGAGACGGGACCGGAAGCTATCCTCCACCACCTTTTGGTGATTGGATAATATCCAATGAAACCTATGTTGGGAACGAAACCATTGTTCTCACGGGGAACCTCACTGTCCAACCATTCTCTTCGTTGACATTGTTCAACGTCACCCTCAAGATGAATGTGTCTAGCCCTGGAGAATTCAAGATCAGTGTCCGAACATTGGGCACCCTCACCGTAATGAATAGTACCATAACTTCCAAAACAGAGGATGGGAAGCACAACTACGGCTTTGAGGTTCTAGGTTCCACTCTCAAAATTCTTTCCAGCGAGATCCACTATGCTGGTTGGAATTCGGACCCGATGGAAGGCTATGGTATCGTCATGCTTTGGGCACGTGCCAATATCCAAGATTCCAACATATCTCACAATTATGCAGGCCTGACCCTCTACGAAGTCTCACAGCCAATGACTATCCGAAACAACACGATATCCTGGAACCAAAGAAACGGAATAACGGCAATAGAATCGAATGTCAATTTGACTGGGAACAAGGTATTCTACAATGGGCTCATAATGGACCTTAATTGGGGACCGTTCGCGGGACATGGGATAACCCTTGCAAACTCTACGACTGGTGTGGTGTGTGACAATGATCTCTATGAGAATTTTTGGGACGGATTGTTCGTATATTATTCTTCGGATCTGACAATTAATGGGAACAGAATACTACGCAACCGAAATGAGGGAACCGAATTCTTCGCCTCGTACAACGTTTCCTTTGAAGAAAACAACGCTTCCGAGACCGTTCTTTATTCTGGTCTCACGCTCTGGTATTCGGATTACAACACCATAAGAAACAACACATTCTTTGGAAATGGGTACAGCGGAATGTACATGTACGCATCTGCATACAACGACGTTCGGAACAATACTGCCATAGGTAACCAATATCAGGGACTCTCTCTTCGTTACGCAGACTACAATACCATAGAAAACAACACCTTCTTTGGAAACGGGAACAACGGCCTGTATACGTATAGATCCTGGTATAATGATGTCTTGAACAACACTGCCACTGGTAGCCTGCGGTATCACGGATTCTCCATTGAAGAGAGCAACAACAACAATCTGATTGGGAACGTTGCCCAATCGGTGTACAGATATGGTGTTTGGATGGGTTCGTCCCGCATGAACACCTTGATTGGGAACAATCTCTCATCAAACGGCTGGGGCGGGGTATACATATTCGGTGAATTCGGGAACTCCCTGTTGCTGAACGACATATACGACAATCAGGGGGAGGGAGTAAGGATAGACGCCTCTTCCTCCAACCATCTGTATGGCAACAACATCAGCAAGAACATAATCGGAGTTCTCGCGTACCAGTCCAACGACAACACGATCATCTGGAACAACTTCACATCAAACCAGCTGCAAGCAGCGGATGATTTTGGAATCAACTACTGGGACGCTGGATATCCTCTTGGAGGGAATTACTGGGATGATTACGGAGGCTCTGACTTCTTCCTGGGGCCAAATCAAGACCAACCGGGAAGTGACGGCATCGGCGATGTCCCTTATGTAATCGACAGCGATTCACAAGACAACTATCCGCTGATGTCACCTTTCGATCCAACATTACCAGGACCACCCACGAATGTGACGGCAACTCTGTCAGGGGACAAACTTGCGAATGTCACGATGAGATGGAATCTCTCTTGGAACGATAGGGCTGGCGGAAATGTCGCAAACTACGCAATCTACTACGGGCGTGATTACAATCCCAATGGCACAGACTATACTTTCTTGAGTGAGATCCCAGCCGGGAACTCCAGCTATGTTCATGTGGATGGCGGATACGGAGACCCGAACAGTTATTACTATATCGTGGTTGCGAACAACACTATCGGTAAAACGACGAAGGGAGGAAATCAAGCAGGGAAATTCACCAGGAATCTCAAAACAGGACTGAACCTGGTCTCTTATCCTTTGATATTGGAGGACAAAGATCTGGAAAGCGTTCTCAAGACAGTCAATTTCACCGAAGTCTGGCACTATGACGCTCATTCCGTTGACAGCAAATGGGTTTCCTACTCGGAGAAGAAGAGTTACAGCACTTTCCCAGAATTGGACCATAGGAAGGCTTACTGGATCAACGTATCTGAGGAAAGCAATTTCACTGTGGCTGGTATGGTTCCATTGAGGTCCTACATAGATCTGAAATCCGGCTGGAACCTGATAGGCTATCCCTCGCCAATCAACAGAACATCAGCTCAAGCGCTGGGAGGAGTACCGGTTACTGAAATCGAAGGCTTTGAGGGAACCGCATCACCCTACTTCCTGAAGAGAATCGGTTTGAATGACGAATTGATACCGGGATACGGGTATTGGATTCGTGTGGATTCGGACAGTACTTGGATCGTTGACAATCTGTAGATTTCAATTGTGGGTGGATTGGCTTTAAATATCGCCTATCTACTAAATAGAGAATGAGATAGAAATGAATCGACAAACAGAACGTCCACAACCGCAATCTCCTCCGCCACCGAAGAAACGCAGTCTGAAATTGAAAATCCAGATCTTTGTTCTTTGGTTAGTTATCGCCTGGTGTGTGGCCACCTTCGCTTTTGCTATATACATCGGTTTTGTCAGTGAGCGCTTTATTCATCCTCCACCCCCAAACCCAATAACTGGATCGTTCAAGAGCATCGAAGTCTCTAATGCTACCTCGGCCACGGCAATCTTCGGTAGTTTCGAGAACAATCCAGAACCCACGAAACTCAGAATCCGACTTCAGAATGGAAGTGCGTGGGCCGGCTATTCCTGGGAAACGAACGCTGATGGGGAAATTCTCAGGCACGGATCAGGGGACCCTGGCATGGGGACTATCACATATCACGACCTCGAGGACAACGGGGAAGTGAATGAGGGAGACTATTTGTTAATCACGGGGCTAGGTCCAGATTCGACCTATACAATTAGTCTATTGGCTCGTGATGGTTCATTAATCGACTCTGATCTGTTTTCAACACCCTCTGGCTGAAGATATCGCGGACACGTTTCCTGCGACCTACATCACAAAGTGTGTAAGAATCATCTTGGCAGCGCCCCTCCGGCTACAGCCTTTGCGGACGAGATAATCGGACCCGCCAGAAGACCTGTGAGGAGACCGTCTCTTGTTGAAAACACACCTTTCATCATTGACACCAGATTCCCAAGAAACGACCTATGCGGGAAAAATACTATAAGGCTCACACCGATTTGCACGATGAAATGAACGAGGACGCAGAAGTATGGTGGACACAGGCCCTTAGAGATCTGGAGACTGCCGATCATCTTCTTAATGCGGAGAGATATGAAGCTGCCGCCTTCTTCGCTCAACAGTCTGCTGAAAAGGCCCTCAAATCTCTGCACATCGAAAGGTACAAGGAGCTCAAGAAGACCCACGACCTCGTTCTACTGGCAAAGGGGCTTGACCTTCCTTCAAAGCTTATAGACCTCTGCAAGGAACTGAGTCCCGCGTACGTATACACGAGATACCCGGACGCTGTCCCACTCCAGGACATAGAAGGGGTCTCAAAGGAGCTTCTCGGGTACGCAAAGGAGATCATCGAATGGATAAGAGAGAGAAGATAGTGCAAGAGTTGAGGACGTTCCGAAAGCGGATGAACAAACATTATCCAATAGCCGAACTAATCTTCTTCGGGAGCATTGCGAGAGGAGAGTTCAGAGAAGATAGCGACATAGATCTAATCATCGTCTCGGAGAAGTTCAAGGGTATGAATTTCATAAAAAGGGCAGCAAGGGCGTACGACTATTGGGTCCTGGACTATCCCGTGGATTTCCTGTGCTATACGCCGGAGGAGTTCGAGAAGAGGAAGAGAAGGATAGGGCTGGTGGCACAGGCGTTGGAGGAGGGCATGGCGGTTTAGGGGCATTGTGCCCAGTGTATGGGTTGAGAAACGAAAGGTGCTTGGTGTCGCACAAAGAGTACTATTCGACACCTTTTGATACATATCATAATGTATCGTAAATCGAAACACCGTGATATATCTGAATCCACCGTTGAAATGCCTATTCCTGAAGGAAGAGGAGTCCTTATCGGCTCAGGAAATCATGAGGTCTTGGCTCACGTTCACGTTATCCTCCCAACAACCCTCCAGCCGCAGCCTTCGCAAATGAGATGAGGGGTTCCGCAAGGAGACCTGAAAGAATAACACCAAGCGTTGCCAGTATCACCGCCACATACAAAGCAGTGGGCACCTTCACCCTGCTCTCATCCTCACCCTTCAGGATGTACATGTACTTGATGACCCGAACGTAATAGTAGAGGGACAGAGCGCTGTTCAATACGCCAAACACCGCCAACCATACGAACCATCCGCCCGCGTTCACGGCCGATGAGAACAGTACGAACTTGCTGAAGAATCCTCCCAAAGGTGGTATCCCAGCCAGCGACAGAAGAAGAATCGTCATGCAGAAAGCCACTATCGGCATCCTACGGTAGAGTCCTTTGTAATCGTTCAGGTTCTCCCCCACCTTCGCAGTAGCAGTCAGGGCCACCACCAAGAACGCTCCGCTCTTCATGAAAACGTGAATAAGAATATGCAGCAACCCACCTGCAACGGCCAACTGTGCTGTATCAACATCACCGTCAAACGCCAACGTCCCCACGCAAATGGCAATGAGTATGTACCCAGCCTGTGCAATGCTAGAGTACGCCAGCATCCTTTTCAGATCTGTTTGCACAATCGCTAAGACGTTCCCAACCACCATCGTGATGACGGCAAGTATCCCCACTAGTAGCCCCCATTGGAACTTGGCAGCAATCAGAGCCACCAGGAACAATTGGAAGAAAGCCGCAAACCCACCTTTCTTCGTACCTGCAGCTAGGAACGCGCTAATCGTCGTGGGGCTTCCCTGATAAACGTCCGGGGCCCACATGTGGAACGGTACGATGGCAATCTTGAACCCGAAGCCCGCGATCAACAGGATGGAACCCAGGATTATCGGTATCTGGACATGAGCGATGCCCCCTTGAAGGGCGAAATTCAGAGCATCAGAAATCTGAGAGAGGTCCGTGGTGGGTCCGCCTGGCGTGAACGCCGTAACCCCGTACACGATCGATATGCCGAACAACGCAATCGCGGAGGAGACCGCACCCATCAGGAAGAACTTCAGACCCGCCTCTGCAGAAGCCTTGTCCTTCTTTCTAAAGGCGGCCAATGCATACGTGGATATGCTAGTGAGCTCGAAAGCGAGATAGAGCACGAACAGGTCGGTCGTGGAAGCAACCAGCATCATGCCCACAACTGCCAGTAGCATCAGCGAGAAGTACTCCGCCCGGTATTTCTCCTCCTTTTCGATGTAAGATATCGATCCGATTGTAACCAGGATACCGGCAATCAAGAACACTACGTAGAAGAACAGCGAGAACGCATCCACCTTCAACTTCAGGTTCGGGAAGGTCAGGTTGACAGGCGAATCCCAAAGGTCCAGACCCATAGCGCTCGTGAACGACAGTCCCGCCATGTCCACGACCAGGATCAAAGAGATTATCATCCCGGTCAGGGCCATGTAAGCAAAGTACCTCCGCTTGCTCTTCACGAACATGTTCACTATTATGATGGCGAACGCGAACGCCAGGAGGATGATGATCGGTGAGAGTACTTGGTAACTCATCCCAGTGCCACCACCCAGTTGTATATCGAATTCATGAGTAAGAAGGGGAGAATTCCGAACACGGCAAAGAGGATTGATAGAACGGAGAGGGGTGCGACTTCGAACCATTTCATGTCGTGCAGCTTCTTTATCTTCTCATTGAACGGTCCGAAGATTGCCCTCTGCATCGCGAACAGGTAGTACGCTGCCGTAACCACCACAGAGATTATCGGGATGAATATCCACCAACCGAAGACCTCATACGTGCCGATGAAGACTGTAAATTCGGCTACGAACCCGACCAGGCCAGGGAGTCCGAGAGATGCCAGGAAGGCGACCATCATGAAACCTGAGGTTCTCGGGGCCTTTGGAGCAATCCCCCCTAATTCTGAGATGTTTCTGGTCCCTACATTATGTCCTATAGAACCTGCGATCATGAACAAAGCTGCTGATATCAGTCCATGGGCGAACATCTGGAATATCGCTCCCGCCAACGCCCATTCGCTGCCACCTATTCCCCAGGCGGAGATACCTAACATCACGATGCCCATGTGGCTTATGCTGGAGAAAGCAATCATCCTCTTCAGGTCGTCCTGAGCGAGGCACACGAACGCCCCGTAGACCATGCTGAAGACACCTATCACACCGACTAATATGAACGCCCAGTCCGCAACGTCTGGAAGCATCTGGACATTGAACCTAATCAGCCCGTATCCTCCCAATTTCAGCATTACACCTGCAAGCAGAACAGAACCCGCGGTAGGCGCCTCCACGTGTGCATCAGGCAGCCAAGTGTGCACCGGGACCATGGGTAACTTCGTACCGAAGCCAAAGAGCAGAGCAACGAACAGAAGGTTCTGAGCGCTGGCGGCCATAGGGTTCGTTTCCATCAGTGTGATCATGCTGAACGTTCCACCGTAGAAATAGAAGGCGAATATCCCTGCCAGCACCAGCAGGCTCGCAGCTTGAGTATAGAGGAAGAACTTGATGGCGGCATACCTCTTGTTGGGACCGCCCCAAACGGCGATCATGAAGTACATCGGAACCAGACCGGCCTCCCAGAACAGGAAGAAGAGGAAGTTGTCCAGAGATACGAACACACCTACGATTGTCACCTCCATGAAGAGAAGGAGCGCGTTGAACTCCCTGTGCCTGTGCCTCTCGTTCCAGGAGAACACTATCGCGAGCGTGACAAGAAGCGTGGCGAGGAATACCAAAATGGCGGAAAGAGCGTCCACGCCCACGGTGTAGTGTATGTCGAACTGCGGTATCCAGTCAGCGCTTTCCAAGGCGTAGAAATCACCCGTCTGTCCGAGCTCCACATATGGACTGATCACACCCAGTAAGAGAATGAACGAGAGGATGAGGGGTATCAGCGAGATGGCGGTCGTGACGATCTTGGTGCCCGTGTTCTTCAGCGGCAGCAGGTAGACTATGACCGACCCTATGGCCGGGATCAAGAGGATCAATGAGATTATATGGAAATCAAGCGCCATCTATCCCAGACCTCCCAGCAAACTGCTCAACCCTGCCGCGTACGGCTCGATCAGACCGATAACCGGGGCGGGATACAGCCCGAAGAATATGATGAACGCGAGGAGGATGAAAAGGGGCAGCGCCTCTTCCCTCGTCAGATCCCTTATCTTACCTAAGGCCGTATTGAAGTCTCCGAACACCATCTTGTGCATGGTCCAGATGTAATATGCCCCAGTGATGATGATGGCCAGCAACGGGATTATCAGGTACCTTCCGAACGATTCGTACGAGCCGGCAAAGACCATGAACTCGCTCACGAACCCGTTCAATCCAGGCAGACCTAAAGATGCAAAGAAGCTCACCATCAGTATGAAGGAGAACAACGGCATCTTCTGGACGAGGCCGGTGAGCTTACTTATGTCCCTGGTATGGCATGACCTCTTGGCCACCCCCGCCAGCATGAACAGCACTGCCGTTATCAGACCGTGGTTGAACATCTGGAATATCCCACCGGCTATGCCGATCGTGAGAGTGCTCGAAGCACCGAGCAGAACGAAGCCCATGTGGCTAATACTGGAGTAAGCAATCAACCGTTTCAGGTCCGTCTGAGCTAAACAAACGAAAGCGGCATAGACCATGCTCACTACACCAAATGTCGCTAACAACCACCACATCTCCCTGGCCGCTAACGGGAACATGGTCAGTCCCAATCGGAACAGACCGTATCCGCCCATCTTCAACAGCAGGCCTGCAAGTACAACGGACCCGGCGGTAGGCGCTTCCACGTGCGCATCCGGCAGCCAAGTATGGAAGGGCACCATGGGCATCTTCACCCCGAAGCCGAAGAAGAACGCCACGAAGACAGGAGCCTGGAAGGCCATTCCGAGGTAGGTGGGATCGAGCTTTGCAGCGTTGGCCAGTTCTACTAGGTTGAAGGTGTTCCCGACAGCAAGAGCTGGACCCGCCCAGAAGTACAGGGCGAATATCCCCAGCAGCATTATCACGCTGCCCACGTGCGTGTAAATCAAGAACTTGATTGCGGCATAGTGCTTGTTGGGACCCCCCCATATCCCGATGAGGAAGTACATGGGTATGAGGACCAGTTCCCAGAAGATGAAGAACAGGAATAGGTCCAGCGACATGAAGACCCCGGTGATTGACAGGTCCATCAGAAGCAACAGTCCGAAGAACTCCTTCGGCCTATCAGTCTCCTTCCAGGAGAAGACAATGCCAAGCGCAACCAGCAGGTGGGTCAGAACTATGAGCGGAAGCGACAGCCCGTCCACACCCAGGACGTAGCTCATGCCCAGCGTTGGTATCCAATCAGCCTTCTCGTACGCGGCGAAGCTCCCGGACGGGTCGAGCTGAAGACCCATAGGCCAGGACCAGACATACGCAAAGGTCACGATGAACGAGATTACGAGGCTAATAAGAGCCGCGATGAGACATACCCACTTCGCCTTGGTGCTCTCCCTGGGAAGAAGGAACGAAACGATTGTCCCGACCAACGGGACGAGTATCATCAGGGAAAGGTATGGTATCTCCATTCTCATCCTCCGTTAATTGTCACCAGAATCCAGGTCAGGGCGATGATGAAGCATATGCCCAGCACCACTGCCGCAAGATAACCCTGGATGTTGCCTGTTTGGCTCTTCCTGAGCCGTCTTCCGGCGCCTACAATGTTATTGCTCACGCCGTCGACCAGTCCGTCCACGCCCTTCCTGTCGAACCAATCGTTCGCCTTGGAGAACAGTATTCCACCTTTGCTTACGCCGTTGACAAAACCGTCGATCGCTTTCCTGTCGAACCAATCGCACACCTTGGCAAAACCCCACGCGATCTTGAGGCCGAACATATTGTAGGCGTAGTCCATGTAGTACCTGTTCACGAGAAGTTTGTGAATGCCCTTGGTGGCCCGGGAGGATGTGAAGACGTCCGAAGATACTGCCTGGCGGTAGTACACCACGTAAGCGAAGAGTATTCCCGAGAAAGCCATACCTATGGACAGATAAGTGAGCGGATTAGAGAAGACATGAACGAGCTCCGCCAGGACGCTTCCGTGTCCTGCCTCAAAGAAGATGAACTGTCCGAACCCACCACCGGTAGCGAAGGTCAGCACGCCAGAGAAGAGCGCAAAGAAGGCAAGGATCATCAACGGAATCGTCATGGATTTCGGAGATTCGTGGACCTCACCCGGCGACCTTTTCTCTCCTGCAAAGGTCATGAACCACATCCTGAACATGTAGAAGGCGGTCATGAAGACGGTCATGATCCCGAGGACCCATATCAGAAGGAAGATGGTGTTGGTACCACCCGCTTCGAACGCGACTTCCAGTATCCCATCCTTGCTCCAGAACCCGCTGAACGGAGGTATGCCAGCAATGGAAATAGCACCTATGAGCATAGTCATTGAGGTGATCCTCATCTTCTTACGTAAACCGCCCATTAACCGCATGTCGTTAGTGCCGACTGCATGGATTACGCTGCCCGAACCCAGGAAGAGCAGGGCCTTGAAGAAGGCATGGTTCATCAGATGGAAGATGGCGAAAGTGTATCCGAGTGCTTCATGCCCTTGGTGTACGAGATAGGCACCAGCTCCTAAACCTAACATCATGTAGCCTATCTGGCTGATTGTAGAATATGCCAGGACCCGTTTGATATCGTTCGCTACGAGGGCCATGGTCGCTGCGTAGAAAGCGGTGAAACCACCAATCACGCCAACTACTAGGATAGCTTCAGGAGACTCTTTAATCAGAAAGAAGCTTCTTGCAGTCAGAAACACACCGGCCTTCACCATAGTCGCAGCGTGAATGAGAGCGCTCACCGTAGTCGGACCTTCCATAGCGTCTGGAAGCCACACGTGTAACGGGAACTGAGCGGATTTGCCTACTGCCCCTCCGAACAGAAGAAGAGGAACAATGGTTATGAGATGCGCGGGCAGGGTCGCGCCTTGTATGTCCAGGATGTTGAAAGTGCCTGTTACGATGAAGAGGACAATGACGCCGATGAGGAATAGGACGTCTCCAATTCTGGTAACGAGGAAGGCTTTCTTGGCGGCGCTGGCAGCCTCGGGCTTGGTGTACCAAAAGCCAATCAGAAGGTAGGAACAAAGACCCATTATCTCCCAGAAGATGAGCATCTGGAGGAAGTTGTGGGCACTCACAGTTCCAAGCATTCCAGCGGTGAAAAGGGCGATCTCAGCGTAGTACCGGGGCTTTCCCTCCTCCTTGTGCATGTACCCGACGGAGTAGATGGCGATCAACAGACAGAGGAAGGAAACCAGAGCGAGCAACAACACACTGAGATTGTCGATGAGCAGTCCAATCTCGATGCCACCTATCCATTCGAAGGCGATGACCTCTTCCCCAACTGCTCCGAGACCGCCCGTGGTAAAGACATCAACCAAGAGGTAGAGAGAGACCGCGAGGGAGAACGCTATGGAGCCGATCGTAAAGGGAGCTCCACCTTCCCAGACCTTCTTACCCAGGAGAATGGAGAGAAGGAACCCCACGAGGGGTGCAATGATGATCAGCCAAGCGTACTCATACAGTCTACCACCTCAACATGCTCCCTTTGTCGATGTCGATCGTCTTGAACCTTCGATAGAACACGATGAACATTGCAAGACCAATGGCCGCCTCAGCGGCAGCAACAGCAATCGCAAATAACGCAAACACCTGTCCGCTGGCACCGTTAGCGTGAGCATAGGACGAGAACGCCACGAAGTTCATTATGGCGGCATTGAGCACGATCTCAACGGACATCAACACAACGATCGCGTTCTTCCTTCTCAGTATGCCAAACATCCCTATCGCGAAAAGAATGGCGGAGAGTATCAGCTCATATTCGAGAGATATCAATCCTCCACCTCCTCTCTGGCAAGGAATATCCCGCCCAACACGGACGCGGTGAGAAGTATGCCCAGAACGACCAGAGCAACCCCGTACTCGTTGAAGAGGGTGTTAGCAACGTCGGTCATGGGTATCTCGTTGATGTCGGAAGTGTCCCATTTATCGGTCGAGACCAAGGAAAGAGCCATCAAGAAACCTAGAAGGACGGACGCCGTCACGACAATGACAATGGTGGTGTCCTTATTCTTGCTCATTTGGCTCCTCCATGATCTCTCTGCGTGTCAGCATTATTCCGAACAGGAAAAGAACTGGAACGGCACCGGCATAGACCAGTATCTGCACAACCGCGATGAACTCGGACCTGAGAAGGATGTAGATTCCTCCCATGGTGATGAGCGTTATCGCCAACCAGAACGCGCTGTGGACAAGTTTCTTCGAGGCTATCACGAGAATGCTGGCTACAATTTCTACGACCGAGAGTGCTATGAAAAAGAAGAGGTCCCATTCCACCAACTAGATCTCCTCCATGGTCAGTGAGTCCGAGGGACATATCTCGGCACAGGTTCCGCAGCCTATGCAAATCGAGTAATCGAACTTGGGATTCTCTATGGGTTTGTCCTTTCTCATCTTCTTTCCGGGGATCATCACGATGCATCTGGTGGGGCATTCCCTTGCGCACCGCTTGCAGCCAATGCAGGTCTCTTCGTCCAGTTTCGGATTCTCCTCGATTCTGTTCTTCAGTTCCTTGGTGGGCTTTCCTTCGATCTTCAGCTGCTCAGCGGTAAACACAAGGGCGTCTCTCGAGAAATCCGCCAACTCAACGACCGAGGTGTGAACCCACGCGCCCGTCGGGCAGTACTCGCTGCAGTTCCCGCAGAAGAGGCATCTGCCTATGTTCACGCCGGGCCTGAGAACCACGTTCTTCTTCTCATCCATTTCGGACCGTGAGGGTTCCTGGTAGTCCTCTCCGACCTTGACCTTCTCCATGGTGATGCAGTCGTTGGGGCACACCCTGGAGCAGAGCTGGCAGCCGATGCATTTCAGCCAGTCGATCCTGTGCTGTCCCCGGAAGTACTTCCGCAGCTCATCCCTTTCCTCCTTGCTCTCGTACGGGTACAGGATGGTCTCGGGTTTCAACAGCGCGCTCATGGTCTCTCGGAAGGTCGCTCTGAGGGGTTGAATCACCCAGCCTTTCACTCCAGGGGACCTCCTCTTGGCCTTGGCCATTAGAACCATCCCACCCACTTGAATACGGCAGCGATCACGATGCTCAGAAGAGCCAGTGGTATCAGCCTCTTCCACCCTATGTTCAGAACCTGGTCAATCCTGGTGCGCGGCAGGGACCAAGTGGTCCAAACGATGATGATGAACACGATGTAGGACTTTATGATGAACCAGATCTCCCCCGGCAGGATGGGACCCGACCAACCGCCTAAGAACAGAACGGTAATCAACGCAGCTCCGGCATAGGTCCTTACCCACTTCGCAACGAAGACAAGACCGAACCTCATGCCCGAATATTCGGTCAGCCATCCTTCCACGAGCTCGGCCTCCGCCTCGGGAATATCAAAAGGAAGTCTTTCCAGCTCCGCCACTATCGCGACCAAGAACACCAGCAGGGCCAGGATGAGCGGGATACCGTACCAAATCGTCCGCTGCTGGGCCAACACTATTTCCACAGGGTTGAGACTGCCGGCCAGCAAAATGACACCCACCGTCGCCAGAATGAGAGGGATCTCGTAGGCCAGCATCTGGGCCGCGCCCCGCATCCCGCCGATCAAAGTGTACTTGTTGTTGCTCGCCCATCCCGCCAAGAGAACGGCAAAGGGAGCGATCGCCAGAATGGCAAGAATGAATATCAGTCCTCCCTCCAGCTCCGCGACCACGAATGTCTCGCTGAACGGAATGGCAACGAATACCAGAACGGAGGTGGTGACGATTATGGCAGGAGCTATGTCGAACATCCATTTGTCGGCGTTCTTGGGAGTGATGTTCTCCTTCTGAATCAGTTTCATGCCGTCAGCCAGGTTCTGAAGGAAGCCGGTACCCTTCTGTATCTTCCGGAACGGTAAGGGGAGCATTATCCCCCTTCGGTCCTGCAGTCTCCCGTACATCTTCCTCTCGATCCACATTATGATGAAGAGGTTGATTATCGAGACGAAGACGACCATTATCATGACCTCGATGAGGATGGCAAGTAAGTTCAGCGTCTCCACACGCATGAGCCAGTCGGCAAGACCCTGGAAAGGAGTGATCCACTGTCCGAAGAAATCGAGGATGACTGCGACTATGCCCATGAACCACTCGCCGATCCCGTAGCTTATTCCGTAGAGGTCGATCATTTGTCCGTCTCACCTATGCATACGTCTATGGTGCCCATTATCACCAGAAGGTCCGCAATGGTATGGCCTTTCAAGATGACTGGGACCGCTCTCATGTTCGCGAAAACGGGGCTCCTGACCTTCAATCTGTAAGGGGACTCACCTCCTTCCCCGATGATGTAGATCAACGCCTCTCCGCGGGAGTCCTCCGTCCTCCTGAATGCTTGCCCCTTGGGCCTCTTGGGGGGCTTGACTCTGATCGGACCCTTGGGCATCTTCTTCAGAGCTCCTCGTATGATCTTGCAGCTCTCCCACATCTCGTTCGTTCTGACCGTGTATCGCGAGTAGCAGTCCCCCTCCTTGGCCACCTGGACCTCCCAGTCAAGTTCGTCGTACACCTCGTACGGGTCATGCGTTCTCAAATCAATCGGGCAGTTGCTTCCCCTCAATGTCTGTCCTGTCACCCCGAGGTTCATCGCGTCCTCCTTGCTGAGATACCCTACCCCCTCCGTCCTCATCATGAAGATCGCACTGTCGTCAAGGAGTCTCCGATACAACTTCCTCTTGCCATCGAAATAGTCCAGAACCTTGAGGCACTTGTGGGGGAACTCGGGAGGGATGTCGTTCCTCACCCCTCCAATCCTGGGATAGTTCTGGTTCATCCTGGCTCCGCTCATGAGCTGCAGCATGTCAAGGAAGTACTCCCTCTCCCTCATTGCGTACAAGAGCGCTGTGATTAGTCCTACGTCGGGACCGAAGGCCGCCAACCACATCAGATGAGATGCGACCCTCTGCAGTTCGAGGGCGATCACCCTGAGGTACTTAGCCCTCTCTGGGATCTCGATTCCCATCATCTCTTCCGCGGCCAGGCAATAGGCGTGACTCCATGTCAATGATGAAACGTAGCACAACCTGTCCATGAGAGGAATGATCTGGGTATAGTCCCGTCTCTCACAGAGCTTCTCAACTCCCCGGTGAAGGTATCCGAGAATCGGGTCTGCATCGACAATGGTTTCCCCGTCAACCCGAATCCTTAGATTGAACAGTCCGTGGGTCATGGGATGCTGTGGACCCATGTTTATCCAGATGTCGGTCATTAGCTCAGCCTAGCCCTTGAAATCCTTCCTCAGCGGGAAGAAGAGATAGTCCTCGGGAAGCAGAATCCTCCTCAGGTCCGGGTGGCCCACAAAGGTTATGCCCATCATGTCATAGGCCTCCCTCTCGGGAAAGTCCGCCCCTCTCCAAACCTCGCTCAAAGAATCGATCTTCGGATCGTCCTTTGGTATCTTCACGTGAAGTTCGACCATATACTCCTCAAGATAAGATGCGATGTGATAAACGCACTCAAAATTATCTGGCCAGTCGACCGCTGTTACGAGCGAGAGATGCTCGCACGACAGCTCGTCCCTCAAGAATCTGCAGAACGGTACGATGGACTCACGGGGAATGGAAAGACGAACGACCATCTCTCGGGGGAAGCTCACGTCGCTGACCAAGTCCTTGAACTTCTCTTTCACGGCCTCGGCAACTTCCGTCCCCTTCATCCTCTGTCCCCGCTCTCCTTCGGTTGGAAAGATTCTGTGAATAATCGTTTTGATATATGTTCATTTTGTCTGCTTCATTGGGTCGGAAAGTGAAAAGTCCACGTTGCCTGTTGGTATGTGTGCAGTCTATGTCGGGACATCGACGTCGGAAGATGAATAATCGACAAAGTCGGACGGGTGCAAACTTCCTAATGAGTCCCGGGTTCGTTCTTCAATCGATACATCAGAACATGTTCGAGAACAATAAGGAGCAGGTCTGAGGACCTTCGAGTTCCCTCCGTGTCACACAAATCGAAGCGATCATTCCTTGACGGACTCTTCGAGCATCATGTTCTGTAGGTTCCTGCAGATCTGGCAGATCCTCTTCTGACGTTCCTTGGGAGATATACCGTTCGCCATGTCTCCGCTTAACTTCGTAATAGCTTCTCCCACCTGCGGATATCTCTTCAGCAGCGATTCGTCCCCTCTCTTCTCCTTCGAGTAGTAGCTGACAGCAGCCTGAGTGATGCCCAACACTCGGGAGACCTGGGTCTGATTCATACCGTGGTCGCTCATCAAAAGCCTTGCCAAGGTTGACCTGATAGCCGGAAGGACCTGCATGACCGTCATCTCACATGGCTGTTTCAGGGCGTCCATAGGCAGTCAACATAGCAAAGTTATGGTATTTAAGTGTAAGGAAAGACTGATGCTGGCTGACAGAATGGCAATATCGATTTTCGCGTTCTCGCAATCCCTTTTCATGAACAGCTTCTGCTTGATGTGTAAACAGGCCAAAGGTGGGTAGAATACTTTTTAATAATCGGTTTCCGTTTCCTCCACCGATGCTGTTGGAAGACTATCTCCCTGTTCTCATCTTCACGTTCATCTGCATTCTCTTTCCCGTGTTCACGTACTTTCTTTCAAGGCTTTTCCGTCCCCAAAAAAGGACGCCTCTCAAGGACACGACCTACGAGTGCGGAGAGGTTCCGATCGGAGTGGGTCAGGTCCAGTTCACCTTCCAATACTACATCTTTGCGATCCTGTTCATTGCTTTTGACGTGGTGGCGGTCTTTCTCGTCCTTTGGGCCCTGGTGTTCAGCCCCGAGATGAGCTATGTGGGGATCGCCTCATTGGTAGCCTTCGTTGCCATGGTGGGACTGGCGGTGGGGGTTTCGCTCAGGAGAGAGGAGAAGATACTGGTATGAACGGAGAAAAGACGGGCGTGATGGGTTTCAATTCATCCGAGTTCCTGCAGTGGATGGGAAGAGGCATCGACAGGACCATGGAAAGGACCAAGCTGAAGGCCTTCGTGAACTATCTGACCGAGAGGTTGTGGAACTGGGGAAGGAGGAACAGCCTCTGGCCCTTGCACTGGGGACTGATGTGCTGCTCCATTGAGATGGCGGCCACCTCCGCCCCGAGGTTTGACGTGGAACGGTTCGGGGTCATCTACAGATCCACACCTAGACAGATCGATGTGCTGCTGGTGAACGGTCCGGTGAGCCTCAAGGTCGCTCCTGCCGTGAGGAGACTGTACGAACAGATACCCGAGCCCAAATGGGTCATCGCCATGGGGGAGTGTGCGATCGGCGGTGGACCCTACTACGATTCCTACAGCGTTGTGCAGGGTGTTGACAATGTAGTACCTGTGGATGTCTACATACCAGGCTGCCCGGTGAGGCCGGAGGCCCTCATAGATGGTTTTCTTAAACTCAGGGACAAGATCAAGGAAGAGAAAAAGGGTATGTTCCTTCTGCCGAAGGAGTAGCTTCTTGGGGACTTCGTCCCACCTAACGCTTTTGTATTGACGGGCATTGTTCCCTGTGTGGCTGATTTCGGCAACGGTCGATCAGAAGCAGAGAGTTGATGCGTGGCATGGGCAAGACGACACCAGAGAACCTGCAAGAAGCGATACTGAGCGGTCCTATCGTGAAGACGCTGTTCTGGCTGGGCTGGCCCATAATGCTCACCCACTTCTTCCAGATAGCGTACAACCTCACCGACACCTTTTGGTTGGGAAGGCTGGGCACAAACGAGATTGCGGCACCCACAATGGCCTGGCCCATGGTGTTCTTATTGATATCGCTTGCGGGAGGACTGGGTGTCGCAGGGGTGGCGTTGGTTTCCCAGTACGCCGGAGCCAAGAACGAGGCGGAGGTCAAGAAATCAGCGGGTCAGGTGATGGTTCTCCTCGTAATCGTGGGGGTGGTGATATCTGTTGTTGGGGTTCTGGTAAGCGACCTCTTGCTCCAGTTCCTCGGGCCGACACAGGCTGTGTTCGACCTCGCTTCACCCTACATCAAGTTGATCTTTGCCAGCATGCCCTTCATGTTCATCATCATGGTCTATTCACTCATCCTGCGAGGTTGGGGAGACACGAGGACGCCCATGTATATCTCCGCTTTCAGCGTGGGGCTGAACATGATACTGGACCCCATTCTGATACTGGGAGTTGGAGGATTCATGCCCGGACTGGGTGTGGTGGGGGCAGGTGTTGCAACGCTTGTTTCACGCAGCATAGGTGGGATACTGTGCCTTTATCTTCTGTTCCGCGGGAAGAGAACCCTCACGATATCCAGGTCTGACCTGAGAATCGAGAAGGAGAGAGCCAAACAGATATTCAAGATAGGTATTCCAGCATCGGTCGGACAAGCAACGGTCGCCTTCGGTTTTCTGGTGATGGTGGGATTGGTCGCCCAAGCGGGCGCACAACAAGGACCCGATATGAACACGATCGCACTGGCGTCTTACGGCATCGGAACCAGGGTCATCAGCATCGTGTTCGTAATAATCGGAGGTCTGACGGGAGCTGCCATCACGATGATCGGCCAGAATCTGGGTGCCGAAAAACAGGACAGGTCAGCGAAAGTGCTCCGCCACACGATCGTGATTACCGCCCTCATCCTCCTCGTCTGTTCAATCACGTTCTTCATCTTGAGGAATGAGATATTCGCCGTTTTTCTCCAAGACCCGCGAGTGATAGAAGAAGGGGGAAGAATGCTGACGATATTCGGCCTATCCATAATGTTCTTCGGTGTGTATGCCAGCGCACTTTCGGCATTCCAGGCAGCCGGACATACCATTCCCACCATGGTGCTGGGGATGGTGAGGCTCTGGCTCATGAGAATACCCTTCTCCTACTTTCTGGCGTTCGTACTGGGCTGGGGACTCACTGGACTCTGGGTAGGAATGGCGTTGAGCAATGTGACCAGCGCTGCAGCGGCCCTGCTTTGGGTGTCGTCCGGAAGATGGAAGAAAGGAGTGATAGCCAAACCTGCAGGAGCAGAAGGTGTGGAAGGTGACCTGTAAAGGACGGATCCAAGAAGTTGGAAAACCTGCCTGGCTCACGCTGCACAAGAGAAGTTTGTAGGTTTTGTGCCACTACCGAACCGAGGGTCGCATAGAGATTTTACACAAGAAAACGCTTAACTGCCAAAGACTGCTTTGCGCATTCCTCTACTAAAATCTTCTTGGCCGACGCTTCTGGTAACAATCCCGACAGTAGACGGGTCTGGAACCATCCGGCTTGAACGGAACTTCCGCGTCCTTCCCGCAATCAGCACACTTTATCGTGTGCATCTCTCGCGGCGGACGGTCAAAGCTCCGTCTTCCTCTATCTTCACTATCCATATCATTCTTCCTTATCTATGTTTGAAGCTCCTTCCTGAGGAGGCTCAGTCGCCTACAAAGTCCATTTAGTATTTAATCATATGTGCAAAGCCCGAGGTCTCTGCTCTGTTCAATGGTCCAGTGGATTCGAAACCACAGGATCTTCTATGACCGGCATCCGAAACAGGTTCGTCTCCCAGAACGCGGAATCTACAGCTGTTTTCTTCCCCACTGAATCCTCAGCGGTGACGGTTGGGCAGGTGATTGTACCTTCTCCGATGCCTTCCGAGGCATTCGAGTTCTCTATATGTCTAAATAGGCTCCAAGAAGAATCGCACGCTGTTCGCACGGAACAAGATATCTGGTTCTTCGACCCCATGCGAAAGAAAAACACTATATAGATTGTAAGATTTGGCTTGTCCATGAACCCGGAAACAAGGAAAGTGCAGATAACAGGGGGATCTACGTACATCATTTCCCTTCCGAAAACCTGGGCGGAATCCAACAATATCGAGAAGGGTGACAGTCTCACTCTCTGGCCGAGGGATGATGGACATCTGATTGTGGAACCGAGAACGGTTTCCGGTGGCAAGAGGATGGAGGTCATTCTCTCAGAGGAGTCCCCGGCCCACCTCCTGAGGAGGCTGGTCGGCCTCTACATGGCAGGTCATCGTCAGATGAAGTTCACGACAGAGGTCAGGATGAGCCAGAAGACCAGGAACGCAATAAGAGAGCTCACGAGAAGGGTTGTTGGGACCGAGATAGTGGAGGAATCCGGAGATTTCGTACTGGTCCAGGATTTTCTTGACCCGAGCGATTTGCCTTTGGACCGTACGGTGAGGAGGATGTTCGTGATGGCTTCCTCTATGTTCAAGGATAGTATCATATCGGTGGGGGAGAGCGACCCTGACCTTGCCAAGGATGTGCAGCTGAGGGATGATGAGGTTGACCGACTATACTGGTTGGTGGCCAAACAGTTCAACATGGTCCTTAAGGACCCGATACTTGCTTCGAAGATGGGGATGACGAGCTTGGAATGCCTCAACTATCGGGCGGTGGCAAGAACCATCGAAAGAATAGCGGACCACGCCTGCAAGATCGCGGTCTACTCCACCGAACTGCAGAAGGCGGACGTGAATCCAGCGACCATGAAACTGATCGAGGACTACTCCCTCCTATCGGCCGACCTTTTCGAGAAGTCAGTACAGGCGTTCTATGAGAGGGATCTGGGCCTGGCGAACAAGACCATTGACGTGGTGGCCAAAGAATCAGGGTTCAGGCAGAAACTGGCAAGGAACATTCCCAAGGAGGATTCGACCTTCGCTGTGGCCCTCGCGTTCATAAGTGACAGCATAGAGAGGGTCGCCTCATACTCGGCCAACATTGCAGAAATAGCTATCAACCACGTCACATTGAAAGAGAGCTAGACCTCCTCGTTCTGCTCTTCTTCGGGTGCCTTCTCTTCCTTAGCTCTCCTTTCCTTTTTTTCCTCTTCTCTCTTCTCCTCGAAATAGGTCTGCAACATCTCATGCCACTTCCTGGTGTCCTTGGCCAACATCCTTCGAATGGCCCTTTCCTCATCGCTGGGAAGATAGCTGTCGCCAAATGCCTTTCCGAAAATCCCTCCGATTACAGAGATGGGAAGAACGAAGATCGATGAGAGGACGATCGCCTGCCTCTGTTGTTCGCCCGATGCCAGATGAGCGATGTCTGTGACCGTCCCAGTTATCAACGGAAGGAAGACGGTGAGGAATATGAAGGCGAGAGATATCATCGTCAGAACAAAGGATGCGTAGATAACGACGTTCAACTCGTATTCACTCAGCATGACCCCCATAATGAAACCGCAGAAGACAGGGACGGCCAGAAATGCAAAGCCCACGTCCCCGGTAGGAAAGGGACTGAACTCTGGGAAGAAAGCCGAGAAGAAGAAATAGGCTACGATTACCCCGGACGCGGTCCCCCACACTATCGAGTGCAGGACAGCATAGATCCCCTTCCTAGGCCTAGGAATCGTACGGATCGATTCCTTTTGTCCATCCTTCAAGATATGGCACTCTCCTCACAACCTCGGTAATTTCTATATGCTCATAGGTGTAGCGGACGGTGGTGAACAACACGGGATGATACTTCCCATCCCGCGTGTTATTGAGTCTCGATATGAACACCGTATCTCCGTCTACCGTCATATTCACAGGGATCGTGATGGACTCTCCAGGACGAAGCGCATAGGCTCGCTCCTTGGGAAGAGTGAACTGCCCCATATCGACCCACGAATCCTCCAATTTCTCATCAAGAGTCCTTGGGTCGGACTTATTGTCCATATAGAAAGAGTATTCAATGCTTGTTATCAGAATGGTCAATTTCGAAGGGTTTGTGATATTGTAGAACACCTGTACGGTCACATCATGTGATTCGTCCGGAATGGTTGGAATCCGAATCTCGGAAACATGGATATGACCAGGAATGATCGACCTCGCTTCAGTAACGTCCACGTAGTTCTTCAGAGAGATGGATAGAAGAACAGCGCAGAAAAGTGATACAGCAATGAAAGCGACACCTATCAACCGATGAATCTTGTTCACACGGACACCTATAGCCTCTTACTGCAAACCGCGCAAGCCTCAAGGGAAGCGGCACATTCCTCATGATACACTTCACCGCATTTGCACTCGACCATGGGCATCCCCGCCTTCACCGAAGCACCGCAGACCTTGCATAACTTCTCTGTGACGTACTCATCATCAGGCTTGACTATGGACAATTCTCCGGCGAAATGGCAGTGCACAAGATGCCCCTTTTCAATTTCCCTGAGCTCGGGTTCCTTTTGGGAGCATATCTCCTTCTTGTACAGGCACCTGGGGTGGAAAGTACAGCCTGGCGGGGGATCAATCGGGCTGGGCAAATCTCCTCTAATCTTCACACGTCCGTGCTTCGCCGCAGGATCTGGAACAGGGACGGCAGAAAGAAGCGCCTCGGTGTAGGGATGCATGGGGTTCTTGATGATGTCTTCCGTATCTGCGAGCTCGACTATCCCGCCCAAATACATCACCGCTATCCTCTCGCTCATGTATCTAGTGACGGACACATCGTGGCTGATGAACATGAAAGGTATGTCGTACGTTGTCCTCAGATCCCGCATGAGGTTCATTATCCCGGCTCTGATGGAGACATCCAGCATGCTGACCGGTTCGTCCGCGACTATGAACTGAGGCCGAAGAACCAACGTCCTCGCTATC
This sequence comes from Methanomassiliicoccales archaeon, assembly GCA_004377185.1. Lineage (GTDB taxonomy): Archaea > Thermoplasmatota > Thermoplasmata > RBG-16-68-12 > SOIM01 > SOIM01. Next base: position 3,574 of record SOIM01000030.1, on the reverse strand, counting down.
GCAACCCGCTGCCTCTGTCCTCCGCTTAGCTCGTGAGGGAACCTGTAGATGAACTCCTCCGGAGGTTTCAACTCGGCATATTCCAGGGCCTGTGCGACCAATTCCTCCCTTTCTTCGATCGTTTCGCCAACCCCATGAACGTACAAGGGTTCCGCGATTGTCGAAAACACATTGAAACGAGGGTTGAGCGACTCATATGGGTCCTGGAAAACCATCTGGACGTTCCTTCGGAAGACCTTGAGCTGCTTGCCCTTGAGAGTGCCTATCTCCTGTCCTCTGAAGTACATCTCGCCCCTTGTGGGCGTCTCCAAACGAACCAGAAGTCTGCCGCATGTGGTCTTGCCGCAACCGCTCTCACCCACAATTCCCAGTATCTCTTTCTCATGGATGTTGAAGGTCACATCTTCCACTGCGTGTACGTGTTTCTCCTTACCCAAGAGCGAGAAAAGGAATCCTGCCTTGATGGGGAAGAGCTTGGTGAGGTTCTTCACTTCCCAGACCACACCGCTTTCTTGCGTTGCTTCCTCTTCTTTAGATTCCATTTCTATACCTTCAGTTTTCCGGCAAAGACTTCCTCAGCGAAGTGACAGTAAGAGTGGTGGTCCTTTGTCACCTCGATCGTGGGCGGCTCCTTCTCCTTGCAGATGTCCTGCGCGAACCTGCATCTGGGATGGAAGACGCATCCGGAAGGCGGGTTCGAAAGGTCAGGCGGAGAGCCGGGTATCGATCTCAAGGTCTTCCTCTCGCCCTTTATGCTCGGGAACGCCCCGGTCAAGCCTATCGTGTAGGGGTTTGCTGAGTTCTCGAAGATGGACACTATGTCGCCATACTCAAAGAGCTTGCCTCCGTACATGATGGCAATCTTCTCTGAAACCTCTGCTACAACGGAGATGTCGTGTGTGATTATCATCATGGCCATGTGCATCTCTTTCTGCAGGTCCCTTATCTCGGCCAGTATGCGGTCCTGCATGATCACGTCCAGCGCGGTCGTGGGCTCGTCCGCGATTATGAGCTTGGGGTTCAAAGCGAGGGCCATGGCGATCATCGCTCTCTGCCTCATCCCGCCGCTGAACTCGTGCGGATACCCTTTGATTCTTTCTGCCCTGAGACCAACAAGATCGAATAATTCTGCGACCCTTTGCTTTGCCTCATCCTTGGACAGGTTCTGATGAGTGTGGAGGGCCTCTGCAATCTGGTCGCCCACCCGGTAAACGGGATTGAAGGCATTCATCGCGCTCTGGAAGATCATAGATATCTGAGACCACCTGATGGCCGCCATCTTCTCCTCGATTTCCCTTTCGATCTTCCTCTTTCTTCGATCAGCGAAGAAACCGGTTACTTCCCCCTTCGCAGATTCTTGCAACACTTCCTTCAGTTCTTCCGGTTCCATTTTCTCCTTGTAGGAGAGGATTTCCTTGATGTCCTTCAAGAAATCAGCTTCCTGAGAGAGCAGGATCTCCGACTCACCGGGCGATTCGTCCAATCCCTTGGCCTCAAAGGCTTTCAGAGCATTCTCCTTATTCTGGACGAGGGTCTCAATCTTGGGAAGCCATTTAGAGAGCTCGAGCAGTTCGATCATCTCAGTCGCCATATCGGCCCTTGCAAGGACCATGTTATCGAAGAGAATCTCGCCGCCAACCACGTGGCCGTTGTAGGGAAGCAAACGGGTGATGGCAAAAGCGGTCGTTGTTTTCCCGCATCCGCTCTCCCCGACCAGGCCCATGGTCTCGCCTCTGTCCAGATTGAAAGAGACTCCATCGACGGCCTTCACTTTGCCTTTGAGAATCTCGAAGTGCACTTTCAAATCCTTGATTTCCAGCATAGCCATCTTGCCCGATCACCTCCTCCTCAAACGTGGGTTGACGATCTGTTCGAAAGCTCTACCGATCAGATAGAACGACAGGGAGATGAAGGTGATTCCCAATCCTGGGGGTACCAACCACCACCAAGCCCCGAGCACGTTCCCAGCCTGAATTGCGTTAAGCATCTGACCCCAGCTTGCGGTATTCACATCTCCCAAACCGAGGAAGCTCAGTGCCGCTTCGGAAAGGATGGCTCCGCTCACAGCGAATGTCATGAACAGGAAAGCGAGCGGCAGCACGTTCGGAACCAGATGTTTGAACATGATCCTGATGTTGCTTGCCCCGGTGACCTTCGCGGAGTCGATGAACGGCCTCTCCTTCAGAGATAGAACCTCGGACCTGATAACCCTCGCGGTCCCGGGCCATCCTATGATGGTCAGCACGAATATGATGTTCCAATAGCTGGGACCCAGAACTGCAGCAAGTATGATGATGAAGGGCAGGCCAGGAAGGACCAGAATGACATCTGTGAACCTCATTAGAACGGTATCTATCTTGCCGCCTGAATAGCCCGCAACGAGCCCGATGATAACTCCTATACCAATAGAGCCCGCGGCGGCCAGCAGACCGACAGTGAGAGCGATCTGGGAACCCCACATCAGTTGACTGAAGATGTCCCTTCCCTGAGAGTCCGTTCCGAGGACATAGCAGTTACCGGACGCGTAGCAACCCGGCTCAAGCGGAGCTTTGTTCTGACCAGTGGAGGAGTAGGATTGAACGACACCTCCGTCCGTCGCGAACCAGATGCTACGAGTGGGATGAGAGCCGGCCTCGTCCTTCCAGACGGACGGTGTTCCACCAATCCTTCCATCGAACGACTTTCTCCAAGAGAGATAGCCATCAATTCCAATCACGAAGAGTGTACCAACATCATCATTCGGATCCTCAGGGGTTCCACTATCTTCATACCCGACGGCAAAAAGCAGAGTATTCTCCCTTATGTACCTTACACCACCAGTGAACCTGAAACCTCTTTTGATAAAAGCCTCGTCTTTATACACAAAAGCGCTGGAGCCCGCTGGCAGATCATAGGTGGTGTCCCTCCTAATCTTGTACAGATAGCCCGTGGATGAGCCTACAAATATGTCCTTGTCATAGATGTCTGGAACGGTCAGGACACCGCCGTCGAACTCCAGGGCGCTCTTCTTGACGGGTATTCCTCCATCGGTATCGACGCCGGGGTTTATATATTCGAGAGCAAGCCAATCAGGGAGTGCAGATCCGTTAGAGGCATATCTTGCATATATCCATCCATCACTCGAAGTGGCATAGACCACCTCCACTTCGTAAACCCCACCAATCTCAGCCGGAAGGGCAACTACAGGAGGATTCATCCAGTTTGCACCAATTGAATACGTTTTCTCCCAAGCATCGGTCCCGTTGACAGTGTAGAGACCATGAAGCTCGCCATCGTTCACGAATATTCGAGTGCCGTCATCAGTAAGAGCTGGCGAATAGTAGGGACTTTGGGGTGTATTAAGAGGAAATCCAGCCATGATTATTGGAATCCCAGGGCTCAGCTTTCGATACCAAAGTCTGCTGAACTGCTGGTCGTCGCCACCATAAAGATGGATGACCTTTCTGTCTGAATCATACACCATTGCGTGTCCTTCTCTAGCTGAAGGGCTGCTCACTGATGGAAATAATTGGGTCCAAACGTTGGTAGCCACATCATAAGTCCAGGTCTCATCCCCACCGTCACTTCCACCGAA
>SOIM01000042.1 GCA_004377185.1 Methanomassiliicoccales archaeon | reverse complement strand
TTCAGGATGCCAATGCCAGGGGGATTGTGACACTGGAACCAGGTTATCACAAAGCCTTTGGATTCCTCGCGAGGAATGAAATCCTGGATATCCTTAGATAGCATCTGCCGAATTCGAAAGCATTCCTTCTCAGCAAACCCCGCACTTGACATGGAGGGCATTGGCACGATGATGTGGAAGGATGAGCGAGCGATTGATTGGAGCAATCACCCGAGCTACCGGGAAATAATCAGATACGCATCCAAAGGCAAGCCCCCTCCCAGCAAGGTAGTCTACCAGGCATGGGTCGAGCTTCCCACAGCGGTCTACTGTAGTCTGATGGACAGAGCGATGGAGATTAGTCAAAGAGCCATAGAAGACCTGTCAAGGAAACGAGCCCTGCAGGAGGTGAAGAGAAGGTTTGGCTCTCTGGAACGCGTAGCCGAGTTCCACCGCTTCTACAACAGTATCCCTGGTCTTATGCTGACTATCGCAGTTGTGGTCGTCCTTGTGGCTCTTGAGATATGGTTGGTCTCCATTGGAGGCCCAATCGCAATCGTTTTGGCCGTTGTTCCCGTGGTGACATTCCTCTGGTGGTCAGTGAATCTGTTTCATTGGATGAACAACCTTCAACCTGCCCCAGATGTTTGCTCAATCAGACCGATAGAACGTGTTGTTTTGTCGTGCGTTCTTATTAGATGCATATTCTACCAAGGAATCCCAACTCAAGACCACGGCAAATCGGCATGAAATGCAAGGAATCTGAGGATTCTTGCTACTTCTCCCTGAGGAAACCATGATTCTACACATCCAGTGTCTTGCAGAGGATGCAGAGATTATGCAAGAAAACTGCCAGAAACTGCCACGAGAATCGGTAGAATGTAGGTAGTTCAATGAATCCAAACAGAAAGACGACGATTCTTCCAAAGAAACCATGTGAACATTGGTACGGACCATAAGAAATCGGGCACAAAATGTCGTCAATTAAGGGCTTTCAACGGGAGCTCGATAGAGTCATAGCGATCAGCGGAGCCTGATGGAGAGAATGGCAACGCTGAGTGAACCAATCGAGATCACTCTTTCGTTTGTTCGCTAGATGTACGTGCTTTTCTCTCTATCCCTCTAAGCTTGAACATAGAGTCATGCGGGAGACCTACAAGCCTGCTTTTGCTGACCACATCCCGAAATAGCTGCCTTTTGTCCACCCTCATCATCAGGAATGGGTACCTGAGCAGATCCGCCATCATTGTGCAGAACAGTATCTCATGGATCATCCGGTTAAGGAGACGCCACTCTCTTCTCTGCTTCCCCTTCTTCCATGAACCACTATAGTCCTGGTCAAGAATGGAGACAAACCCCAGCTCCTCATACTGTTCAAGCAGCTTCGGAAAGGGCAGGAACATGAGAACGTGCAGTGCGGTGGGAGAGAGCTTCACAATGCTCTCATACATGTCCTTCTGCTCCTCAGTGAATGCACCAAGTTCCTCGTAGAAGGACTCGATGTCTCCCTCGACTCGCTCTCGTGAGGCAGACTTCAGGTCCTCAATCGACTCGTGGATGCGCTCAAACCCACTGGTGTCGGCAGGCAGGGGCTCTTCAGATTCTTCTTCACGTATCTCGGATTCGGCAACGGACCGCTGCATTCTGCTCTTTACCAGAAGCATGATGATGTCCCCAAAGCAATCGCTGTCCTTGTCAGGAATCAGCCATCTCACCAACATCTTGGTGATGTTCCTCTCGATCGCTGAGTATGTGTACCGTGACTGCATGAAATCGAGCTTCTTCCAGAAACTGCCCTTTTCCAGATAGGCATGAACCAACATCTGGAATGACTCGATGCCTTCGTTCAGATAGAAGTGCGGCGTCCTTGGTATCGCTCCTCTGGGAGGCTTCCTGGTCCTGTGGCTCAAAATGCCTATTTCCTCAAGATACCTACACCGCTCCATGCAGTGTTTCCTTGTTATGCTCCTGACAGTTCTTCCTGACTTGTCCTTGACCTTGACCCCACGGGAAATCGCGGAGACGTGGATAGGTTCGTTCCCCCACGTCAGAAGGTACTCAAGGATAAGGTGATCTTTCTCCGTCAACAGTAACTCACCACTGAGGGCAAGGGGCTCGACGGGCCTGACGCTGAAAGGTTCGAAGATTCCGGAGGCTCTTTTCATGAGAATACGTATTGGTGACGGGTATTTGAATATGACGATATACAACAGGGATATCGGAAGCCAGTGTCTTTGATTGTATACCACACTATATAAGAGCTCGAACGTGTTAAATAGTACTACCCTCATTCTGTCAAGCACTTGAAAATGACATCAGGCTCTCATAGGATATTGACCGACAAGGAGTATGTCGCGCTTCGAGAAGCCGCTAGAAAGCTTCCTCTGGATGCCACGAGCTTTCAGGTCTGGAAGCACATCCGGGATGAATTGTTGATTCGACTGCTCTATGAGACTACGGCAAGCGTGGGAGAGTTGCTCGGTGTCCGGGTGGAGGATTTGTATCTCGATACGGATTCGTTCATATTGCCCGACTCGGACGATAGAGCGAAGTCAAAGCGACACAAGGCTGATAGAGAGGTCAGGTTCGCGTATTTCTCGAAGAACTCGAGACATCTGATCATCCAGTACATTGCGGGGAGGAAAAGGGGGTTCCTTATCATGAATAACAGGGAAGAGAAGATGTCTGTGAGAACTGCCGAGAGAACGGTGGACAATTATGCAGGGAAGGCCGGAATTCAAAGGACAATTGGCCATACCGTCGACAAAGATGGCAAGAGGAGAGCTGTGCGCTTTGTGACCTGTAGGGTGTTGACTGAGGCGGGGAAGAGACGCCCGGGGCCTCCGAGCATTGTGAGCGTTCCAGCATGACCAAACCAGGATGCCCTGAGAAGAACAAGAAGGAGGTCTCTGAGAAACCTCTGTCAAAGGTGTGATGGATGGCCGGATTTGAAGAGAATCATGAAGAGAGGACTCATGCAATAAGATATGCGACTTTCCGTAGGAAAGAACGAGTTGCTGGGAGAAAACAGGAGAAGTCCGGTGTTGCGAGAGTGTTTGTGACTCCTGAAGCAGCTGCAGTGCTCCTCAGATTGAGTTATGGAGCAAGTTCTCATGAGAAGTCTCAATCAGAGAAAGACACGACCATCATTAGGAAGGCGCGAGTTCGTAGAAAAAGCCTGCCTCGTGTTCCCGAACGGGAGGTCAAGGTGGTCTTCACCAGTTTCGCCGCCAAGCCCGCAGAAACGCGTTCTAAGAGCGTTGCACAGTCTGAGACGCCCGCTAGTCTCGTCCCAAGAAGAAGGACTAGGAAGGCACGTAAACGTGTCCCAAGAAGACGTGCATTCATTGAGACGAGTGAGATCGAGGATCGACCGAGAGTCC
>SOIM01000024.1 GCA_004377185.1 Methanomassiliicoccales archaeon | reverse complement strand
ACTGGCTAACCCGTTCAAGATGCCACACACTTTAGGGTGTGGTAGTTCACTTGATTTCGTGGGGCTCAAACTGGAAATCGAGGAGGCACTCGGCAGGAAGGTCGACTTAGTGGAGTACAGTACGATCAAACCTCTTCTAAGGGAAAGGATCCTGAAGGAGCAGGTGGAAATCTTATGAAAAGGGACATCAGGGTGTACGTTGAGGACATTCTTGAAAGCATAGACAAGATAGAGGAATATACGAGAGACATCTCTGAAGATGAGTTCTGTCAGAACACACTGCCTGGGGAGTTCAGAGAGCGGTATCCAGACATACCCTGGAAGAAGATCGCTGGAATGAGAGATGTCCTAATTCACGAATACTTTGGGGTGAATCTGCGGAGAGCCTGGAAGGTTGTCAAAGAAGACATCTTTGATCTGAGGGATAAAGTATTGAGAGTGAAAGAGGATTTTGAGGAAGAGACAGGCAGAGAAGATTGAAGGCATTCTCTGAGACTATCACAAAACTCTAATAATACACAAAAAACCGTACAAATCAGTTTTTGTGCTACGACTGATATTGTCCTACGATGAGACTATTTGAGGCTCTGGAGAAACGAATCGTCCTTATCCTTCTCATCTTTGGCCTCGGCGCTCTAATCGTCCTTTTGGATTACCTCAACCCCTTTGTAGATTTCTTCAAGACCTGGGACATGTACTATGTGGTCAACCACCTGGGTTGGTACATGCTACCTTTGGTTCCAGCTTACTTGCTTTTGGGTTTCCTCGTCTCAAGGGACGATTCCCTCAAGATTTACTTGCACTTTCTCTGGATACCGGTCGTTCATTACTTACTGAAGGGCATTCTGTTTGTATACATAGTCATTCAAGATCCAAGCATTCTCCATGTCACTGGCTCTTGGTTCGGCGGATATATCCTTGATTGGAGAGACTTCGTTTTCTTGCAGTTCGCCATATTCTATTTCTTCATGTGGTCAATTGGCATCTTCTGCATCGTTCTGATGACACTGGGTCTGGGGCCGGGCGTGTCTTCGGACGGAGAATCGAAGTGAATGAGAATGAGCCCGGAAGAGAGATTCTGACTGGTGAGGACTTGGACGGTCCGAAAAAAGAACATCGCGTCAGGCGTGACAATCACTGAGTGAAAGGGATTCTCCCCCTCAAGAAAGATTCTTCCCCATCAACGTCCTCTCGTCCTTGAATCCAGCTTTTCTGTACAAATCAATGGCAACCGGATTGTTCGCAGCCACCTCCAGCTTTATCCTCCAGATCCCCTGCTGCCTGCAGTATTCCTCCGCCACCTCAATAAGCATCTTCGCTATACCCCTCTTCCTGAACTGTTCCAGAACGCAAATGTCAAAGATCATACCAACCGGAATGACTGAAGATTCCTCACCCATACCGCCAGTTATCACATACCCCATGATATCGTTCTGATCATCATAAGCAATGAATATCTTCCTGCCAGGTCTCTCGATCAATGGCTTCGCTATCCCTCTGAAGAACTGCTCCCAGAGGCTCCTCTCCGATATGACCTTCTCCTCCTCTGGTACATCCTTCCAGGCTGTCTCCGTCATGCAGTCGTAGATGATGGGATAATCGTCCTTCTGCGCCTCTCTGATTCTCACTTCCATCCAATCCCCAGCACACCAAATCACCTGAAGGTATTAACGTTTCTGATAACAGCCCAGATAATCATGATTGATAAACGTGCCAACAGTCTATTATTTGATATCGGTCAATAAGACCTAAGGTGCGTTTGTTGGAGTCTGTAGAAGACAACAAAGCCAGTGTAGCCCATGCCCCCCCTCAGGAAAAGGAGGGTGAGGGCTCGCCAACCATGTTTCTGCCATCTCTTGAGGTGGGAATGAACAGTATCGACATTTTGAGAGGCAGGCAGGCCGTCTGGACCCTGGGCGTACGGGCAAAAGGATCTACCACTCCAGTCCTGGACCCAAACAAGTGGGCGGAACAGCTTAACGAGAAGAAGGAGAAACCAGATCTGCTGCTCAACGAGATTAGGGCCCTGCTCAAGCACACCAACATTCCGGCTGACATGGGTCCGTACCTGACTTGGATTGTGAACTACACTGACGTAAAGACACTGGAAGCCATTCTGAAGGTCTTGCCCTCCACGGACGAACTGAGGGACAATTACGAGCTCAGCCTTCGTCTGGCCAATCTGTTCAGGTTGATCGCCAAATCCTTGGACGGCAGAGAAGGAATCTGGAAAGAGTACCGGACGGACCTGCGGGAGGCGGCCAGTGAGATTCTCGAAGCGCACCAGAGCAACATCTTTGGAAAGAGGAACCTCGCATTTCTCTGCATCGAAATGGGCCAGTACAAGGAGGCCAACAAGTTGCTGGACAGGGTCCTCAGGGACATCAGGGATGAAGAAGCACTTTGTGGCAAGGCCATCGTTCTGAGGCGATTGGGTAAGAAGCACGACTCCCTGAAATGGTTCGAAGATGCGTCCGAGAAGAATCCGATGCAACCGCACATCTGGAGGGACATGGGCGACCTCTATCTGGAACTGGGAAGGACCGAGGACGCCATTGACCACTTCAAAGAGGCGGTAAGGTTGAAGCCAACCTGGGGGGAGGTCTGGGAAGTGATGGGTTACGCTTACGAAGAGGCTGGGGACGAGAAGGAATCGAAGGAATGTCTCCAGAAAGCCTCCAAGCTCCTGCCCTCGGCGGACAGAAGGGCGGAGTGGATGATCTATCATGCTGCTCTAAGTTCAGGAGAGAAGTACCAGCCACCGTCAACTCTTGCAGAGGCAGGACCCTCAGTGCATGGTGAAGCTCTGAAGGAGGAAAGGGAGCGCCTGTATGCTGAGAAGAACGAAATGGAGGAACTCAGGAATGAACTGGAAGCCAGAGAAAGGGAGATCGCCAACAAGTTCAGTGAACTGAAGCAGATGGAAGTGGACATCGCCGAGGAGGAACTACAGAAGGAGAAGGTCTGCGAGCTTCTGTCGCGGGTGGCGGCCATCGACAAGGAAAACGTCCTTGCATTCTGGTCAAGAGGTTTCACCACGATTGATACCTACCGTGGCGCTTCCGTTGAAGAGCTGATGGAAGCTGGGCACACAAAGGAATCCGCTGCAAAGAGAATAAAGAAACTTGTGGGCAAATCGTCCGAATCCGGGGATGAAGAGCCTGGGGGCGAAATCGAGCTTCTGGAAGACGCAATGACCTATCTTGAGGACGGTAAGTTGGAAGACGCCTTGGAGAGCCTGAACACAATAACAAAGATGAATCCCGAGAAGGAGGAGGCGTGGTTCGACAAGGCAGAGATATTCACAACTCTGGGCAAGACCAAAGAGGCCCTGAACTGTTACGAGAGGACACTGGAGATAAACCCAAAGAACCAGAGGGCCTGGATAGAGAGGGCGAATCTTCTTATGCAGGAAGGCTTCCCGGTGGAGGCAATCAGATCTCTCAAGAGGTTCCTGGAACTGGATCCGAAGAACGCCAGCTACCTGAGGGAAAGGGGGCAGGTGTATTCCTATGCCGGGGACTTCAGCAATGCTATCCTTTGCTACAATTCCGTACTCCAGGTCGAAGATGACGACGTGGGCGCACTTATTGGACTGGGGGATGCCATGTTCCAGCTCTCGGACGTGGAGGAGGCGGACAAGTGCTTCCAGAAGGCTCTGAGGCTGGCTCCAACTGATGAAAGGGCCTGGTGCAAGAGGGCCCATATCCTGAACAAGAAGGGCAGGTGGGGTGCGGCCATACAGCTGTACAACAGGTCCATAGCGCTGAAATGGAACTACGCTGAACCCTGGATGGGGAAGGCCGAAATTCATTTAAGACAGGGGAGTTATGAAGACGCAATGGACAGTTACGACAAAGCCATCAGCATCAATTCCAACGACCCGAATGCATGGATCGGCAAGGGTCTAGCTCTCGAGAAAATGCTCAGCCTTGGCTTGGCGAAGAAGTGCTTCGAGAAGTCCCTCGGCCTGGACGAGAGCTTACAAGAAGCCAAGGATGCGCTGGATAGAATCAAGGACATGGAGGGGGTGGAGGAGTGACGGAGGAGGATTCCGGAGTAGGCGAGATGATAGAGTACTTGAACGACCTGAAGGACAGCGAGTTCCGTCAGCTGTTTTCCAGGCTCATGCAGGAGATGGATTTCAGCATCAGGTTCTCCCGGAAATTGGGCGATCAGATTCTTATGGAAGGCGAAAGGAAGACCGAGGGAGAGGAAGGTAAGGATTATGTCATCAGTGTCAAGAGGGGGAGCGTGGATCCGGAGGATATCCAAGTACTGGTCCATCAGAAGAAGGACTTCAACGGCATGTTCATTTCCACCCAGGCTTTCTCAGAGGAGGCCCAGAGCTACGGTGAGTCCCTGGGCATTGAGCTCGTGGACGGAGGCAGTCTGGTTCAGCTTTTGAAGGAGTTCAGTCTCTTGGGAGGCATCCAAAGAAGGCGGGACGCGCACCTCTTGCAGCAGGACACTGCGCGGTTCCTGCCCAGCGTTGGCGAGCTGGAGAACCTCATGGATGCGGGTGTAAGTGCTTTGAGAAAGGGCAACCTGGACATGGCCCTGGACTACGCCAATCGGGTGATCAAGCTCAAACCGAATTACGACCTCGCGTTCGCGCTGAAAGCGAGGATAATGGAGAACCTGGGTGAATGGGAAGAGACTCTGGATGCCTACAAGAACGCATTGCTCTGCAACATGGGGGATGCTGGGCTATGGCTTGGACTGGGCTCTGCGCTTTTCAATCTGGAACGACACGAAGAGGAACTGGAAGCGTACGACCAGGCACTCGAGATTGACAAGAGCTTCATAAAAGCCTGGCTCAACAAGGGCGCGACCTTGCACAAGCTGGGCAGGGTCGAGGAAGCAATCCAATGCTATGATCAAGTCCTGAAGCAGAATCCAAAGAGCGCGGAGATACTGAACAACAAGGCCGTGGCCTTGAAAGCCCTGGGCGATACCGAGAAGGCGTTAACGTTCTACAGCAGGGCCGTTGAGGCGGATCCAGATTTCGTGGAAGCTCGGCTGAACAAGGTCCTGCTCTTACAGGATATGGGAAAGAAGAGGGACGCTGTCAAGGAACTGGAGAAGGCTCTGGAGAAAAGACCAACGGATGCCAAGATGTGGTTCTTCAAAGGTTCCATTCATTCGGACCTCAAACAGAAGAAGCAGGCGGTCGTGGCTTTCGAGAAGGTGCTGGAGCTGGATCCCAAGTTCAAGAACGGAAAGAAGATGCTCAACAAGGCCAAGAGGATGAAGGTGCCGAAGAAGGTGAGCAAGGACGATTATCCCTGTTTCGGAGAGTTCGAGAAAGGGGATGAGGGTTGTGAGGAGTGTGGCGTGAGAGATGAATGCAAGGAGAAGGCAAAGAAATGAGACGTCAACCAGCAATGGAAGAAATATCCATCATGACCCGCAAGGAGATGAAGCGGTACTGTAGAAGGTACAAGCTCTCCGCGAAGGGAAAGAACTGGGTGCTCAAAGAAAGACTGAACAAATATGTTCAGACCCACAATCCACCGCCAGTCGAGGAAATAGTGGTCAAGAAGCCGTCCGCGTTCGATAACCTGTCACCATTCGATAGCGCTCTGGCAAGCTACAATACCGGCAACTGGGACGACTCGCTCGAAGCCTACAAGGAATCGATAGAGACCTGGCCGGATTCCGAGGAGCTCTGGGTAGGATTTGGCAACGCTCAATTCCAGCTGGGCAATCACGAGGATTCTTTGGTCTCGTACGAGAAGGCTATCGAGCTCAACGAGAAGAGCGTGCTGGCAAGAATGAACAAGGTCAACCTTCTCATCGGTATGGGCAGGTATGAGGAAGCCCTGGCGGTGTGCGATGAGATCGAAACCTTGGACGGAATGGATGAATGGGTCTGGTTGAGAAAGGCTCACATCTACTTGGCTCTTGAGAAGAAGATGAAGGCCCTGGGATTTGTGCAGAGGATACTGGACTGGGACGACAATCTGGAGGAAATCTGGAACCTGAAGGGCGTGCTGTTGATGGAGGCGGACTCCGAATCCGCTCTCAGGTGCTTCAACAAGGCTCTGGAACTCAGGGACGATTACGCCATCGGTTTGTGCAACAAGGGTTGCGCCCTCACCCGGCTGGGGTTAATGGATGACGCCAAAAGGTGCTTTGATAAGGCACTCCTGTATGAAAGCAGGTCTGAGTTCTGGGACTGCAAAGGGGTTCTTCACATGGGTCTGGACGAGAAGCTGGAGGCGATCTCGTGCTTCGCTAAGGCCATTGAGATCGATCCGCAGAACGCTGAGGCGTGGACGAATAGGGGCACGGTCCTGAAAGAAATGAACAACCTCGGTGAAGCGCTCGCATGTTTCCAGAACGCTCTCAACATCTGTCCTGAGTTTGAGGAGGCCAAATTCAGTCTGGAAGAAGTTCATAGAATACTGGAAGAGGTGGGCGGGGAGGAAGAGACCCCCATCGAGGATTTCCTGGTCTCGGTGCCTGGCATAGGTAGGAAAAAGGCAAAAATGATAATCGAATCAGGGTTCAACTCCATGGATGTTCTTAGAAAAGCGTCCCTTAGCGGTCTATCTTCTGTAAAAGGGGTGGGGGAGAACCTGGCTCATACGATCAAGGAATTCGTGGACTAGATCTTTCAGCATACGCAACGGTCTATAATCCAAAACCTCCAAGGAAAGAGAGACCGCTGGTGCCCTTCAAGTAGTTCCTGACCCTTCCCATATCCTCATACTGTTTGGTGAGGGTCTCTATCTGATCCTTGCTTAGTCCGCTGCCTTTCAACTGCTTTTTGAACCTCTTCGCTCCCTTCCTTCTCGCGGACTTGAACTTGAGGTAGGATACCCCCATCTTGAAAACAAGAAAGGGGACGTGGGAGATGACCTTGAGAGTAAGGTCACTCCTCTTCCTCGAGTTTCTTTCGGATTCTCTCCTTGACACGTTCCTCGATCTCCTTCCCGATGTCGTCGTGTCCATGTCCATGTACGTCCCCCATCGTCTCTATGTGGATTTCCCTCTTTCCTTTTCCCTCGCCCATCGCCTTTCCGATCATCCCGGCCAGGTTCAGGCTGGACATGTACTGTTGCGTCAGCTCGTACGCCTGCTCGTTCGTCAAACCAGCGCCCACAAGCTCCTTGTAGAAGGTGGCAACCGCCTTTCCGTACTTGGCGGATTCCTTCTCTCCGTAGAGAATGTCCGTAAGGCTCTCTATCAGTTTGGGGATTTTCTCCGAAACCACGTCAAGGATTTTCTTGATTTCTTCTGCGTCTTCTACCATATTTCTTAACCTCCTTTTCTTGGTCTATTTTGCAATCTTACTTATTGAACCTGAACAATTTGACCCATCCTCTGCCGCCCTTGGGGCTGCTGTATATCTGGCTCCTTGCGCTCACATCGCAGGTCACTACGCCCGCATCTCTGGCCGCTCTCAGTCTTGCCGCGTTCATTTTTCTCACCTACTTGTGATATTAGCTTAGGTCGGTCACACTATTTAGGAAAACTGAGCATTTGTGACCACTTTTCGACCACTTCCTTGGATATGCGGTATCTCTTTCAGACGACACTGTACTATTGACTTTCTGTTGCTGCCATTCATACGTGTTGTGACTGTGTACGGACTGCATCTATCGCATCAATCCCAACCTTGAAATGACAGGACATTGCAGAGGAGGTTGTCCTCTCTCTGAAGCCTCCCCCTCATATGAACAGTAGTAGAACGTAAGGGTCCTCCTTCACACCTCGTGGGTCAAATCAAGATCGCTGATGACGGTCCTTCACATTTGAATGTGAAACACGCCTGAAGCGGAGCCAATCAACATCGGAGCTCTGCCGGAGTAAGGGAACGCTGATTGATCGTCTTTCTGGAAGGGGGTCGACATAATCACTTTTCTAATCTCTTCAGCAGGTTCCTACCTTTGCCTGTGAGTTTTCCATCTTTGACATAACCTAAGATCTCCAGTCTCTGCAAATTCCCAGTTTCAATCTTCTTGTCGGAATCCACGGACCCTCCCCTACTGACCAATCTCAACACCTTGAAGAAAGCCAGCTCCCCCCGCATTTTACGCTTTCCTTCCTCGAATTCCTTCAAACGCCTTTTGAATATCTTGATATCGCTGTCCACAATCCTTTTCTCATTCGGCCTTATGTTATACTTCTCCATTATCTCCAGAGCCTGCCTTCTGTATTCCATCACCTCTTTCCAATCCGTGCCGTACAAGGCTTCATGCGCTCTCGCCTGAGCTTCGAGTCTCTCAACGCTCTTTTTCTTTCTTCTTTTCGACATATTCTAGATCCTTCAGTATCTTTGTTCTGGATTCTCTTATCGTGCTTGCACCCATCTCACCACCTTCCTCATATTCTCGATATCTGCTGAATTCAGGATATCTTCGGTACAGCTCGTCCACAAATCTCTCTTGACTCAGCCTCTCGTCAGTGAATAACCTCATTGCCACAGCGGTGCGGATACAGTACATGATAACCTTAGCCTTCTCTCTGTCTGGTAGTTCATCCAGGCCGTCGAGGATTCTCCTGGTCTCGACTATCGTCTCACCAAAATCTGTTGCGGTAGGGAGCCTTTCCAAGCTCTGGAGAAAATCCCTCCCTTTCAATATTCTTCCATCAAACACCAATCTCAAGAACCATGGTTCTCTTCTCACTAATTGCACCACGCCCTTGCGGGAATAGACGCTGAGCTCCAGTCTCGGATGTGTGTATTCTCTCGCGATACCTCTGTGCTCTGGTGAGCTCACGACAACCAGTGCATCCACGTCACTCAACCTGTCCCTTCTGCCGACTATCTGAGAACCGAAAACACTCACCGCAATGACCCTGTCATCGGATGATATCCTCTCCAGGAGTGGACGCAAGTCGATGTCAGATTCGAAAAACTCCACCAATTGGAGTATGGGCTCTTTCAGCGGCGATGCTTTGTTAATGCTGTAGACCTTTCTCTTTCCGCTGCTGACCGATACGACCCCAGTCCTCAGGAAAGGCTTCAACGCATCGTAGATCGCTGTCCTCGAATACCCTGTATCCCTTCTCAACTCATCCATGTTCTTCTTTCTGTCCTTCAACTGCCAAATGACCTTTCGCCTGGATTGGGGTTCTAGGAAATCCAACGGGGTATGAGGAGGATATGCGCCAACAATCACAACAAATCTCGAGAAGTTCTGGACGAAAGGACTCTCCATGTTGGGACTGACCACAACCCTCTTTCCTGTCCTCTCCTTCACCACAAAACCCTCATGAACAAGAGTGCTGGTCAGTTGCGAGGCATAGGTGTTCGATATGTGCAGGAGGCGGGCAAGCTCGCCCACTGATTGCGAGCCCGATAGCAGCAGATGGGAAAGCGCGCGGAGCCTCATATGTTAACACAGGGTTAAAATCATATATAAACGTTATTAAGGATTGCTTGACACAAACCAGGAAACTTCTTGGATCTGAACACAGGTGAACCGGTTGTCCATCGTGGATTGGTCGTCTCTTGACCTGCTCTATTTGGGAAGATACAGCAGTTGTGACCACTTTTCGACCACTTCGGGGGAAATGCTGTACTTCTTGGTCTTGGTGCCTTCCTTGCAGACCACTACGTCCTGCTCCTCCAGTGCCTTCAGCTTCTCCCTCACTATCCTTCTGGACGCGGTTCCTCTCCTCTTCTTCAATTCCTCAGTGATCTGAGAGATGTTCTGCTCCTTCTTGTTGAAGAGAATGACAATGATATCTTTTGAAATTGGATCCTTAAGGCCAGGTATTATTATCTCAGGGGAAAGCGACCCGTGCTTGTCATACAGGTCCAGCAGTTTGAAGTAACTCTGTGAGATGTTCTGGAACTTAGCCAGATAGCCGACCAGGTCGGAGTACGGCGCAGAGATCTTGGTCAGGGTCTCCTCCAATCTGTCTATCTTGGCCGAAAGCTCCTTGAGCTCCTTGCGGATGTCCTCGTCCTCTTCTTCCCCCATAGATGCGTTGAATGTGGCGGGGACTTTATAACATTATTTGTGGCGCGCTGTTCCGACCCAAGGCTAGTATTAAGATATCGATGTCAGATGACCTATTGGATGGAGAAGATAGTTCCGCACGAACTACCCAATGTTTACACCGATGGCAGGACGCTCTATACCGAGAACCTCGTTCCGGGGCAGTCCGTATACGGGGAGAAGCTGGTTCCGCATTTCGGGGTCGAGTACCGGGCGTGGAATCCGAAGAGGAGCAAGCTGGCCGCCCTCATCCTCAAGGGCTGCAGGACCTTCCCTTTCGAGAAGAATAGCACCGTTCTGTATCTTGGGGCCGCGACTGGAACGACGGCGAGCCATGTGTCTGATATCGTGGCGGAGGGAATGGTCTACTGTGTCGAATTATCCCCTCTTCCATTCCGAAAACTGGTTTCCCTGTGCGAAATCAGATTTGACATGATGCCCCTATTGGCTGACGCCAACAACCCCGAGGGATATGAGCAGCTGGTGGGAAAGGTGGATGTTCTGTACCAGGACATTGCGCAGAGGAATCAGGTGGAGATATTTCTTAAGAACCTTAAGTTCCTGAAGGAAAAAGGAGTAGCGTATCTGATGGTCAAGGCAAGGAGCATTGACGTATCCAAGGATCCCGAAGAGGTGTACGATTCTGTCAAACTAGAGCTCGTGGAAGCAGGCCTGAAGGTGATCGAATCGAGTGATCTGGCTCCCTACGAGAAGGATCATATGGCGGTTGTTGGAATTCTTTCGTCAAAATTGTTGCCCTCACGGAAGAATCAAAATAGAAAGAAGAATCTGGGTTGAGCCACATGTCGGAGGAAGAAGGAACGTCCTTGAAATCGAAGCTGGATGAGACGAACGAGATACTCTCATGGACCCTGAAGGAGTTCGAACGCGTGGCCGTCGCCTGCAGCTTTGGAAAAGACAGCGTCACTGTTCTCAGTCTGGCAAGACAGATAGACCCGAATGTTCTGGTCTTTTGGATAAAGACCGGCTACGCCTTCAAGGAAACGGAAGAGTTCAAAGACAGACTCGTGAAGGAGTGGAGCCTGAATTTGATGGAAGTCTCTCCTGTGATTTCGAGGGAAGAGATGGAGCAGACGCACGGTAAGGATCTCTTCAAGGAAGACCCGAAGCTGTGCTGCCAGTGTCTCAAAGTGGAACCAACCAGGCGAGTTTTGCGCGACCTGGACGCCTGGATAACAGGTCTTCGAAGGGACGAAACAGAGCACAGGACGGATCTGGAGGTCGTTGAAGAATACAAGGACATGCCGGTCAAAGTCAACGCCATCGCAAAGTGGACGAAAGAGGACGTGTGGAACTACATCAAGGAATACAGCATACCTTACAATCCTCTGTACGACAAGGGCTTTGTCAGTCTGGGATGTGAGCCATGCACCCGTGCGTGTACCTGGGGGAGATTCGAGAGAGCTGGCAGGTGGCCGGACAGAGACGACAAGGAATGTGGGATGCACCTGTTGCAGAAAGCTTAGGCTGCTTAAGTGAAGTCTTCTTTCTTGACAAGGACCCGTGGCGTTCTGACCAGTCTAAGGCGCTCTCTTTATTATCTCGCTGTTCATCACAGTGGTGTTTGGAATGCTTATTCTATCGCCCCTTTCTGTCTTTATCACGGCTGCGTACCTACCGACCAGTAGGACTGTTCCCTCGTGCTTGTCAATGGATACGGCATCTCCGACCCTGATCAAGGTCTTGACAGCTGCGTAGGCGCTGATGTTCGCGGCGGTCTCCTTCCCACCAAGACCGAAGGAAATCGCCAGGGCAACAGCGATGGCAGCGATCAATATCGTGAATGTCGTGACCAAGATGGTGGTGTCCACGCCAAGCAGTCCCAGTGCGAGGACCACAGTGATGAATACGATAACCCACTTGACGATCGATCCGACCGTCTCGGTAGTGATAGGTAGGTCAGCTTCATCGGAAGGTTCCTTGACCCGGCTGGCCGCCCATGTGCCCATCCAGAGTCCACCGAGGACTATGAGGACAGCTCCCATTATTCTCGGCAGGTATTCGATTATTAGAGTGACGAATGCTCCCACTTGCTCGAACTGCAAGTACGTCAAGGCCAGAGCTACGAAGAACAGGAAAATGAACCAGAACACCAGTAGGCCAAGTATCTCGGGTATCCCTGCGAAACCAACGTTTCGTAACGACTCTAAGAGTCCTGTGCCCCTAAAGTAGGAGTCAACCCTTACTCTCTTCAGTCCCTTGATTACAATCCACTTGACTACCTTTGCGACGACATAGCCGATTATCAGTATGAATATCGCAAAGATCAGCCCAACTATCAGATTGGTCCACAACCAAACAAATCCTTCTTGGAGTATTTGTAGAATGTCTACCATTCATCTACCTCCTGAGCGCGTATTACAATCTCGTCGAGTGCTATTTTTTTGAAAAGCATTCATCACACTTAACTCTTTCCCTATTCGCTCGGTTTTGGGAGAGCCAGTCTTTTCGAGAACTCGTACTCAGACCAGTTCCATATGGTGCGAAACTCAGTCTCCCATGCGATAACTTCTGCCTTAGTGTTAAATATGGATTCTCTTCTTCGTTCAGCGAGGATGATCATGAGAAGCGAGACAGTGGACCGGATCATTGGAAGCGTTCTGCTTATCGTGGGAATTGCGATCTTGATTTTTGTTCTGACCTCAGCTTTCAGTCTAGCAACAGCGCCCGGAGACTTCTTCAGGGAACAGATTCCAGAAGAGGAGCAAGTGGAAGGCCCTACGTCTGAGTTCAGCTGGTCCTCCAACAATCTCGATGTGACTTTCACGGACGAATCTCAGGAAGGTTCAGCAACAATCAGTTCCTGGAACTGGAACTTCGGAGACGGAGGTGGTTCTTCCGATCCAAATCCTTCTCACCCATACACTGGTGACAATCAGTATGAGGTCACCCTGGAAGTCCAGGATGAGAATGGCAAGAGGAGCACGGCCAGGGCGAATGTGAACGTGGCGTCTGGAGAAACAAAAAGTGGAGCAAGCCAAACTGATGCGTCCGGTCCTGACATTGACATGGGCACTCTTGGTCTCTCATTGGGTGTTGGGATTCTGATGACCGGATTGTACATGGTGATGTTCCTGGTAGGTGCAGCAATTCTAAAAGCCGGCTGGAACATGATGAAGCCCAAACCGGAGAAGCTCAATATCAAGCTGAAGCCGAAGGAGATTACGATAAAACAGGTCGGCGGACGTGTGGCCACAACTCAGGAACCAGCGCCACCACCTCAGGAAGTTGTACCCCCTCCCCAAGAAGTAGCTCCACCGCCACCGCCGGAAGATGTGCATCAAATCGAACCTCCACCAACTACCTGAGCAGACCTATCTCTCTCGTTTTCTCTTCATCAAGAACAAGGGCGGCATCAGAACAACGAGCAGAATGATCATGATTGCAAGAACGATGTAGAGGGTAATGTCATCCTCTTGGGAAACCCCTTCCGGGTCAAATGCCAAGATGTCGTCAAAGCTCTCCCCACCGTGTTGTCCACCGAAAATGTACGCAATGTCTCCTGTCCAAACAGCACTTGTCCTCTCTCTCGGGCTGGGGAGTCTGGCACCAAGCTTGGCCACTGCATCATCGCCAGGGTCAAATCTCACGATCTCATCGGTCGCTTGAGTTCCATTGGAACCCCCGAATATGTACGCGTATTCTCCACTCCACACGGCAGAGATGTGATATCTGGGACTTGGCAGTCGGGATTGCACTAGCCCTACACTTTCAGTTGCTGGATCGAACTCGATGATATCGGTAAGGACGTCCTGATTCCACTTTCCGCCAAATATGTAGACACGGTTCCCATCAGTGACTGCTGATGTTCCTGCTCTTGGGGTGGGCAGACCCACTGTGAGTGCGGAGATGGTGCCCAATCCAGGATCATAGACGAAGATCATGTCCGAGAACGTCGTGTTGTTGTGGCCCCCGAATATGTAGGCCTTGGAATTGAACCATACCGCAGAGCTTCCCACAAGTTCCATGGGCAGTTCTTCCTCCATTCTCACTATCACGCCAGTTGCCGGATCGTATCTCAGGATGTCATTCAGCTTGTGTCCAGAATGGTCTCCACCGAATACGTAGACGTACTCACCGGTCCAAACGGAGGACATGCTCACTCTGGAGCTGGGGAGTCTTGTGGATTGTGTTTCAACTTCCTTGGAATTCGGGTCGAACTTGATAATGGTGTCCAACTGTCCAGTTTCTATGCGTCCACCGAAGATAAGGGCGTGATCATCTGCCCAGACCGCTGTCCCTCTGTACATCTCATAGGGGAGCGTGGCGGGCTCTTCGTAAACAACTCCCGCCCTACCATTAATAGATATCAATATTACGAGGCTCACAGCAAGAACGAACGAGATTCTTGCAACTCCTCGGATTCTAATCCTCACCATACTTCTCATGTTGGAGCAAAACGGACTAAGTATAAAACTGTGGCTTAGACGACCATCACTACGAACAAATCCATGCAATTGACGCTATCTGGCCAAAGTCAGTGATTCCGGGAAAACACGCATAGTTAAATACTAGATTTCACATTGGTTGAATCTCCAGGGAATCGTATGGCTAGAATGCACGCGCGCAAAAAGGGAAAGTCTTCCTCGAAGAAACCTTACGTAACGGAAAGCCCTGAATGGGTCACGATGAAATCGAAGGAGATCGAGGACCTGATCGTGAAGCTCTACAACGAGGGAAACGCTCCAGCGGTGATAGGCCTGGTCCTGAGGGATCAGTACGCAGTCCCCAACATCAAGCTGGCCACTGGCAGATCCGTCGTATCGATCCTGAAAGAGAACGGCATTGAGGCCAAGTTCCCCGAGGACCTCACCAACCTCATGCGGAAGGCGGTGAACCTGCACTCCTATTTGAAGGACAATCCAAGGGACAAGCACAATCGGCGAGGGGTGCATCTCATGGAGGCGAAGATCAGGCGGCTGGTGAAGTATTACAAGACGACTAGTGTGTTGCCGGAAGACTGGAACTACAGTCCTGCGAAGGCTGAACTCGAGATCAAGTAGGTGATTCCCTGCCCGCGGGTCTCTCGGATCTGGTTTCTGAAGAATTGTACGAGAGGCTTGAGAAAGCTGTCCAACTTGTGGAGAATCATTCTAGAGCCAGGGTCATCTCTCATTATGATGCGGATGGCATTGCTGCGGCTGGCATTGTCTGCAGAGCATTATTGAGGAAGGCCAAGTTCTTCCACACAACGTTGAGGAGGAGCTTTGACCAGGAGTTATTTGAGAGGTTGAAGGAGGAGAACAACGACTTCGTGATAATGTGCGATATGGGGAGCGGCCAGATAGACAAGATGGAGATGCTCGAGAAAGATGTTCTCGTGTTGGATCACCACGCTCCTCTCAGAGATTCCGATTCTGTGGTGCAAATCAATCCTCATCTGTTTAATATGGATGGTGCCACCCAGGGCAGTGCTTCGACGGTGTGCTTTTTGCTGGCCTTGGCCCTTGACGAGTCGAACTGGGATCTGTGCGGGTATGCGTTCGCGGGTGCGATATCCGACAGGCAACATGACCCCGCTTTCTCAGGTTTGAACGAGGTCCTCCTCGAGGGGGCTGTGAAGAGAGGGCTGATCAAGGTAGAGAAGCAACTGGCTCTAAGAGGGGACACGATCGGAGATGGTCTGGAAAAGACGATCTTCCCATTCTTCAAGGGCATTTCGGGAAGGAAGAAACCAATCTCAAAGATGCTCAAGAAGTTGGGGATGGAACCCTCTACTACTTTGAAGGAGCTGGACGGAGGGACAAAGAGGAATCTCACTTCCTATCTTTCAATCCAATTGATGAAACAAGGTGTTAGACCGGAGACGGTGGAGACATTGACCGAGGACAGGTACTGGATAGAGTCTATGGATCTGTACGCTTCCGACCTTGGGAGCTACATGAATGCTTGCGGCAGATCGGGTAACTTGGGCACCGGTCTGGCTTTCTGTCTGGGTGACAAAGATGCGGCCGAGGAGGCCGAGAAACTGAGAGAGCGTTATTTGTCTGGAATCATGGAAGGGTTGGTCAAATTGGAGAAGGACGGGGTGTTCGAAAAGGACCATCTGCAGTTCTTCTACACCGAGAACTCTTCCCTCGCTGGCACCTGGGCTGGTGTGGGGATGCAGTATATGTTCAATCAGGAGAAACCCACGATAGCTCTTTCCGTTCAGGAGAAAAAGACCAGCATTTCCGGTCGGGGGACCCGTTACCTGGTGGGCAAAGGATTGGATCTTGCTGACGCGTTCAAGATAGCGGCCGAGGCATTGGATGGTAGCGGCGGAGGACATGCAGTCGCATCAGGGGCCAGCATTCCCAAGGGAAAAGAAGACAAATTCCTCGAAATGGTAGATTCCCGCGTTGGAGAGCAGTTAACACCTCAGGAATGAAGGGTCATATCGTCCGAGACGATTCGCCATTTTGCTTCTCTCTCGTAATATCCGAATGTTCCAGTGAAACGTACGAGCTGGCCTTGGTGGAATTCCCAACTGACGTCAAAGCCGATCAAGAGGCAGTCCATCGTGTAGTTCCCGTATTCTCCAGAGTAGCGGAGTTGGAAAGAAGTTGCTTTTACGTACTCGTCTTGAAACCACATATACAATGTCTCGATATTCTGTATCTGACCGGAGACCGTTACCCTGCTTCCTCCGAACAACTCTGGGTTTTGGGCCAGAACCTCGATTGTTAGATTACTGTCTTTCGGGTATTGTAGAATTCTGATGTCATCTGGGGAGCTCACTGTGATTTCCAACTCTCCTTCATATTCCTGCACTTCTCCCACGACCTCGATCTGTGCACCTGGTTGGATTGCTTTCCTGTCGTCAATTGAGTCGTACACGTCTTTTGGGATGTAGATGGCAATCGTCTTGGCGTCTTGGTAATCTGCCAATGTGAGGAGAAGGTCGCCATTGCTGGTCAGGCGATGATCCGACACATACCCACTCGTCCTGACAATGGACCCCACATCGCCCATGCCGATGTCCCCGACCTGAATTGAGACCGCTTCAATGGAACATGAATAGAAGTACAATCCCAGGACCCCGACAAATGAGAATATCGTTGCAACTACCAGCACAGTTTTTCTTTTCATAGCCGCACGGGAAACGCAGGCCGGGAAATAACGATTTGCATCAATACTTTTCCATCAGGTCTACTAGGTCCTCATCAACCACCGAAGCCCTCGCATCCTCGGGCTCAACGACTTCCAACCCTCTCTCCAGCAACGATACCTGCTTGGGCTCCAACGCCTCTGGGTTCAGTGGAATGATGACGGACGCCTCCCTCTGCATCACGAACTCATTGATGAGCTCAACAGCCTTGAACGAATGCTCAAACCCGTTGTGGACGACCAAATATTCAAGACAATCCAGCAGAACCACGCACGCTTTCTTCTCTTCCACGAACTGGCAAACAAGTTTTGTGATAGAGCTCAACGCGGTCGGTTCGTAATAGTCCTTACCAGGAGTCTGGCTTATCCATATCAGTCTCGTATTCTCGAACCTCTTTTCCAGGCGGGAAGGATGCTCCCTGCTGATGCACAAGCCGGGGGTTTTCTTGCTGACATTTCTCTCGAAAGTCCTGTAGCTCAGCTCAGGCCTCTTCTCCTTGATTAGGTAGGATTTCCCTTTTTCCAACTCGATCTGAGCATCTCTAGTCAAAGCTACTCACTCCTTGCGATTTCCTTCTCCAGAATCTCCTCCAATTGCTTCGCCGGGATCTCGGAAAGCGATATGAGGGTGGTCTTGCCAACAACCCCTTCTCCCGATATCTTGGCATCTATGAACCCCAGCGCATCCAGGTCCTTGATGTACTTCCAGAACTGCGTGTGGCCTCTCTTCTTCTCGTTGAATTCTTCGCACACGACCGCATAGGACTCCTCGGCCTCGCCCGTGTTGATGTACGCGCTCTTCTTCATCTTCCTAGCTATTGCCAGCAACGTTAATTTCTTGCCTTTGTCCAGTTCCGCAAGCTTCTCCTCTGTTATCGTCCGGAAGGTCTCCGCCTTTGCCAACCTCACATGTTCCGGAGATACCTCCTCAACACCCTCCTCGTCGGTCAGCATTCCCGAATTCATCAGCAGTTCGATGCCGAACCTCGCATCTCCGCTCTCGGACGTCATGTCGGCGATTAAATCTAGCGACCCTTCTGGAACAGACCCGGGAAAGAAAGCCAGCTCCACCCTCTCGACTAATATGTCCTTCAGTTCCTCCCGGTCGTACTCGTTCATCGTAACTACGTTCGTCCTCCTGAACGTGGAGAGTGAGGCCGCATCCATCAGCGGAAACACGTCATGTTGGGAAATGAGGATCAGTGAGAGCGAAGCCTTTATGCCGGGAACTTCTTCGTCAAACCTAGTAAAAGTGTAAATGAGATTTGATCCGCTCTTTTTCAACAGCACGTCAACTTCGTCCAGCACTATCAGAAGGTGGCACTTCGACTTGTTTATCTGTTTCCTGAGCACCTCCAGTTTCTCGGGGACGGAGAACCCCCTGTCCGGAAAGTGAGGCTGGAACTTGGATATGATCTTGAGCAGCACCATGTCCTCCGTGTAGTACTGTCTGCAGTTCACCAGCACGTGTTCGATGTACTTCCCCTTCTCTTGTCCCAATTTACTGAGGTCTGAGGAGAATATCTTGGAGAGATGCGTCTTGCCAGTGCCAACACTCCCCTTTATCAACGCGCTCTGAGAGAAGTTGGACTCCACCACCGGCCTGAAAAGCGTCCTCAACCGTTTCATCTGCGGTTCTCGGTGAATAAGTTTCTTGGGAACATAATCGAATGAAAGCTTCTGTATGTCCTTGAAAACGGACGCTCCTGCAGGTGAAGAAGTCATCGCACGAAGGTATTTGCTGGAAGTTTAAAATGTTTAGGATGGATAGTCTACTTCCTCTTCACCCTGATGAATCCGGAACAGGGAATGATCTCAACGCCCTTCTTCTCCATCTCGTCACAGATCTTATTCATCCCGATCGAGTCCGAGGACATGTGACCAGCAACTACAAAGCTCATGTGGTACTTCTTGATCTCCTCCAGATGTTCTTCCGGGACGTGCATACCCACAACAGTGCCTATTCTTTGTTCTGACAGTTCCTTGTACACTTCCTTGCTCGGAGAGGTCCCTCCCGTGAACTTGACAATCACCTTTCCAGCCTTTTTCTTCTTGTCCCCCACGATGATCTTCGGTCCCGCACAGTTCTTCACCCCTTCCTTGTACTCGTCTATTTTCTTGAGTACCTTCAGCAGGTCTCCGATCGTCTCGGGCTTCTTTCTGTTCAGATATCTCTGTATGAATTGATAACCAACGTTGTCCGCAGGCGTGTGCGTGCACATTATGGGAATATCCAGAATTCTAGCCGCATCCACCACTTGGGTATGATTAGCCGGCATCAATCTCCTCTCGACCTCCGCGATGCGCTTCTTCATCACCCCTTCGGCTATGTTTATGGGAACACCCAAGCCTCTCAGGAACTCCTCCTGCAAGTGCATGACATCGTGAAGCTCAGCGAGCGCCTTTCCTCTCGGATGGTGTCCAAGAATCAGGTCGATTTTCTTACCCTTCTCATCCAGTCTGTCAGCGAGAACCACCTCCCCCGTGGTCATGTCTATGCCCACAAGTGCCCTCTTGACCTTCCTCTTAGGGTCTCCGTACAGGATTCTGGTGTCCGCGTATGGATTGGTCAGTCGCTCGGTATCGAACTCTTCCTTATCATCATCGTCCATCTTCTCATAGGCCTCTTTCTCCTTTTTCAGCTCCTTTCTAACGAAAGCCTTTCCGCGCGGATCCGCATCAATCCCCAACCTCAAAGCCAAGTCATAAACCTGTTTGACATTCATGATTCCTTGGAAGGGCTGGAGCATATTTAAGGCTATTTGGCAAAAGTCTATATGCCAGTTGCAGATTGTGCTCACATGGCCGAGGAAGGCATATTGGAACTGGCGCTGAAACAAACGAAGGGCCTGTTGCAGGCCGAGGACATCCTTGTGGACGCTGTCAAGGACATGGTCAGGGATGAGATTAAGAGGTACATAAGAGAGAAACTGGAGGCCAACCCTGAATTGAAGGCCGAGCTCAAGGCCGGAATCAGCGAGATGTTGGAAGCCAAGGTCAAGGAAGCTGCCGCTTTCCTGAAGATAGCAAAGGCTTCCGCAAGGCTGGGTCTCGAGCTTGTACCACCGCATCTCCGTGAAGAGATGACAAAGGACCTAATCTCAGTCTTCGAGAGAGAGATCAACGCCATTATCGAAAAGACCCTTTAGGATGGATTCATCAATAGAAATCAAGGTCGAAAGATTTATTATATCAAGCTTTAATCCAAGTGCATCTGGTTTCCAGCGAGGTTGAGCTATTGGTGGAGGACACCCGAGTGGCTTTGTCCAAAATGAAGGTAAAGGAACTTAGAGCCTTCGCTAAACATCATGATATCGACCTCCGCGGAAAGAGGACCAAGAAGGACATTATCGACACGATTGCTTCTCACGAGGACATAGACGAGCTTTTGGGATTGGACAAACTCGAGGAGTCTACCGAACCACCGATAATACCGGAAGATGAGCTGCCCCCATTACCTCCTGATGATGCGGAAGCCTTTCCACCTACTGAAGAGGAAGTACAGGTGTTCGGGGTACCCGAGCCGGCTTTTGATGAGGAAGACATGAGGGAGGCCCTGTCCAGCTTCAAGGTTTCAGAGCTCAAGAAGATGGCAAAGAAGTACGGGATAGACATCTCGAGCTGCAGGAAGAAGGCGGACTACCTGGACGTACTGTCCACAAGGGAGAACCTTCAACTCCTACTGGAAGAGGTGGACTTCCGGGAGAAGGAGAGGGACCTGGAGAGGATAAAGGGCGAGCTGATCGAAGTGGGTGTCGGGATCGAGGAAACGATGGAGGAGGTCGAGGCGCTTCCGTCCATGAGGGAGGAAGTGGCGGACAAGATGCTCATCGAAGCCCGGAACATCGACGTGGAGTTCAATGATATCGAGGACCTGGTGGACTACGCCAGGATGAGATACGAGGAGGAGAACTTCGACAAGTCCCTGGAGCTCTCCGGAGAGGCGATAGTAAAGGCCAAAGGCAAGTTGGAGGACCTTATGAGGCTGGCCCTGGCCTACCAGATCATGTCTAACGAGAAGCTCATCGAGAGGCTGAGGGGAAGCGGAAGGGATTTCAGCAAGGCAGTTGCCATTCTTATGCAGTCCAAAGAGGCTTACAGGGACGGTCATCTGGATGAGGACGTAGAGCTGATGCATGACCTCGCCAACACAATGAAGGAACTCTATTCGGAAGATGCCAAGAAGATAAAGGACACGCTCTACATTATGGAGGGTTTCGTCTCAGAGATTGCCAATCTGGGTGCGGACCTCACCGTCGCGAGAGACCTTCTGCAGAGAGCGAGAGAGGCCAACAGGAGACACGACAGTTTCGAATCCGCCAGGCTGATGAAGAGGGCAAAGGCGGTCGCAACAAAGGCCAAGCAGAAGAGGATAGAAGAGATCAGGCAGATGATTCCGAAGACCAACAACCTCATCGAAGAGGCCAAGCATTTGGGTGCGGACGTGGGTGACGCGGAGAAGATGCTCATGCAGGCCCAGATCGCCTTGGACAATGATGATTACATCCTCTGTGCCGAACTTGCCGGAAGGGCGAAGGCGAGGGCCAGTGAGGTGCAGCACTACCAAATCCAG
This sequence comes from Methanomassiliicoccales archaeon, assembly GCA_004377185.1. GTDB lineage: Archaea > Thermoplasmatota > Thermoplasmata > RBG-16-68-12 > SOIM01 > SOIM01. The sequence continues at coordinate 51,587 of SOIM01000024.1, read as the reverse complement.
AAGGCCATGGACATCAGGGGGGAGCAGATGCAGGACGCCAGGGGAAGGGTCGAGAGGATGGTCAGTGTCCTGGCAGAGGCCGATATGTACGGGCTGGACATTTCCAAGGCCAAGAGACTTCTTTACGTAGCCAAGGAAACGATAAGGGAGGAGGATTTTGTCAGAATGACGAGGTATGTCGTGAGTGCCCAGCACGCCGTGGACGACCTTATGCCCATGATAAAGGTCGAGAGGAGGAAACGGGGCATTGAGAAGCCACAGGCGGGGATCTGCGGGAACTGCGGGTCCAGAGAACTCACCTTCTCGGACGACGGGTACGGAATGTGCAACAACTGCAGCAAGGCTTTCACCTGGGTCACACCTCCGGAAAGGAGCGTGTGGCAAAAACTCAGGAGTTTCTTTTGGGAGTAGCGTTCTCGTTCTGGTAGAGACCGCCTATGACGTCCCCCCTTGTGACTATTCCCACCAGCTTCCCGTCCTTGATTATCGGAACGCGGTTTATCTTCCTCCTGACCATCAGTCGGACCACCCTCTCCACGGTATCGTTGGTCGTTGCGGCCACCACATCCCTTCTCATCAGTTCCTTGACTTTCATGCTCCCGATCTCGTGAAAGGCCAGTCCGATTTCCCTCTCCTTCATCTCCTCTTGAAAGGATATCCCGAACATGATTTCCGGTGGGTACCTCATCTTGAGCTTCTTGTACTGCGTCTTCAGATGTCCCAGTATGTCCGCCTCGCTCAGCATCCCCACCAATGCGCCGTGATCATCCACGACCGGACATCCGCTGACCTTGTTCTCCGCGAATTTGGTGGTGGCTTCGGCTATGGTGTCCTCGGGATGGAGAACCACAACATCCTTGACCATGATATCCTTGACGAGCATTCCTTCTCTCCAACACTCCACACCAAATATAATCCTTTTCCCAACAATGTTTTTTAGTGACAATACCATTGGCAATTGTATGTCGCCCTCAGAAAGGCCGAGGAGAAAGGTCGAGGACATCACATTGAAGAAATGGGAAGGTCTGGACAGCTTTGTCAGAAGCTATTGGAAAGCTGGCGGGTTCACGGCGAAGAAGATCGCGGACGGGGTTGACATCCTTGAGAGGATGGTGAGGAGCAAGAAATGTATCACTTTCTTCTCCTTTCCTGCATGCATAGTGGCCACTGGGCTTCGTGGAATCATCAGGGAGCTCGTCGAGAGGAGGTTGGTTGACGTAATAGTGACCACCTGTGGGACCCTGGACCATGACCTGGCAAGATGCTGGAAGGATTACTATCACGGTTCATTCGACATGGATGACTCGATGCTCCGGAAGGAGGGTGTCAGCAGACTGGGTAATGTCCTGCTCCCGGACGAGAGCTACGGACTGGTTCTGGAGGAGAAATTGCAGCCCATTCTGGAGAAGATGTGGGAGGAAGGGATAAGAAAGATCTCCACGAAGGAACTGGCATGGTATCTGGGAAAGGAGACCAAGAACAAGAGCAGCATCCTCTACTGGGCCGAGAAGAACAGGATTCCCGTTTTCGTTCCAGGTATAACAGACGGAGCGGTCGGATATCAGCTTTGGAGCTTCTGGCAGGAACACAAGGAGTTCACAATTGACATCTTCCAGGACGAGAAGGACCTCTCCGACATAGTGTTCGAAGCGAAAGAGACTGGAGGACTGATGATCGGAGGGGGAATATCCAAACATCACGTCATGTGGTGGAACCAGTTCAAAGGCGGACTGGATTACGTTGTTTTCATCACCACTGCGCAGGAGTTCGATGGCAGCCTGTCTGGTGCACGAATTCGAGAAGGCATCTCCTGGGGCAAGGTCAGTCCAAAGGCAAGAAAAGTTACAATTGATGGTGATGCGACCGTCGTTCTACCGTTGCTTGTGGCATCCCTGCTCGAACGGCTTGAAGGCTAGCAGCGTCAAGTCCCTTTTGCTGCACGAACCCGGTGAACGAAGTCTTTCAGCCTCTTCCCGTAAGGAGGTGGAACCACACCCTGCAGTTCGAGAGATACATCATACGCCTTGTCAACCTGCCCCTCTTCCAGGTACGCTTCTCCCAGATTGAACAGGACCCTGAAGTCCACGCTTCTTCTCTTCCTGCTCGCTTCCACGATCTTGATCATCTCTCTGTAGCTTCCTATCTTGCCCAGGAATGCAGTGTACGATGTCAGAATGGCATCCGAGTCATCCCTTTGCAGTGCACTCTCATAGTATTTCTTTGCGTTCTTGGGATGCAAGTCCTCGAAATGTCTGGCCATGATGTAGATTGGGCCCCAGGCCTTTGGATATTTCGTGGCCAGATCCTGCATCTCCTGAAGTGCTCCCTCGTTCCCAGACAATTTGTGAGCTCTCCAATAGGCCATCCAAAGGGCGTTCTCGTTGTTCGGGTCGCATTCCAGAGCTTTGTACATCTCCGCCTGGGACTTCTGGTACTCTCCCTTCTTTTCGTAAATGACCGAAAGGAACTGGTGGGCAACGGATGAGGTCGGATCTGTGGAGAAGTAGTTCGAGATTATCTCTTCCGCCTCGTCCCACCTCCTCTGATTCAGGAGTGCGCTGGAGAACTGGATCACGGCATCATCATCGTCCGGGTCGAGCTCCATGACCCTCTCGAAGACCATCTCCGCCAAGTCGAAGTATTTGTTCAGGATACAGGCCTTCCCTATCTCCCTCAGCCTCTCACAATCCTCCCAGTTCATCTCCGCATCCAGCTTCCTGATATCCCTGTCCTTGTTCTCTGGGAGCTCGATGGTTATTCCGTTCTTGCCGTAGTATCTCTTCACCCGGACCTGGTGACCTTTCTTCTTCCTGCGAAAGAGAGGCATTTCAACACTTTATCAATCGTCATCTGGCTTAACTAGTTTTCTGGCTTTCACTCGATTCTGAATTCATCTCCCTTCTGGACAATATGTTTCTCTATATCGGAGAATATGCTTTTTGCGTCTTCAGGCAGGACCGTTCTCAAGAACGAAGGATAGAGATCGATCTGCGCCAGGCCGTCCAAGCCTATGAACCAGAAATCTATGTGGCTCTCTTGGCTCTCCAATTTGCTCGGAGGTTCTCCAATGATATCTGCCAGGAAATAGAGCCCTATCTCGTGGAACTCTTGACCCTCTTGCTCGAAGAAGTTCTCGTTTACATACACCAGCTTCCCCACATCTATCTCCAGATTCGTCTCCTCCTTTAGCTCCCGGACCAAGGATTGCTTCATCGTCTCGCCTTCTTCGATATGGCCCCCAGGCAGGGCAAATTCATCCCTTTCCACATTCCTTTGGAGCAGAACCTCCTGATTGACAATGATTATGGCCCTAGCGATCACTTCGAACTTCATGTGGTGGCGATACTCCACTTCCTTCTTTTGTTTTTCCTTCATTTCTGCTATATACGGTTGAATCCACAATCTTTTGTACCACTCTCACCACACATTCGTTCGTCAAAGAGACAAGTTTGTTCTAGAAACCTCAAATAGGTCCAATTACAGAAACCTTCATAGAGGGAACCACAAAAAGGAGGAAGAAAAGTGGACGAGAAACCTCGGGCGGTAGACAACAGCTATTCCCCGGACGTAAGAATCGTGAATCTATCGCTCAAGAGGCTAGAATTGGCCCTCAAATGCAGATTCCAGAGGTCCTGCTTAGTGCGCTCAAAGAACTGCCACACTCGTACGAAAAGAGTGGGTTTGAGCTACTCACTCCGGAATCACGAAGACAGGCTCGGAGGAGACTGGGAGACTCTCCCGAACGCAGGGGTGGGAACCCACAGCCCTGCAAGCATCTCAGAATTCGTCCATAATCCCATACGAAGAGGGTGATCCGGAAATGAACACGGTACACATCTCACAAACGGCCCGCGGTGGAGGGATTAATCACTCTGGAATGTTGCGATATAGGGCAGGCCCGGTGCTTCTGGGAAAGGGGAGCCATAGTTTCTCACAAGATGTGTTCCCCTCCTCTCCTGGACATGTCCCACCTTTCCCGTCCTCAAGACGCACTGGCCTGTCTTTCCTTTTTTTCTAGCTCGGAAGCACATGGAAGCCCTTCCGCAAAAGACATAACCCATTACATGATTTCCTCTCCGCTAAGGTGATTTTGTGCCAATGAAGAAATCTGCGTTTGAACTGTTCATGGAGGAAGGGGGCGAGGTTGCGGACGGGTTCTCTGATTTCGTAAGCTCGCTGGACAAACATCCATACCCCGACAAGAAGACCAAGCATCTGATCTACATAGGCGTCCAGACCGCTCTCGGAAACGCGGATGCCGTCAGGGCTCACATCCCCATGGCATTAAGAGAAGGTGCAACGGAAGAAGAGATTTTTGGGTCCATGCTGATAACACTGCCTGCTGCTGGTATGAACGGATTGATGGCTTGCCTGCCCGCCGCTTTGGAGGCGTTGAGGAAATAGGTTCTCTAATAGTCCGAAAAACACTACTATATGCTCACCTATACACTGTCAAAAGGAGAGGAGGTGAATAGTTTGGCAAATGTTGTGAAAGTGATAGAGCTGGTTAGCTCATCGGCAACAGGATTCGAGGACGCCATCAAGATTGGATTGGAGGAAGCCAAGAAGACGGTCAGAGGAATCACAGGTGTGGACGTCCTCGGCCTGAAAGCAACTGTTGAGAATGACGAGCTGACGAGCTTCAGAGCCCATCTGAAGATTGCGTTTGAGATTGAAAGGTAGGATTTACAGCCAATTGTCGATTCTAAGCAGAAGTCCGTTGAGCGCGCCCGTTCTCTTAACTATCCCCCTGGCCATTCGGTGGCTCCAAGTATTCGGTTTGGTGAAGGGGCAATTTGTCACACAGTTGGAGCAGTCAGAGCCATTGTAGGTCCAGAACCTGTAGCACTTGTCCACATGTACGTACCACTTGAGGGCGCCTGGGTTGTTGGATACCGAGAAGACCTTTCCGTCCGGTTGGTCCTCGTGGGATATCGCGTTCACTGGGCATCTCTCTGCGCATTTCTTGCATTTGGTACAGAATCTTCTGACACCCAGGTCCATTGGGGAATCCTGGGCCAGGGGCATGTCGGTAAACACCTTGGCGATCCTGACAGCCATTCCGTACTTGTCGTTGATCAGCAGCCCGTTCCTTCCGAACTCGCCCAGACCAGCATCTATCGCCAGCGGTACCGAGAGTCCAGTTTCGTTCACGGCAGGCAAGGCAATGTGACCCATCTGACTGATGTATTCGGACAGGCTTTGGGCGATGAACCTGCATTTTGAATATGCGACTCCCACGGCCGTGGAGGCGATGAAGTTGGGAGATTCCTTCAATCTCTCCTGGTCCATCGGGACCGCGAACACAACCGCATTCGTAAGTTGGTCGATCTCAACTGGCTCACCCATGACATCGAGAGAGTAAGTCCAGTTCTTGTTCACCTTGGTAGTTCCAACAACGGGGGCACCCAGATCATTCACGAATTTCTTGATGAATGTGGAATTCTGTTCAGGCGAGGTCTCTGATGGGAAATCGGTCTCCGAAGTGTCCTCCTTAGGCAGGATCACTTGTGAGGCTTCTACTCTGGGGACCAGGTCGTGTATGTGCCAGGATGCGGTGAGCGCGGCAAACTGTTCTTTCGAATATCCTTCGAGGCCCTGCGCAATCCTATGGGGCGCGTTCTGATAGATCCTTCTCCCGTAAGCAATGAAGCTCTTGTCCCATTTGGGCCGCGAAAAACAGATGTTCCTTTGGTCGAATCTCTTGTAAGTAGCTGGGTCTATCTGGTAGGGTGTGAATTCACTGGTCATGCAGGGTCTGTCCGACCTCACGTAGTCGGAAATAGGACAAAAATGTTTGGCAACCGACTGACAGGGTCAGTTCGGTCTCTGCCTCTTGCTGTGTTCAACTCTGGATCTCATCTCCTCTAGGCTTCTCATCGCCAGGGCGTAGAAGAATGGGACCGCTTTTGCGTGGGATTTCCTGGCTACGAGTCGATTGTCTTCTACCGAAAAGGTCACTTTTGCACCTGGCAACCAATCCAGGCTACTGGTTACGTTCTCTGGTATCACTAGCTGGCCGTTGGGGTTTACTTTCGCACAAATTCCGGACATGTCGATTCAATTGGTTGGACCTTATGAAAAGGCTGCTACTACATGGAATATAAGTGTAGGACTATCCCTGGCTGTTCTCATTTTTGAGAATAATGGCAGGGAGTATTTGGTTATCGTTACGATATGGAGAGTTTAATTCTCGCTTCTCTCCTATTGATTCACATAACTGCAGTTGGAGTAGGAAATGCTTATGGTAGCGATATAGATTCAGTTGTGGAGGATATGTAGACGATAGTGATCTGGAATATGAGAGGGAACCATGAAAGATATACCACGAGATTTGCTGCAATCTAAGGGCTTGTTCGGGCTCGTTGGCGTAACCGTAGCCTTCGTAGTGAGTCTCCTCCCCTTCGGCACATTCGTTGTCGGCCCTGAACTATTAGTGGAAGGCCCTTCCGCATATGTATGGACACATACAGAAGTATCCATGTCTGTGCTTCTCTTTATTGGTATCACGATTTCCATTGTGGCAGATGTATTGTACATCTGGATGTGCGCTCGGAGAGGTTGCAGAATCCGGGAAAAGCGATTTGCAGTACCGTACGTTGTGGGCTTCGATTTGTATTCTGTCGCGATTGGCTATATGGTTCTTGGCGCAGGAAACTTGCCACCACTTCATGCACTAGTGTATGCGTCAGCCGCCATCTTCTATACCAACCGACTTTTCCTCCTCTACCCCGCAAGTTCAAAAGACAATCTGTCATACCGAGATTGGACGATTTTCGCTTCTGTATTCCTCGGGGAAATGCTGGTCTTCGGTGTCCTTCTCTGGCTTCTCTATTTCGGGTCTGTCTAACAACTGGCTGAAGTTGGTCCACGTTGACGACAAATCAAGAGGTACTTTCATTTCTGATAATGATAACAACCAATCAGAGACTGCAAAAATACTTTAGACAGCCTGCTATAAGCCTCGGAATATGCGAGAATCAATGGACGTCTTCGGAGAAGCCATAAAAGACCATTACGAAGGCAAGAAAGCCGTAGTGAAAATCACCAGAGATGATGGATATACCGATCCGCATAACGTGGACACATATTTCCGAAGCTACAGGGACTTCGATTTGCGGGAAAAAAGGGCACTCAGATATGTTAGAGGCAGGATTCTGGACGTAGGAGTCGGTCCTGGGCGTGTCGCACTGTACCTCCAGCGGAAGGGATTCAGAGTAACCGGAATCGACTGCTCGAAGACCATAGTAGAGGTCGCTGAGAAAAGGGGAGTGAAGGACTGCAGACTGATGGATGCAAGGAAACTGTCCTTCAGACCTGGTTCATTTGACACGATTCTAATGTTCGGAAACAATTTCGGAATGGCTGGCTCGAAGAAGAGAACCAAGAAGATGCTCAGAGACCTCCACAGAATCACTTCACGAAAAGGAAGAATAATCGTGGCTTCCATAGTACCCGGTTCGCACCTGGAAGAGCACAGACCTTATCTTCAACGGAATCTGGAAAGAGGCAGAGACATTGGACTAGTCACTCTCGTATTTGAGTATAAGGGCGAGGAAGGTAGACCGTTCGATCTTCTTCTTGTGTCACCGGTTGAGATGATGCAACTCTGCCATGAGACTGGCTGGAAGATTGTGGACGTAATCATGGGTGATTCGAAGACAGACCATTACACAGCAATAGCTGAGAAGGCCCGTTAGTAGCATTTGTCAAATGGTATGGTAAAACGGAGGTGAAGTCGTGGAAGATGACAACAAACAAACCGGTGTCGATGACATTATGGCGCAAGTGGCAAGATTGGTGGATCTGGTAGATTACCAGGAAGAATCGGTGGTAAGCAGGACGTTGGTTGACAGAAAGACAGGATCAGTAACCCTGTTCGCTTTTGATGAGGGGCAGGGTCTAAGTGAGCATACAGCACCATTCGATGCTCTTGTGTATCTTCTTGACGGTGAAGCGGAGATCGTGATTTCTGGCAAACCTCTTCGATTGAAAGAAGGAGAAATGGTCATCATGCCAGCCAATGAACCTCACGCCTTGGAGGCGGTCAAGAGATTCAAGATGGTCTTGACTATGATAAGGTCTTGAAAAGAATCATCCGGAGTCGGTCAGCTTCGCTTATCCGAACTGTCTCTCAGAGATTACACTTGAGAGTTCCATCTTGCCCAAATGGCGTGCGGCCGGAAGTGTCGCCAAGATTGAAACCAGGATTATTGCCACGGATGTTCCAATAATAGGTATCGGCGTGATGAAGGTCTTGTAGTACGAGAAGAAGTCGGTCATCATGGGTACGAAGGCTTCCATTATCAGGAAGGTGAGAGGGATTCCAACTATCACTCCGACCACTGCCAGGGCCAAGCTTTCCGACAGGACCATCCCCCTGATCTTTCGCTGTCCGTACCCTAACGCCTTCAACTGTCCGTATTCGACATAGCGTTCCAGCACGCTTACCATGACTATGTTTGAAACAACCAGAACAGCCATCAGCAACCCAATCAAAGCGAAAACGTAGATAAATGACATGAACGGCTCAAGCAGATCTCTCAACCCCTGGCTGACTTCCTCCTTGGACGTGATCGCTGAAACGTAGGACAGGCTCTCGAACTCAGCCCTCGCGTTTGATACCCTCCCATCTACCGCAAGTACGTAGGCGGCGGTCGCATTGGTCGATCCGTCTATGGCTCTTGCATCATCTATGTTTACATACAGGCCTTCCAGGAACTCTGCGGATATGCCTGTGATCTCGAACTGAGCCGGGACCGTTCCCACGACTAGGGAGATGTTGGCCCCAACCTTCAAGTCCAATTCCTTCGCCAATATCGAGCTGAGAACCGCTTCGCCACTTGAACTGAATGCTTTTCCATCCCTTAGGTTGAATACGTGTAGCTGGGAATTCCGTGGTATTCCTATGATGTTCAAGAAACTGACTTCGCCCCCTTCGATGACTCCACCTAATCGTAAGACAGGCTCGATTCTACTCACATCTTGAGAAGATATGCTGTCCAAAGTGCTCTGGTTCTGGCTGGGAGAGAATTCTGCCAAGAAGTCCCATTTCTCAGTGGTCTCCAGGGCCTCGTCCACGGACAGGAACATCGAATCGACCATGAGAGGGCCCATGGCTGCCAGTGCCAACGATCCTGCTATTGCAGCCGTCACAAAGAAACTTCTTATCTTTCTTCTCGAGAGGTTGCGGCTCATGTATTTTGTTGTGTAGGAGAGCTTCTTGCCTCTGAACACCCCAAGAATTCGTTCAAGAAGGGTCACTTTCACAGGCTTCACATCGAACGTGCTTCCCCTGATGGCCTCGTGGGCCTCCAGCTTCGTGATTCTTCTGGATGCCAGTCCCGCCGCCAGTCCAGCTGTTATCGGTCCGAATGCGAGGGCAATGACGGCCGAGAGTATGTCGAAGTCGAACGTCTCAGGGGTAAGACCAAACGACATCTCGACGTAGAAGATTGACAATCCGTACCCCAGGGGTGCTGACAGGACCACTCCGATGATGGAGCCTACCAGACCGAGTATGGCGGCTGTGTAGATGTAGGAGAATAGCACTCTTCTTCGAGAATATCCCAAGCCTCGAAGCACTCCTATCTCCCTTCTCTGGCTTGCTATCAATCTGGCATAAGCAGAGTAAACCACAAAGAATGCCACTAGAAGGAAAATCATAGCAAATGCCGCTGAAACCTCCCCTCCCTGGTCTAGGTCCTCTTTGAGGTAGCTATAGGACGGGATCTTCTCCTTCGGGAGCTCGAAAATGTGTTTTCCTGGAGCATACAAAATGGCCCGGATTTGATTTCGAATATCATTCTCATCAGCACTGTCTTCATAAGTGAAAGAGAACTGGTTCACCTCACCGGGCTTGCTCACGTTATCCTGCAGTGTTTCCAAAGGAACCCAAATGATGGCCAGGGTCCCAGGAAGCGGAATCATTGCGGCCGGATCAACGAGAAAGATAAGGAACTCAGGAGATACAGCCAGACCCCTTATCCTGAAGGTGACGGTCTGGGTGTAGATGGTTGTTGTCAGTTCATCCCCAACGTCTAGGTTGTTCCTTTCCGCAAAACCTTTCTCCAACAGAACCTCGTCTGGATAGGAACTGTTCAGGTATTCACCTTTTGTGACCTTGATGTCGTTCACGTAGGGATGTCTGCTTGCGTCGATGCCCAGAAGCTTGGCCGCGGTGTCCTCCAATTGAGAGGTCTCGATTCTTGCAGATTCTTCCAACCTCGCATCCACATCCTTCACACCTGGAATGTCTCCTAGCTGGGTTATCACGCTCAGTGGGGTATAATCCACGAAGACCTCAAGATCTGCGAAGTTCATCTCTTCATTATAGTCGCGGAAGAATCCTTCGACATTTGGCATCATGCTCAAGAATCCCGCGAACATCATGGAACCCATAGTTATCAGAAGGACGCTGGCGATTGCACGCCCCTTCATCCTCCAGAGGTCGCGCCCCATCTTCTTGTCTATGTAGGCCATCACTCGCCTCCGGGCGTGACCTGTGCTATCTTACCAGATCTAAGGAAAATGGCCCTGTCCGCGATCTTGGACATCTGTGCCTGGTGAGTCACTGCGATTATTGTGGTATCCGTCTTCTTGTTGATCTGCTGGAGGAGTTGCCAGATCTTATCGCCGGTTTCAGCGTCCAAATTGCCTGTGGGTTCGTCCGCAACGAGCAACATGGGCTCCTTTGCCAAGGCTCTCGCCACTGCGACTCGCTGTTGTTCTCCACCGCTCAATTGAGAGGGATACTTGTTCATATGATCTTCGATTCCCACCATCTTGAGGTACTTCTCGGACCTACTTGTCAGTTCATCTGGGTCTTTGATGACCAGAGCCAACCCTATCTCCACGTTCTCCTTGGCAGTAAGAGCAGGGAACAAATTGTAGAACTGGAAAACGAGTCCGATCTTCTCAGCCCGGAAGACAGTTCTCTGTTTATCAGAAAGAGCGGATATCTCATCATCTTCCACGAATATCTTCCCAGTTGTGGGGCTGTCCAATGCAGCGATCATGTTGAGAAGTGTGGTCTTGCCGGATCCGCTTGGCCCGAGGATCAATAGGAGCTCTCCTTTCGGTATGTCAAGGCTCACTCCATCAAGGGCCATTGTGATTGTTTCTCCCATCTTGTACTCCTTGGTTACGTCCTGGATTCGAACTACGGTCCCATTGTCTGTCATGTCTATCCCATGATGGATAGGAAAATGTCTATATCAGTATTTTGAGCAAAACCCCCAACCGCTCATTCGGCACAGTGCTGACAACTGCCTTTGTTAGCCACCCTTTCGATGGCCGCCATCGTCCTCTGCAAATAGGACCGAATCCAGTGTTCCGGATGGAAGGACGCGCTTGTTATCTTCACATTGATGCCTTTGTGTTTCAGGCGGGTCTCGTACTTCTCGCTCCAGTCTGGTAACTTCTTCAGTCCGTACGCGTTCCTGAGCTTGACCAGCACGTCAACCGAGTCTCCCGGGAACTCGTAGGGGATGTCAATGACGTATTCGAACCCTTGAGAGGAGACAAGGTCCAGTGCCCTGGTGGGGCTCATCATCTTCTGACCGGGGTTGTACTTCTCACCCAAGAATTGGCCGAACACTTGTTGTACAGTGAGCTTGCCACCCCAGTCAACATCTTGCAGAATCGCTTTCTTAGCACTCTCATAGACTTCCTTCACATTACGATGATAGCAATCCGTAGAGGCGTCATATTTCCCTATCTTGGTCGTAGGAAAGCCGTGGTTGGAAAGGAACACAGCAACATTGGCATTTCTTGGCAACTCGCTCAGCTCTTCCTTGGCCTTGAGGACCACTCCTTCGTTGAACGCTTCCGTCCCACCCAGTTGATCTGCATAGGTGATCGGAATATGTTTTCCCGTTTCGTGCAGCCCGTGCTCCACATGTTTCCGAAGGTGATGCGTTGACATTGAATCGGTGATAACAGAGAAGTGCTCGGACACAACCAGGTGGGTTATCTTGTCCTTGTTGATGAATTCTTTAACAACCGTCATCGGGTCCTGCTTCTTCTTGTGAGGAAAGGGGTCGATTCCGTAAGCGAATCTGACTGCCACTTTGTCCCCGTATTCCTTTTTCAATCTCTTGGCCACTTCCTCTTTCTGTGATTGGCTCTGCTCGTAGAAAGGCGAACGGCCGCCCATTTGCGACCAACGGTCATGAATCTCGAAGCCGTACATCTCATAATAGTCGGGCTCTCCGTATCCCCAACCCGTTTTCCTAGCCAGATAATGCGGCTTTGTACCTTTGCGATAGAAACCGAATCGTGTTATGCGGTTCTTCTCTGCCTTTGGAATGTAATGGGTCTTTCCTGTGTACGGGTGCAGTTTCGCGTCGATAAGTGTGGGACTGGGTGATGGCTCCTCCGAGTATATCTTGTTCTTATCTTGGAGAATCGTACCTCTGTCGAATCTGAGAACGATCTTTGGAACAAAGCCCATGGTGATTAGGCTGGTCGCGAAATCCCTGAAGGAATAATATGTGTGCTCGTTGTACTCTGGTGGCTCACCGTGGTCCAGGAGCATTATGCCGATTTTCATACTCTCTCCTTCCTTTCCCGCAAGAATGCTACGGGACCGTAGAGGGATCCCAGCTCGTGCGCAAGCCCTCGTTCAGAGAATCGAGAGCTTTCATATCTTCATGCGAGATTTCGAAATCGAAAACATCAGCGTTTTCATAAATCCTTTCCTTTCTGGACGATTTCGGAATGACTATGATATCTCGTTGCAGCACCCAGCGGATGAGGATTTGAGCCGGTGTCTTGGAATAATTCAAAGCGATTTCCGCCAGGTTTGGGTCATTCAGTCTGTGTCCTTTGGTGAGCGGACTGTACGCCTCCAGCCGGATGTTGTGTGAATGGCAGAACTCGAGGAGGTCTTTCTGATATAGGAACGGGTTAAATTCAACCTGATTGATAACTGGGACAGTGGACGAATACTTCAAGAGCTCCTCCAAGTGCCAGATCATGTAGTTGCTTACCCCGATCGATTTGCATTTTCCTTCTTCTTGCAGTGTCTCCAAGGCTCTCCAACTTTCATTTCGAAGACCTTCCACAGGGAAGTGAATCAAGTATAGGTCAACGTAGGACAGACCCAACTTCTCAAGGCTCTCTTCAAAAGCGGCAACAGCTCTGTCATAGCCATGGTCATCGTTCCACAGTTTGGTGGTGACGAAGATCTCTTCTCTGGGGATGCCACATTCACGGACCGCTCTTCCAACATCTTCTTCGTTCCCGTACATTGCGGCAGTGTCAACGAGTCTGTAGCCAGCATCAAATGCATCAAGGACGGCTTCCCGTGTTTCTCCACCCCTTTCGGCTTGGAACGTGCCTAGTCCAAAGATGGGCATCTCGGCTCCGTTGTTGAGTTTCACCCTAGTGTCGATTCTAATCCTTGACATTGCTCCTCCTATTCATATTCTGAATTATAACTTTGTGATTGACGCGATCCAAGCCCTGGCTCCCCCTTCGTGTAGTGTATAAGGCCGTCGAGTCTTGCTTCCTTGATGTAGTTGATATTCCAGTCTTCACTGAAGTACGATTGGACCTCCTCCTCGGAGATGAGTCTTGGCCCTCTACCCCTGGTTTTCATCATACTAAGACTACAAGTCTTTTGAATTCAGTCCGAGGGTGACCAACATCCCGTGGAGGGATTCCAATGTATCTCGTATCGAAGGAGCTCATCTTAGAACCATCGTTGCTCTATCGCTATCCATCTGATCAAGGTGTGACAGCATATAAATGCCCTTTTCTGGTTTGGGGCTCTCGGTCCCAGTGCACCTGCGAACCGTTATAGTCTCGGCCGACCTTACCGCGAGGGAATGACCACATCAGTACGAGTCAAGACCGAAGCCAGGGAACTTCTCAGAATGCTCAAGAAACAATGGAACCTGAAGAGCTATGATGCTGTCCTTGTCTAGCTCATCAAGGAAAGTAAGAGGATCGCCAGGTCTGAAATGGGGAGGTACCCAAGATTGAGGCAGTTCGAGAGGGATTAAGGAGGCGGGAGATTGGAGGCCAGGTCCGAACCAGAACCTGCAAAATCTCCTGATTCATGTTTGGGTGGTTGAAGATGGAAATGGGAAAACTATTATATATTTTGCATATATATAGCATTAGTGGGGTATATATGTATGGTCAAGGCCATGATCGATATTGACAAGCGTACGAATCGAGTGCTGAGCATAGTGAAGGCTCAATATGGTCTCAAGGATAAATCCAAAGCGATTGAGAAGGTGGTCCACATCTACGAGGAAGAGATGATGGAACCCGAGTTGCGACCTGATTACATCGAGAGGCTAAGGAAGATTCGTGGGGAGAAGAGCATCAAGGTCGAATCTTTTGCGGAGCGCTACGGATTGGAGTAGATGTACCGCCTTGAGATTAAACCAACAGCTGACAAGAAATTCAGAAAGCTCGCCAAGAAGGACAGAGAACAACTCAGAAGGATTAGGAACAAGATTCAGCAGATTCTGAAGGATCCCTATCATTTCAAGCCGCTGAAGTATCCATTAGATGGCCTCAGGAGGGTGCGTATCGGGCCCTTTGTGCTGGTGTATGAGATTGACGAAGAATCGCAGACGGTTACTATACTTGATTATGAACATCATGACACTGTATACATGAGGTAGCTGGTGCTCAAGCTCTGAACACTAGAGCTCCCTTCAATCGGCAGGATGCGGAGGCGACGCACTGAATCCTTTGCCTAGATAATCTCTAATTCCTTCCCAGCCTTCTCGAATGCCCCCAAAGCCTCGTCCAAGTCTTCTTTTGTCAAACCCGCATTCATCATTGTCCTTATTCGGGCCTTGTCTCTCGCGACCATCGGGAAGACTATTGGCAGTGCGAAGACGCCCAGCTCGAACGTGCGATCTGACAGAGCCTTCGCTTTGTGCGATTCGCCCACTATCACGGGGGTTATCGGCGTTTCGCTCTGGCCACAATCATACCCCATCGATATCAGCTCGCTTTTGAAGTATTTCGTGTTATCCCACAAGTTCTTCACGTGCTCTGGCTCTTCCTCCAAGACCTTGATTGCCTCGATTTGTGCTGCTGCAACCTGAGGTGGATGAGAGCCTGATAGGAGCCATGTTCTCGACTTGTTGAGCGCGAAATTGACCAGGTCCTGAGAACCCACGATAAGTCCACCGACCACACCGTATGCCTTTGAGAAGGTCCCCATCTCCACATCTATCTTGCCGGCTATCCCGAAGTGAGCTCCGATACCTCTTCCGTCCGGACCGATGACACCTTCACCGTGAGCATCATCAACAAAGGTCATTGCACCGAATTCGTCCGCAAGCTTCTGGATCTCCCCCATGTGCTGGATGTCCCCATCCATGGAGAACACACCGTCCGAGACCACGAGTATGCGTCTATACTTCTCGTCCGCGTCTTTGAGGACCTTTTCCAGTTCTCCCATGTTCCGGTGAGGGAAAATCGCCCTATCTGCCTTTGTAAGCCTCACACCATCAATAATGGAACCATGGTTGAGCTCATCAGAGATGATTATGTCCCCCTTCCCTACAAGCTGGGGGATCAATCCCGCATTCGCTGCGAATCCAGTCTGATAGATTAGAGCAGATTCCGTGTGCTTGAACTTGGCAAGCGTCCTCTCCGCCTCAAAGTGGAGATCAAGATTACCGGCAATCGGCCTGACCGATCCCGATCCTACCCCATGCGTGTCGATGGCCTTCCTTGCCGCTTCTTTCAGTCTCGGATGATTGCTCAAGTTCAGATAGTTGTTCGAACAGAGCATTATCACGTCCTTTCCATCTACCCTGCATCTCGGTGCGGAAGGACCTTCCAACACTCTGAGCTTCCAGTCAAATCCTTTCTCAACCAGATCTTGGTATTCTTCTCTCATAAATCCGCTTGGATCTCTCATTTCCTCACCCCATCCTAACCTTCCATATATCCAGATATCTTATTCCTTTCCTTCTCCTCATTCCATGTACAGGACAACTTTGCCTGAGTTGCCCGATCGCATCGCTTCCATTCCTTCTTCGAACGCATCGAAGTCCATTTCGTGCGTGATGATCGGATCGAGATTCAAATTACCTGATTCCACCAATCCTCTCATGCGGTACCAGGTGTCGAACATCAGCCTACCGTTTATGCCTTTGATCGTGGCGTACTTGAAGATGATCTTCTCCGAGACGTTTACGGTCCAGTCCTGGGCAAAGACTCCCAAGAGAGCTATCGTACCTCCCGGCCTCATAAGGTCGATTCCCATGGTGATTGCGTTCGGATTGCCGGTCATTTCCAGGGATGCGTCCACTCCTCTTCCCTCAGTGTTCTCCTTCACTATCTTAACAACATCGTCCGTAAGCGAGCTCAACGCAAAGTCCGCGCCGCACTTCTTTCCAAGATCTATCCTGTACTTGTTCTTCCTGCCTATTCCGAACACCTTTGCTGCTCCGATAGCCTTGCACACCGCTACGCTCATCAATCCAATCGGCCCCAAACCCAGAACTGCTACGAAGTTTCCAGGTACATCAGTTGCGAAAACCGTGTGGACCGCGTTTCCCAGCGGGTCCTGGATAGAATAGTACTTCGCAGGCATGTCCCCATTGATCAACATGTTCGCGGCCGGCAGGGATGCATACTCAGCAAATATCCCGGGTGAATCCACACCAAAGATCTTCATCTTCTCGCAGATGTGAGCATTCCCGGTTCTGCACTGGAAACACTGGCCGCAATGGATATGACATTCTCCGGAAACCCGGTCACCTTTCTTAAGCCAATGTACGTTCGCTCCGACCTCTTCTATGAATCCGCAGAACTCGTGACCGTAGATTAGTGGAGGTTTGATTCGATTCGCAGCCCAATCATCCCATTCATAGATGTGAACATCAGTTCCGCAGATCGAGACCGCCTCCATCTTTATCAGCGCGTCGTTCGGACCGACCTTTGGTACGTCCACCGTCTGCATTTCTGTATTGCCAAGACCAGGTTTGGTCTTGACGATAGCCTTCATCTTCTTTACCACCAAATCAGGCCTCCTTTCCCCCTTGTGCGGCGGAGATAGTCAAGCGACTTAAAAAACTTCACTTCCCGATTTTGCAAAGTCTCATGGTTTTGTATCGGAATACGACACGCAGATACTGCTTTTCGTAAAAGGATTCGTCCAGCTCCTTGTCTCCGGTATCCACTCTTAGAACGGGTGTTTGCGCAAGTTTCGCAGGTGGCGATATGACCGTGATGTTGTCAATGCCTATTCTCTTGATGACCTCTGGTGAAAGCTGAAGGTTACCTCTTCCGAGGATGAAACCTTGTGCACCTATTGGGGAGATTACAAGTCTGACCTTTGGGTATTGGTCCAGAAGGGACAGAAGTTTTGATTCATTCACATCCTCTGCAACAAGCTCCTTGTTGACCACCGCATCAACACCGAGAAGGGAATATTCTATGTCCAGTTCTTTCGAAACTGCTGCCACTGTGGACCCTGAGCCGAGAATGAACAAAGTGTCCGGGGCATCTTCCATGTCCTCTACTATTGTCTCAGCGATTTCCTCCTTGATTGCCTCTTCTCCAACAGCTTCCACTTGCACCTTGCTGACCTGAACGTAGGTTGGTTCATGGGGGGTTCTTGCAGTTCCAAACAGCCTGATGTGCCATTCTCCCTGTCGGTATTTTTCCTCATCGAGGTCAAGGATCTCTCCTTCTGCTACGTCCATTTCTCCGGATATGAACTCCGCGACTATCTCCGCCGTTGCCTCTGGATTCATTCCGAACACACCAGAATGCATCTTCACTCCAGAGGGTATGCCTATCACTGGAACCTCTTCTCCGACCGTCTGCCAGATATCTCTGGCCGTGCCATCTCCTCCGCAGAAAACGATCAGGCTCACCTTCTTCTCCAGGAAAGTCTTGCAGGCGTTCTTCGTATCTTCTGCCCTTGTCGGCTCATCGTTTGGCTCGAAAACAGCCATTGATTCCCATGAATCACTCACAACCTCTTTGAGTAGATCCTCTCCCATCGACCCTTTGCAGGTCAACCACTCGATTCTCTCTTTGATGCCTCTTGATTTGATGATGGAATCCAGCTTGCCGAGGAAAATGCTCACCCTCTGTGGGGCTACAGGCTCAGCGCCCAGCTTGAGCGCTTCTTCCAGGACTCCGTCCGTGCCTTTCAAACCAACACGTCCGCCCATTCCCGCAATGGGATTGACAATGAAACCGATTGAGGCCATGTTCGAATGAGAAAGGGGAGGTGAGGGAATAAGCTTTTCTTATCTAGAGGAATCGGTGCCATAATACGGTAACAGTTTTATACTGGCAAATCCATTAATGTGCCGAAATCTAATACGAGGGGGGTAGAAATTGAAAGGAAACCTACCGAAGATTGTGATATCTATTTGCTTAGCATTTGCGCTTGGAGGTTTGGCCGGGATTGTGATGAATCCTGAGCCCAAGAGCGGAAGTACCTGGTATCTCTACCAGGTGGACGGGGCCTACGACCACGGTCGGTTCAACTCGATTGCACTGGACAGCATGGGGAATCCCCATATATCCTACTTCAACAGGGACGACGGGGACCTGATGTATGCGAAATGGAACGGGTATGGCTTCGACCTCGAGACTGTGGACTCCAATGGTACAGTTGGGTGGACTACGTCCATAGCCATCGACAGCAACGACTACCCGCACATAAGCTATAATGACATGACCAATTCAAATCTCAAGTATGCGAAATGGGATGGAACTGACTGGGTCATCGAGACTGTGGACAATTCTGGGAATGTCTACTACTACTCGTCATTGGTACTTGACAGCAACGACTACCCGCACATAGCATACTATCAGAAACATGGTACTGGTCCGCGCTACACGTATTGGGACGGATCTTCTTGGAACACCTATGGCCTGGCCAGCACCTATGTCGGCTACTACATTTCGGTAAGGCTGGATAGCAACGAAGAACCACACATTGGTTTCCATACAACACATGATTGGGATCTCATGTACGCAAAGTGGAGCGGATTTGGATTCAACACCGAGACGGTGTCATTGCCTGGAGAGGATGCCGGGTCCCTCGGTTCCATGGCACTCGACAGTAGCGATCAGCCTCATATGTCCTACAGGATTGAGCCTACCGACGACCTCAACTATGCGAAGTGCACGCTCGTTGGAGGGTCCTGCGATTGGACCATAGACTCGGTGATTTCGACAGGTGTCATCGGTGCCAGCTATCTCAATCTTGATAGCAGCGAATACCCACAGATTGCCTTCCGCGATGGAGATACCAAGCTTCAGTACGCAAGTTGGGACGGATCATCCTGGGGCTTCGAGCTTGTGGATCCAGATAATGCTTCCGTTAGTTATCTTTCCTCAGCAATCGACGGGGACGGCAATCCCCACATCAGCTACTCTGCAAACGCTACACCTACACTCATGTATGCCACAAAGGCAGAGCTCGTAGCACCACCATGTGAAGTGGAATTTGATTTCGACCCAAACACGCTCAACTTGAAATCGAATGGAAGATGGATCACCGCATACTTCACGAGCAACAACTGCGATGTCAATGACATCGATCCTACAACTCTGCTGATGAACGGTGCCGTTCCACCCGAAAGATGGGAAATGCAAGCCAACGCGACACTAATGGTCAAGTTCGGACGTGCACTTGTTCAGGCGACAGTGACAGTTGGAGATGGTGTGGTCATTGAAGTCACAGGTACCTGGATGGGCGGTATGACCTTCTCGGTTACAGATACCATAAGAGTCATTGACCCGCCTCCGGATAAGTGAGGGAGAAACCATCCTGCACACATGTTGCAGCCATCTTCGATAACAATCCGCTCCTAGGGAGAGAGGGACAGTCTGATTGACACTGTTTATGATGTAACTCGTATTAGGCGTCTCGAAGAAATCCACCTTCTCAACGAAATCCACCAGTATCCTTGAACACGTCGTAACTTTTATCGTATCATGTTGAATCCTGCCATCAAAGAAAGTGAGTGTCATGCCTGGCGAAACCTTTCTTGCGGAAGAAGGCCTTGAGCTGGATAAGGAGAATGTCATCCGAAATCCGGATGATGATTTCTACATAAAATTTCTCAAACCCTACTACGTTTTCACAAAGGACGGACAGTATCTCTTTGCATCCACTCAAGCTGGGAGAAGGCCGGACCGGGCGTTCTACATGGTTCCCGAGGGCTACAAGCTTGGCAAGCGGCAGCAGTATTTCGATGTCGAGATTGGTAAGAAACTGTACGAAGTGGCTATGCAGTATCTAAGAACTGCAAAGGTCATCGTCCAGGACGGGATTCAAGGCGAGGCAGGATATGAAGTTGGGCTCAGGTACGTAGGGACTGTGGAGAATCCGCACAGCGCCTACATTGCGTGGATGGGGAAGCTTATGACATTTCCTCCGAGAAAAGGGATGGAAATCCATTGTTGGAATTATGTGGTTCCCGAACCTCTTCCGCAACAGTACGTGGAAGAAATCAAACAGTTCTGGCCTGACTATGATCCAAAGGTGCCAATCACCTTGTACGACATGACCGAGATGGACAGGGACGTCCGCAGAGTTCTCAGTCTCGGAATAGATTATTTCGGAGGGGCGTTCAAGAAACCCAATCTCACGATGGTGTGGAACAAAGGGGAACTGGATGGGCTGGTATCATACCACGCCGGCTGTACTTCGGACAGAATTCTGAAAGGTCTAAGTGGTACGGGAAAAACGACGTTGACAGTTGGACTCGAACTGGAGCAGGACGATGCCTGTTTTGGAAAACCCATCTACGAAGATGGCAAGTTGACCAAGGTCGAGCTGATTGGATTGGAAGCGGCCAGTTTCGCCAAGTCTGAAGGACTGTACCCGGAGAGTCCAGAATGGCCTGGTCTCATGAAATCCACCGAAATCGGGGAGGATGGAAAAAGACCAATAGTCCTGGCCATGAACATCGATTGCGAGGGCGTTGATTCCGTCATGAAGAAGATCAGCGATTATGAGGTGAAGATCCCCCAGCAGATCGAAGGCGAGGACATCGGTTCGCTCACGCCAATGCAATATGAGAAAAGCAAAACCACGAACGGCAGGTTCATCTTCCTATTCAGCGAGCTCAATCCAGACTGGGGTTCGGGTAAGCCAAAATCTCTCAGAACTGAGTCATTGAGCTTCAAGAGATTCGATGTACTGGAACCCATCTTCAGGGTGACCGACCCAGCGATGGCCGTGGCCTTGGATTCGGGATGCGAGAGCATCATAACCTCTGCCATCGCAGCACAGAAGGTGGGCACGAGGGTAAGAGCATATGCAGCCACCGATTTCATGGTGGGGGAGCAGTCAAGACAAGCGCTGTTGAAACTGAAGATGTATTCGGACCTTGGCCTGGGCTTGGACGGGAAGTTGGTCTTCTTCATAAACAACGTCGGCTTTGTGGGCGAGTACGACATCAAAGGCGATCAGATAAGGAAGGTGGATGCGGAAGGGCAGTCCGTCCCCAAGATGACTGAGAATGGGGAGATCGAGAAGGACCTGGCTGGAGAAGATGTGTACCTGGGTCAGGGGGAGAAGATTACTGTTCAGGATTCAAAGAAACTCGTGGATTTGATTGAGCACAGGAAGATTAGCAACTGGATCGAGAATCCTGTTTTCGGTTATCTATTGCCGGAGCCGAGAGAATTGGTGGAAGTTCATGGGATGACCAACTTCGGAGAACGCTTCAATCCGTTGAACTACTACACTCCAGAGGAATTCATCTCCTTCTACGAGAGAGATGTCAAAGAAAGAACAGAGTTTCTGGAGAACTTGTTCCGAGGACAGGAAGGTGAGGATAAACTGGAGGAAGTCATGGACGTCTGGAACTGCTGTGAGATTCCTTCCACAGGAGAAATCCAGGAGTTCTACGATAGGCATTACCGGTTGGATTAGGTTCGGGTCCGCCCAGTCCCATATAGACGATATTCAAATGCCCAGAAAACTCTTCATCTCGGAAACGAAATCTTTTGACAGTTCGAGAGCGATCTCCGCATCATCAGCTCCAAGAACAGCATCCAAACCATAAACCACGGCATGCCTGGTCCTTCTGTACGAATCGAGGGTGTTCATGGATTTCCTCAGTTCCGGGTAGGTGTGTTTCAGGTATACTATCATGCAGACGTGACTTCTCTCCTTCACCCCATCATTGAAAAGCACTGCCCTGGCAGCATGAAACATGGCTCTGTAGCAAAGTGTCACTGCGACATCAACATGTCCCATTTTGAGATTGTCCAGGGCCTTCTTTAGGTAACTTTCTGCGATCTCGAGAGACCTCTTTGCTTTGTCCTTGGATGGTCGGGCCCTCTTCAGTAAACCTCGCGAGAAACAGTCATCGATGTTCAATCTATTTCACTTCCATAGAGCAGGATGTGATCCTTGATAACCTCGGAGTGGAATGCATCGCCCCTTTTTGCCAGTCTCTTCCAGTCGGCCAGGGTGAAGGCCTCTATGCTCAAAGGAACGCTCAAGGAATCCTCCATCTCTCTTGCCAAATCGTCGAACGCGCTTTTATCCATTTGTGTGATAATCAATAAATCCAAATCGCTCCTTTCGTCATAATCACCGGATGAATAGCTCCCGTAGAGAACGAGAGAGATGACGTGTTCATCTACGGCTGTGGCCTTGTCAACGAATCCATTGTCGTGCAGGAGGAACAGGATGTACATTCTCTTCAGTGATTTGACCAACGGTAGCTCGTTGTTCAGTTTGTACAGGTGGATCTGTCCAATCTCCTCTTTTCTCAGTATGTCCTCGGAACCGAACATCTTCATCGACTCAAGGGCGCTCCTGGGGCTTATCTCAAGTATCCTTGAAAGTTCCTTGATGTAGAACTGTGTTGTCGGGTTCTTCAGGAAGTGTTCCAATACCTTCCAGTCGACATATTTCTCAAAGAGTTTCCTCAG
Source organism: Methanomassiliicoccales archaeon (assembly GCA_004377185.1). Classification (GTDB taxonomy): domain Archaea; phylum Thermoplasmatota; class Thermoplasmata; order RBG-16-68-12; family SOIM01; genus SOIM01. The sequence goes on along the minus strand of SOIM01000024.1, from coordinate 28,682 downwards.
TTAAACCACCGTTTCCTAGAGAAAACTAAGGTTTAATATATAAAACTGATGTCTTTTGCCTCAATTGTGCGAAAGGCCTGGCTATTTCCACGGCTCAATGACCACCTTGATCGAGTCCTCTGCTTTTGCCACTAGTTGAAAACCACTCTGGGTATCGGCCAGACCAAGTCTGTGGGTTATCAGGTCCTGTACCTTGACACTACCAGATCTTAGCAGTTCGATCACCTCGTTGATGTCCTCGGGGCAACCCGCATAGGAGGAAACCATTGTTATCTCTTCCCTCCACAATTCGTTGAAAGGAATCGGAATCTCCGTCCCTGGGTCGGTCGGCGCAAAGAATAGGATTGTTCCACCACTGTCAACAGAACGGAGTGATTGCTTTATCGCGGGAACCGCCCCTGTAGAGACGATTACTACATCCGCCAATCTCCCGTCGTTCAGTTCCCTGACCTTTTCCGGCACATCCTCCCTGCCATCTATCACTTCGTCCGCACCGGACTTCCTTGCCGCATCCAGACGATAATCGCTAATGTCCGTTGCGATGATCTTGCCCGCCCCTCTTGCCTTTGCCAGCTTTATGTGAAGCAACCCAACAATCCCGCTGCCAAGGACCAAGACAGTATCTCCAGCCTCCACTTCGGCGAATCTCTGCCCTCTCACAACACACGCAAGAGGTTCTACGAAAACACCGTCTTCGTACGAGACTTCATCAGGCAGGCGATAGGTGCCCTTTTCCACATTTATCTGGGGGATCCGTACGAACTCTGAGAAGCCTCCGGGGTCAAAATTCGTTGTGCGCAAGGTATCGCAACAGGATCCGTGGTCGTCCAGACAATACTTGCACTCCCCGCAAGGAACGTGATGAGAGACGAAGACCCGGTCTCCTTCTTTGTAATCGGTGACACCATCTCCGACTTCTACGATATCACCAGCGATCTCATGACCTAAAACGAGAGGCGCCTTCTTGATCCTGTACCACTCCATCACATCGCTGCCGCAAACGCCACTGGCTATGACCTTCACCAGCAACTCGCCCGAACCTATCTCCGGCTTGGGCATCTCCTCTAGCCTGATGTCATTGTTGTTGTAGTACATCGCCACACGCATGGCATCCGCTTCTTGGGATTGAAATAGACGTTCGCGAGAACCGGGGATCTACTTCTTCTTTTTCTTCTTCCTTTTGGCCTTCTCTCTCTCGAACACGTCAAACCCTTCTTTCGGTGTATGCTTCTTGTGCACGATGGAACGAACGGCCTTGATCATTGCAATCGGGTTCGGATTCTGCCAGATGTTCCTCCCCATGTCCACTCCCACCGCACCAGTCTCGATCGCATCGTAGGTCATCTTGAACGCGTCCATTTCCGTTTCCAGTTTGGGTCCTCCGGCGATGACTATGGGTGATGGGCAGCTGTCCACCACTTTCTCGAACCCATCGCAGTAGTACGTCTTCACGATGTGCGCTCCCAGTTCGGAGGCGATCCTGCAGCAGAGAGACAGATACCTCGCATCTCTTTTCCCCAGCTCTTTTCCCACGGCCGTGACCGCCAGTACAGGTATTCCGTGCTCCTCCCCCTGGTTGACCAGCTCGGAGAGGTTCATCAGCGTTTGTTTCTCGTACGGTGTGCCTACGAATATGGACAGAGCCACTGCAGAAACGTTCAATCGCATTGCCTCCTCCATCGATGTGGTTATCCCTTCGTTCGCAAGGTTCTCTCCTATTATGCTGGTTCCTCCGGACACTCTCAGAACGACTGGTATGTTGCTCCCCGGATTCACGGAAGACCGCAGAACCCCTCTTGTCACCATCAGTGCGTCCGCATGCGGGATCAACGGAGTAATGGTCACCCTTGGATCTTCCAGCTTTCTGGTCGGTCCCAAGAAATACCCATGGTCGACGGCCAGCATGACCGTGTGACCGGTCCTCGGTTTGATTATCCTAGATAGTCGGTTTTTCATTCCCCAATCCATCTTAACAGCCCCTCTCTTTTCCGTTCATAAGGCTGGATTTCTCAGCTTGCCTGAAAATGGGACGCGGATATTTAGAGTTTTGTTAGGGTTTCCTCAGACCTATTCGATCCTGCTCAGATTCCTCTTTCCCAGGTAGAGGAAGATAATGCCTAGCACCCAGATCATCAAGGTCAACAGCAACAGAGCCCCGAGAAAACCTTCCATGATGATGGTACAGACTATGAACAGTACGATAGAAGTGATCATCACTATCATCACATTCGCCATAAGTTCTGCCGGCTTGTCGGTGAAGACCGGCATCAGGAGGAAAAGGCCGAGGCTGAACGCCACGTAAGCCGCAACGATAAGAATCAGCAATCCAGTGAAAGCCAGCAATTCAAGCAACGTAATCTGCGGAACCAAAACTAATGAAATGACTGCGAATACCGTGGCGATTGGCAGTACCACCAGACAACCCTGCAGCAACCTCGCCTTGACAAGGGCCCCCTCGCCCCCAGGTGCTTTCCTGTACAGGAAAAGACTTTCCTTGCCTCGGACCGTCACTTCCCCGACCACGAAAGCCGCAAGGAACGGGAACAAGAAAATCCCCTGCACCAGGGCGTCAGCAGGGTCCTCTCGATCCATTCCGAAGAATACGCTGATCAAAACGAGCAGACCCACGATATAGATGATTTTCGAGATGTTCTCGAATCTCCGACCATAGTCCTTGAAGATGGACACCAGAAGAGTGCCGAACGACTTGCCACCTCCTATCGACCTGACGAATCTGTAGAAGGTCCCATCCGGTTTGGCCCTTGCTGCTGTGAAGGATGTGGCTTCCAGGCTGTAGGCCCGGTTCGCCACTCTCTCACCCAGCCACAGGGTCGCAAGGAAGAAGAGGACGAGTGCCCCGAATCGGATCAGAACATCGAACCAGAGGTTGGGTACGCCTGTTGGGCTGATTGCGGAGTGGGCGAAGAGGGCGATGATCCCAGCTCCCCAGGAACTTGGAAGAATGTTCATGACTGTCTCAACCGCTCCGCTCGTACCAGGGTCAGCGAGGGCCTGCGTCAATCCTCCGCCCATGATGGCATACATCAACGCTATGATGGGAAGAACGATGATCAACGGCAGGGCTTTTCCTATGTCCTTTCCGCGCGAGGTCCTTCCGAGTTTCGATCTCAACAAAGCGGCGATCAAGGAACCAATCCAGATGGCGGAGAGAAACGTCAATACGAAGACCGCGATGATTATCATTATTTCAATAATGCCGATTCCAAGGGGAATCAGAAAAGCCGCAAAGAAACCAGTGATGGCTGCAATGGCGATTGCATACAGAGGCAGTGCGCCCATGAACTTGCCCAGCAGGACATCACTCGGCTTGACAGGGGCCGAGAGAAAGATCTCATATTCTTCAGTTCCCACGTCCTTCATTGCAAAGTTGATTGGGTAGGTTATGAAGAAGAAGAAGAACATGAACAGGAACAACTGCATCATGGCCACGGCAGCTATGGATACGAAGAAAGCCTCAAACTCGTCATGGAAGAGTCCGAAGACTGCTTTGGCAGTCAAGGGTGCAACGAACCCCACGAGAACCACAAGCAACATGATTGCCAGGGCGGGGAAGTAGGGCCTTATCTTCCGTATGCCACTTGTGCGGATACGATATTCATTCCTTGCGATTACGAGCCACTTACGCACCGGCACCCCTCTGCTCTCTCCAGGCCAGGAGCTCTTTCTTCTTCACTCCTCCGGTAATGTCAATGAACGCTTCTTCCAGGGTATTCTTTCCTGTTTGAGTTTTTATTTCATCCACACTTCCCAACGCGATAAGCCTGCCTTTGTCGATGATGCCTATTCGGTCGCACAGCTCCTCCACCACGGGTAGAATGTGGCTGCAAATGAAAATGGTCTTCCCCGCATCTTCTGCCAATTTCCTGACTAGATCCCTCACCATGAGAGCGGCGCGGGGGTCCAACGTCGAGGTGGGTTCGTCCAGGAACAGGATGGGTGGATCATGGATCAGAGCTGCTGCGATCAATATCCTCTGTTTCATTCCCCGGCTGTATCCTTCAAGCAGGTAGTTGCGTCTTTTTTGAAGTCCGAACAGCTTCAGCAGTTCATCTATCCTTTTGGGCAGAATGTCACCGGGGACATCGTAAAGGGCCCCCATGAACTCCAGGAACTCGTACGCGCTGAGCTTCTCGTACAACCCAGGCGACTCGGCAAGCAGGCCCGTGACTCGCTTCACTTCCACGTCTTCTTTGAGAATGTCATGGCCGTTCACTTTGGCTGTGCCATTGGTCGGTTTTATGATGCAGTTCAACAGGCGGACGACCGTCGTTTTGCCCGCCCCGTTCGGACCTAGCAGACCGAAGGTCTCTCCCTCGTAGACCTCAAGATCGAGATTGTCCACGGCTTTGATCTCGCCACCCTTCCCGTAGTATTTGGACAGTCTGTCCGTTTGTATTAGGACTTTCATCTTGCCCTCTCCTCCAAGCTGGAATACATATGTCAATAACGTGACGGATTATCTTATTTGCGGACTCGGACTCTCAAAGTTTCTTTCTATTGAACACAACGATTGCAGCAGTCAGCAGAATCACAGTGAGAACCACACCCAGAATCAGTGTCAACGGAACATAATGAGTAGGACCTAAGAAGGCAGGGAGGACCATCGGCAGAGCGGAGAGTTGGTTACCTCCAAATATTATCAATATCACCCCTACCAGAACTGACGGAGATGCAACGCCTATCAGCACCCCCACAGCACTGTACACGGCCAACATGGATAGGCTGATTACGAATGATTCTAGTGTCGGCCTCAAGAACATCTCGGGCGATCCACTCATACTGAGGTAGTCGTAAGCGAATCCTATGGCCAAGGCCAGCAGTGCCGCGATTGCTATGCAGATATACACAGCAAAGAACTTGGCGACCAGAATATCCATTCTTCTGACAGGTCTTACCAGGAACAGGTCGTACACGTGTCCATTCTTCTCGTTGACTATCGATACAGTGATCATCACGGAAGCCAATGTACCTCCAAGGCTGGCCAAGAGAATTGCTGTGAGGGTGGAGAACGGAATGGGTCCCGTGTCCGGTGAAACCAGATGAAACAACAAAATGACAACCGGCAGTCCTACCCAAAGGGAGATCATGACCTTGGACTTGTAGAAACCTTTCAGCTCGTCCTTGAAGAGTAGGGAGAGACTCATTGGGCTCCACCCCCGTCTACGTACCGGATATAGAGCTGCTCGAGGTCGGGAGAGACCGGTGTGAAACTCCGTACGCGGCAGTCAACGCTCAACAGCCCTTGGATGAGATTGTGGGTCGTTTCGTCCACGTTCGCATCTTTCTCGAGACGGACCAGAAGTCTGTTGGGAGCAGTTTGCTGTATGCTCGTTACGCCTCCAATTGATTCTAACTCCTTCCACCTGCCAGAGTCCTTGGACAGAATCACGTCTATGTCATTCTCTATCCCGAAGTAGGCTTTCAACTCATCCACTGTGCCGACCAACCCCAGACGGCCCCAACTCAGTATCCCAATCCTTGTTGCGATATCCTGTACATCGCTGAGTATGTGTGAGGAGAAGAACACTGTAGTTCCCCCTCTGCTGAGTTCCCTGATGATGTTCTTGACCTGGTAGCGGGTTGCCGGGTCCAGACCTGACAATGGTTCGTCCAGAACTAGCAATGGTGGATTGTGAAGTAGAGCCTGGGCCAGGCCAAGTTTCTGTACCATTCCCCCCGATAGATGGACAATCTTCTTGTGCCGCTCTTCTGACAGACCCATGAGACCGAGGACCTCCGGAATACGACGGTCAAGTTCTTCCTTTCCGAGTCCGTTGAGCCGACCGAAGGTGGTGAGAGCATGATCTACCGTGCGCCAGTCCTGGAATGCCACTTCTTGGGGGAGATAGCCCAACATCCTCTGGACCTCTCCGCCCCTCTCTGTTATCGGATGACCTCCTATGGTCACAGATCCTTGAAAGTCGCGCAAGAGCCCTACCATGATTCGTATGGTGGTTGTCTTACCGGCACCGTTGGGCCCAATGTAACCGAAAACCTCCCCTCTCCCAATTGAGAATGAAACATTGTCCAGTGCCTGCACGTTGAAGTATCTCTTTGAGATCCGGTCCAATACCACAAGCCCATCCGTGCTGCCAGTCCCAATCGTCACAATAGCCACAATCTCATGTCTCTATTTGTTTTTTGCTTGGAATGAATAATTACTATAAAGAAAACCATTCCGAGTCGCTCTCTCCAGTCCTCACTAATAACCAATGAAAACGAGCTGGGTCCAACCTTCGGTCAAGATTTGGTATCCTACGGCCTGCTCAACCACACTATCATAGACCCTGGCTGGCATCTCTCTGGCATGGAGTCTCCAATAACCTTTCATCATGTGTACTATCCCTACGATATTGCTGTCCAGTTCGCACAGATCGTCAACCCAGATCTCCACAGGCAGCTTCAACGGAAGGGCAAGAGTGTCCGATCCCAGTTGATAACCCTCTATCCAAACCCCTATGCTGTATGTGCTGCTCCCTCTTCTCTCGCCGAAATCGACAGGGATAATCCAGTAGTAGAACTGTCTATCACGCAGAGCGATGCCGATGTCCGTATAGTTGTTGAATGTGGCCGGAACGGTTTCTATGGGGTGAACTCCTTCGTCAAACAGTCCGTCCCTCTTTGTAGACCTGTATATCTCATACTCGGAAGCCCCTGGAAGAGGTTCCCAAGTGAGGGTGATGTCCGTCCCTTGTACGTCCGCGGTAAGACCTTCTCTGAATGGAATAGAATCTCCAAAGCCTTCATGGTAGCTTATCATTGACCCAGGAAGACCCGTGAATGTGTAGTGAGTTGCAGATGACAGCGATATCTCGTACCCTCTTCCGACCAATGTAGCGCTGTCGTTTACGCCCGGACCCATTCCTGCATTATGGGTGACCCAACTTCCATCAGTACCAGCCCATCTGATGAACTCGGTGTTCGGAATACCGTTCGCCAACTGGCTCACATTGATCGGATAGAAGGGTTCCAGGGGAAGCGAGAAACTGTCCCTCCCTGTTGCGAAAGCCTTTGTCCACTTGCCTGCCGTATTGCTCGTGGTGCTGATAGAGCCATTGGTGTCCATGACTCTCACCACGTAGTAGTACTCTCTCGGTGCACTCGGGTCTGCCGCACCCAAGTCCGTCCAATACGTTCTTGTTGGATTTGGATCGCCAGAAGTGCTGTGGATCGGATTTGCGAAATCAAAATCCCTCTGGTGTTGGGAACGGTAGATCAGGTAATGGCTTATGGTGGGTGAGCTAGGCGGGTCCCAGTCCAGCCGAATGTCTACATCGTTCTGTACCGATGTCCTTAGGTTCTTTGGTGGGGCGATAGGCGGGCCAGTAGGTGGCAGAACACAGTGAACCTTTGTATCCGGGAAGGGATGGATTGCCTCCTCGTTGTTCCACCTGATGTAGCTCACTCTCGATTCTGGATAGACTCCAACGGGGACCCAACCAAGCTGGGAGCAAGTCACCTGGTAGGAAGTCTTCCAGCTCTCGTTCACCCGAATCCTTGCCACGTTCCACTCAAAGAATGTAACACCCATATCGCTATAGATCACATCGGGATGGATCGAGAAGGAACTGTAGATGACGTGGATATGGGAAGGAATCACATCTCTTATCATTCGATTCGCGTCCGTGAGGTCCGAGTCCCTTCCCGCTATGTCGAAAACGACCAGCTCGATTTTGGTGTAGATCTCTTCCAGCGCCTCTGCGTTCTCAGCGTGATAGTACTCTCCCCCAGTGCGATTTGCTATCTCTCCCAGCAAAGCCGTGTTCGCGTCCGGACCCAGTCCGATAGTGAATATCATTATCCCGGCGTCTGTCGCGTTCTGTACCTGCATGGAGGTGGATGGGTAGTACGTGTCCGGCTCATTTCCGTCCGTCAGGAGGATTTCAATCCAAAGGCGAGAAGGATTTCCGTAACCTATCAGCTCTGAGTTTGCAACTTCCAACCCAGCCCCAACATCTGTGCCCCCGCTGGAATCGATTGAGTCTATGTTCTGCTTTATCTTGGCATAATCGCTACTGAGATGGTCTCCACTCCCCTTGGGAGCCAACCCAGCGGTGTCATCGAAATCCACGACCGCCCCCCTGTCAGGTTCTCTCATACTGTCAACATATTTCTTGGTGGCCTCTAATCTGAGGTTGGAGGGATCGCTTGTTACCATGCTTCCAGAACTGTCGATTATGAAGATGGTGTCCTGGGGTTGCCTGTCTGTGAATGCATACCCTCCTCCGAATACTTCCAGTGTGACGTCGGTAACCTCGTTGGTGCCAACTCCCTCAAGATATATTTCCTCGGGATGCGCGCTCTTCATCGGCTCCAGGTGAGGGAAGGTTCTCGTCACAAGGATTGTTGAATCCCTTGCCTTGTTGATTGCTGAATCCGCCCAGACTTCCGCCACCATTTCGTTTCCTATCGGAGGTTGGGTGGGGACGGTGACACACACGGTGAAGTTGAAGAAGGAGGAAGCATTGAGAAGACCCGTATCAACCAGTCCGTCCGAGTTCGTATCGGTGAGCGGAAACCAGTCCTCTGAGTAGAATTCAACTTGCCAGGGATGGTCCCTTTCGACCGTCAGTGAAATCAAATCGTCAGTGGGTTGGTTGAGGAGCGTGACTTTGTAGTCTATTCGGTCACCCAAATCGCCACTCCCCGTCTGGTCGGGCCAGATTTTGATGAGGGCCATCGTGGGGTACTGGTCGAATCGCCAGCCTGCTTCGAGTGAACTGAGATCATCGTATCCTTCATGAGAACCGAACCCTTCGGGCACTCTAGCAACGGACTTCCCAACGCCATGCTCTGAGCTCCAGCCCACCATGTCCAAGAAGTAACCAGTAGAGTTGTAGAAGTAGAGATTCTCCCCGTTGGCATCCATTTCCGCGAACAACTCAGGGTAGTCAGAGGGAAGCAATACGTAATGATTCATTATCGGGTTCAGAATGACACCTGCGTCTATGGTGTAGGCATTATCGCAAACAACGATGAAGCCAGTGATGTTGACGAAATCGCTTCCGGTGTACAATATCTCCACAAACTCTTCGCCAGCATTCTGTGGGTTGAAAAGGATCTCATTCAGCACAACCTCAGTTTGAGTTATCCAAGGTGGAACATTGTTGCGGTTACCGAAGGACGTGACGGGAGATCTGGTCCAACGTTCTTCGTACTCGGTTCCACCCCAGATTCTGCTTGAGGACTCTCCCGAAATAGGATCCGGAACTACCCCCTGTTGACCGTAGCTGATTTGGCGTTCTATCCAATTTGAGGTGGTGTTGACAAGGTAGAGCAAATCTCCCTCATCATCTAGTTCGTTTCCCGTGGTAGTGAAGAAGGAATGGTCACCAGGATCGATTCTTGTGGAGCTCCAGGAACCAGTGATGGTGGTCTCACCTTTATCCTTTGAGATTGCGAAGTAGTTTAGATTGTCACTCTCCATTCCTGCGTTGTAGACTTCGATTCGTTCACCGCCGGTCCCACTGTCCTGGATTTCGGTGAAGATTAGATCCGACCCTACAGGAATTTGAAGGATTTGAACATCATCGATGTACCATCCTGCCCATCCACTCTGATAGTTTGAGTAATCGCTCCAAAGATGAAAGCCAATTACGACCTGATGGCCTGAGAAGGAGCTGAGATTGAACTGAGCCAGCTCCCAACCAAGACTGGAACCTGCATACGCACCGGCACCTCCTCCAGGGGGTGACGGAGCACTCAAGTCCACGCTGCCGGGATAGCCACCGAATGGTCCTATGTACGTCCAAGATGACCCACCGTCAGTGCTGACCTCAACAAATCCCCCATCGTTCCAATTAGGTCCATGGATGTCGTAGAAGTGCCAGAAGCTCAACCTTGCCTCCTCCGATTTCGACAAGTCTATCAACGGTGTTTCCAGTCTGATGTCCGCTCCTTTCTTGTACTCCGAGTTGAGATTCGTACCCCAACATCTGCTCGATGAATGGCATTCGCTCGGTCCGACCGCTGCAGGGGCGCCCAATTCCCAAGCGTTCTGGGGACGTTTCCCTGGAGTCCACTCTCCACGAGACGCCGGTCCTCCAGTCTCCATGTCATCCTCGAACACCATTGCCATCACTTTCATTTCCTTGACTGACACGTTGTTCTCCTGAACCGTGTCTTCATTCAGCAGTGTCTCGACGCTCAGGGTATAATCTCCGGTTACGTCAGGCCTGAACGTCCAGCTTACGTTCGTTGTATTACCAACATCTAGATCTTCAACAGTCTTCAGAGGATCATACGACACCCTTCCAGGTCCGTGAATGTCCAATCTCACATCAAATGAGCGAGGGAAATGCCCAAGATTCTCCACGAAAACGGTTATGTCTGCCCTCTCTCCAGAAATATGAACATCAGGAACCAGGAAGTCGGTTATCGCAACATCTGGAGAAGGTGTGGACAGTAAAATGTGTGCAGTATCACTTGCGACCTGACCTTGGAAGGGTATGCCCTCTACTCGAATGATGTTCTCCATTGCGTATGGGGTCCCTACAGGGATCGTTGCTTTGAGAACGAAATCGAGAGAAGAACCTCGAAATAGCTGGCCACTGTCCGGGATTCCAGGAAGCCCTCCTGAATCCTCAAGAGGTGAAACCCCATCCCATTTGAAAAGCTCCACTGGCCAATCGAAAAGATCTGATACTGATATGTCCACAATATCTGATGTCTTCTGAAGATTCCTTACCGTCAGGTTGAATTGATGTTTAGTCCCTGAGTGGTCGATTCTTGAGTAATCGGGCTCTACCAGCACACCTTCCCTTGTGTCGGCAGACAACATGACATCATCGACGTACCAGCCCGGGAAATCCCCAACCATGTCACTTCCGAAGGCGAATCTGAATTTGAAACTGGAAGAACCGTCATATTGCGAGAAATCTACGGAAACCTCCGTCCAATTCAGCTGGTCATAACAATACGCATTCTTCCCTCCCAATATGTTCCCTCTCGTGTCCCTCAAAGTTGCATCGTAGTAGGGATCCGGGTTTGGTGCAATCTCATCATCAATTTGGACCCATGTGTTGCCTCCATCTGTTGAGACCTCGATGATTCCACCGTCCCAGTTGTGGGTGAGTTGGTCATTTGTTACTAGATAATGCCAAAAAGTGAGCTTCATGTTCGTTGAGAGGGTAAGATCGAAATGAGGGGATTCCAGATAGGCGAGAGCCTCTGCCGAGTAGTTCGAGTCAATATTCGTACCCCAGGCGCTTTGCCCCGAATGAGTCGAATTGGGACCCGCATTCTGAGGTATACCCCACTGCCACTCCGTACCTCTCCCGTTCGAGTAATTCTTCCACATCCCGGGACCTGCTTCCATGGCATCTCCCCAAGGAGGTGCAAGAGCCACTGTTTCTTGTGATTGAAGGGAAACGATTACCAAAAAGGAAGAGAATATGAAGCTCGAGAATGCCCCTATTGATAGAACCTTGTTTAACAAGGTATAGTCTCTCACCATCTCGCGATCTCTCCCTCAGCGTTTAATGCCAGAGCGTTTCCGCATGTGAATGGAAACACTTAAAGATGACGGTGTCAGTCTCAAATTCCAGACCTACCCAGCCTTTCCAGTATTCAAAAAAACGATTCGATTCCTTCCCAGCAATCCTTGGAAGTTCTCTGCCTAACCGAACAGAACCCAAATGCCAGGTTCCACGCAGAATTGCTTGGCATCACATATCGTAATCTTGGTTGTGAACCGATGCAGAATTTCTTCATTTGATACTGCAGCAATCAGAAAAGAGGGTGATCATTTCTTACGAAGTACCTTTCCCAGTTCTCTTGCAATGTCTTTTGGCAAGGTGTCGAGCTTATCTAGTTTGTCGAGTTTGCCAAGCTTGTCTAGTTCATCCAGTTTGACAAGCTTATCTAGTTTGTCGAGCTTATCCAGTTTAACAAGCTTATCCAGTTTGTCGAGTTTGCCAAGCTTGTCTAGTTTTCCAAGTTCATCCAGTTTGTCGAGCTTGTCAAGTTTACGAAGCTCATCAAGCTTATCGAGCTTCTTGTCAATACTTCGTAGATAGTAGGTCCCTTTGGACACCTGCTCCATTGTTGAAGATCCTGCGAAATATGCGAAATCTGGCTCCTCTTCACAGGGCTTCAGGTTACGAACCTCGTAAGACTCATCTACTCCAGGGCTCAAAGATCTCAGGTCTGCCTCTTTGATGCAATTCCAGTATCTTTTGATGCTCTCATCATCACCTTTGACAACCATTTCTATCCTGTTCTTTTGCACATTTCTTGGAAAGACCTTGACTCCATTCTTGTTTGCCAGCTCGTAGATTCTCGGTCTGCCCCCCACCTCTTGGACCGCTCCGTCTCCGACGATCAGAAATCTCTTCAGCACTTCATCTGCCAAAGATTTCCCTCCTCTCGATATTCTTTGGAGCAATCCGTTTCGGGGGCATCATTGGTTCTCTTGTTTCTGCGCCTGTTATGTGTTTCCACTCCTATCCTTTGATGTATTACTACCTTGGAATGATTGTAATTCGTTCTATATAAGTTCTACATCTTGTAGTTCATCAGACATCACATATATGTTTTGATTACTTCTAGCGTAGGAGCACCATGTACCCGATGGATTGATGGTGTTGTGCTAGGAACGCCAGCTCCGGCCGCCAAGATCGCACCCCCTAACGGAGACGTCAGGTTCTGTGCAAATGTCGCAGTCCCTCTCTTCCGTCATATTTTCCCACAGCAATCCGAAGTACTGTCCTAGATAACGGGAAGGAACCGCGACGTCAGGTTCCGTGCCGTTAAGTGAGATAGTTCTTTCGATTCTGGTCTGACGAAAATCTGACATCTTTCGATTTCCAATGAATCCGAGGGATTCTGTTGGGTTAGTTAGGATGGCTATGGAAATCGGCGTCTCCGACCTTTCTTCTCAATGTTTCTGAGAGGATCAGGGACAAGAAGCTGGAGTTGGAATTGGAGCTCTAGCATCCTTTAACGGGCTCGTGAACATCCGCCTAAAGACGGCTCCATGCAATGCTTTTACTCGCCATTCGATTGGCTTTGTTGTCAAAAGGGTCAATTCTGCGACGAATGAGAGATTCCCATACGAAGGAATTGAGAATCTCAATCGGTGTGCATTTCTTTGCATCCTTTTGGGAGTAGATCGCCCGTTGTACCTTTCTTGAGCTGAATCTGTCACTGCAAAAACTGTGTCGTTCTACAAGCCTGAGTCTTTCCTCACCTATAGATTTGTATGACCCGAGTATTTCCGATATTAGAGACTTCTCGTCCTTGTCTACTTCCTTACCAGATGTTCCACCGTTCTCGGGATCATAATAGAAAAGAGGACGAATCGCCTTTCTAAGCTTTTCAGTGATTTCTCTCTTGTAGCCCATGAAATCTCGGAGAACGTCGATGCAAAAGGTCAGTCTATTCTCTGGATATGGGTGTGTGTCTGCTCCCTTTGGGACGAACTCCCTCTTGGCGTGGCCTGGAAGACCTCCATACATGTAGTAGAAGCTGAGAAGATAGGAAGGGCCGAAAACCACTGTTGCCCAATAATCGGCCTTGAACTCATTCCTTTTCTTGCGTCTGTGTCTGTAGAAGCCATGAACCATCTCGTGACCAAGACACGGCCATGATAACACATAGCCCAAGTCAGAAACTGGGATTCCAACGACCACGATATCGAGCATGTTTGGAATCTGGTGAGGGACAGCTCCTGAGACCAGGGTAATAGGGACCACGCTTCTTGTGAAGTTCCTTTGATATCTTTCAAGGTTGTTCAGAGTTTTTGCTGCCTCATCAAGGACTTTTTGCAGGACATGAGCTTGCTTGCCCAAGTTTCTAGGGCAGTAAATATGCTGATAGATTTCGGCGACAACTCTCTGTGTTGACCTGAGGGTTCTCTCGCCAGATAGAAGAGGAAGTAGGTCATTGTATGTGTAGACCTGGCTCTCCTTCAAAAGCAATAGCTCGATGATTTCTTTCTGGGCCTCCAAAAAACTAGTAACCTTGGAACACTCACTCAAAACGGCATCAAGGGCCGAACCACATCTTGTACAACAGATTGACTCCTTCAGAGTATGACAGCATTCCTCAACACTTGCCAGTCTACCGGATAGAATTCGAGACTGTCGCTCCAGACTCTCAATGGACTCTGAGCCATTCGCCACCTGTTTCTGCTTCTTCTTCAATTAGATTCACTTCTTCAAGCCAATTCTCGTAGACATTTCTTAGAAAAACATTCGTTCCAGAAGAGATTCTGTCAAACGTGTACTCTTCTTCATCAATCTTCCTTCCTTTCTTGAGTTCTATCAGCGAAGCTCTCAACGATTTCAAGTGCCTGTCTGCCAATCTCAGACACGCTACATCGCGGTCCGTATGAACGGGCTTGAAGAGAACATCGTGCGCCTTTCTAGCCCAGTCGAAGTTGAATGCAATCAAGGTACTTCTGAGGAAAACAGTCTCATACGGGTTTTGCTTTCCTGAGAGATGTTTTTCTATCTTCTTTCGGAGATCCGTTATTACTTGCAGGCCTCCCGTTATCCCTTTCATTATGGTTTCCCGGGCCGGAGCTGGGATGTCTTTGAAGCTCGTCTCTCTCTTCCGATACTCGCCCAGCGTCTCCACCCCGATCCTCAAGCGTAACAATGCGACAAGAAGTTTGGCACGCTCTGGTGTATCTAGATACATTATGTCATCTATATCCTCTCTCAGATACAGGTTTTCCTTCTGTAGCATCTTCTCCCCTCGCCTTGAAGCCGACCAATTCTTCAATTCAACATCCATATTTATATGTTGGGTTCTCGGTGTTCTCATTGTTCTCATTGATTTACGCCATATTTAAGAATGTCTCTCATAACCTGGCTGGACAAGAACTAGGTGGTTTGACCGCCCACCGCCCTCACGATGTTGATGGCAAAGCGAGGGTGATTGGTGGGCAGTCGATTCAATATGTCCTCTTCGATTATAAGCATTTCTCAAATTGTTGTGCTTAGAAATCACCTTAGACGCTTCGCAAAGTGAAGGGCATCTTTCAAGCTTTCATAAATGGATTTGGCGATGTGTTTTTCCAAATCAAAGAACCTGCCAACAGTCAGAGGCTTCTTATGCTCGCATTGAGGGTGGCAATCGAGTTCTGGGCAGTCGATTCTCCCAATAATCTCCAATTCGTCATTTTCCAATTGAAGTTCGAGGTATAAGATAGAACCTTTAATCATATGTTCCTCAAAATATGTTCCCATCTCATGGAGAATCGCCATATATCTTCCATTGAACCCTCGGAGAAATCTGATCCTTCCATCTTTTGTTTGCAAATAAGGAAAGGAGGCGAGTGTAAACAAGTCACAACTTATGTTTCTCTTGTCAAGGACCCATTTGAAAATGTCTGTGATAATCATGCCTCTCGACGTATGGCTGTGGGGCTTATAAGTCTTATGTCAGATTTCCCACAACTTTGATATAGACGTAGGAACAATATTATATAGGGTCATATTGATACAGACCCCGACGGTGTGAGGAGTGAAAGCAATTATCATACGTGATAATTGCGGGATGAGGGTTAAAGGTGGATGAAAAAACTTCTTTGGATATGATAGATCTTCCTTCAAACTGGAAGGATGATGTCGAGGTCATTGAAAATGAGGAGCGAATAGCCATCCTCGAAAAGTTGAAAGAGCGACCCTGGGCTGTCAGGGAACTATCTGAAGAACTAGGAATTTCGCCAGAGAGAGTGGTGCATCATATTAATATGCTCCGACGGGCAAAATCGCTTCAATTGAAAGATGACTGGGTTCAGCAAAACTCTTTTGGGAAGGTATACTCTGTAAACAAGAAAGTAGCACAGATATATCTCGATACCGTTCGTAGTCTTGCAGAGCGTCTTGCAAAAGCTTAAGTATCAACAAATCAGACATTATCTTCGAAGAGTTTTTGCCACATTTCTTCTCCACCATCTCCATATTTTTTCTTGATTTCTTCGGCAACCTCATCGACTTTCTCCTGGAATCTCTGAGAGTAGGTTTTCTCTTTGTGAGCATCCGCAACGTCGTCCGCAACATCGACGATCAATTTGAATAGCTCCTTGGCAAACTCATCATCATCTGAGATGAAAGTCCAGAACTCCCGTCCTATCAACCAATCAACTTCAGAATAGCGCTGTATTATGCTACTCACTCGCTTCCGTTTACCGTATGTCATGCCCAGAAGAGGAACAGACCCTCTGTTTCTCCGAACCGCACCCCGCAAGAGTCTGTTGATCATAGCGACCAGGTCTTTGTTGGGGGTGTTCGGACCAGCCTTCATTTGGATATAGTGTCTTTTCCCGTTCTTCTCTTTCATAATATCCGCACCCTCAGCACCCGTGCCCGTCGCAAACACCTTTGCGATTGTCTGGATTCTTATGCCGTAACTCGTTACGACCCCTCTCTCCGTTCTCTGAGAGACCATGAACTCTGCGATTTCCCTCGGAGTGTTCAAGCCCAAAAGTCTCAAGAGAAAGGGGTTAAGGTCAAGATTCTCCAATTTGATTTTACCCAAGGCTTCGAATCTCTTCTTGGCTATGGCCAGTAACTCCTTTCTGATTTCTTCTTTCTGTTCTGGCTTCATTCCCTACCCGCTCCCTCGCTATTTCTTCGTATTGTGGCTCAATGTCTATCAACACGAAGTTTCTATTAAGTCTTTTCGCAGCCACGCCAACAGTGCCGGAACCAGAGAACGGATCCAAGACAAGGTCCCCTTCCTTTGTGAATAAACGAATGAACCAATCAGGAAGTGATAATGGGAATGCTGCGCTGTGACCCACATTCCCACATTCCGTTGATAGATGAAGAACATTCGTAGGATATACCATTTCTCTTCCTAACCAATTCGCAACCCTTTTTCCAAACCCACTGCCTACGTCAGACTCGTCTCTTATCTTGTCAGTCTCACTGAGGTTGCTCAATCGGGTCTGTGCCCAATCGCCGACTTGCTCCATTACCGCTTCTTGATACATGGCGAACTTCTTTTGTTTGTTGAATTGAAGACATCTCTCCCACGCATCCCTGAATCTGTTGGGCCATTTGCCAGGATAGCAGTTCTTCTTGTGCCAGATATATTCTTCCGTCCACAGCCATTCTTGTTCTCTCATCTCTTTTATCAAGTCAATAACATACGTATGACGCTCACCTTTCACAGCTATCTCCTTGACGTTCAAGATGAAAGTTCCTGTGGGCTTCAGAACCCTCTGGAACTCTTTTGCTCTGGGCATGAACCACTCAACATACTTATCCGGATGCATTCCTCCATAGGTCTTCTTTCTGCGATCTGCATACGGCGGAGAAGTTATGATTAGGTCAAATGTATCGTTGGAGAATCTCTTGAGAACTTTTTGGCAGTCGCCAGGCAGAATTTCGTCGCCGAAACTCTTATAAACAACTACACCGCCCCCTCCATTTCCATTGGAATCGGATTGAGAGTGTTTCATTTCTCCCCCTTTCTTGATTTCTCTTTCCGAAGAAGGTCGATAGCTACATCTACAGCGTGAGATTCACTCCGATAACCAAGTTCCTCATAATGCTCCCGTATCCACTCTCTATTTTCAGGCTTGAGACTTACTGTCATTGGTCGCTTGTGCTGATTCAATGGTTTTCTTTGAGGCACTACTTCTTCTCCTACTTTTGGTAATGATTGAGAATCCATGATAATTCCTATTGGTTAATAAGAGTTCTCCCTAATAATAGTTACTCATGTTTACTCATGCATAGCATGAAGAGCTAATACTTCCTGAGGGTCTGCAGAGGAAAATCGAAGGGATGGGAATGACGGAAGACGGGAGAGCAAAGCGTTGCACTCTAACGAAGAGCCAGAGAAGAGTTCCAGAACTATCCAGAGTGCATTCTATGACTGGTTCTCTCCAAGCCAATATCTCGTTATCAAAAGTGAAAGTATTCTAAAATCCACTACAAAGCGTCTGAGAGCGAATAGAAGGCATTTTTTCAAGCCAGACTCCCATTTTCACCGACCTCCCAGACATATCCAGATATACCTCTGCGCCTATCTGGATTTAGAGTCCAACGAGTGCTTGCACACCCGCTGGACTGGGAAGCCGAATGATATGAGCATCCGACCCCTGAAGTGTATAGACAAGACCGCTAAAAAGCCTTTTGATAGGAGAGGGAAGTGTAAGTGGTGCGGATCGAATAGGGTTGTCAAGGCTGGGAAGAACAACGGGAAGCAACTCTACAAGTGCAACGACTGTAAGCACCGATTCCACGACAATGGGAAGTTCCCTCGGATGAGAAAACCGAAGGAAGCTGTTGCCTTTGCCTTGGAGATGTATTTTGACGGTCATTCCATCAGAAAGATTAGCAAGAATCTCAAGAAATTCTTTGGTGTGGAAGTTCACTGGAGGAAAATCCTTGAATGGATCGAGAAGTATGTTCCCCAAGTGGACAACTATCTCTCACAGTTTGAACCTCAACTAAGCGGAGTTTGGCACGCAGATGAAAAGGCTGTCAATTTCAGACCCCGGATTCCCTTGACAGATAAGCAACGAAGGAGCGGAAAGAGACGGAAGGGGCAACAACATTGGCACTGGGATGCGATTGACAAAGAAACCCGATTCCTCGTTGGCTCTCACATCTCCCGAACTCGAACCCTTGAGGATGCAAAGACCTTCATGAAGGATTGCGCTCGTAATACCCCACGTCCAACCGCTATTGTCACTGACGGTCTGGAAGCATACAGAAAGGGAATAAACAAGGTATTCTACAGTCGCTACAAGCACCGAAGGGTCGAGCATATACCAACGGAAGCGATACCAAGAACGCACATTAGGATTCACAACCAGCTAATCGAGAGGTGGCATGGAACACTCGGAGACAGACTCAAACCGATGAGGGGATTGGTGTCGCCAGAAACCGCAATTCCGAGAGGTTTTGGCATACACTATAACTTCCTGAGACCACATGAGAGTCTGGACGGCAACACTCCAGCAGAGGAAGCACAAGTCCAACTCCCATTCGAAAACGGATGGGGAGACCTCATAAACTGGACGACTATCTGGCAGAGCCTATGTCAGACAAAGGAGGAAAATCAAAAGATGTTGAATCTAAATCCTACTTAACGGGACAGATCCTCCAGTAAGTTAACTTTATCTATGACTTCTTTCCAAATACGCTCTCACCTCCGCCTCATATCAACAGCCCCTCTGTACCTACTATTCAGAATAAGAAACTCACCAGACAAATACATCATGTTGCCAATAGCAACCACCATACCTACAACATTCCCAACAAACAGCCCAAAACCGCCTGCTAACGCAACCTCCCAGCCATCTCCCCCAATACCCATCAGCAACACCAGTAGAAGACACAGTGAAAACACAATAATACTTAAGTCAGTCACCAACACCACCCAAATATACTTCCATCCCTTCGCCTTTCTAGACCGCCTTACCTCCCTCTCTTTCTCTCTTTCACCCTTTGCGCCCTTCACAGCCTCCATCCATCCCTCAGTAACTGCAATCTCACCCAGCAAACGGCCACCAACAACCATCACAAAGCCACCCAGAAAAGTCATCACTGTTATCATCACAGAGTACAACGCAATACCCACCTCAACCTCCATCCTACCGACCTCCAGCAAACAGAACGAAAACACAGCTTAAAAAAGTTCCTTCAAATAGTGTCAACCACCGTGTGTCACCAACCTCAGAGCCTCAACCCCTCCCTACTTTCTAGGTGGCAGGTCCCAGAAATCAATGAAAAGGGTATGATTTTTGTGTGTTTCTGGTGAAGTATGAGTGTCCTAGACACCACTCCTTTCCCTTTCCCAATTTCCCACCTTCCATTACCTTCGATTATCAGATTCTGATAATTCCCCTTTCATCCTTGTATTCCAGTAACTGACACTGCACTCGTATCTCCGCCTGCTCCTAATCCTTTGGCTCAATCTCCAGGTTAATGTTCATGTTTGCACTTCGACCCCTAAAATACCCTATCACATCCTCTTTGGCGAAACTACCGATGACACTACCTTGACCATCAAAGCAGAACAAGTCTTTTTCTGGGGCTGTCCTGATAGAATCAGCTTCTATCACTTCAACTCTAATCCCGTCCTTGGATCTGAGCAAAATGGTCCATTCCTTCATAGCTAATACTCTCCTCTCTCTAAATTCAACGACTCGTATTTGAAGATATTCCTCCATTGTGGGTGGAAAAATCCCTTCTCTTGTCAGACAAATAGCCAAAATCGAAAGAAGTCGAACTCAAATCTCACTTAACGGCACGGAACCGCGACGTCAATACTTTTAAATATCCGCTCCGCTATACCGACAAATGTCGGACAAAACGAACATATTCGTCCGACACACTCAACGCGGGAACGAACATGGCATCGGACTCAGAACGCGTAACGGTTAGAATACCCAGTGATACAGTGAATGCTCTCCATAGTCTAGTTGAAAGCGGCGAATATGCAACATTGTCCGATGCCGTCAGGGCCGCCATTGACTCCTTCATAGAAGCTCAGTTCGCACCGGACTACATCAAGAAGATGAACATCGAGCTTCCGAAGGGGAACGTGGTGGACCTTCAAGAACTTGTCCAAAGCGGAGATTCGGTCTCGATTGAGGACGCAATACGCAACGCGGTTCGAGAGTACGTTCGAAGACATCTCTCCAAAGCGATGAAGGACCTCGAAGGATAAGGGAGTGTTTGGCCTCGAAGGGGATTGGGAAACCAATCTTATGGGATGCGCTCGGAGCGGTGCCCTGCACCGGCTCCGTCAATTCTCGAGGGATGAAGGATGGGAATGGAACACTTACTCCATGAAGCGAAGGAATACGAAGAAGACGAGTCGTTAGACTACCGTCCTCCCAGGATAATCGTGGTTGGATGCGGAGGAGCGGGTAGCAACAGTGTGAACCGTCTCATGCACATGGGCGTCAATGGAGCGAGGACTTTCGCCATCAACACGGACAAGCTTCACCTTGACAGGATCAGAGCGGACCAGAAGTTGCTCATTGGAAGGTCTGTCACCAGAGGAATGGGCAGCGGTGGTCTCCCCGAGGTTGGACTGAGATGTGCAGAACTTGCAGAGGACAAGCTGAGAGAGATCGTCTCGGGTGCGGATTTGTTGTTCATAACCGTCGGTATGGGCGGTGGCACGGGAACGGGTCTGGCTCCGTTCGTGGCCCAATTGGCTCGAAGGTCGCGTAGCGTAGTCGTAGCCATCGCGACCACACCCTTCAATGTGGAGAGATCAAGGATCGCAAAGGCAAAGATAGGTCTGGATAGGCTGAGAAGGAGCACAGACAGTGTTATCGTTCTTGATAACAACCGGTTGCTAGAGATCGTGCCAAATCTACCAGTCGAACAGGCGTTCAGCCTGATGGACCAGCTCATCTCAGAGGTCATAAAGGGTCTGACCGAGACCATCACAATGCCATCGCTGATAAACCTGGACTTCGCGGACGTCAGGGCGATAATGTGCGCCGGTGGAACATCCACAATGCTCTACGGTGAGAATGCAGCGGACGACCCGGACATGGTGGTGTTGGAGACCTTGAACAATCCCCTGCTGGACATCGACTTCACTGGTGCCAATGGTGCGCTGATACACGTCACATCAGGGCCGGGCCTGAGCCTGAGAACGACGCATGAGGTCGTACAGGGAATAACCAACTCGCTGAGTGATGACGCCAACGTGATATTCGGGGCCAGGGTGGACAAGGAGTACGAGGGCGTGATCAAGGTCATGACGATAATCACTGGAGTGAAATCTCCCAACTTGCTCAGTCCCTGTGTGGGTATGGTGGAAGAAGAGGTGCACGAAGAGATGATGGGAATCCCGCTTGTCAGATGACGATGAACCCCTCCTCTTTTTTTTTTGAAGAGGAGATCACAGGTCAGGATGACCTCCTCCCCCCTTTTTTTTTTTGAATCTTGAGCGAAGTACCAAGGCTGGAGATATCCACAAAGATTATATTCCCCCCAGACCCATCTACTATGCTGAACGGAGCGGGGACATCTGTGGGCGCAGTTTTCATCGAAACGCTCTCGCGAGGTAGCCCTCTCGACCGAAACAGGGGAAGTGTAAGCATGAGGAGTGGGAGTATCGTTCATCTAGCCAGGAAATCTTTCTCGATAATGACCGTCTTTTTGATGATGACCGGAACATTGTCTCCATCCATGCCTTTGGAGGAGCCCAAGGCCCTGCCCGAACTGGAACCTTTGAACGGAAAGGTCTACACGGCCATGCCGAGCAACGATCCAGATGACGGCAAGTTCCTTGCAGTTGCAGGTGCGGGTATAAAGACCCTCGGAGGCAATGTGATAGAGCTCTTCATAGGTGTTCCTGCCGATCAAACCTCATTCGAAGTGGGTATCTTCGATGGGGATACGGGCGACAACTGGGACGAGCCAGGCGGAACCACGGGCTTTTGGCTGTACAAGGATCCCTACAAGAACGGAAGCACTAGTCTTTTGGATGATTGGACGAGCTCTGCCATGGCTAACGATGACTGGTCTACCATGACCTATTCCACAAGTGATGATGCAAAGGCTCCCAGCGGGAACCACTTCTACCGCCTTCTTATCAGATGGAAATACTATGTGCCGTATGGGGCCGTGAATGAATTCAAGGTCCGTACCGACGGACAGATAAGTATCAAGAAGGGTCAGGAGGTCGCTTATATGGGCGCTCCTCAGAATGCCGACGATCCATGTGTTTGGTCCGGAGACCCCAATCCCGGCGAGACGAACGATCCAGATGCAAATTCATACAACGGTCACTGGTATCTGTACTTCTATCTCCCAAAGGACGGGAGCTCCATGCGGTTCCGCGACGGGGACGCGGATAATGCTTTTGACACTGACGACCTAAACACACCCAATGTGGATCCCGACGGTGTTGGCCCTGCTCAGGCCGAGGGAGCACATCCAGGCTTACCTAGAGACGGAACGAACATAGACGAATGCGTCGTGGTGAGCCCTGCTGTTCACTTCAGAGTGACCGATCCGGATGACAACACGTACACCAATTACGATCCATCCGGCAACCGGGAATGGGAGAACTATATTATCTCGAACGAGAGCGATGCGGATGTGCAGGTGGCCTATGAACTATCGGCCGGGCTTTGGAAGTATGAAATCATCGGGCTGGACGCTCATAACATCTACTTCCTCGATGTCGAGCATGAGCTGTTCGCCGGACCTGAGCCTCCTCTTCCAGTTAATCCTCCGCCAACGCTATCTCCAGACCATGATGTTGAGACCGAACCGGACACCACACTTCACTTCAACCATTACTTGATCAACACGGGGTTGCCGGACACTTACGAGCTCACCGCAAAATCCTCTCACGGATGGGAGACACACATATATCATGACCAGAATGCAAATGGCATCCTTGATCCGGGTGAACCCGAGATCTATGAAACGCCGCTGTTGCCCACGAACGCCAGCCTGTATCTCGTTGTGACCGTCTATGTTCCACCTGGTACCAAAGGGGAGATTGACACGCTGACCGTTACCGCTTCTTCGACCGTGGAGTGGGCGGTGCAGGACAGCAATGTGGACACCATCACGGTCAAGACGAACGAACCGCCAGAGGCGGATGCGAACGGACCGTATTTCGGATTTGAGGGTTCTCCGGTCACGTTTGACGCAAGCAATTCTTCCGATCCAGACGGAGATGCACTGGAATACCGATGGGACTTCGAGAATGACGGGGTTTGGGACACTGGTTGGTCTTCAGATCCTGCTGCTGAACACATTTATTGGGACGATTTCGTAGGCGAGGTTGCTGTTGAGGCGAGGGAGGCATCAGGTGGAGTGGTAATCGAACACAAGGAGGACATGCGGTTCTCCTCTTGGGTGAACAAGGACATCAGCCATGCACAGTCCTTTGTACCTACCCAGTCCGTGATTCCGAAGGTTGCTCTGGCTGTTGGCAACGGTCGGTCGGATTCCGAGGACGACATCTACGTGTCGATAAGAGAGTCTTTGGACGGACCAGTCTTGACGGAAACCAGTCTGCCGTTCGATGTGCTTCCCAAGACATGCTTCAACGATCCACCAATCTTTGTCGAATTTGATTTCCTGGATGTCATTCTCGTTCCTGGAGATATCTATTACGTACAGGTGGAAAGCCCGCTAGCAACTCCGAGCGGAGAGTATCAGATATGCGGAACAGCTGCGGACTATGCTGGCGGAGCTCACTGGATGTGGAGGAAGGGAGTAGGTTGGACCAAGACCGAGGACAGCGGTTGGTACGATCTGGCATTTCAGATAAATCAGGCGCTGGAGGAGGAACCTGAGGAACCCTTGAGCGATACCGACGTTTCTGATGTGATGATCTACAACGTTGCACCAACACCGGAATGGACTAGCAAAAGCACTGACGGAACAATCGTCGATCCTCCCTATCCAGAGGGCAAGGAGATACAGTTCGATGCGACTGTGGAAGACCCGGGAATATACGACACCCACACCTATGATTGGGATTTTGGGGACGGAACGGTTCTTCTGGATGCAGGTCCTGTTGTGACACATGCCTACGGAGACAATGATGATTACACTGTTGTTCTGACTGTCACGGATGATGACGATGGTGTAGGAGTTGATGATACTCCACCGATGGAGATATTCAATGTTGACCCGTCTGTCAGTCTCCCAAGGCCTAGATGCGTTTTCTTTGAAGGAGCGTCTGGGTGCACACTCTCTGGAAGCTTCACGGACCCAGGCTGGCTCGATACGCACACCGTCCTGTGGGAGTGGGGTGACGGCATTGAAGAGGCTCAGCTCCCGACAGAGGAGAACGACCCGCCAGATGCTACAGGGTCCTTCAGTCGAACTCACGTCTATGGAGACAATGGCAAGTACACCGTGAAGGCGACGGTCACGGATGATGACGGGGGAGAAGGCACAGCCACCTTGGAGATGGATATCATGAACGTTGCGCCATCGATTGAATCCTTTGGTCCTTTTGTGGTTGATGAAGGTTCTCCATTGACGCTGACAGCTGTCGCGACAGATCCAGGAAGTGATGATCTTACCTTCGAATGGTCGTGGGAGTATGGACCTACACACACCAACACCTACTACAATGATGGCACGGGACCGGATTCTCTTCCCAGCCCGTGGGGGACACATCCGTTCTCTGCAACGGACACATCCACGCATACCTACGGTGATGACGACAACTTCACAATCGCACTCAACGTTTCGGATGACGATGGTGGATATGTGGTCTATGAGACCTATGTTCTTGTTCTGAACGTGGCTCCTACAATCACAGCAACCGACTACACCGTGTTCGCGAATGAACCCAGGACGGTAGGATATTGGGGGCATCAGTGCGAAGTGGAATCGCCCTACGGCGATCACACAGGTATCTTGCCGGAATGGGTTACTGATATCTCCTCACAGTCCCAGGTGTTCTCTAGAATATCGACCGAAGAAGAAGTGTGCGGCATTGTGCAGGAAGGGGACGCCGAAGACATGATTGTCATGGCAAAGAGGCAGCTCATGGGTGTGTGGCTCAATCTGGTGAGTGGCAAGTTGGCACCGTCTACGCCGATAGACATGCCCTCGCTGACATCTTCTGGAACGGTATGGGAAGCGGTGCTGGAAATCGAAGATGTGATTCTCAACTCGCAGGACAGGGACGAACTAGAGAGGGTCAAGGATATTGCGGATAACATCAACAATGGTTTAGGCATTGCAATGGCACTGGTGGAATTCACTGCAACAGCCACGGATCCAGGCGCGGATGATTTGACGTTCCACTGGGACTTTGATGATGGAACGACCCAGGAGAACTTCTATCCGAGTGATGGTTCGTTCCCGACAGAGGTTACGGATAGCGTTTCACATTGGTACTTCTCTTCGGGTACTTACACGGTTACGCTGACTGTGTCTGATGACGATGGAGGAACAACTTCGGTCACGCTCGTGGTTGTCATAGGGTAGTTTTCCAAGAGGAATCCCGGAAAATCATGAAGACATATGCGCCTGGAGTGCTCAGACCGTTCATGGTGTCGAAAAATATAAGTCTGGGTAGAGCAGTTGATATCTTGGGCAGAATAGAGAGGAGGGAGAAAGTCTGACCAAAGGAGGGGCAACATGAATAGAGTATTAGTGAAACTCGTCAGCATATTGCTTGGGACTCTGATGATTGCTGATGTTTCAGCTGTTGCTTTCATCAACAATGGAAATGATGGAGATCAAAGTTCTCCTCAAGGCGCTTCGAAAACGATCTGGGTGGATGACGATTTCGTGGACGACCCACCGAACCACAAGTGGGATACCATCCAAGAAGGGGTCGATGATGCTGATAATGGAGATACCGTCTATGTATTCAGTGGAACTTACTATGAGAATGTGGTTGTGGACAAAACCATCGACCTAGAGGGTGAGAATCCTTTTGACACAATAATAGACGGTGGCGGAAGTGGAGACGTAGTACGTATGACCGAATTCCAGGTGACCCTCAAGAATTTCACGATTACTAATAGCGGGTTTTTCCCTTCGGATGCAGGAATCAAACCGGAGTCAGGTCGCAACATCATTGTGGGCAATAATGTTTCATCGAATGGAAACGGAATAAGTGTGGATCACTACAGTAGGTACAACGCGATCTCAGGGAATCTCATCGGCTGGAACAGGCAAGATGGCATCAATGCACGGAGCACTTCCAGTTACAACACGATATCGGGAAACACAATCATATCGAACGATGGTGCCGGAATCGAGATTCATTCCGACTACAACATCATCTCAGGAAACAATATCCGCTGGAACGAAGGTTATGGCATTTATCTAGGTGCCAGTCATAACACCGTCTCAGGTAACAATGTCAGTTCCAACGACAATGACGGTATTTACGTCAGCGGCTATTATGCCTACAACACAGTCTCAAACAACAACATAAGCTCAAACAATGACGAAGGTATCTGTCTATTCAGATCGTACTATAACACTATCTCAGGCAATACTATTTCAAACCATGAAAATGCCATCTCTATCTTTTGGTCTGAGAACGAATTGGTGACTGACAACTTGATGCTGGAAAATGGAATCGTTCTATATGGAGATTCGCTCTCTCACTGGAACACTCACGTCATAGATACGCTGAACACTGTCAATGGGAAACCTGTTTACTACCGGAAGAATGCCACTGGTGGTTTTATACCTTCATATGCTGGACAGGTGATACTCGCCAATAGTACTGGCGTAACAGTAGACAACCTGAAAGTCAATAATGCCTCCATAGGAATACAACTCGGCTTCTCTTCTGGCAACAGAATCCTCAATAACAACGCCTCCTCGAATTATGGCGCAGGGGTACGCCTTTTCTACTCACACAACAACAACATCTCCAACAACGATATGATCTCGACCAATATCTGGGGCATCTCTATCGGAGAATCGAACAACAATACAATTACCAACAACACCGCCATGAACAGTCTGGCCGGAATCCTTGTCAGTCGTTCCAGCAACAATACAATCGCTTACAATACGGCCTCATCGAACCGTTGGTATGGTATCTATCTCGAATCGTCAGCCAACAATACCGTTTCCCATAACACCGCATCTCATAACGCCTTATATGGCATTCACTCTGTTGATTCCAATAATAACACCATTGACCATGACGTCATCTCTGCAAATCTCTGGGACGGCATCTCCTTTAACCGCACTAGTAATCATAATGTGGTTTCGAACAACACAATCAGCGGAAATGGGGATTACGGAATTCGCCTTGTTGATGAAAGTGTTGGGAACCTTCTCTACCATAACAACATCAAGTATAACACAAAGGGAGCCTTTGACACACATCCCAAAGATAACGATTGGCACCATCCCATCATGTTGGAAGGCAACTATTGGTCAGATTACGTAGGGGTGGATGATGGAAGCGGCACTGGCAAGCATGCGATTGCTGGTGATTGGATTGGAGACACTTTGATCCCTCATCCCCAAGAGGACTATGATTTCTATCCGTTCGTGAGAGAAAATGGTTGGATATTTCCCCAGAACATCGCTCCAGTTGCGGACGCTGGTCAGGACCAGACAGTCTATGTGGGTGATGTGGTGCGGTTCGATGGGAGTGGAAGTTACGATCCTGATGCGGGATGGGAGACAACGACTGTTGACTCCAGTGGAAGGGTGGGCGGTTTCACTTCTATGGCTCTCGATAGTAGGGGCTATCCACACATAAGCTATTTGGACTCGGACAACTGGGATCTCAAATATGCAAGATGGAATGGGAGTAGCTGGAACGTCGAAGGTGTGGATACCGCTGGTAAGGTTGGCTCCTACTCCTCTATAGCTGTCGATAGCAATGACAATCCACACATAAGCTATTACGAGATCATCAACTACTCCAAAGATGGAGACCTAAAATACGCAAAATGGACCGGAACCAATTGGAGCATCGAGACGGTAGACTCTGATGGTGATGCTGGCTACGCTCTTACTTCCATAGCTTTGGATAGTAATGGCTATCCCCACATTGCTTACTATGTCGACGAGTACTACTATGACCTGAGGTATGCGAGATGGAACGGTAGTGATTGGAACATCGAAGTCGTAGATTCCTCTGGTAATGTC
Source organism: Methanomassiliicoccales archaeon (assembly GCA_004377185.1). Classification (GTDB taxonomy): domain Archaea; phylum Thermoplasmatota; class Thermoplasmata; order RBG-16-68-12; family SOIM01; genus SOIM01. Next base: position 108 of record SOIM01000024.1, on the reverse strand, counting down.
GGGCTCTATCCTTTCATAACACTAGACGGCAACGACTACGCTCACATATGCTACTATGCCGCCACAAATACCGAGCTCAGGTATGCACGGTGGACCGGAACCAATTGG
>SOIM01000053.1 GCA_004377185.1 Methanomassiliicoccales archaeon | reverse complement strand
CCGAAGGGGAACTAGCCTCGCCATGACAGTTTGGCATTTTCTCGCGAGGGAGCCGTACAACGGTGTTGATCTGGCTCAGGTGTTTCTGAGTGATGGTGAGGGTTGGCATTTCATTACCAGCGAATGGAACACGGATGACCACTGGAGGAAACTGATTCTCAATCTTTCGGAATATGCTGGAAAGCAAGTGCAACTGGAGTTCAGATTTGACACGATGGACGAGAAGGGCAACCCTTTCTTTGGCTGGTTCGTAGATGACCTTGCCGTTTACGGGGAGGTTCTGGAGCACGACATCGCAGTTACTGACCTGAAGATTTCAAGTTACATCCCGCTTGATCCCCAGAACATAAGTGCTCGGATCTCAAACATAGGAGCGAAGGATGAGAGCAACATTGAGGTGAATTTGACTGTTAATGGAGTTCTGACAGACCAACAAACACTACCGCTTCTTTCAAGCGAAGACACCACAATAGTGAATTTCACATGGACCCCACCGGGAGAAGGAGAATACGAAATCTGTGTTGAGAGCACTCCTGTCCCTGGAGAGGAAGTCCTCTGGAACAACCATCAGTGCAAGATGGTGAACGCCACTTCACTACCCTTCACCAGGGTGGTTGTTCTCAGATCATACGGAACGCAAGCTCAAGGTCCAAAGGTTACATGGGACTACCTCAACGAACACTGGTCGGATTACGGTCTCGCCCCGATATCCATTGATTACCAATCCCTGAACATATATCCGATAACCTATGATGCCATTGCCGCCACGCAGGCGGATGTCCTGGTACTTTCAGGTTCGGGATACTACTACACGGAACCCATAGGAACCGAGCTGGACGATCTGGAAATGGCTGCCATTGAGAAATGGGTGAGATTTGGACACGGTTTCGTCACAATCGGAACCGCATTTCACATGAACGTCTCAAACAACAATTACTTGGCGAGTTTGGTGGGGATCGCCGATCAAGCATACTATCATAACGACACTCCACTAATCCAGATAGATACAAACTGCACCGGCCATCCGGTTTTCGTCAATGTCACAAATCCATTCGAAAACGCCTTCAACCGGACCATGACTCCTGCCAACGACCACAGCTGGGATGCGGATGACCTTGCAGGGGGGCAGATATGTGCGAGGTCCGGGGATGGAAGAGCTGCGATTGTCATTCACAAGGGCGCAGTGATGATCTCCATAGCTGCGGATGTCATGCCAAACGATGATGAACGGCAACTTCTCTACAATTCGTTCGTCTGGTCCAGGTACGAGATCTTCGACTACGACGTGAAGGTTCAGATGAACGCTCCGAGATTCATTCGTCCCACGGACACAGCCTTGGTGAGCTCGATCGTTTCCAACATCGGGAAGAAGAATCTGCCGACCATTCAAGTGGATCTGAAGGTGGACGGAATCGTCGTGGACACAAAGACGGTGACAAACCTCCTGCACACCGAATCGACCTACGTCAACTTCTCTTGGATTCCGCCCTCACTGGGGACATACCAGATATGCGTCTTTGCGGACATAATCGGATTCATGGACGAGGACCCCAGCAACAACGAGGAATGCAGACCGATCGAGGTAACGGACGACATGCCGATCCAGGTCTTTGTATTGGATTCCTGGGGAACGGACTTTGCAGACGAAGCCCCGTGGGATTATCTCAACCAAGACTGGTCCAAACACGGATCGGCACGGTTATACATCAACTACACCAGGTTCAACAAGGAGAGGATAACCTATCAGGAGTTGGTGGATTCCTATGCCGATGTCCTTCTGATATCTAGTTCAAGGTCAGGCAACATGGGCGATCCTGCGGCGGGAGGCTACTACTTCAGCTATGCGGAACGAAGAGCCATAAGAAGATACACCCAACAAGGTCACGCGCTCATAGGTACCGGCTTGACTCTTGATTCCGAGAGACTTGAAGAACATGGCCGTGTCCTTGGACAATTGTTTGGCCTGAAGGCGGCAAACAGGTATTACTACAAGACCGGTATCCACAACCTCAGAGTTATCAACCCCAAGGAGAATCATCCCCTGTTCAACAATATCCCTGCCGAATATGGCACCGCTAACGGCATGACGCTCACTCCCGGCCTATTTGTTCAAGGCACTCCTCCCCTCTTTTTGGACGACAAGTGGTATCCCTTAAACTGGACACCTGGCAACCTTGACGGTGGGGAATATAAGGCCATGTCCTATCCTGACAACAATGCGACGGTTATTTCATATGATCCGGGAACCTACAAGGCCGCCTACATAACCAACTTCGTGGAGAAGAACTCCAACATGCAGGACATACAACTGCTCTACAATGCGATGGTATGGTGCTGGGTGATAGCTCCTCCGACCGACCTGTGGATATACAAGGATGGGGACACGCTAAGGCTCGAGTGGAACGAATCCACATCGGCAAGGGTGGAAGGATATAATATCTACAGAGCAACATCAGTCAATGACTTTGATTTCAATATGACATACGCAACGGTACCAGCTGGTACAAATCTGTGGATAGATCCCCAACCCGATGCCGGAATAGACTCCAATACCTACTACTACGTGGTCAGGGCCTTTGATGAGAGAGACATCGAGGAGCAGAATCTGAACAAGGTCGGGAAGTTCGTGAAGCAACTTTACAAGGGAACCAATGAGATTTCGATCGGCTTTGAGTTAAAGAATAATGACACATCCGTTGCATTTGAATCCGTAGACGGTTCATACAAATCCGTGGAGGCGTACGACGCCAAAACATGCATATGGTTGATCTGGACCCCAACTGGCGGGTCGCTCACACACATAGACAGGTCGATGGGTCTGAGAGTCAGGATGCAATCGGATGGAGTGCTCATCAATGTTGGCAGAGTCACATACACAAGCATAGACCTTCCAGAAGTGACGGCATGCGGGAACTGGAACTTCGTTGGATATCCTTCGTTTGAAACGAAATCGCTGCCTGAGGTTCTGGACAACGGTGGAATGGCCAGCATATACGACCTGGTCCTGTTCTTCGACCCAACAGACAAGAAGGCGAAGTGGAAGTTCTTCGATCCCAATGACCCCGGCGGATCAACACTGACGGCGCTCAGCCCGGGGATGGGCATCTGGATACATGTCATCCAAGCAGGGACTTGGGAAGTCAGTGGAGACTAGGACCCAAAGCTCAATTCTTCAACGTTCGGTTAAAAGACTCTTTGACGAGTCAAAACTCTGCACCAATCAGCTTTTATAGATAGTATCTCAATAGGTCAAAGTGTAGGGGAACTGCTATACTGTTTGCCGAAGTTGGAGGAGGCTGGTTATATGAAAAATGCTCCAGTGAATCTGAGGAAATTGGAGTCCGTATCGATTGTAATTGCTCTGTTTCTTATGGCTGGTTTTGCCATGGTCCCAATGGCCGTGAATGCTCCACCAGCGAGAGGAACCTTGAACGTAACATGGGAGAACCTTGCTCCCTACACTAACACATTCCAAGGAGATGTCAATCTCTCAATGCTTTGGCTCGCTCTCGAGGCCCAAAATGCGGACATAACATTAGAGAGCATACAGGTGGACGTATATGGTCTACCTCCCGAGGGAATCAACCGCACATTCGCCTGGGATGACAGAGACTATGATAAGAACATGAGTTTCGCAGAGTGTGTCATTGCAGAAGATGCGGGTGCACCATATCTTCTTCCGCCTGTTGGACAGATGATTGAGTGCACGGGTCCCAATATCGGACAACCTGTTCTCATACAACAGGACACGTCCAGGTATTTCACGATATATCTGGATTTAGACTTTGACCCTGCTCAGAGATTCACGGATAGAGATTTGCGGGTGTGCGTGAATGATGGTTCTATCACTAGTTCTGCCAAAGACGTGGTGGGTCTTCCGGCCTGTTCAAGGACAATAGAGATCAATACGCGATTCTTCTATGATGACATGGAGCACGGACAAGGAGATTGGACTTTTGCAGGAGGAGATGATGGGGGAGTGTTTCCTGATGGGTTGTGGCACCTGAGCCAAGGGGAAGAGGATTGTATAAACAATGTACCGAGAAGGCTCTTCTTTCACAGTAGGAACACATCTTGGTGGTACGGTCACAGATTCGAGTGGTTCGGTGACTGGGTGTGCAACTATTACACGAACAGGTCCGAAGCTCCTCTCCAATCCACGAGAAACTGGGGAGAACTGCGGACCCCTTGGATAGACGCCCGAAGGGGAACTAGCCTCGCCATGACAGTTTGGCATTTTCTCGCGAGGGAGCCGAATGAGGGTCTCGATACCGCCAAGGTCTATTTGAATGACGGTTCCGAATGGCATTTCATTACCAGCGAATGGAACACGGATGATAATTGGAGGAAACTGATACTCAATCTCTCGGCCTACGCTGGGAAGCAAGTGCAGCTTGAATTCAGGTTTGATACGGTGGAGGAGATGAACAACATGTACTTCGGATGGTTCGTGGATGACCTTACCATATATGGAGAGATTTTGGAACACGACATCGCCGTTAGCGACCTCGACCTGCCAAGCTTCGTTTCCCTTGATCCGCAGAACGTCACTGCTCGGGTTTCCAACATAGGAGCAAATGATGAGAACAACATAGAGGTCAACTTGACTCAGGATGGGTCCTTGGTTGACCAGAAAACGCTCTCTTTCCTTGCCAGTGGGGACAACACCACTGTTGATTTCAGCTGGACCCCGCCAGGGGAAGGGGTCTATGAAATCTGCGTCCAAAGCACACCTGTTCCCGGGGAGACTTTTCTCTGGAACAATGACCAGTGCAAATCGGTCAATGCAACCTCGCAAACCTTCACGAAAGTCGCTATCCTCAGGTCATATGGAACACAGGCCGATGGTCCGAAAGCCACATGGGACTACCTGAACAACAATTGGGGGGATTATGGTTCAAGCCCTATGACCATAGACTACACATCTCTGGACATCCATCCGATAACCTACGAAGCCATAAGCAGCACGCAGGCGGACGTACTCGTTCTTTCAGGGTCCGGTTATTACTTTAGACCACCCATGGGAACGGAGCTGGACGATTCGGAGGTACAAGCTATTGAAAAGTGGGTCATAGAGGGACATGGTTTCGTAACAATCGGGACAGCCTTCAGTGAACTGGTTCCCAACAATAACGACCTTGTGGATTTGGTAGGAATAGTGGACCAGCCTTACGCCAGAGCGGCTGCAACTTTGATTGAAGTGGACAGTGGGTGCACAGGTCATCCCGTATTCAGCAACATTCCGGGCCTGTTCGAGAGTGGATTCAATCGCACCATGACTCCACTTTCCGACCAATCCTGGGACCCGGACGACCTTGATGGAGGACAGATGTGCGCATTGTCACCAGGGAACGGTTCCGTTGCCATTGTCGTGTTCAAAGGATCAGTCATGATCTCATTCTCAGCGGACGTCACGCCAACACAGGAGGAATATCAGCTTCTCTACAACAGCTTCGTATGGTCTCGGTTTCAGTCCCATGATTATGATGTGAGGGTTTCTGACCTCTACGCTCCAAGATTCGTTCGACCCACCTTCCCTGCGAAAGTCAGCTCGATCGTCTCAAATTTTGGGAAGAAGGACTTGTCCACCGTAAGAGTTGATTTGAAGGTGGATGGAACGCCTGTGGACACGCAGAACATCAACAATCTCATACACGGCGAGTGGACCTGGGTGAATTTCACTTGGGTTCCGTCATCTGTTGGCACCTATGAAATCTGTGTCTTCGTGGACATTGTCGGCTTCACGGACGAGGACCCGAGCAACAACGAGGTCTGCACTTCCATTGAAATCACGAACAACCCTCCGGTCCAGATTTATGTTCTGGACTCTTGGGGAACGGACCATGCTCATGAGACCCCTTGGGACTATCTGAACGCCAACTGGGCCAACCACGGCAACATATCCATTTACATTGACTACGTCAGATTCAACAAAGAAAACATACGCTACCAGGAACTGGTCGATTCATATGCAGACGTTCTTGTGGTTTCCCATCCCCGGTCAGCCGATTGTACCAGACCGGCAGAGGCAGACCCGGTGAGTCTAGGTTACTACTTCACCGATGACGAAATGAATGCTATTATGAGATATACTCAAGAAGGACACGGGATAATAGCGACCGCCATGACCTTCGATTCCAACAAGTTACCTGGACACAGTTTTTTCCTCGGACCATTGTTTGGCATGGACCCAGGAAATGTGTATACCTGCACAGTTGGAATCAACGACCTCTATGTAGTGAATCCATCCGAGAACCATCCACTTTTCCAAAACATCCCGGACAACTACAACACCATGGACGGAAAAACGACCGCTCCTGGGTTCTATATGTCCGGTCCTGAGAACTGGACACCTGCACATCTCGCAGGTGGAGTGTACAAAGCGCTGTCTAATCCTCCTGTGTACGCGGCCGTAATTGCACATGAGACCGGAGTCCACAATGCCGTCTATATCACCAGCTTTATTGAACTGAATTCGAATATGAACGACAGACAATTGCTCTACAATGCGATGATTTGGGGAAGAAGTGGTGTGAAACCTCCCACTGATCTGTGGGTCTACAAATCGGGGAACACCCTGAGACTTGAATGGGTGGAATCTGCCTCCTCTGGGGTTCAAGGGTACAGGATTTATCGAGCTACGTCAGTTAACGGCTTTGATTTCGGACAAATCTATGATGTAGTGTCCTCAGGAGTCAGTCAATGGACCGATCCGGAACCCAATGTCGGAATAGATTCGAACAATTACTTCTATATTGTAAGAGCGTTTGACGAGAGAGGAAACGAAGATCAGAATCTCAACAAAGTAGGGAAATTCGTTAGACAACTCTACAAAGGCACCAACGAGATTTCGATAGGCTTTGAACTTAGGAACCACGCTACATCTGTGGCCTTTGAATCTGTAGATGGTCTGTACAAGAAGATAGAAGCATACGACCCCTACACTTGCACGTGGAGGGAATGGACTCAGACGGGAGGATCACTTACCGATATCAGCAGGTCGATGGGTCTGAGAGTCAGGATGCAATCGGACGGACTGCTGATCAATGTGGGCAGAGTGACTTCCACAAGCATAGTGCTCCCCGCAACTGGTGCTTGCAACTTTTGGAACTTTGTCGGGTATCCGTCATTCGAAACGAAATCACTGCCTGGCGTGCTTGATAACGGAGGAATGGCCGGCAAATACGACCTGGTCCTGTTCTTCGACCCAACAGACAAGAAGGCTAAGTGGAAATTCTTCGATCCCAATGATCCAGGCGGATCAACGCTAAAAGAACTCAGCCCGGGAATGGGCATCTGGATACATGTTATCCAAGCGGGGACCTGGGAAGTCAAAGGGGACTAGAACGCATAATCCAGTTGCTTGAGGTCTGAAGTCTCTTCACACTCTTTTTTTCAGCTGCCAAGAGACCGAACTGCGGACCGTTCTCCAGTACTAATGGGATTCATTCTCCACAGTTCCATAATTCCGTTACTGAGAAAAAGGTTCAGCTGGCAGGGTCGTGCTGATTCTTGCATCTACCAAGCTCTTGTGGAGGTTGAAGTGACAATGTGTCAGGACCAAGTGAGCTCTCTTGATAATATCGTGCTTCCCGGCGAAAGTATTAAGTTGGAGCACCAATTAAATAGCAAAGGAGGAGGACAATATGAGTAGTTGGGAGAACTCCTGTGGGCAGAGATTCTCAAGATCGATATCCTTTCTTACAGCGATGGCCATGATAGTAAGTGGAATTGTGGCGCTGTTCCCGTACGAGGGTAGCGTTGTCAAAGCACCACCTCCCGCCGGGACCTTGAAAGTCACTTGGGAGAACCTCGCGCCCGACACAAACACCTTCCAAGGAGATGTCAATCTTACGATGCTTTGGCTCGCCCTCGAGGCCCAAAATGCGGACATAACATTGGAGAGCATACAGGTGGACGTATATGGTCTCCCTCCAGAGGGAATCAACCGCACCTTTGCCTGGGATGATAGGAACTACGACAAGAACATGAGCTATGCAGAGTGCGTCATTGGCGAAGACACGAGCGCACCTTATGTCCTTCCGCCCCTTGGACAGATGAGAGAGTGTACTGGTCCCGATGCCGGACACCTGGTGGTCATAGAACGGAACAGAACAAGATACTTCACCATATACCTGGACCTGGACTTTGATCCTGACCAAAGATTCACAGATAAGGACTTGCGGGTTTGTGTGGATGAGGGGTACATTACTAGTTCTGCCAGTAACGTGGTGGGTCTTCCAGCCTGTTCGAGAACGATAGAGATCAATACGCGATTCTTCTATGACGACATGGAGCACGGACAAGGAGATTGGACTTTTGCAGGAGGAGATGATGGGGGAGTGTTTCCTGATGGGTTGTGGCACCTGAGCCAAGGGGAAGAGGATTGTATAAACAATGTACCGAGAAGGCTCTTCTTTCACAGTAGGAACACATCTTGGTGGTACGGTCACAGATTCGAGTGGTTCGGTGACTGGGTGTGCAACTATTACACGAACAGGTCCGAAGCTCCTCTCCAACCCACCAAAAACTGGGGAGAACTCCGAACTCCATGGATAGATGCAAGAAAGGGGACCAGTCTTGCGATGACAGTTTGGCATTTTCTGGCGAGGGAGCCGTACAGTGGTGTTGATCTGGCTCGGGTGTTTCTGAGTGATGGTGAGGGATGGCATCTCATTACCAGCGAATGGAACACGGATGACCACTGGAGGAAACTGATTCTCAATCTTTCGGAATATGCTGGAAAGCAAGTGCAACTGGAGTTCAGATTTGACACGATGGACGAGAAGGGCAACCTTTTCTTTGGCTGGTTCATTGATGACCTCTCTGTGTACGGAGAGGTAATGGAACACGACATTGCTGTCACCGAGCTCAACCTGCTGAGCTATGTGTCCCTGGACCCTCAGAACGTCACCGCTCGGGTTTCCAATATTGCAGCGAGAGACGAGTACGACATAGAGATCAACCTTACCCAGGACGGAGTAGTGGTGGACCAGAAGATAATCCCCTATCTTGCCAGCGAGGATACCACAAAAGTAACATTCACCTGGGTTCCTCCAGGTGAAGGGGTGTATGAGATGTGCGTTGAAAGCACACCAGTCCAGGGAGAGACCGTCCTCTGGAACAATTACCAGTGCAAGTCGGTCAATGCAACATCGCGGACCTTCACCAAAGTCGCGATTCTAAGATCCTACGGGACCCAAGCGCAAGGTCCAAAGGTCACCTGGGACTACCTGAACGCGCATTGGGACAGATATGGGTTGGACCCCATAACCATCGACTACATGTCGCTTGACATCCATCCCATAACCTACGAAGCGATCAAAGGCATACGACCGGACGTGCTGGTTCTATCCGGCTCAGGGTATTATTACACCGAACCTATTGGCTCAGAACTTGACATTCCAGAGATGGAGGCAATTGAAGAGTGGGTCAAGGAAGGTAATGGTTTCGTGACCATCGGGACCGCCTTCCACACGAATGTTTCCAATAACAATGAGCTTGTGGACTTGGTGGGAATAGTAGACCAACCATACTATCATAATGACAACTCAAGCTTCATTCAAATAGACGGCACATGCACTGGTCATCCGATATTCGCAAACGTTTCGAATCCGTTCGAGAAATCATTCAATCGCTCCATGGCCTCCATGAACGACTTCCTCTGGGATTCGGGCGATCTGGATGGAGGAGAGATGTGCGCTTTGTCAACTGACGCGAACGCTGCTATTGTCCTCTACAAAGGGGCGGTCATGATCTCCTTCGCCGCGGACATGATGCCGAACGATGATGAAAGACAGCTTCTCTACAATACCTTTGTCTGGTCGCGATTCGAGATATTTGACTATGACGTGAGGGTTTCTGCAAACGCTCCGAGATTCGTGAGACCTTTTGACAGTGTTAGTGTCGATTCAATCGTCAAAAACGTGGGAAGGAAGGATCTGTCTGCCGTTCAAGTTGATTTTAGAGTTGATGGGAGCGTCGTGGACACAAGAGACATCATAGATCTTTTGCGTGCGGAACAGGCCTACGAGAATTTCACCTGGGTCCCCTCTTTACTGGGAACCTATCAGATATGTGTTTTCGCCGACATTGTCGGTATCGCAGATGAGAATCCGAGTAACAACGAAGTATGCATGCCGATTGAAGTCACTAATGATATTCCTATCCAGGTTTACGTTTTGGATTCTTGGGGCACGGACTTCTCAGGCGAAGCTCCCTGGGATTATTTGAATGAAAACTGGATCAATCACGGAAGTGCAAGAATATACATAAACTACACTCGGTTCAACAAGGAGAGGATAAGCTATCAGGAACTGGTCGATTCGTACGCTGATGTCCTCCTGATCTCCAGCTCAAGATCGGGCAATATGGGAGATCCGGCGGCAGGAGGCTACCATTTCGCGGATTATGAGCTGAATGCGATAGCGAGGTACGTCCGAGGGGGTCATGGACTCGTTGCGACGGGTTTGACCCTTGATTCGGAAAAACTGCGTGAACATGGTCAGGTCCTGGGACCATTGTTCGGTCTGAAGGCAAAGAATCTGTATTACTACCTGACCGGAATCAACGACCTCCGTGTGATCAATCCCTCGGAGAATCATCCCCTTTTCAACAATATCGAGATGAGCTACAATACAGCCGATGGGATGACGCTTACGACTGCCACCATGATTAGTTGGGGGCCGGGGGCTGAGGAATGGTATCCAGAAGATTGGAGAACTGAACATCTCGCGGGCGGGGAATACAAAGCTATGTCCCATCCAACTGAAAATGCGACTGTGATCACCCATAACCCCGGAGGCTACAAATCTGTATACATAACTAACTTTGTTGAAAAGAATTCGAACGCGAACGACAAGCAACTGCTCTACAACGCCATGGTTTGGGGAGGCACGGGTATTGACCCACCAACCGATTTGTGTATCTACAAATCGGGAAACACTCTGAGACTGGAATGGACGGAATCCGCGTCAGCGAGGGTAAAAGGGTACAGAATCTACAGAGCCGCATCTGTGAGCGGATTTGATTTTAGCGATACCTATGACGAGGTTCTCGCAGGTACAACTCAGTGGATCGACCCCCAGCCTCTCGTTGGAATAGACCCCAATGACTACTTCTATTTGGTGAGGGCTT
>SOIM01000047.1 GCA_004377185.1 Methanomassiliicoccales archaeon | reverse complement strand
GGCGATTCATCCGCAGCCTAAAGGCAGCGGCATTCTCGCCCCAAGTTCAGTAAGCAAGTGTGAGAAGTACACCCGTGAAGAGATGAATCTGAATTGTCGAGGCGTTTGCGGGAATGATCTTGAAAGAGTCCGAGTGGAAGTCTCTGGAGAACCTGACGGATGTTATGGCGAGCGGCATGGTCAGCAGGACAACGAGGGTGAGAGGTGATATCCAGCCGAAAGCAACGAAGATGAGAATGGACACGTACACCGAGCCGAGTAGGACGGCATGGCCCATTGATGCATACTTCCTTCCCAACCTGACAACGAGATGTCTTTTTCCGGCTTGTTTGTCGGCGTTGTAGTCGGGGAACTCATTTATGTAAAGGACGGCAGCGATCAGGATTGCCAGCGGTACGGCAGCCAAGGCTGGTTCCCAAGCAAGATGTTGAACCTGAACGAAGTAGGCACCCAATGTCATCAGAATCCCGAAATTGAGCCCTATGAAAAGCTCACCGATACCTCTCTTGGCCAGATCGATCGGCGGGGCGGTGTAGAAGAACCCTGAGAACATCCCTATGACGCCCAGTACAATCACAATAATGCCCCTGGTGAAAGCTAGATAGATCCCAATCACCAACGCTATCGTGTAGAAAACCATCGCCTCGGCGAACACCGCTCGAGGAGTCATCAACCCCTGCTGTATCATTCGGCTGCCGCCGGTGAACGGCCTCGTGTATTCCACATTGATGTTGTCCGTCCCGCTCTTGTAGTCGAAATAATCGTTCGCCACGTTCGCTCCTATGTGAAGGCACACACCACCCACAAATGCCAACAGAAAGAAGTCCCAGTAGAAGACACCGTATTTCGCATAGGCTATGGCCGTCCCCACGAGGACAGGAAGAATGCTTGCGGTGAGAAAGGGAGCTCTTATTTCTCTTGCCCAAATCCCGAGTCTGCTCACGACCACCCAAAGAACGGTCCTTCGCATAAAGCTTATCCGAATCCTGGTTCAGTACGTGCTCTTCGCCTTCAAAAACGATTAAATAAGCAGTCTGCCTTCTCTCAAACGATGGCACCCCAAATGGACTTCGGCATAGCCAAGGAACTCGAGCTTGTAGAGAAGAGGTTGAAGACCTCATTGGAATCCGAAGTGGAATACCTCACGGAGATTGCGTCCTATTCTGTGAAGTCTGGTGGCAAAAGGATAAGACCGATGGTCACGCTTCTTTCGTTCAAGGCGGTCAACGGAACGGACGTCGAGAAGGCAGTTGACGTCGCTACCGCAATCGAGCTCATCCATACCGGGAGCCTCATACACGACGACATAAATGATGGTGGTGAGCTGAGAAGGGGGCAGATCTCTGTCCCCAGAAGATTCGGATTGATGGATTCTATAATCGCCGGTGACTTCTTGTTTTCGAAAGGATTCGAGATAGGAGGGCAGACCACCTACGAAATCGTACGGGTCACTGCGGACGCTTGTTCGAGTCTGGCTGCGGGAGAGATACTGCAGAGGAAATTCAGGTGTGATATATCACAAACGGTCGAAAGATATCTCGATTTGGCGGAAAGAAAGACGTCGCGGTTGATCGCGGCCGGGGCGAAGGCCGGTGCTTTGGTGGGAGAAGGAACCGAGGAACAGGTGAAATCGCTCGGTGAGTACGGAAGGACTCTGGGAATCACCTTTCAGATAATTGACGATATCCTTGACGTAATCGGAGATGAGAAGAAGCTGGGCAAGAGAGTGGGAACGGACATCAAGGACGGATCCATAACCCTCCTCTCCATCCACGCACTGAACGATGGCAGCAAGAGTTTGAGGGATGAGCTTGCCTCTATCCTGGAAAAAAAGGAAAAGACCGAGGAGGAAATCCTAAGGAGCCTACAACTGATCAAGGAATCGGGAGCACCAGAACAAGCATTCCAAGACGCTTCCAGGTTCGCCCAGCTGGCGAGAAATCAGGTTTCTTCTTTTGACGATGAGCACAAAGAGAGACTGATGAATTTCGTCGATTTCATACTGAACCGTGACAGCTAGTGCGTTGGTATGTCGAGTTCTGATATTACAACCGGGCAATGGAGGACATTGGTCGGTGTTTTGGATGATGTCCTGCCCTATTATGAGAAGTTCAATACGCTGAACACTTTTGGGCAACTGCGCAGATGGAGAGATATGGCGGCGCGTTTGGCCGCGAGAGAGGATACTGTCTTGGAGATCGGCCCCGGCTCGGGTGGTTTTGCAGCCACCCTCAGTTATGGTGAGCTCTATTGTTTGGATCCGTCGCTGAGAATCCTCGAATATGCCAGACAAGAGCTCCATGATGATGGCGCACAGTTCGTGGGCGGGATTGCCGAGAACCTCCCCTTTGATGATGGGCTGTTCGACATTGTCTTCTGCATATTCTCCTTCAGGGATTTCATGAGCAAGGCAGCTGGACTTCGGGAAATCAAGAGGGTCCTGAAGGAGGAGGGAAGAATCTGTATCGTGGATGTCTCGTTCCCGGAGGATGGCATCCTTAAATCAATCGTCAATTTTCACATACACAGAATCGCTCCACATCTGTCAGCCTTGGCTTTTCCGAGAGACAAGAGAAGGGTGTGGAAAGATAAACACTACCCGGAATTCCTGCGCACGCTTGAGGCGTTCGGAGGGGCCAGTCAGTACGCAAGAATGCTTACTGACCTTGGCTTCAGAGAGGTGGACATGAGACTTCTTTTCGGAAGAAGCGCTTTCATCATGACTGGAGTGAAGTAGATTGGTGGATGTCATAGTAGTAGGAGCCGGGCCGGCTGGGAGTACAACGGCCCGACACGTCGCTTCTTGGGGTCTTGATGTCTTGATTCTGGAAAAGAGGGATGAAATCGGCAAGCCAGTTCAGTGTGGAGAGTTCCTGGCTGACAGAGAGGAGGTCATTGGTATCTTCCCGCAAGCCAAAGGGTTGGACGAGTTGGACACCGTCCCTCCTGAGGTCGTACAGCGCCGCATAGTTGGCATCAAGATATTCACCCCTTCCGGCAGAGAGAACGTCATCCCTTTCAAAGGATTCACTGTCAATCGAGACCAACTGGACAAGCATTTGGCATCTTTAGCGCAAGAAGCAGGAGCGGAGATCGCAAGAGGCGTTGTCGTCCAGAGACTCACAGGGAACGAAGTAGTCACGGACAAGGGGCGATACAGAGCAAAAGTGGTCGTCGGTGCGGACGGTCCAACTTCGATCATAGCGAGGTCATCGGGCCTGCAGCCGCCTTCGGGCCTATCTTCCGCCCTGACATGTCAGGTCGACGGTGATTTCGAGCCCTATGTAGAAATGCACTTTGGAAGCGTGGCACCAGGAGGATATGCCTGGATAATCCCAAAGAAGAAGTGTGCGAACGTGGGTTTGGGGGTTTGGAATAGAGCGGAATCGAGTAGAGTGAGAAGTCTCTTCAATGATTTTGTCTCCCAGAGAGGTTTCATCCCCCGTTCAATCGCCGGAGGACAGGTGCCCGTTTCTGGGCCAGTAGACAGGACGGTCTTGAAGAACGTACTAATCGTCGGAGACGCGGCTGGGCATGTGATGGTTACGAATGGTGGAGGCGTGAACGTGGCCCTGATATGCGGGAGGATCGCCGGGGAATGCATTGCAGCGAACCTGCTGAACAATGAACCTCTTCAACGATACGAAGAGAGATGGCGTGCGGTTGTGGGTTCTCCCTTGGCCGTGGCGCTGAGAACGAAGAGACTGGCAGATAAGTTCTTCGGCTCTAACCGCAGGCTTGAATTTGCCATGAGGCTTATGGGTCCAAAGAGGATGGGCAGGGCAATAAGGTGCAAGAGGGTTTTCCGCAGATAGGTTCGACCAACACCAAAAAGGATTAAGCCAGAATGAGGCTATCCCTTCGCAATGAGAATTCAGTTCCTGGGCGGAGCGAGCCGAGTGGGCTCACTGGGTATGTTATTGGAACATGACCATGATCTTCTCTTGTTCGACTACGGTTACTTACCATCCAAACCTCCAACATATCCAATGAAAGCTCCACCTGTACGAACCTGCTATCTCTCTCACGCCCACATTGACCATTCGGGAATGATACCCTGGCTCTGTGGCAGGCACGACACAAATGTCTTCGCGACCATGCCGACAATCGCCACTTCAGACCTTCTGCACAATGATTCCATCAAGGTCCTTAACCTGGAGGGCTACCCCCAACCGTTCGATGAAGAAGATCTGGAGACCACCAGGAGGAACTTCATGGAAATGCGTTTGGGCGAGACCAGAAAGGAGGGGGACCTGGAGATAACCAGCCACTCTGCAGGGCACATACCTGGCGCATGTATGTATGAGATAGTGGACAGAGAGGTCATACTGTTCTCGGGGGACATCCACACGCTCAACACCGAGCTGGTCTGGGGAGCGAAGCCCGTGAAGTGCGACACCTTGGTCCTGGAATCCACGTACGCCGGAAGAAGACATCCCGACAGGCTCAAACTTGACCACGAATTCCTGAAGAAGGTCGAGGTAACTCTGGACCGCGGGGGCAAGGTCATCATACCCGCCTTTGCCGTGGGAAGGACACAAGAGATACTGCTAATTCTCAGAAGGAAGAAATTTGAGATCTGGCTTGATGGGATGGGAAAAAGGGTCAACCGCATCTATCTCGATTTCCCGGAGGCATTGCGAAATGCCGCCAAACTGAGGAATGCTGTTAAGGACGCAAAAAGGGTGAGAAGTCAAAGAGGGAGAGAAAGGGCATTGAAGGGTGAGATCATAGTCTCGACCAGCGGGATGCTGGATGGCGGTCCCGTGCTCAGGTATATCAATAGAATAAAGGATGACCCCAAGAGTGGCATCTTCCTGACCGGATATCAGGTTGATGGGACGAACGGGCGTAGGTTGAGGGACACTGGGTCTCTCGATATGTCCGGAGTGAACGTAAAGGTGGAATGCGAGGTTTCCTTCTTCGATTTCTCGGCCCACGCGGACCACGATGACCTGTTGAGGTTCATCAACGACTGTGATCCGGAGAGAGTCATCCTCTGCCATGGGGACAACAGGGACCTTCTGGCGAATGACATAGAGGGCAGGGACGTCCTGATGCCCATGGAAGGTAAGTGGGTAGAGCTCTAGCCAAACGTTTTATATCAGCAAAGAGTTGTTTGGACGTGGCTCTTAAGGACTTCCTCAAGGAGGATCTTGGTAAGGGCGACATTACCACCAAGGCGCTGATCGGTAAGGAGAGGGCAGTTGCAGTGATTTTTTCGAAACAGGATTGTGTCTTGGCCGGACTGGAGGAAGCTTCCCAAATCTTTGGACTCTTGGGTCTGAAGAGCTCAACGGCCTTTGTGGACGGTCAGCGTATTCATGAAGGGGACCAGGTTCTGAGAATAGAGGGCCCTGCAAGATCGATCTTGGTGGGTGAGAGGGTAGCGCTCAATTTCCTGATGAGGATGAGCGGCATAGCCACACAAACCAGAGACCTGGTAAACAGATGCAAGAGGATCAATCCAGAAGTGGAAGTCGCGGCTACCAGAAAGACCACCCCGGGTTTTCGCTACTATGAGAAGAAATCGGTCACACTGGGCGGTGGAAATCCGCACAGGTTCCGTCTGGACAGTGAATACCTGATAAAGGACAATCACCTGGCCATCGTGAAATCGATAAGCGAAGCAATAGAGAAGGCGAAGAGCAAGGCCAAGGGCAGGAAGATAGAGATCGAAGTCAAGACCGAGGAGGAGGCGCTGGAGGCTGCCAGATCCGGGGCCGACATCATAATGCTGGATAACATGCCTCCCGAGACTGGAGCCAAGGTCGCGGAGAAAATCGGGGAGATCTGCAATGCCAAGATAGAGGCGTCAGGAGGCATCACACCCAAGAACATCGAGGAGTATGCCACATATGCAAACATGATTTCCCTTGGATGGCTTACGCACTCCTTCCGTTCGATGGACTTCTCGCTGAAGATTATCGAAAAAGTGCCTTGATGGCAGGGGTGACGTACTTCAGGAACCTCGGTTCTTTCTTCAACAAATGCTTTCCGATGTTCGAGGGAAAGGTCATGTCCCCCTTCTCTGAGATGAGGTTCAGGATCTTCTCATTATCCAGCAAGTCGAAAAGCTCCTCCAACTGCTTATCTGTCAGATCACTATAGATCTTGTGAGCAAAAAGACCCCTTTTGAGCTCCTTGCCTATCGCCTTCTTCCAATTCCGGTGATACCTCTTCAGGAATCTCTCGGAGAAATCATCAGCTTCCAGCGCAAGCAGAGCGGTGTCCGCGCAGAGCTTGGAAGCCACCAGACCCGTGTAGACACCCCCTCCCGTACTGGCCTTTGCTTGGCATGCGGCATCTCCCACTATCATCACGTTGTCAGCGACCGTTCTCCTCAGCAAACCGAACGGAATCGCTCCCGCCACAAATGAGATTGTCCGGGAGTTCTTGAGAAAACGACTTGATTCCCCAGACTGGAACATCTTGTTGAAGTAATTATACGCGCTCCCTTTCTCAACGCACAGACCCACTCTAGTGGTCTCACCCGACGGTATTATCCATGAGAAGAACCCCGGAGCGACATCGTTCCCCACGAATATCTTCGCAAACCTGGGATTGCAGTCCACTTCCACAAGTTCCGCTTCGAAACCCTTTACAATGCTCTCCGCCCTGGGAAGTCCGAACCATTTGGCAACGTTCGACCTGATTCCATCTGCACCTATCAGGATCTTGCAGTTCACCTTGACTAGCCTGTCAGGCGTCTGCACGCTGAGTTCTATACCGTCCTTCCTCCGCTCGGCCTTCAATGCGGTTGAACCGAGGAATGAAGAAGCTCCGTGAAAGAGAGCATCCTTGGCGATTTCCCGATCAAACGCGGCCCGGTCCAGAACCACCGCCTTCGTCTCCTTGCCGTCTATCAGTAGTTCCCGTCCACTGGGAGAGTAGATCTCCGCTCCACGGATCCTGTTCACAACAGTCAGTTTCTTGTCAACCAGCTCGAAGACCCTTGGCGTCACCAGGCCCGCGCACTGGACAGGGACTCCGATCTTCCTGTGCTCCTCGATAAGGGCCACCCTCCACCCTTTCTTGGAAATCATGTCGGCCGCATAGCTGCCCATCGGGCCGGCCCCGATAACCGCTACGTCGAAATCCATACTCTTGATAATGGAAAATCGATATTTAGAGTTGCTGAGTGCCTAGAGATAGACAATGAGCTCGACTAGGTCCCCGTCCTCGAGTCCTATGGTTGAGCGCAAATGATGTTTGGATATCACCTCAAGAACGTTGGAGTGATGTGACCTGACGGGCATTATTACGGCACATTCCACGCCCCTTATCTTTGCGGAAAAGCATCTGACCTCCCCGAAAGACCTCCCTTCGCTCTCAAAGCCGTCCACCAAGATTCCCTCGGAGCTTTCCAGGATGTTGAGTTTGACGAGATCTGCGCTTTCGATTCTGAGGTTGAGTGTTCCCTCGTACGGGAGGAACCAAAGCTTCTTCTCGAACTGGTCCAGATAGCCTTTCTGTTGCACATAGTACTGGCCTTCTCCCAGTCCTGTGGTCACCGTCCCTCTGATCGCAAGCTGGTCCTTGAGTTCGAATATCCGCTTGAAATCCGCGTATTCCTTCATCAATGAATCAATGCCTGTCCTTGTGATCTTGATCCTCTGTGAGCGCGCCCCCAAATCCCTCGTCAGAAGTCCGAGTTCCAGAAGCTCCAGAATCCTTTTGGAGGCGGATTGCTGGCTTATCGACAGAATCCTGCCCAGCTCGGAAGACGAGACGGACACAAAATCGTGGATGCCTCCCATCAAGGCCATGCTCTTCAAGGTCTGAATGTGTCTAGCTTTCACATCTTCCTTATAAGAGAGGATAGAAAAAAGCTTTGCTCACAAGAGGCCTTCAATGACCAGGTGCGTACGGGAGCGCAAGGAGATGACGGGGATACCGGATCCTTTCAGTTCCTGAATGAGTTCCTTGTCGTTCGTCACCACAATGCCATTCTTCTCGATCGCCAGAGACACTATCGAGGCGTCTCCGCTCTCCTCCACTTCCAAGATCTCGTATTTCTGTGCCAATTCAAGAGCAGCCTTTGCATGTCTATCGGTTCCAGCAAGTCCCTTCAATTCGCCCACAACTGATGAAGGAACAAGAACGTCACACTCACCGACCAACCTCCCCAGCTCTAGATCGAGGTTCACCCCGAACTGAAAGGGCATGAGGAGTGCATTTGTGTCGAGTATGACCCGTTGCTTTTGTGCCACCGTTCGTGTAACAAAGGACGGATAGATATTCTTTTGTACGCAGCTTGTGCGAAGCGCAATCCTGAATGGAAGCTGGTGGATTAGTTATTGAAGCCAACAAAATGTAAGAAGTTGAGGAAAAACACAAACATACTAATACGGAGGATTTCTTTATGGACAGTGGGAGGCTTCTCCACTCCGAGGGGGATAAGAATGATCACGAGGTTCGGAAAGCCAGTCGCGCTCGTTTTGGTTGTTTCTATGGTGTTCTCATCGTTTGCCGTGGTGACTGCACTAGATTCTGGTGTTGATGTTCAAGAGGAAATGGAGACAGAGGCCTCGTCAGAGGATTTTCTCAGTGGTTCTGAAAGTGTGGACACTGGACTGGTCAAGGACGTTGATTCCGCCCAAGATCCATCCTATCTATCTAAGATACATGCCGATCTGTTCGGCAAGCTGGTCACCCTCGGTACTGAGCCTATAGAAATTCTCGTTTTCGCAAATGACATCTCCTATCTGCATCAGGCGCTGAAGGGGGGAATGATCTCCCAAGATGTCTATGTTCCTTCTGAGAATCCTCCCCTGGGAACCACGATACTGGATGTACCTGCCAATACCATTCCCAAGCTTGCTTCCCTTCAGAACGTCAGAGCGATAATGGAGTACAGAGTCCCGGAAGCACCCGATCCTGATGATTTCTGGCGCGGGACACCTATCCTGTCCGGTGAGTCGCCCTCCCCTGAGATGTGGCAGGTGACACTGACACAAGGAGCTGTGGAAGCCTGGAGTCTCGGTTTCGAGGGCAGTGGTATCAAGGTCGCGGTCCTGGACACAGGGGTCGATTTTGGGCATCCGGATCTGAACGGCACTCAGGCGAGGGTGGAGGATCCCGCTTCCCCCTATTTCGGCTGGCCTATAGCTTTCGATTCCAGGTCCATGAGGACTTACCTCAATACGGGATTGGCGTTCCCGAGTGCCAACATATGGTTCTCGGACACCTCCAACACCGACACGGACTCGGACTCGGATGGTTTTCTGGACACGTCTGGGTATGAAGTAGGGAACATCACCAGTCAAAGCGGCACCTACCATCTGGGAGAGCATCCGGATGACTACCTGAGGATAAGATACGGCCACTACGTACCGGTCCTGGTTGTCGACACTCAACTGGCTGGCACCTATGATGCTGTGTACGTGGACCTTGATGATGATCGTAGTTTTGTGGATGAGTGGGCTGCGGTCAGAGGGGACGAGGTTTCTGCACACGATCTGGGCGCCGATGGCCTGGCAGACCGTTCGGGTGGGTTGGTGTATTTCATCGCGGACGGCGTGAACCCGGTTCCCTATTCAGAGTTCATAGCGCAGGACATGGGGGTGTCCAACATCATTCCGACTAATGGGGACCTGGTTGCTTTCATGTTGAACGATGCCACTGAGGCTGGGGGTGCTCATGGAACTCTTTGCGCTTCTGCCGTGGCAGCTCAAGGGGTGGTCTCCGGTGGGGCAGTTCAAGGCATGGCCCCAGAAGCGAAGATCATCTCGGTCGGGAACATCTATCAAGGTGGCAACTGGTACGACAACTACTTCTTCGCGGTCGAGGGATACGACGGGATTCCAGACACGGGGGATGAGGCCAACATACTGAGCATGAGCTTTGGGTCGTCCAATGTCATCAATCAAGGTTGGAGCTATGATGCCAGGCTTGTGGACGAGATCACCACCTATCATGCGCCAAATGCAACCTTCATGGTCGCAGCAGGGAACGGTGGTTATGGGTACGGAACCGTCGTTTCTCCCGGGTCCAGCCCAGGAGTTGTCACCGTCGGTGCTTCCACCAGCTACTGGACTTCAGATCCCACCAATTTCACTACATGGGGAGACATAATATCCTGGTCAGACAGAGGCCCGAGCGCCCTGGGACAGGTCGATCCGGATGTTCTTTCTGTAGGTGCATATGGTTCGGGCGATGTTACCTTGAATCAAGTGGGGAACGCCAACTCAGCCTGGGGGATGTGGGGAGGAACGAGCATGGCCACCCCGGTCACGGCCGGGATCATGTCCCTTCTTTACGAATCCTACAAGGACGGACATGGAGTGTATCCAAGTTCGACCGTAGCGCGGGAAATCATCATGTCTTCTGCGGACAACATAAACTACGATCCACTGATGCAGGGTGCTGGAATATCGAATGCATCCAGGGCTGTAAGATTAGCCAATCAGCAATACGGAGTGGCTGTTTCACCTCCCTTCTGGACGGTGGGGGATTACAGGGGAACGCACTATGACGCCTTTGCAAACCTCGCTTATCCGGGCGACACTCACAATTTCACATTCCAGATACGCAATGCAGATCAATTGAACGCAACCCAGGTCAACATAGCAGACAAGGCCCACACGAGGACCAAGACCATTCACTATACCATCCAGTCAGACACCACAAAGGAGGATGGCTACCAGGGAGCTAGACCTGACCATATCATACCTTTGATCGATACAAAATCCAGCCTGTACGAGGTTCCGTTGGGCACCGATCTTGTCAAAGTCTCAGTATACCTCGACTACTTCGATTTCGACCCGGACTGGGATTACGGAATAGAGAACCGATATAGTTTATCCCTGTTTGATTGGTGGGACGAGGACGGGGACGGCATTTACTGGAATGATGCCGATGGGGATGGCACCGTTCAACAGGACGAGCTCGATGGATATCCCAACTACTCAGAGATTACCAGGTTCGTCGATTCATATCAAGCTGCAAACAGACTCGAGGCAAGGGTCCACAATCCATATGACAGAATACATGACGGTCTTCTCATCGGGATCTTCCACACCCGGACTACGGCATCTCTACCTTTGACGAACGTGAACGTCCGGGTGGACACCTATGATCTGGTGGATTGCGGCTGGCTGTCCGTCTCGCCTGCATCGCTCAACATCTCTCCGGGCGGTACCTCGACATTTCAAGCGACTGCCAGCTTCCCGACGGACATCGACGTTGGGATGTATCAGGCGTTTGTGTTCCTGAACTACGATTCGAACGAGACTGCGATACCAGTTATCGCAAACATCGCAGCCAGCTCTTCCGATTTTGCGATCAATGAGTCGAGCGGTGAATTGTACGACAATGGGGCTGTCTTCGGAGGGTACAACTGGGGGTGGAGATATGAGTCTGGAGATTGGCGGTACTACTTCGTGGACATCCCTGACGGCTCCTTCAAGCAGGGGCAGCAGCTCGTTGCGAATGTGAGCTGGGAGTATATTCCCACCGATATCGATGTCTTCCTGCTGGGCGAAACGCCCGACAGTTTCTCAACGAATCATCCCGAGAGATACGGACCTGGCTATCTTGACATCAAAGGAAGGAGTGCGGACTACTGGATCGGGGGAGGCAGGTTCATGTTCAATACAGTGACCGGAGGTCCCCAGGAGATCGTCGCTGCTGATCTCACTCCCGGTCTGTGGGAGATTGTGCTACACAACGTCCTCAACGCTGGACTGGATTCCACCGAGAACATGTCTGTTGATGTTGGGACCATTGAACTCAACCCGAATCCTTGGGATGTTGGTGAGGTGAGCGATTTCTCCCTGCTGACCGGTGATGAGGTGTTCTTGATCAATTCGACCATCAATCTCCCGGACGTGAACGTCACCGCTTTCGGTGTATCGCAACCTATTGAATTCACAGATGAGACAATACTGCAGGACAATCCATTCGACGCATCCACTTCGAGCTGGTCCTTCGAGCTGGACATACAGGATGGTGGCTTACTGGAGGTTTTGATAGACAGTGCTTACTCGATAGACATCGACTTGTACGTCCTGAGGGATGCTAACTCGAACGGCATACCGAACTGGGGCAGCGAGATTGTTGCATCCTCCACATCGCCGGATGATACGGAGAGCATCTCCATGAAGAAGCCCACCGACGGGAAGTACTGGATTTTCGTACACGGATGGGCGGTGGGAGGTGGCTCTTCCACTTTCAATATAGACATAGATGCCATCCAAGGAAGGGATTTAACGGTGAGCAATGTCCCAACGGGACCCTTGGAGGCCTATCAACCTAAGAACTTCAACGGCTCCTACAGCCTCCCCGCCGCAGATGGAATGTATCATGGAATAATATTCGCGGGACCGTCCATGGCTTCCGAGGTCCTGTCCGTACGGTTCTACGGAGAGGTCCGTGACTATCCTCCGGAGTTCACCAATCTAACTCCCGCACCAGGGTCGATAATAAACGACAACCAACCAATCATGGGTGCGAGCTTCTCGGATACCGGCTCTGGAATGAACCTATCGTCGCTGGTGATGCTGGTGGATGGGTTCAACATCACCAATTTGGCGACCATCACCTCGGATTCGATCTTCTGGGCGACTCCCTTCCTGCTTACTGAAGGACTGCACTGGGTAAGCGTGTCCGCAAAGGACAACTTCGGGAACGAGAACACAACCACCTGGGGTTTCACAGTGGATACCATTCCACCCTACCTTGCGGTGGTGGAGCCACCTGACGGCCTGATAACGAACAATGCCTTGGTGGTGGTCTCTGGTTCAACAGAGGCAGACGCATCGCTCACAGTGAACGGGGCCCCAACGTCAGTATCTCCGAATGGATCATTCTCCACGTTCAGAAGCCTCAATGAAGGGCAGAACATCATCTCGGTGGAAGCGAGGGATCCGGCTGGCAACTTCAAGACAATCGACAGAACGGTAATCTTGGACACCGTACCTCCACCACTGAGCGTGAGCGAGCCTTTGGACGGTTCCTGGGTCAACTACCCGACCGTGGTCTTCAGAGGTAGCACTGAGGCGGGTGCGACCGTTTCTGTGGGTGGTCAATTGGCGGTAGTCCAATCGGACGGGTCCTTCGAGGTTCCCGTTGCACTCTTCGAGGGTTCGAACCCTGTAAGCGTGAGTGCTGAAGATGCTGCTGGGAACAAGGCGAATATGCTGGTAACAGTAAATGTAGACACAATCCCACCCCATCTCTTCCTAGACTCTCCTGAGGATGGCCTAATCACAAACGTTCAGAATACTCCGGTAAGCGGTTGGACCGAACCCTCCGCAACCCTACAGATGAATGGCAATCCAGTCACAGTTCAACCGGACGGAAGCTTCTCCACCAGCCTCATCTTGGTCTCGGGACAGAATAACATCTTCGTGAACGTAACGGACATGGCCGGAAACACAAACAGCGTACAAAGATCTGTTGTCCTGGACACATTGGCTCCTCCGCTGCAAGTAACGAACCCAGTCAACGGTCTCATATCGCGACAGACATCGACACAAGTGCAAGGGAGTTCGGAACCTGACGTAACCCTGACCATAAACGGTCAGCTATTTGAGGTGGAGGCGAACGGCTCCTTCGATGTTGTCATAGCTTTGTCAGAAGGAGATAACGCCGTGTACGTGAAAGCGTGCGACCAGGCAGGCAATTGCAACAGCGTTCAGAGGAATGTGTTTGTTGATACAACTCCGCCTGACGCCCAGGCTGGACAGGACGCAACGATCATCCAAAGAGCAATATTCGGCTTCGATGGATCTGGATCGACCGACAATGATGACATAGCCAGCTTCTCGTGGACATTCTCAGATGGTGGAAGCAATATCGAGTTGGAAGGGGCAGACCCCAGCTATGATTTCGACAATGTTGGGGTGTTCGAAGTCGTTCTGCGAGTAACCGACCGAGCTGGGAACACAGATGAGGACACGACCCGAATAATCGTCGTTCCCGAAGATGATACAGACCAGGACGGACTTCCTGACATCTGGGAAGAGGAACAGTTCGGAAATCTGGACTACGGTGCAATTGACGACCCTGACAGTGACTACCTCAACAATCTGGAAGAGTTCAACATGGGAACCGATCCGGAGAATCGGGATACGGACGGGGATGGCACCATAGATGGGTTGGACGACGATCCACTGAAAGGTTTGGGAGTTGAGGACTTCTGGTGGGTATTCGTTATTGTCTTCGCAGTGCTGCTTGTTTTGCTCCTCTATATGCTATTGAGAGCGAGGAAATCAGTCCCTGCCAGTGTTAGTCCAGCGAAAGAAACCGAGCCGCCAAGGGAGGAGCAATTGGCGGAGGAGCTTGCTCCAGACGAGGAGAGCAAGAGTTAACCATGTTTATGGTTAACTTTTGAGCTGTTTGTGGTTGCCTGGATTCCAAATTCGAGTTAACCATGTTTATGGTTAACTTTTGAGCTGTTTAGGTTGACTGGAAACCGAATTCAGGTTAACCATGTTTATGGTTAACTACGCGAGGCAAAGCCAGAAGTAGATGTGGAGGAGTTCCCAATGGTCTATTCCTGCTTTTTCCTCCAGGTGATGTAATCCTCCACTATTTCATTATGATCAAATGCCAGATCAGGGATCTTATCGATAGCCACAAGTTCAATCGCTTTCGCATCATCGCCTGACCTGAGCTTTCCCCCCACTCGCTCCAGCACGTAGGCGACCGAAACGGTATGCCCCCTGGGATCTCGTCCGGGTTCCGAATACACACCCAGCATCTCAGATATCTTCACGTCCAATCCTGTTTCTTCTTTCATCTCGCGGCAGACCGCACCCTCCACCTTCTCCCCGTATTCGACCATACCTCCGGGCAGGGCCAGTCTCCCTTCGAAGGGGTAGTGTTTCCGCCGGATCAGTACCAGCTTGTCGTCAATCAGAATGAGACCATCAACTGCAAGCATTGGGGATTTCAGTCCGATGGAAATCAGGGTCTGAACCGTTCCGTGTTTCTTCTCGAATTCCTCGAGAAGTTCCTTCCCTTCAGGAGTCAGAACGGTCTTTCCACCCTCTGCGCCTCCCCTCTCTGAGTGAACGATCTCCTTTCCGAATGCTTGGCTCATTTCCCGCAGTACCCCCCAAGCATGGCGGTAGGACATTCCCATTTCCTGTGCAGCACGCGTAAGTGATTCGTATTCAACGATGAGTTTCAGAAGCGCCGCTCTACCCTCACCTATCACATACCTTCCGTCCTTCTCGATCCAGTTCTTGGACTTGAATGAATACATCTAACGCACCATCATTGGAATCTTCATTGATCTTTCCTTGGCGAATCGTATTGCCTCTTGATACCCAGCATCCGCGTGTCTTGCGATCCCTATACCTGGGTCCGCGGTCAGCACCCTCTCGATCTTCTTCTCTGCCTCCTTGGTCCCATCCGCTATGACAATCATTCCCGCGTGCGTGGAGTATCCGATCCCGACACCACCACCGTTGTGAATCGCCACGAGGTCCGCCCCGGCAGAGGCATTCAACATGGCGTTGAGCAATGGCCAGTCCGCAACAGCATCGCTGCCGTCCTTCAGCTTCTCGGTCTCCCTGTTTGGAGAGGCCACAGAGCCGCAGTCCAAGTGATCGCGTGTGATTGCAATGGGGCCCGAGAGCTCTCCTTCCTTTACCATACTATTGATGATCTTTCCGAACTTAGCCCTCTCACCGTATCCAAGCCAGCATACCCTTGCCGGAAGTCCTTCCCACGGAAGGTTCTCCTCCGCGAGCCCTATCCATCTCACCAATTGCTCGTTATCCGAGAACTCCCTCATCACGACCTTGTCCGTCTCCAGTATGTCGTTCTCATCACCAGAGAGCGCGATCCATCGGAAGGGGCCTCTCCCCTCACAGAACATAGGTCGTATGAAGAGGGGTACGAAACCTCCGAAATCGAAAGCGTTCTGGATTCCTGCCTGATATGCCTGCCCCCTTATGTTGTTGCCATAATCGAACACAACGCTCCCAGCCTTCTGGAACCCGAGCATTGCCTTCACGTGGGTCGCCATGGAAGCATATGACTTTTTCACATAACCGTCCGGATCGCTCTTTCTCAGATCCTCGGCTTCTTGGACCGACAATCCAGCTGGAACATATCCATTCAGGGCGTCGTGTGCCGAGGTCTGATCGGTGACCGCGTCCGGGGAAAGACCCTGCTCGAGCAAATCGGGATGCGTTTCTGCACAGTTGGCAATCAACCCAACGGATTTTGGACCTTCTTCAACAGCGTTCCTGGCGATCTGCACGGCCTCAGCCATATCGGTGACGATCTCATCACAGAAGCCTGCCTCCAACCTCCGCTTGGCCCTTCTCTCGTCCACTTCGACAGTGATCGAAACACCTTCGTTCATCTTTATCGCAAGAGGCTGCGCTCCTCCCATGCCACCGAGACCTCCGGTCAGTACCAGCTTCCCCCTCAACGAACCGCCGAAGTTCTTCCTGGAACACTCGGCAAAGGTCTCGTACGTGCCCTGGACGATCCCCTGAGTCCCGATGTAACACCAGCTACCAGCCGTCATCTGGCCGTACATCATCAGTCCCAGGTCCTCCAGTTCGTAGAACTTCTCCCACGTCGACCACCTTGGAACGAGATTGGCATTTGCGATCAGCACCCTCGGAGCTCTTTCGCTCGTTCTGAAGACCCCCACAGGCTTTCCAGACTGAACTAAGAGTGTCTCATCATCTTCCAGTTCCTTCAAAGAATCAACAATGGCATTGTAACAGTCCCAGTTTCTGGCGGCTTTTCCCGTTCCACCGTAGATGATCAGCTTCTCTGGTAGTTCGGCATTCTCCAAGTTGTTCTGGAGCATCCTCAAGAGAGCTTCCTGCCTCCACCCTTTACATTCAATCCCGGACCCTCGGTTCGCAACAATCTTCTTCATGAGAGATCAGAATCAGAAAGAGCTCAGGAGAATTAATCCTTTTGGAAATCAGAATTTGGACTCCACTTCCGCCATCACGTCCACGCGAAGCAGATCCACTTCCTCTTCCATTGCCTTCAGCTTCTCCTCCACTTCCTCTCGGAATTCTGTGTCCTCTATCTCCTTGAGGTTCATCTTGATGTTCATTGAAGCCGCGTGAAGGGCGGCGTAAGCCATCATCGCTCCGGACCCAGAATCGGACACCGCTCCCTCGTTCCCTTTCCTGGCGACGGTGTGGGCCATCCTCATCGCTTCCAAGGCCAGTTCCATCACTTCGTGGGGTACGGCTATCGCCCTTCTAAAGGCGCTCTGCATGGCCTTAATCCTTTTCTCTTTCTCTTCGTCCGTCTCCTTTGGCAGGCGCAAGGCGGCAATGACGCTATTGTATGCCTCGGCATCTTCATCGATGAGCTCGGTCAACCTCTCCACAAGCCTGGAGGAATAGGCCAGGACCCTTTCCATCTCCTCCCGGACATCCTTGTACTTGTCCTTCCCGATGGTGAGATTGCAGACCATGGCGGACAGAGATGCGCTAAGCGCACCGCACAGGGCCGCGGCACTACCGCCGCCTGGGGTGGCAGAGGACGCGGACACTGACTTCAGGAACTCCCTCAGATTCTGGTCTGCTAGCATTCTATTCCCTCAACTTGTACTCGAGTATCTGGTTCTTCTGGAAGGTCTCAAGCCTCAGATAGTGTTCGGAACAATCGATCAGAGCATCCTCCGGGACCAGGCCCACGATCTCGGAACCAATGACGGACACACCGCACTTCTCCGCCTCCGACATCACCATCTTGAAGACCTTGAATATGGGCGTTTCCTTGTAGTTCACAAGGTTCATCGATACCTGGACAACATTCTCCCTGTCCGTTTCGAACCCAAGGGCCTTCACGTGCTTCAGACCGCCGCTGCTGTATCGTACGGATTTGGCAATTGCCTTTGCTATCTTGACATCACTGGTTCCCAGGTTTATGTTATACGCAATCAGGGGTTCCCTGGCTCCAACAACTGTAGCCCCGGCTGTGGGATGCAGCTCGGAAAGACCGAAATCTGGGGCCCTGTCTGGATTCGTTCTGATTTCCTCCTTCAGTCCTTCGAACTGACCCTCCCTGACCTTGGCGAGGTTCTTCCTCTCAGGGCGTGTGGCCGCCTCCTCATACAGATAAACCGGAATCCCCAACTTCTCTGCAATCTCAGCCCCCAACGATTTTGCCAGTTCTACGCAGTCCTCCATATTAGTATCACTTATTGGTATGAAAGGAATAACATCAGTTGCACCAACTCTTGGATGCTCTCCAGTGTGATTGTTCAGGTCAATCAATTCAGCTGCTTTTGAGGCGCAGGCGAATGCAGCCTCTTTCACCTTTTCCGGTTCACCCACAAACGTCAGAACGGCTCTGTTATGCGAAGCGTCCATCTCCACGTCGAGCACTCTTACTCCCTGAACGTTCCTGGCAGCATCTGCAATGGCATCAACCACTTCTTTCCTTCTGCCTTCGCTGAAGTTAGGGACACATTCCACAATTCCCGTCATGCCTTTCGCCTCGGAAAATAGGTCCTGTTTGTATTTAAGACTATTCGATTACAAAGGAGTAATGTGGCTATTCCAATTTGAAAAAGGTATAAATATGGATACTGCTTTCTCACCCAAAGACTCTTTCAGACTGAAGGAGGAGGAAGTGTATGAAAAGATTGACCCCTATTTGGGCTAGTGCGTTAGTGGCTATTATGGTTTTCAGCGGTTTGCTACCTCTCACCATGAATGTGGTGGCCGCGGTACCGATACCACACAACATGTACGGATTTCCGTATGACGAAACTGGCGTGAGAATGGACGTTGGCGAGAGGATAACAGCGTGGATAGACGGTGTTGAATACGGGAGGAACGACACCTGGCCGGTTGGTCCTGACATATATTATGACGTTGACATCGATGGCAACCACATGACTGCTCCCTTAGACCCCAACACTCCATGGGTAAAGGAAGGCGGAGATTTCGATGAGCACATAATGCTTGCTTGGGGCGACATGACCATGATCGATCTGGATCCCGAGGATGATAGCATACTCAACTACGGGATATTCGAAGAGGTGGATCTTTGGATGACCGCGAATGTTACCAATACAGACATCAACCTAGCTATGACACAGCCCCCGATGTTCCCGAAGATCAGCATGATAGTACCAGAGCCTACAGACGGTTGGCCTGACTATGTCCTGATATATACCGAGCGGCCCTTCTTTGATATGACAGGTTTCTATCTGGAGAAGAACGATGGTGTTCTGAACGGCCCATCCTTTGTGCTGTCAGGTCTCTCGAACGCCACGGCATACTTCTATGCCAACCTGACAACAATGGACAACCTTGATGCCTGCGGAGATGAACTTAAGCTTGTTTGGAGCAACACTGCAACGGCATTCAGTGGCTATGACATCGTGGTGGACCGAGTTGAGTGGAATGCCACGACCGGCGGAACTCACAATGTTGGTCTGAATCATGAGCCTGACAACACAATAATGACCGATGCGGCTGCTCCAGCTTGCGCGGTCACTGATTTTGCCATGCGTAGAGACGGTGTGTTCCCTGTCTTTGACACTGATACCAATGACAACTTGGCGGATTTTGTCGTAGATACGCCATGGCCAAGACCCGTTATCGGAGCTCCAGTGGTCAACATTCTTATTCCTGCCGGAGGAGAGGACTGGACAGGCGGATCGGTGCATGATATCTCTTGGACATTGTACGACGACAATTTCATAAACAGTCTGCTGACGGTTAATGTCAGCTACAATCCGGCAGATGGCATGGCTGGGTTTTGGTTCCCCGCAGTGCTTAACACAACACCAATGCAGGACTTCCCTGGATGGTTTGACGCATTAACCCCGATGGAGGTTGTTTGGACATTGCCATTCACTACCACACCCTTTATGAGGATCCAGGTTTGCGCGATTAATCCTGCTGGGAAATCCACTTGCGTAGTGTCTCTGGCTTTTGAAACGGATGACACACCCCCGACTGTAATCAGTACTGATCCAATCTACGATGATAAGAATGTCCCCATAGACAGAACTGTTGTGATTACTTTTGACGAGCCGATGAATACAACCTCGGTAGAAGGCGCGATTTCAATCTGGCCGGGGGGAGTGACCATAACCGGTTATGGTTGGGATCCAACGAACGAGGTACTTAGTATATACCACACCGACTTCCTGGAGAATACAACATACTGCGTTAATACTTCGACAGGAGCAAAGGACGATTCCGATCCTGGATATCCGATGGCCCAGATGAACAGCACCTGTTTCACTACCTACGAACCTAAAGCACCCACAATTTCCGTAACATATCCCGATGGCGGACAGATCTGGACGGGCGATAAGCCGAAGAACATCTGGTTCAGCTTCTCCCATGTCGACGGACTTGACCTGACATATGTCTGGCTGAACTACTCCTGTGGTGGACCGCCTGACTATGTTATCGATGGGGCCCGGGGAGACGACGCACGATGGACTACGCCGCCCTATGTGTGGACTGTTCCTCTCATAGACGCAACTGATTGCGTCATCCATGCAACCATCCAGGACTTGGACGACCATCTTGTGGACAATGACACCTCTCCGACCTTCATAATCGATTCGACCCCTCCCACAGCAATTGAGGTGCCTCCAGGTCCGATAGATAATCAGGAGAACGTGACAATCGGCACAAATGTTGTGGTGGAATTCTCAGAGCCGATGGACAATGTTACCGTTGAAGATCCAGCCACTTGGTGGATGAGAACAGGGACCACCGTGGTTACAGGAACCTTCTCATGGGACCCGACTTTCACTACGGTCACTTTCGACCCGGATAGCGATCTTGCGTACTTTTTGGATTACACAGTAACCATAAACACAACTGCGAAGGATCCCTCAGATCCTGGCAACTTCCTAGCAGCAGACTACACGTTCAACTTCATTACAGAACACAGCCCACCACCCATTGTGGCAGTATTGTTCCCAGACGGCTCCGAGTCTCCTCTTAAGGCAGACGATACACTATTCATCGAGTGGCTCATGAGTGACGTGGATACACCAACAGCTGATCTCAAGGTGGACGTGTCGTACGTGTTCGACACAACCACCCTACTGATAATAGAGCTTGAGGGTGAATTGAACCACACTTGGACTGTTAGCTGTCCGCAATTGAATGCTGATACCGCAATCCAGATTCAGGTGGAAGTGACGGACGCCGAAGGTCAGACCACTTCGAATGTCTCGGTCCCAGTCATGATTGACTGTACCATCCCAACAGCGAACATCGTGTACACTGGCGATCTCCTCGTGAATGAGGTGATTCAGTTCAATACAGCCGATGAGAGTGAAACCAATTTGACCTACTCTTGGGACCTTGATGGTGACACAGTGGAAGACTCGACACTGAAGAACCCAACCTTCCAATATGGAACGGCAGGGACATTCATAGTCAGGTTGACAGTCACGGACGAGGCTGGCAACAGCGGCACTGTGACACCTGTCACTCTTGAGATCGAGGCCCCGGTCACACCCACCGATGACAGGATATTTGGCATAGAACTCTGGATGTGGATCATCATAATCATCGTGATCGTGATGATCATTGCGCTCATTGCCCTCGCGGCCAAGCGCAAGAAGAAGGAGCCCGAGGAAGAGCTGCCACCAGCTGAAGAAGAGGAAGAAGAGGAACTGGTGGAAGAGGAAGAAGAGGTGTACGAAGAGGAAGAAGCTCCAGCCGAAGAGGAGGAAGAGCTGGTGGAGGAAGAGGAGACCGTGGAAGAAAAGGCGGCACCAGTAG
Source organism: Methanomassiliicoccales archaeon (assembly GCA_004377185.1). GTDB lineage: Archaea > Thermoplasmatota > Thermoplasmata > RBG-16-68-12 > SOIM01 > SOIM01. The sequence goes on along the minus strand of SOIM01000047.1, from coordinate 51,545 downwards.
CAGCAGCCGCTCCAGCGGAAGAAGCACCAGCCACGGAGGAAGAACCGGCCGGAGCGACCAAGGAATGCCCTTCATGTGGAAGTGAAGTCCCCGTGGACGCCACAGAATGCTTCCTCTGCGGAGCCACCCTCTAACCCTTTTCATTTTTTCTATCTAGACCAAAACCATCTTAAATCGAAAGGAATTTCCTTAGGTTGAGATAGCATGAGGAAGAAAGAGAACTTCAGCGAATGGTATCCGGAAGTCATTGAGAAGGCGAACCTGTCCGATAAGAGATATCCGATAAAAGGCATGAACGTCTGGACTCCCTACGGCTGGAAGGCCATGCGTCTTATTGACAGATTCATCAGGAGGGAGTTTGACGCCACCGGTCACGATGAGGTGTGTTTTCCTCTGTTGATACCGGAGGACCAGTTCAAGAAAGAGGCGGATCACATCAAGGGTTTCGAGGAATGGGTCTACTGGGTCACTCATGCCGGGACGACTGAACTGGATGTGCGACTCCTCCTGAGACCCACCAGCGAGACCGCCATGTACCCCGTCTTTGCCCTTTGGGTGCGTTCCCATGCCGATCTTCCCCTCAAGATCTACCAGATTGTGAACGTGTTCCGGTACGAGACCAAACAGACGAGGGCGTTCATGCGCGTGAGGGAAATACACTTCTTTGAATCCCACACCTGCCACGATTCCTTCGAGGATGCCGAGAGACAGATCGCGGAGAACATCGAGATAATAGAGCGACTGGGTAAGGAGTACTGTCTACCCTACATCTTGTGCAGGAGACCCGAGTGGGACAAATTCGCGGGTGCATACTACACCATCGGCATCGATTCGCTCATGCCCACGGGAAGAACCCTGCAGCTGGGCTCCATACATCAGTACAGGACCAACTTCTCTGAACCTTACAACATCACATACGAGGACGAGAAGGGGGAGCACAAACCCGTACATCAAACAACGTTCGGCATGGCGGAGAGGCTTTTGGGCGCTGTCATAGCCATCCACGGGGATGATAAAGGGGTTCTTTTCCCGCCCCAGATCGCACCAATCCAAGTTGTGATCGTCCCGATACTGGCAAAAGGTTCCAAGACGGAAGTGACGGACCAGTGCAACGAGGTCTACCATGAGCTGAAGGAATCCGGCGTGAGGGTTCACCTGGACGAAAGAGACCTGCGCCCTGGCAACAAGTTCTACGATTGGGAGGCGAAGGGCGTGCCCCTTAGGATAGAGATCGGCAAGCAGGACCTCACGGCAAACGTGGTGACGGTCGTACGAAGGGACAACATGAACAAGGACATGATCCAGAGAAAGGGGATGGCCTCAAAGGTCAAGGAGATGCTGAAACAGATTCAGGGGGACCTTCGGACGCGCTCTGAGGAGGAGATGAGAGAGAACATCGTTTTAATAAATAGTCTGGACGAGGTCAAGAGCGGGGTAATGATGATGGGCTGGTGCGGAGAGGAGGAATGCGGACACGAGATAGAAGACCAGACTAACCTGTCAATCCTGGGAGAACCTGTGGGTAGCGAAGAGTTCGAAGGCAAGTGCATCGTCTGCGGGAAAGAGACCAAAACCCCGATATGTGCCGCAAAAACCTATTAGCGCCTGGAATAGAGAAGGATGCCGGTTATCCCGAACCCTAACAGAATTACAACGATGGAATAGACACCTACGCTTTCAGGCTCAAGAAGGTTCCAAGTGCCGTAGTATATGCCCCATCCGACATACATCAAAATGCCGAGGACTATGAGAAAGGCGTAGAATGTTACGGCCACCTTCTTGGGAAATATCTCGGCCGTTTCCTCTTCTTCTTCCATCGGGGCGTCAAAAGTGTGAATGGGTATTAAACCTTTTTGCGAGGAATCTTCTCCTTCTTCTTCTCGGAGAGCCTCTTTGACTGCTTCATGGAGCTTCTGACCCTGATCCACCTCCTTGAGAGGCCTGGCCATTTCTCGGGGTTCTCTTCGAGGTAGAAAAGAAGGGCAAGAACGAGGAAGACGGCAGCAGCAACGACCAGCGCGTACAGGATCCAGTCAGGGAAGGGTTCCAGAACGCCGAAGGAAGTGTCTGGCAGTAACCCGTCCACGCCCAAATGTGTCAGATTGAGGTTTCCCAGGTAGTTGGGGTCATTCTCGTCCACTGGCGGTTGCTTGGCGAACTCCCAGTCCTCGTCAGTGAAGTGGCCCCGGGACTTCATCACGGGGTGTTCGTGGGTCCCGTTGTCGTGAAGGTAATCGAACTCCAGCTCGAATCTGACGAAAAACGATCCCTGGTCAAGCAACCCCCCGTGGGGAGCGTTCGAACTAGTAATGACGGTCAGCACCAGATCGGTCTCGTTTTCGGCTCCAGGCAGCAGCTCATCGATACGCCAAGTGTATTCTTTGACCCCCGTTCCGGCCTCTTCGAAATAGGGCTCGGACCAGCTCCAATTGGCATCTACTTGTCTGGTCTCTTCGGATGAAACGTAGAGGTAGATGCTTGCCGTCAGGTTCACGAAGGTCATGTCGTTGTCGTACGGGTTACGGAGTGTCAATAGAATCGGACCTTTACCACCGGGAGCCAGCTGGGGAGTTTCTTCCACGCTCAGAATCTTGTTGACTTTGGATGGGTCGGACAGAGTTGACACACCCCCCACGTTCGGGAATATGAACACTGCTAGGACCAGAAGCGGGAGAAATCTCCTCATCGTGTTGCGGAAAAACTTCTCTTCCCATATAAGTTTGGCGTTTGCAGAACTCTTTTATTCCTTGCGACGATAGAGATTTGATGCTCGCCCTTAGGGTAGAGAGGAAGAAAGCAGAAGAACTGCGTACCGAACTGTCGGAACTCGGGCTGCTGGACGCAGGAAGGAAGTTCATGGTGGAAGGGGAGTTCGTGGAAATCCCCATAACAGGACTGGAAGGTATTGATCTGAAAGAATGGGGTGCCGTATCCATTGAGCAAGAAAGCCCGGTGGAGAGAGCCCCTGTTTATGATCCGCATGTCGAAATGGCAAAGAGAGTCCGCATCCCCCACGAACTGGTTGAATACCTTCCATCCAAATGGGAGCAACTGGGAGATGTCCTCATCTTCAAACTTGATGACAGACTGCGACAGTACGAGGAAGAGATTGCGAAGGTGTACGCTGAAGTGTTGGGTGCCAAGACGGTGCTCGAGGATGTTGGAGGAGTGGAAGAGAACATCCGAAGGCCGAAGGTGAGCACGGTCTGGGGAACGGAAACGGTCACCATCCACAAGGAAAACGGAGTTCTGTTCAAACTGGACACTAAAGAGCTCATGTTCTCCTCGGGGAACATAGATGAGAGGGTCAGGATGGCGAAGGTGTGCGAGGAGGGGGACATAGTGGTGGATATGTTCGCTGGCATCGGTTACTTCTCCCTTCCCATGGCTGTTCACACCAATCCGGCTGAGATATATTCGATCGAGATCAACCCCGTGGCGTTCGAGTATCTTTGTGAGAACGTCAGGTTGAACGAGGTGGAAGAGACCATCTGTCCCATCCTGGGGGACTGCCTGGAAGTTGCACCCGAAGGATTGGCCACGAGAGTTGTCATGGGCTACCTGAGCGGGGGGGATGTCTACCTGCCGAAAGCGATGAGTGTCATTGGGGACGAGGGGATCGTTCATTATCATGAGAGTTGTCCGAACGAGCTGCTGCCAGACAGGCCAATATCCACGGTCCAGAAAGCGGCAGAAGGCGAAGGAAGAAAGGTGGAGATACTGAGGCAAAGAAGAATAAAATCCTACGCGCCTGGCGTTTCTCACATTGTTCTGGATGTTCGCGTCAGCTGAAAGCCAGCTAGAATCTGAAACACTGATTTTATTTCAAGGACCGTTTGGGCGTTGACTGTATAACGGAAATTGACCCCACTTCGCACTTCGGGACTTGGGCCTCTATGAAAGGAACACCCAGCCAAAAAACAGCGAAGCCAGGACGACTAACAGGATGATAATCCCAATGACTGCCCATCGACCGAAGCCTTTCTTGAGGGGCTCAGCCTCCCGGGGCGGCATTGAACAAGGTTCGGTAGACGGCAAAGGGGGAATCTCGTGCCTGACCATTCGGACCCTCCACTACGACAAATGACTGTCCAAATCTTAAGTCTTTCGCAGACCAAGAATCGGACTTCCCTTTCAACTAAATCTCCTGCGTGGACCCGCTCGCCCTCAGAAGATCCTGCAGAGAATCATGATAGTCGTCCCCTTCCGATTCCATCAGCTTCTGCGCGTGGTCCTTGAGGAATATCCCAAAATCCAACTGCTCCTTGGTGAACTGCCAATCCTTGCCCTCTGCCGACCCCAGGGCTTGCATGAACGCGTATCTCACTGACCTGATCTTGGTGTCCTGGCTGGATTCCCTCTCCACTTCCCTGATCGCGGATGCCTTTCCTTCCATCTTAAAAGCCCTTGAGACCCTGTCAGCGAAAGCGGCCAGAGGAGGTAGTCTTTTGTACTTGGGCAAACTGGATTCAATGGCTTCCTTCTTAGCTTTTGATAGGGCGACCTTCAGGACCTTTGCGGGCGTGTCTTTCTTCCTCAAACCCCTGTCAAACACCTTCTGTGCTAGATCCCTGTCCCCGACTATCGAATCCAGAACATCCACGCCATACAAATCCCAATAGGTCATCAGTATCTTGTTCGGGGTGGCGCTCTCCACAACCAAGCTGTCGTCCATCTCCTCCAGGAGAAGCTCCAGCGCTTTCCTCTCGATCTTGGAGGGGCTCAGAGCGTCTATGAAGGCTTCCGTGTCGGACCCGTAGCACCTGTTTCCCAGAGCGAGAACCCTCTCCGCGGACGGTGGAATGTGCGTTCGGATGGAATCCATGTGCTCTTCAATGAGCTCCGAGTCCGAGATCCCGCCCGCGATATATTGGGCAATGAGGGTCTGAGACAATGAGGTCTTCTCGTTCAGAACGCACTCCTCCCCTTCGTCACAGATGAAGTTGGGCCGGACCTCGAAGCTGAAACTCCGCCTTGGATCGTAGGAGATGAACCTTCTGGTGAGCGTATGATAGGTGTTCCCACCCTTTGCACATGACTCGCATATCCCTATCTCGATCCCGGGCTCAATCCAGGAGATGACAAGATGGGGCACCCCTTTCTTTCCACAATGAGCACAGAGATAGGTGTCCTCCTCCCTTTTCAACGGATATTTGGTAAGCCCCAGTGCTTCGCTCACATATTTCCGTGGAGGGTTGTCCTCCCTTCCTGTGCACACGAAATCCTCTCTCATGGCGTAGAGGAAAAGCCGCTTGGATTTTGCAATGTGTGCAAATGCCAGTATCCGCAGGTCGGGGTCCGAGTAATGCTGAACACCCAAGAGGATCTCCTTCCTGACCTTGGTGTTGAACACGAATGATACGTCCCGCCCCCTGACGTTGAGTGTTGCCAGGTAAGGTACTTCCCCCTTCAGGGCGATAGATAGAGAGGTTGCGAACGCTCTCGACAACTGGTCACCCCATTTTGACAGCGCCTTCAGCTTCCTCTCGTTCTCCGAGTATCTCGCGATCCGTTCGAACCTGACCTTGTACTTGTAGTAATGGTCCTCGTGGTCCTCGCATCTTGGGAAAAGCAGTTCCGGGTCGTCCCTCAGTTCCTTCGCTCTTTCCACCAGTGCCCCTTCCAGGACCTTTGTGGCTATTCGCGGCCGACCCTTTCGCTTCATTCTCCTTTTCATCCATCTCAAAAATGTCCTTGCGATAATTAAGCCTTTGCTTGTTATCTTCAAATGTGTAGGGAAACAATAATATCAGTTGATTTCCTACTCCGTGGAGGTGCGAGAATGGCAGAAGATAAGCTTGAAGTGTTGTTCCATCGGAATGCTGAGGATCTCCGTGTTGAAGATATCTCCAGCTTGTACGACATAGAACCTTCGACTGTTCGTACGGGCGACCCGATATGGAAAATGGTGGCTGCCCTCATTGTGCGTCCCCGCGGTCGGAACGTATATGTGCTGGACACCGAGGAAAAGCTGATAGGGACGATTTCTTTCCGCGACATGATCAGGATCACAAATGCAAGACTGGGTGCCAGGCGGAAGGGGGTTGTGGGCCTCATCCAGTATCTCCGCGACATATTTCGTGAGGATGTTGATGATCTCATGCGTGACCCGATAGTGGTCAATCCATACACCAATCTGGTGGAAGCTCTCCAAAAGATGGAAGAGCTCAAGATGAACGACATGCCGATCGTGGATGATGACTACAAGCTTGTTGGTGAGCTCAGCGGGATGGAAATACTCCGCTTTGCGTACGAGGACATAAAGCGCGGGGACAAGAGGGCGGCCGAGGCCAAGGAAGCTCTGCGGTCGCAGGAAGAATAGCCCGCGATCCTTTTGTTCAAAGAGAACTCCACAAAAAGTCTTAAAACGAATGCACACTCTTACCGCTTCGATGGATCTAGAAGAGAAGATTGCCACGTTGGAGAACGGTACTGAGGAGATCGTAACCCCGGATGAATTGAGGACCCTGCTGGAAACGAAGGACTGTCCGCGAGCTTACATAGGCTTGGAACCTTCGGGTCTGATGCACATTGGGCAGGGAATTCCGATTGCTGAGAAATTGATAGATTTCACGAACGTGTGTTTTGACGTGAGGGTGCTCTTGGCGGACTGGCACGCGTTCATAAACGACAAGCTCGAGGGGGATTTGGAGAACATCTACACATGCGGGCTGTATGTTAAGGATGCTCTGGTTTCTCTGGGAGTGGATGAGTCAAAAGTGAAGTTCATTTTTGCCAGTGAATTGGTGAATGACAAATCCTACTGGGAGAAGGTGCTGAGAATATCCAAGGCGGCCACGGTCGCGCGGATCAAGAGGGCAATGTCCATCATGGGCAGGTCCGAAGAGGAGGCGGATCTGGACGCGTCCAAGATGATCTATCCGGCCATGCAGGTGGCCGACATAGTGCAAATGGACCTGGATGTTGCATATGGAGGAATGGACCAGCGTCATGCGCATATGTTGCTAAGAGATATCGCACCGAAATTGGGGTGGAATAAGATAGTCGCGATACACACTCCGTTGCTTCCGAGTTTGCAGGGCGGAGGGAGAATGGATGCGGCCGAACTGAAGATGAGCAAGTCCAAACCGGAGACGTGCGTTTTCCTTCACGATACTCCAGATGAGATAGAGAACAAAATCAACAAGGCTTTCTGTCCTGAGAAAGATGTGGTGGGCAATCCAGTTCTGGAAACAGTGAGGATCATAGTCTTCCGAAAGAGGGATGAGTTCAAGGTGGAGAGGCCGGAGAAGTACGGTGGGGATGTGGTCTACTCAAGTTATGGTGAATTGAGAAGTGCCTACTCAAGCGGGGAACTGCATCCAGCTGATCTGAAATCTGCTACGTCCAAGTGTCTCGCGGAGATTCTGGAGCCATCCAGGAAGTATTTTGAGGCCCATCCAGAGAATAGAGAGAAGATAGCTGGAATTCTTGGATTCGGGTAGGGCAATGGACAAGCAAGAGATTCGTGAAGAGATTTGGAAAATAATGGAAGAGAGGAACATAGCTCGATTTCCAAGACCTGTGTACGGTAGGATTCCGAATTTCGTAGGTGCTGAGGAAGCTGCGAAGAAACTGACCGAACTGGAAGAATGGGTAGATGCTAGGGTTATCAAGTCAAATCCGGACAGTCCTCAGAAGTTTGTGAGAGAATTGGCACTACAAGATGGGAAGATTGTCTATATGGCAGTCCCGAGGCTAAGAGAATTGGAATGCTTCATTGAACTGGATCCCAGGTTTCTGGGGAGCAATGTATCAAAGGCTTCGACAATCAAGGGGGCGTTCAAGTATGGAAGAAAGGTCCATCCGAAAGATATGAAAAAGGTGGACCTGGTCATAGCTGGATCAGTAGCTGTCAACGAGAAAGGCGGAAGAGTTGGGAAGGGTGGAGGGTATTCAGATCTTGAGTTTGCCATCGCTAGACAGTTTGAGCTGGTTTCGGAAGAAACACCTGTTGTCACAACAGTTCATCCCGTCCAAATCGTTGACTTCGAGATAGACATGAAGGAACACGACGTTCCCCTGTCTCATGTCATTACAGAATCAGAAGTTGTAAGAACAGATACCAATCTTCCAAAAGCTAAGGGAATACTATGGAGTATCCTCGGTCAACAGATGCTGGACAGTATCCCAATCCTCAGAGCCATTAGATTAGAGTAGCCCTCACAACGATATTAAGGAAAACTATTTACCCTAGCTATTTCCTATCTTTCCCTGCCAGGAGACCGTGGGCGGCTGACGGTGCTTATGCGCTGAGGAAAGTCCCCCCTCCACTTCAAGTGTGGATCGACGCAAGTCGGTGGCTCGAGAGGGTCGGCAAGGGCGCAGAAACGACACAGCCCGCAATTAGGATGAATCGGTTGCCGAGGACGTTGTTGCGGGATCTGGTGAGACGGCGACACCCCACTGGAGCAAGTCCAAATTGTGGTAGGACGCTAAGTCGAATGCCGCTTAAAACAGAAGGGGGCTTACGGCGGTGACCTGGCACCCCTTTTCTCCCGGAACTTTTTCTATCCTCAGCCAATTATGGCAAGCAGACGGAGGTCACCAGATGGCAACCGGAGGGAAGTACACAAAGACACTCAAGGTGAGAATCAATCCAGAGCTTCTTGAGCAGGTCAAGGATGAGACCAGAAGACTGAACACAGACCTATCCACGTATGTCAGATGGTGCATCCGCACAGGGCTGTATTTCAAGGATTTGAATTCATTTGTACGTTCCAAGAGCAGAGAGGATGAGTAAGACCCGTTGGAATGTTGACCTATACCGATAACCTCCACATCAGCACGGCTATTGCAGATACTATACCGTACTCTAACATGGATCGTTCTCGGACTCCGCCCCCGTCACAAGCACCTCTGGCTGCCAGACGGTGGATCCTGAGCCGAATCGAGTTCGTGACGTCTAGCAGAATACGGTAAGGTGGAACGATCGGTCATCGTCCGCTCCAGATATGTCGTAGGTCGAGACCCAGACGCCGCTCGGGTCCATAAACTCACCAACGACGGTAATACTCCCCGGCAGTGCTACCCCTACGAAACTGGTCAAACCGAGCGTCGCGACGTAGGCGCAACCGCGCACGTCCTGGTTGAAACGGACAGTGTATTGGCCCGTGGCCATCTGGTTGGTACTCGCCACGTTGCTCCCGCGGGCGAGCGTTCCGTCCGATTCGACGACCGCCCACAACACCGTGGCCGGGGTCCCAGGCGGTCCCTGTATTCCCTGTGGTCCTGCTGGTCCTGCTGGTCCCGTCGCACCTGTACAATCCAGCACGTCAACAACCAAATCGCCGTTGATGTCTTCGGTTGCAAGATCCTTCACACCGTTCTCATTCAGATCCCAACAGGCGGTGCCGTCCGTACCGTCCGTACCGTTCGTGCCGTCCGTACCGTTCGTGCCGTCTGTACCGTCCGCACCATCGGCGCCAGCTGTACCTGCAGGTCCTGTTGGTCCTCTATCTCCGTCATCTCCATCCTGTCCGTCTACTCCCGGTGCGCCCTCTGGTCCTGTCGATCCAGTAGGTCCAGGGAACATCACCATCCCAATCAGAGCGATGGCCAGCGCGATAACCGCGACAACCAAAGCGGGGATTGCACCCTTCGCCTTCGGTGCGGGAGCTGGTGCTGCCGCTGGTGCCGGAGGAGGCGCACTGCTTGGCTCACTATTATCCTTGTCCTTCTTCCATTGTACATTCACCTCAAAACTGCAGCGATAATGACTGTCCATTATTATAATGATTCCGAAGTCTTATTGGCACGCACACTACGGCTTCTAGAGGTCTCTTGCTTCTGCTAGATAGGGTAATTCGAACGGCCTATTGAGGCTAGATCTCCATGGAGTCAGATGATTCTGCTTGCTTTTGTGGCGGAGATTAGGATTCGAGCGAGCAGCTCAGCTCGTACCAGATCAATCAGGATGGGTAGAAGGTTGCAATCATCCAAGAATGGTCAAATTCGTCCGCCGCGTCCTCGCCAAACCACATGTACCCGTTCACATAGAAAGTGTAGGTTCCAGCTGCAGCAACGGGGAAATCCTTCACCAAGAAACCGCTCTTTTCCAAGAGTCCGTTGTCTGGGTCGAGAGCGCCTTTTTCGTCTATCCAAGCTTGGCTCCAATCGCAGGCATCAGGAGCATCTTCAACGAAGATTGCCCATCCAGATTGCTGGCCATTCACGTGGTTGAGGGTCAGTTTCGCGAGCGCGCTGACGACCACCGAACCCGCTGATGGTACAGTGATGGTGACGCTATGGAAGTTCGTGCAACCGTTGAATGCCACGTCAGTGTCGGTATAATTCGAGGACATAATCCCCCCCGGTCCTGGTGGTCCTGGTGGTCCTGGTGGTCCCGTCGCACCTGTACAATCCAGCACGTCTACGACCAGATCACCATTGATGTCTTCGGCTGGAACATCCCCTACGCCGTTCCCATTCAGGTCCCAACAGGCGATGCCGTCTGCACCGTCAGCACCTGCTGGTCCTACTGGTCCTGCCGGTCCTGCCGGTCCTGTCGCACCTGTACAATCCAACACGTCAACAACCAGATCGCCGTTGATGTCTTCGGTTGCAAGATCCTTCACACCGTTCTCATTCAGATCCCAACAAGCGGTGCCGTCCGCACCGTCCGCACCATCGGCGCCAGCTGCACCATCGGCGCCAGCTGCACCATCGGCGCCAGCTGTACCTGCAAGTCCTGTTGGTCCTCTATCTCCGTCATCCCCATCTTGTCCTTCTGCTCCCGGCGCCCCATCTGGTCCTGTCGATCCAGTAGGTCCAGGGAACATCACCATCCCAATCAGAGCGATGGCCAGCGCGATAACCGCGACAACCAAAGCGGGGATTGCACCCTTCGCCTTCGGTGCGGGAGCTGGTGCTGCCGCTGGTGCCGGAGGAGGCGCACTGCTTGGCTCACTATATCCTTGTCCTTCTTCCATTGTACATTCACCTCGTAAAACTAACGTGGTAATACCCAATCAGTATTATAAAGATTCTGAAATCCTTCGAAGTATACTAGCACGGGCCATTTGAGGCGCAGAGCATCTCAAACGGAAAAAGAGCGAGAATCTGACTGTCGGTCTTACGGCGAGACTTCAAACGGCCTTGGCCATACTCTCAACATCTGCGACAACCCGTGAAGCTAATGAGCATAATCTTTTTATAAGAGAAAATGATGTTAAGCTGACCCCCCAAGAGGTTTGGGGGGTCGGAGGCATGTAAGATGGGAGTTGGTCCTGGTAGGATATTAGGGATAATTGGTGGGATATTGGCGCTTGTGGGAGTTTTCCTGCCCTGGCTGGAGACCTCACTAATAAGCTGGAATGGAATAGCATTCGGCATTTGGGGAATACTGGTCCTCGTGTTCGGCTTAATAGGCATGGTAATGGTCGCCATCGGGAAGAAGGTCACTGCCATATTGGGCATGATCTTTGGTATTCTCGCGTTGGTGTTTGTGCTTATCCCCCTAGCCTTGATGTCGATATTGATAGCCCTCGTGGGTGCTACTGGCATAGCGTCGACCGGATTGGGCATGTATATTTGCCTCGTCGGCTCGATTCTCCTGATGGTCGGCGGTGGTATCGCCATAAAGGAAGCGGGTGCGGCAGCTGTGGCAGAGGTTCCGCCTCCTCCAGCACCGATGATAGAAGAGGCCCCCCCAATGGAAGAGCCCCCGGCTGAAGAACCACCAGCCGAGCCGCCAGTAGAGTAGCCGGAAAAACCCAAATCGATTCAATACCCAAAACCGGGACTTAACCGGAGGATTGCCACCAAGGCTTTCCTCCATTCTCCAATTTTGTCGAGAACGGACTTTTCTATCTAGGGGAATCCTACCCGAAATAACCTCTGGCTTCTGGGTCCATCCAAACCAGGACCTCACCCTCACCGTACATCTTTCTGGCAATCTCCAGATGTTTCACTTTTCTCTTGGGCATCAATCTCCAGGCGAATAGATCCAGTTCCAAAGGCGCATTGCTCAGGAAGAAAAGCCCCAATGGCTCCTGCACTCCTCCCCATCTCTTTTCCTGGGCCCTCCTCATCGTACTGCAAGCGTCCCCTATCACAAGGTCGACCGGGTATTCCCCATGAAGCTTTGCAATGGTATCATGAAGCTTGGACGCCCTGATATGAAGACGCATCCTGACCTTGGACCCTACAAACCCAAAATTGTTCTTGACGGCGAAAGTGATTCCAGTAACAAAATGCTCCTTTAATATGGGTAGGGATACAATGGAATCGAATTGCTTGGGATGAGTGTAAACTGGCACCCTCCCCATCTTCTCTGTCTCACTTACCTTGAGGTCGTGGAAAGGAACTCCCATTTCTGAGGCCACGTCAGCCAATTGGTGATCTGTGGGCGAACCTTGTGCAGAGCAGTCCCCGGACTCCAGTCTCGGGCAGATCCCTTTCAGTCTTTCAAGAACGAATCTCATGACATCTGGATCAGTTGTGGTTGGGTATCCTTCGGAAGACACTATGTTCGGCTTGACGAAGCAGCTCTTTCCCTCGAACGCTGAGAAGATCTTCAGATTGTTGGCATATTCCCCCAATCTCGTTATCTTGTCGTTCTCATCGACCGTGAACACTACAATGTATTTCTTTCCGGTAGAGCTGGCCTTCTTGATTTCCCCAATGTCCTCGGAGTAGCTGAAGGGCACGTACGACCATTGTGACAGTGATAGAAAAGACTTCCTTCTGCCAGATAGGTGTTCTCCGACCTCAAATGTTATTGCATCCAGCCATTGGATGTCAGAAAGACATCTGAATGAAGACTGATGCCAGCAACAGACCGGTCGCCACCAGGAGTGTGATGATCATGAAGGGGAATGCCTTGACAAAGAACTCACGGAAGGTAATGGGGAAGCCAGATTTCTCCGCTATACCAACGGCTACCAGATTTGCAGAAGCACCTACGAGTGAGCCGTTTCCTCCGAGACAAGCCCCGATGGAAAGGGCCCACCACATTGGATTGACGTGGAATGAAGCCAACTGGGTAGCAAATGTAGGGCTTGCGGCCAAAGCTGCTATCAACGGTATCATAGTGGCAGTGGCAGGAATGTTGTTCATTATGACGGTTGCGAAAGCTGAAACCCATACTATGAAAAGAAGTGCGACAAAGAGGTTGCCCCCCGTAACAGCTTCCAATCCTCCCGCGAGTACATCCATGATTCCTACTTCCACTACGCCTCCGACCAATATGAAGAGTCCTACAAAGAAGAGGAGGGTGGACCAATGAACATGCTGAAGTGCATCCTGGGGATGAAAACCTGACCACACCAAGAGAAAAACAGCCCCCATTAAGGCAACGACCGATATCGGAATGTGGAGGGAGTGATGAAACAGAAACAGGACAATTACAGTCCCGAAGACTATCATCGACTTTCTCAATACTGGCATGTTCTTGATTTCCTTCCGCTCATCTCTTCTCATCAAAACCTCTATGTGCTTGGGCCTCTGCTTGAAATCCTCCCTGTACATCCACTTCAGAAGGAATATTGAAACCAGCATTGTTACGATTATTATTGGGCCTATGTTCACGAGGAAGGTCACAAATGGTATCTCTGCAGAGCTTGCAATCATAATATTGGGAGGATCTCCAATCACTGTCGATGCGCCACCTATGTTCGATGCCAAGATCTCTGCCATTATGAAGGGCGTAGGCCTTACTTCCAGTGTATTGGCAATCACAATCGTGACGGGGATCATTAGGAGGACTGTGGTAACATTGTCTAGAAAGGCTGATGCCATTGCAGTAACCAAAACAAACATCATCGTTATCTTCCAAAGGTCCCCTCTGGCCATTTTTGCCATCTTTATGGCAACATACTCAAAGAAGCCAGTTTCCATGATTACGCCAACAATGATCATCATCCCCAAAAGAAGACCAATGGTGTTGAAATCGATATAATCGAAGCCCTTCGATGTATCGTAGAAATGCATTACCGTCCCGGCAATTATCATGAGCGCCGCTCCGAAGAGGGCCGCAGTTGTTCTGTGCAGCCTCTCGGATGCTATCAGTACGAAGGTGAATACGAAGATAACCCCAGTGACTATCTGTATATCAGTAGCCATAGCTCACCCCCGAAGTCTCCCCGACAAGAATCGTCGGAATTGGAGCGTACATTATTGCCTCAATCTCGATCTTTCTCAAGGGAAGTCTCTTAATGGCCATTATTGCTCTGTCCTTCCAGCTCCGACCGCCCCGACTCGTTACGAACAGGTCATAGTTCGCTATTATTTCGACCAGTTCTCTGGCCGAAGAATACGTGTGGGAATCGATTTCCACACGAACCCCAATCTTTTCTGCCTTTCCTTCCAGATAGGGGTATACTTGATCTCTCCCGAGCTTCCCAACATGGAGGACCAGGCAAGAAGCTCCCAGCCACTCGGCAAGTCTCATTCCAAGGTTGGCTGCACCTTCCGAATATCCCGTACCACTGTAGAGAATGCACACAGACTCAGGTTTCTTCTCTTCGACGGGCCGGTCCATGAAGAGGATGGGTATCCTGATGGCCTTGAACAGCCCCTCCAGGTGCCAGCTGAAGTGCGATTTCTTCTTCACTTCGTCAATATAGGTCTCGGTCGCTATCAGGTCGATTCCGTTCTCCCTCACGTATTTCTCTACCACGGCCTGGAAATTGCCCTTCAGTATGGTCTTTCGGCAGTCTATTCCAGCCTCTTCCAGAAGGGAGACACAATGGAGCATGGCGCGAATCGCACTTTCTTGCAAGGTGTCTTTCACATAGTGGGTCACCGAGAGGATGTCGTACCCGAAGTCGATTATGCTGAGAACGTGATATTCTGACGAAGGGAAAACATTCGGAATGTACCTTAGGAGTGAGTCAGTGAGTTCGTAATTGTCCGCCAGGACGAGTATCCTCCTGAACATTATGGCACCTGTTTTCCAGAGCGCTCACCATGCATGCTCGCTCTGTCTCAGATACCGCAGTATCTTTGATTAGATGGTCTTTTTGGTCGCAGAATCATCCAATGGGTCTCGGAGGGTGCTCGCATTCTGTCGATCAGATATGTTCCAGAAATACTAACGGATAAGGATTTGAGTGGATAAACATCGGTCTAATAGAGTGTAATCACGATAACCAGGCATACTACCTGGACTTGCGCGCGACCGCAGCTACACCCAAGAATAGCAAAAAGACTACAGCACCAAACAAGATGGAGGATATCCCAACGCCCTTGAAGGGCGTTATTTGTGTCTGGACATGGATATAATCATCGGGATTCTCGGGATCTCCCCCCGGGATCAGCTGATCCTCGGTATGGACCTCAGTTATCATGAATCCCAGGATGCCGAGAACGAACAGTGCCCCAGCGGCCCCCAGTACGACCACTGCCTCGGCCCTCATCGGATACTCACCTCCGTATTGGAGAACCTCACAAAGCCAGAGCCCGGTCTAAACCCAAGGAACATCGAAGAGTCCCAATCATTCTTGTGGTGTTCTCTTTTGGTCACCATTTCCTCAGCTCTGAAGTCGGAGGTCCTTCCCTGTCCATGCGGGAATGGAAAATCAGTGGTCGTCTACCTGTTTCCTCGCCCTTCACTAATATATTGTCAAGGTATATTATAAGTCTTTCCAAGGATTACCAACAGTGCTAGTATGAAGGAGTGTGTCTAGCCAATCACCCTTACCGTGTCCACACCTTCGAACCTCATCCCGTTCGTGAGGTAACCAGTTACCTTGAGTTGCATTATGTACCCGGGAGTGAGTATCTCTGCCAGCTCCCTCCTATCGAACTTGACGGTCAGGTCTGGTATCCCATCCCCATCCCGGTCTCCTATCTTCTCGGTTCCCTCTTCTGCCCTGATGTTACCTTGCAGGAGGAGGGTCTCGACCATAATCTCTTCAGGATTATACCCTGGGATCTCTACGGTGACGGTCACGAACTTGCCCTTTCCCTTCACGTTCAAGGTTCTGGGGGTGATGTCGACATCGGCCTCAAGGATGGTCTTGTCCATGGGATCCAGGATGTATATGTTGTCGTCCTCCCCGCCCACGTACACCCTACCCTCGGCCAGGGAAGGTGTGGAGAAGATTCCGTTCCAGCAAGCTATTGTGTGCTTCCAGAGTATGGAACCGTCCTCAGGGGAAAAGGCCAGCATGTCCGAAGAACCCGTGCCAATGATTGCTACACCATCGCCTACCGAGGCAGATGACCAGATGGCTTCCCCGGGCAGGTCAATCCTCCACTCCAGGCTGCCGTCCGTCCTGTCGAAACCGTAGATGTGGGAGTCGGTCCAGTCCGTAGAGGGTACAATGACTTTTCCGTCATAGATGACAGGATTGGAATTGTAGAACTGCTCTCTCTCCCCCGAGAGATAGGCTCTCCAGAGCTCTTCACCAGTGTTCCTGTCAAGCTCAAGCAGGTAGCTTGGCGACCCCATGACCGTTACGAACAGCTGGTTTCCAATCACTGTGGGAGTGTTGAAGAAGAAGGACTCAGATAGCTCGGTACTGTAAGACCACTCGACCTGACTCCCGGTTTGTTCATCAATCGCGATCAAGGCACCGAAATCGCCACCTTCCATCTCCAAGGTCCAGTAGACCATTTCAGCCGATATCGTAGGTGTCTGGGCGAATTTCACCCTTTGTGAGTAGCCTCTCGGATCCAGGAAATCGGGGAGTTCCAGATAGGAATGGACAACCCCAGTGTACAGGTCCAGGGCATATATGGTAGCCTTGTGGTACGCGGTCTCGGAGGATACCCAGACCTTCCATCCAGATATCATGACCGAAGAGGTGCCTCCGAACCTTGCCTTTCCCTCGTCGTTGAACTTCCACAGAAGGTTTCCAGATGTGGCATCCCGGCAGTACACGTAATCGTGGTCGATGTGGATGACCCTTGCATCAGAATAGGCTGGCGAGCGGAAGGCCCCCTGCTTGGTGGGGACATACCATAGAAGGTTCGCTTGACTGTCGAAAGCGTAAAGGTATTTGTTGGACTGGACGAAAATCTCGTCATCGCTGACGATGACTGACGATTCGACGAACTCGTAGCCTTCTCCTTGGAGCTGGACCTCCGTTATCAAATCGTTCGCGTGAGGATCGTACTTGGAGTAATCCGGTACGGGGGATGTTGAAGAACCAGTGTGGGCAGGATCGTGGCCATGCATCTCCCACATCTTCAGGTTCCCATTCCCTGCCCTCCGGACCGATTTGGAATTCTTCTCAGAAGTCTCTGCAACAGCTAAAGAAGCAGTGAGTAGGACGAACAGTACTAGGAGGAGGCCGATCTTCTTCATGTGCATCCCGGGGAGAGAGGAGATGTTCCAATATTTGAACTGTATTTTTGTCACTATAGACTATTAAAATCTCGTTCATGATTCTCACCGGTGATTCTCACCTTTGATAATTCTTCGACACTGGCTCCTTTTGGGACGATGTCCGTCGAATCGCACTCGGAGACAGAAATGAGTGAGTTGATCAAGAAAATCTCACATGGAATTCACGCGGAACCAACGCCTTTTTTCATTATCAGCTTTGATAACCACGTATCCCACCCTTAAATACCCAATATTCGTGATAAACTCGGAGGTGGGAAGGAACCGGACCACCATAGGCTGAGGGCCGAAAATGTCCTCAGGTGGAGGGAGGGCCTTCCTGTGGTTACCTCTGAATAGGCTAAAGGTGCTGAAAATGCAAGAGCAAACCATCAAAGAGCTCCGAAATGAGAATGATTCAGTTGGCACAAGGAGAAGGCTCGAAGGACGGAGGGCCGTTGTAACTGGCGCTTCCAGAGGCATCGGGAGAGAGATCGCCCTTGCTCTTGCAAGAGATGGTGCTGATGTTGTGATAAACTACCGTTCCAGCGATGAGGACGCGGACGAGCTTGCGAGGATCGTGGATGACCTAGGGGAACAAGCCTGGGTCTATTCCGCGGACGTGAGTGAAATGGAACAGGTAAAGGAGATGAAGAGAAGCGTGGAGAAGCACATGGGAAATGTTGACATCCTGGTGAACAACGCTGGCATCAACAGGGACACGCTGTTTTCCAAGATGGAAGAGAGCGCCTGGAAAGAGGTCTTCTCCGTAAACATGAACGGGGTCTTCAACTGTACGAGAGTATTTCTCGAACACCTGGAACAATCCTCATACCCGAGAATCATCAACATCACGTCCATTGTGGGACAGATGGGGAACGTGGGCCAGGCCAACTATGCGGCCTCAAAGGCTGGCATAATCGGGTTCACGAAATCACTTGCAAAGGAACTGGCAAGGAAGGGAATCAACGTCAACGCAATAGCACCTGGCTTCATCGAGACCGATATGTTGTCCGGAGTCCCAGACAAAATCCGAGAGAGAATAATCTCCCAAATCCCGATGAGACGGTTCGGAAAACCTGAAGAGGTGGCCAGAGCCGTTGTTTTCCTCGCATCGGACGATGCGGACTACGTCACCGGTCATGTCCTTAACGTAAACGGAGGAATGTATCTCTAAAGGTCGCCAAAATAACAGAATCATAAATGGAGGCAACTGAAATGACAAAAAGAAAGACGCATGGAAGGAAGAAAAGTGGGAAAACCCCACACCCGAAGAAGACGACTGGATATCCTGCAACCTCCCTAACGGGAACCATCCCTGATACAGGTGAATCCTACGAGATGCTGTACAACACCTGGACCAACATGACAAAACGCATGGAAACCAGGATCTCGGAAAACATGGAGAAGCAGCAGAAGACATACCACGATTTCTACAACAAATGGATGAAGTTCACCGAGAAGATGGGGAACAGGATGACCAAGACCGCCCCGGGACACAAATACCGAGAGGCCTACGACATCTGGAAGAACTACTCGAACAGGATGAACCACAGGCTGTCAAAGGTCATGTCCAAGGGTCAGAGAACGTATGAGAAGCTCGACAAGTACTGGCAGAACTATTCAGGGTCGATTGGTGAAGAGATCACCAAGGCAGCCACAGGAGATGTGAAGCCCTGGGAGTTCAAGGACGTACATGAGACCTGGACCGGGTTCGCGGGAGAAATGCAGGAATACATCCGCTCGACCACGGACCTGAGCACCGAGGAGATGGAAGAAATCCACCAGGTCTGGTATGACTTCTCAAAGAAGATGCAGGATGTAGTGACGACCCTCACCGAGGATGGCAACACCTATGATGAATTCGCCGACCTCTGGACGGACTTCTCAAAAGAGATAGGCAATGGCCTGCAGAACATGGTGAAGGAGACCAATGTTGACGTGGAAAGACTGCAGAACATGTGGTTTGACTACTGCTCCAAGCTGGAGAAGGAGATAATATCCACCTCCCACAAGATCGGAGGGGACTACGAGGACCTCTGGAAATGGTACTTCGACAACCAGAAGACCTGGTATAATTGGTACAGCCGGTCCTTGAGAAGTGACAACAACGACCTGAAGAAGGAAATCGAACAACTGCAGCGAAGAGTGGGAACCCTCGAGAAGAAGCAACACAATTAGACGAAATGGAAGACAGATGTACTGACGACATTCGGTGATTGCGGTGAGAAGCAACAAGAAAGGAAAGAAGCCAGATGAGAAAGAGGAGTCACAGAGCTCGACCATTCCCTTCTTCTTCGAACAGATGGAAAGGCAAATGGAGATGTGGAATGAACTCATTGAATCCGAGGAAGGGACGGACGCTGCCCAGGCTGGCCTGGATTTCGCGCAGATCTCGAGCAGACACATGGCGAACATGTTCAGGAAGATAGGAGAGGCCCTTCCCAGAACCTGGTCGACGGAAGAAGGCCTTGAGAAATCAAAGGAGATCTATCAGATATGCGCCAGGTCCTACTCGGAGATGTTCAAGGAAGCTATGGTGACGCCCTCGGTCCTCAAGCAGAACGCGAAAGTGCTAGATGCTTTTCTAGATTGGAAGATAGAAACGGATAATGTGAACCGAGGAACGCTGAGCGGTCTGGGCCTTCCCACAAGAGATGACATGGATGAGATTGCAGAGAAGCTGTACCATCTCGACAGGAAGATGGACGGTATAAGCAGGGATCTGAACCAGCTCGTCTCGAAATCCGAAGGAACTGACAAACGCTAGTTTTGCCGATTCGATTCAGAGATGGATGTGATACCATGTCGGGAACAAGACATAATGAAGATTCACGCCTGGAAACCATACAGGAGAACGCAGTCCAGTTTTGGGAGAATGCGGTGAAGTATTCCGAATTGATAATCAGGCCTCCTGATGCCGAGGTTGGCTCTACGCCACATGAGGTCGTCTATCAGAAGGACAAGATGAGACTTCTCCACTATGAGAAGGAAACCAAGAAATCCAGAAGCCCCCCAGTTCTGATGGTTTATGCGGTGATCAACAAGCCCTACATTCTTGACCTGCTACCGGACCGAAGCGTAATCCGTACCTTTCTGAAGAAGGGTTTTGATGTGTATCTGATTGACTGGGGAAAGCCGGGGAACTCGGACAAGTACATATCAACGGAAGACTACGTGGAGAGGTACATCGATCAGGCCGCGGACTGGATAAGGGAAGTTCACGGCACCGAGAAGGTCAATCTCTTTGGCTATTGCCTGGGAGGAACGCTGGCAGCAATCTATGCCGCATTACATCCGGATAAGATAAGGAACCTGATGATAATGGCTGGTCCCATCGATTTTGGTGAGAAGTACGGAGCCTTTGAATGGTGGACTGATGAACGATATTTCAATGCAGAGAAGATGGTGAAAGCTTTCGGAAACATCCCCGACTACATGTTCACCTGGACCTTCAAGTTCCTAGACCCGGTCCAGAATCTCCACACGAAATACCTGACCCTGTTTGAGAACGCTCAGAACGAGAAGTTCGTGGACATGTTCTTCAAGATGGAGAAATGGATACACGATGGCATCCCCGTCACAGGTGCATTTTACCAAGAACTGATTGAGAAATGGTATCAGGGCAACTACATTGTCCAGAACAAGCTTCGCATCAATGGCAACAAGGTGGATCTGAAGAACATCGGAATGCCCGTCATCACCATATCAGGCGAGCGGGACCACATCGTTCCTCTGGCCTCCACGACAGCTCTTCTTGATTACGTATCAAGCAAGGACAAGATGTCGATAGAATGCAGCTGTGGCCACATCGGGCTCTCGGTGGGCAGCCGCTCCCATAGAAAGGTCTGGCCAAAGGTCACAGAATGGCTGGCAAAAAGGTGCGACGGAAGAGGAAAAGGGAAAGGTAAGACCCGATCTCGCAGATAGCTTTCAAGTACGATTCCTGAACAAACTCCATCTTCACATGGTGGGGCGGTTCATTGAAGAAAAAGAGAAGAAGGATAAAGGCAGAAACGAACGACGGCATCGCGACCGTGGTTCTTGACAACCCTGAGAGAATGAACATTTTCGATTCTTCCGTTTTGAAAGAGTTCGACTCGGTAATCGATGGCCTGGTCGAGAACGAGACTGTCAAGGTTGTTCTATTGAAGAGCAATTCATCGAAGGGTTTCACGGCCGGGGCAGACATAACCGAAATGGCCACCTATGACTCGGAAGAGGCCAGGAAGTTCTCCGAGATGGGTCATCGAATTGCACGGAGGCTTGAGAAGGACCTTCCGCCCGTGGTGGTCGCACTGAAGGGATATGTCTTGGGCGGTGGAGTGGAGTTCGCCTGCGCCTGCGACATCAGGATTGCTTCTGAAGACTGCGTTTTCTCTCAGCCAGAGATAAATATCGGAGTCATACCAGGTTGGGGAGGGACGCAAAGGCTCGCAAGGATTGTGGGGATAGCAAAGGCCCGAGAGATGATTTTCATGGGCGTAAAGTTGGACGCACACCAAGCACTGGAGATCGGACTCGTCAATCAAGTGGTTCCAAAGGAGGAACTGGACTCGGTTGTCCAAACCTACGCAGAGGAGTTGTCCAGCAAGAGCAGGCAGGCACTGATGGCGGCGAAGCGGTCCATTCGGATGAGCCTGGAGATGGGCTATGAAGATGGTTTGGGTTACGAGACCAAGGAATGGGCATCCCTCTTCGGGACACACGATCAGAAGGAAGGAATGAAGGCTTTTCTAGAGAAACGTAAACCCGAATTTGAGAACTGAGAACCATTTAGGACCCAATTTAGGGTACTCTTCCTGTGCGAACTGACCACTGGCTGGGTAATTCTCAGTTTGATTCCCGATAGCGAGAACCTCTTGTGAGAACAAGTGACGACTATCTCACCATAAAGTTATTATAATATGCGCAGCACAATATTATACATGATAAATCGTGACGTGACAAAATCAACCGTGATAATCACTATCGCGGTTGTTGTGGCAGCCTTGTTTGTGGCAGCCCCACTAGCAGAGGCCTCGTGGAAGGCGGGAACTTCCAGCCCCTCCCCTCTTCCTGTTTGGGATTGGGTGTGGGAGAACGGGACATTTGTGGTGGGAATAGACATCTTGATACAGCATCATCAAGTCTTCAAGATTCGGAACGCCACCGTTGAGATGCACTCGAAGGACAGAATGATCGGGATAAGAGTGATGGGCTTGCTGGAAATGGAAGACTCGACCATTAAAAGCTGTGACGAGACTGGCTACTACCTTGAAATCTACGGAGCTGCAATCATCAATAATTCGACCATAGAAGGCGTCAGGAGCAGAGACCCAATAGGAGAGGGAATAATCGCGACAATGTACTTCCGGCTCAGCCACTCGACCGTCAGCTCTTACCAAGACCATGCAATAACCTTCTACATCTCGTTGAATGTGGAGTTTGACTACATATTTGAAAGCGATGTCCAAGGGGTTATGGTTCTGAATTCGTGGGTGAACATCAGAAACTCGTCCGTGGGCCACTTGTCCTTCCGAGAGGGTGTGAGTGAAGTCAACATGTGGAATAGCACTTACTCGGGTGTTGGATCAGTCAGAGGTTTTGGCTTTGTCTATTTCTATGAATACATCCGGGTGCACACTACCCTTCCCAAGGCAAATCTGTCAATCACGGATATGTACGGGTTCCGGATAGATGTTGGTGAAACAGACAACGATGGCTACTACCGCTCCTGGTGGCTGTCAAAGAGTGCGATGGTCGACATGCAACGTGCCCATGTGTTCAACCACAATCCCTTTACGTTCGAGGCTTGGAAGACGGTCGAGCACGAGTTCTCGTTCCTTCTCTTCAACGGAATGACTTGGAAGATAAGTTTCACCCAGGACTACTACGGGATGACTGTTCAGGACATAGAAGAGGACCAATTCGTTGAAATCGATATGAGGCCGCGGTAGAGGAGGAGTGGGTTCTCGAACTACCCAGATATGGTGATGTTGCAGTCTCCGGAAACCCTTACCCAATAGCCCTTGCCGGGTGCGAGATAACCAGTGATATCAAGACGCTGGAGGAAGTAGGGTCCCGCATTCTCATCAAAGCTCTCGATCCTCTCCAAGGGAAGCCCGGCAAAGACATCCTCAATCCTTCTGTCAGTAAGACTGGGATATCCAATGAGATTCCATCCTGAATGCAAGTCTATTTCCGTTACCAGGGGAACGGAGCCATTGACCGGTAGGACGGTGGAACTCAACATATGTATCCAGATTCCCATCTTGCTGTCAATCGTTCTCAAATCGCTCAGCCCAAGCGGCTTGAATGAGGAATACATCTTCCAGGGATCGGACGAGTCCCAGGAGTCGAAATACCGAACCATGTCGTACTGGCCATCTATGCTCTGAAGAGCCTCGGTCAGGTTGGTGTCATATGGTAGGAGAGGTAGCGATATCAGGTTCCATCCCGCTCTGAGATATATCCCATCCGAGATACGTACGTGTTGGCAGGCCATGTTGTTCCCCTCGTCCAATTCAAAGAACTCGTCTTCTGGATCTAAAAGGACACAAAGGTCATACTCTCCGAGGAATCCTCTTGCTTGCCAGCTGAAATTGACCTCCGTCCAGTTCTTGTCATCAACCGTCAACGTGAAGTTCTTGAAGGGAATACCTCCGGAGCCAGGTTGACCCATGTAAAAGGAGACTGTGGCGTTCACGGCTGGGAAACTGCCCCTGTTCTCCATAATGACTGAGAAGGAAACGTTCGAACCAAGTATTATCTCGTTATTGGAAACCGTGTAATTGGACCCCTCAATAGCCAGGTCCGGTACGTAGCTCATGTTGTAAGGTGCGACCTTGGGGTCGCCGATAATCACATCCATCCAGCTGAGAGAGATCTCAGATGCCATGGCAAAGCTCTCGCCCAGGCTGTAGCCGCTCGTATATCTCTCAAACAAGATATTCGGATGAGCAACTGCAGTCAAGTAGGGTTCGTACACGTACCCTTTGATTCCGCTTATTCCGTCTTTTATCAGGTCTGCTACGAGGGACTGGCCGTAGCGGGTCAGATATCTGAAGCTTCTTCCGCCGGTTGAGACATAGGTCTCACCCACCGCTCCGTCTATCCATGTATTGTGGGGTTTGATCTCTCTCAGAATGACGTTGTCCACATAGACCAACCCCTTTGACTTTGACATAACGGCAGAGATTACCAGTTTCGCAGCTCCTAGCTGGGGTTCATAGACGACCTGCCCAAGGCCGACATAGTTCGCGGTTGTACCAGATCTGACGCTCCCGTTGAATGTGCCCAACAGTGTTCCGTTAGAGGCATAGGACTTGATCTGCAGGTGGACCCCTTTCTCCCCGCTGACGTTCGTGAGATTTGCAGCAGCTGTCAGATAATACCTTCTTTCAGGGGTGAGACTGAAGTTCTGTGAGATTGCGGTGTAGTTCTCGTTCGGTTGGGAACGGTTCATCTTGACGGCAAAGATGTCCGATTGTGGGTCCACACCACTCATTATCACCTCGCTCAGACCAGGGTTATCCGTCTTGAACCAATCGTCAGGAATCAGGTCACCATCAGAATCCGTTTCGAATCCAGTGTTCGTGTTTTCGGCTATGTACCAATTTCCATCGTTGCTCCCCCAGCTGGAGTATCCTGCGAGACCTGTTTGATTGTTCACGAATGTGTTGTTCTGGTCAATGAAGACCTGGAATCCCCTTGAGACGAGTGTGTCATACGCTATCCTCATCCAGTCGTTACCCACCTTGTATCCAGGAGAGGCATCCCTTCGCGGATCAATGTCCAGGACGAACCTTCCTCTTCTCCCAATGCTTCTTGTGGCCTTGTCCACCAGTCCCTTGGCATCTTCTGAATCATATCCGGTCAACCTGGTGACGATATACATGTGATAGGATGTGTGGGAGAACTCTTCAGTGGCGTTGAAATAGGGATTGAGAAACCACCACATGTTGCCAATTGCCCCGGAATTGATATCGTTTATCAGAGCCAACTCGGAGTCCACTGATGCCCTCATCCCGTCGAAGAGATCGGATACCTTCAGGGGAACTCCTTTTGTGGTGACGATGATGTTTGTCTTGTCAACCAGTCCGTGTGTGGTCATATTACTCTCGATCTGGGCCCGCAGGTTGTTGAAAGTTGCTCTGTCAATCACTTCGGCAGTGGAGGTGGACACGTTGCAGATGTTCTCAGGTGGGATGTTCCTCTGTTGAATGAAGTAGTCCGCGATCTCCATTGAAATGGGTGAGTCCATGTTCCGGACGACCAGAACGTCCGAGTAGTTGAAGAGAGAATTGTACTTGGCCAGCAAGAGTGGCGGGACAGCTTCTCTAGGTCTTTCCAATGGGGCATCTGAAGGTCGAGGTTCATCCACCGAAAACGACTCTACGGGCATAGAGTTCTGGTCTGAGGGGAAACTTTCGACGATTCCACTTGAGAGAAGGAGGCTAGCCAGCACAACAAAGATAGAAATCCTGCTTACTGGCCCACGCAAACCTCTCAGGTCCGAACCTCCCTTGTGAAGATATATCGAATGACGCACTCATTAATCTTCCGCAATTGTCCTGGCTTTGTAGGATAGTCTTCAGAAACGAACAAGTACTCCTTGGCATATTTTGTGTTCTCCGAACAGGGGAGGGCATTGAATGGCGAACATCACGATGTATGGAGGAGTAGGAGAGATCGGAGGGAACAAGGTTCTGCTGGAAGAAGGGAAGACCAGGATCTTCCTGGACATGGGTCAGAGCTTTGGTTTCGGAGAGGAATACTTCACAGGTTTCCTGGGTGCCAGGGATAGGTTTGGTCTCAGAGACTATTTCGAGTTGAATCTAGTCCCCAAGATTCCCGGTTTGTACTCCAAAGAAACGTTGGAGGGGACCGGCTACCGCTACAGAAAGCCCATGTTCGATGGAATATTCCTCAGCCACATCCATTTTGACCACACCTGGCACTTGAGGTTCGTTCATCCCGATATCCCAGTGTGTCTCGGTGAGGGGACGAAGATAATCATGGACTCATGGGTGACCACTTCCAAGGATTTCTTCGGAGAACATGATTTCCAAACGTTCCGAACGGGTGACAGGATAAAGCTGGACGGAATTGAGGTGGAACCAATACACGTGGACCACAGCGTACCGGCAGCATACGGATACATCATACACACAAAGAAAGGGACGATCGTCTACACCGGCGATTTCAGAAAGCACGGTTCGCACAGTGAGCTTACAGAGGATTTCCTGGCCAGGGTCAAGGAAGAGAGGCCCATAGCCCTCATTTGCGAAGGAACAAGAGTGGCAAGCGAGGAAAAGAGAAAGAACTACACCGAGGCGGAGGTCAAGAGCCACAGCAAAGCAGTTGTGAGAAAGGCCGGAAAGAAACTGGTGGTGACCACCTTCTACCCCAGAGACGTGGACAGGATGAGAACGTTCTATGAAGTTGCCAAAGCGACCGGAAGGAAGTTCGTTGTGTCAGCCAAGACAGCCCACCTTCTGACCGCGCTGGGAAAGGATCCGGGGATCAAACTCCCCGATGTCATCAGGAACAAGCACTTACTCGTGTATGTCAGAGAGTTGAAAAGATACCCTTCCTGGGAGAAGGACTTCGAGAAGAAGGCGGTGAATGCTGAATACGTGCACAAGAACCAGGACAAGCTGATACTGCAGTTGGACTTCTTTCACTTCAATGAGCTGGTGGACATTCAGCCCAAGAAAGGGAGCCATTTCATACATTCTAAGAGTGAGCCGTTCGTAGAGGACGACATAGAAGAGGAAGTGAAGAACAACTGGCTGGACAGATTTGGCCTGAAGCAGCATCAATTGCACGCAAGTGGACATTGCAGCATGGAGGAAATCAAGACGATAGTGAAGGATATCGACCCCAAGGTTCTCATCCCAATCCACTGCGAAGAGCCAGAGCTGTTCAAGTCCATGGCGAAAAAAGTGATTCTCCCGATCTTGGGCAAGGGATTCGAGGTCTAAATCGGTCTCACTAGGGTGCTTTTTCCAATGTTACCGGGTCTAGTTGCTTTATACTCATCCCTAGAAATGGTGCAATGTGTATGTCAAGATCTAGGATGGCCCGGTCCACGATGTCCACAGTGAATAACCAAAAGAACGGATTGTAGTAGTCCGCGGTGACCCTATCGAAATAGGAATTGTATTCGTCCACCATCTCAGCAACCCTTTCTGGATAGAGAGTGGCGTAAATCTCCGCACCTTTAATCTGAAGCAGCAAGCCAGGGGCCTCGAACGATTCGCTGAACACGTAGTCCCAGATGGCTTGTCGGATCTGCTCATTGGTGATGTTGGTCAACCCTCCTCGAATCGCATCCAGAATCTCGGTGTGGTCCATGATGAAGGTCACGTTGACATCTGTGGGATGCGATTGCATCGTAAGGTAATCAAAGCCTAGCCTAATGTCATTCGTTGAATATTCTGGATGAACGGACTGTATGGCAAGAACGGAATTGAGGAACTCGCTGTCTTGATCCAAATGCTCGTACCACCCCATTGCGAAGTACTTCACATCGTTTGAGCCTGGTCTAGCCCTATCAATTAAACCGTTCGCAAAGCTGTGTGAATCGGTCTGGGGAGCTCCAGGCGGAAGGAACTTATCGAGATCGGCAAGCATAGCTCCAGCTACGAAGAAATCGTTGTCCAGAGTGTTCTCAGCTAGTCCTCCGTGTGTGGCAAAATTAGCTCCCTGGGCTGGGCCTGAGAAACAGGTGTTTGCAAGAAGAGCGGCTAGCAGAATTGCTAGAACACAGCAGACCTTCCTTATAGACGACAATGTTCCCACGCACTCCTGTTGGACAGGTGGGAATTGGCTTGCCTGATATATAATCTCTTTCAAGAAAGGGTATTAATAGAAAGATTTCCTTAGACTGGTCTGCGTCCAAAACATGGGCTCGTGGCCTAGTCTGGATAAGGCAACGGCTTCCTAAGCCGTGGATCGCGAGTTCGAATCTCGCCGGGCCCGTATATTATTCAAATGACAACTCTCACCAGAGAGTGGTGGAGATGGAGGGATAGAGAGGTACGTGGCCGAAGGATGGGAATTCGTCACCGCTTTGCGAAACAACAAGGTCATTCTCCGACATCCTTCTTGAACAAATCAGCCATCTTCACCGACACGATTCTTCTCTAGCTTCTTGAAGAGCTTTTTCCCTGGTTTGACAAGACGCACACCCCCCCAACAGGGCGTTGATTCCAACTCTATTCCTACCCTAGCAATCCTAATCTCATAGGGATTGACTCCTGCCTTGAGTTTGTGAAGGTACGCGTCAGTCGATTTCCGCCTCCTATCCTTTTCAAGCAACAACTCGAAGCCGCGACCATAGCGACTCATGAGAACCGCACACTTCATACCCAGGAACCTCACATCATAGCCTTTCTTTCTTTTCCACGTTACTGGCTCCGCAAACTCAATGACATAATTGGGCTGAGGGTATTGACCCTGGATGATTTTCGTAATCCTGGCGGGCGGAAAACGAGGACATTGCGGCGTCTCCAGAGCATCCACTTCATACTGGACGTAACGTCCCAACATACCTTTCGGTTCGAACTCGGTGTCTGACTGCCCCTGGACTTCCTTCAGGTAGGGTTCTGCCTTCTTCAATGACAAGTGCATCTGCAGAGCGACTCGCGAGTCTATCGACACTGTCCAATCTTCTCCATCGTTCTTTGGGTGACCTCGAACAACTAGTCTCATGGCTCCATCTCGAGCACCAACCAACAGCTCTCCCCGGTGGTCGTCAAAAGGTCCCCCGATCCAGTCGCTCATGTCGTACATCAGGGACCCGAGAAACCTCCACTCTCTGCCGACATTCTCCAAAACTGGGAGGCCCTCCGAGAGGATGTTGACGAGTTCAACGGTCCTTTGATAATCGAAGTACATCCAAGACGATTCTGTTCTGCCTCCAACTTTCATGTTAATCAGAAGCTTGCCTTTGTGGGTCACCGAGATGAAGATGACGTCACCGAATTCGGCTTCTTCATCGAACCATATAGTCCCGAAGTACCGACATATTGATTTCCCAGCTTTTTCTTCAAGCTTCAGTTGATTTGCCCCCGGATACACGGAAGAAAATGATACCACGGATATAAAGAGTGTTTGCCAGTGGTGTGGCAAAGAAGGTGTTGGAATCCTGGACCAAGAGAGGTTCGCCTGTTGGTCTACGCCTGTAGTAGTGCGACAAAATCCCGAGCAGGCCCCAAGCCTATAACAACGGGCCAGTCCGGCTCGTCGCTTCGTGGGTCAGCTCGAATGGTGAATTTGATCTCTCCTTGACGGGCCTCAACAACTACAAATCCACGATTGTCATCGAAAGTAGGGTCATCCCAGTCACACTTAGTATACCTGACAGACCCAACCATCTTCCATTTCTCTTGGGAATCCTCAGCTATTCTCACAGCCTCGGTCAAGAGACTCACTAGTTCTGCAGCTTTCTCACTATCAAACTCAAGGTGACAATCACCACCAGCATCCATGAAGAAGGAAATTCCACCTTCCGAACTGCCTGCAACATCGACCTCGCCGTCAACATTTTGAGAGAGTTCGCGGAATAAGACCTTTCTTTTGGGAGTCCATTTCATGGCATCACTCACGGAATCTTCGATTCCTGATAAGCGACCCTTCCATATATTTTTCTGTGAACCAAAGACAAAGTCATTCACACCAGCCTGAACAAGGATCCCCCGAGGAGGGTCGTGGTAGAGTCGGATGCTGGTATAATGTTGAGTGTGGCCAAACTTACAATCACAGCGACATAGATATATATGGATGAATACCCATACAAAAAGGGGAGAATCATGAAGATAAAGGTAGTTCTGGAGCCCCAGGAAGAAGGTGGCTATACCGTGTACGTTCCTTCCCTCCCCGGTTGCATCTCCCAGGGCGAGACGCATGAGGAGGCTCTGGACAACATCAAGGAAGCGATAGAACTGTACCTGGAACCGGACGAGGACGATCTCATCGAGTATTCTGAAGGGAAGATTGTGGAGATAGTCGTATGACCAAGCTTCCCTCCATATCTGGAAGGGAGGCGATAAAAGCACTCAGGAAGGCGGGCTTTCTGGTTGTCCGCCAGAGAGGTTCCCACGTTCGTTTGAAGAAAAGGACGAAGGAGGGCACCATCAAGTTGACCATACCATTACATTCGACATTGAAAAAGGGTACGCTTTCGCACATCATCAAGGATGCTGAGCTGACCATAGAAGAATTCCTTGAGCTCCTGTAGTTGCTACCTTCCCAGGGACGTACATGTAGAGACCTTCGCGACACTGTCCGCCACGCTTCTGGGTGCGTCCGAGGTCGTGTACACCGGCCTGAACAAGGAGCCCCCGAGGAGGGTGGTGGAGGAGTCGGATGCTGGTAACCTGGTTGCAGTTGGATTAGGAAAGAAGGCCATGCTGGTGGCGATGAGCACGCAGGGCGTGGACAAGCTTACCGAGGGTATAGAGGTGGCTACCGCGAACATCAGAGAGGTTTTGAGGAAGGAGAGTGGGTAGTAGCTAGGCCATTGAGAAGTTTTATAGTGTTCTAGTTCGATACAGCAAATGGAGGATTGGAAAGGGAGGGGAGCTGGAGAATGATGAAACCTCAATCTATCTTCACCATGAAGTGCACATCGTGGGGAATCTTATTCTTAATGTTATCCACTGCTTTCTTTGCTTTGCATGGTGGCGAGAACTCTCCCGATGGAGATATCATAATAGGAACAGAAGGAAGCCCTGTAGTGTTGGACGCTGAAAGCCTTAGAGACCCTCATACACCAGCTGAAGGCTATCGATGGGATTTCGACGGAGATGGCAATTGGGACACAGCTTGGACTGCTGATCCGATAGAAAGTCACGTATGGGGCGACGACCACAAAGGGAAACTTTCCCTGCAAACGTCTCATAAAGAAGAGATTGTTGATATCAAAGCTGATGGAGATGGAAAGTGGTTCGCGATTGTGAACATGAACCATAGCAATGCTCAGTCCTTCACTCCCGTTCACTCACAGATATGCAAGGTAAAAGTTGACATCTCGATAAATTGGGGTCGACCAAATGCGGGTGTCGATGTTCACATTCGAAAGGAACTCGAAGGTCCAGACCTGACCAATGCAAGTGTTCCAGTCGAAAACATTCCAGAGCCGAGGTTTATCCCGTTTGATAAATGGCCCGTCTTCGATTTCCCTGATGTCTCCTTAGTTCAAGGGGAAACCTACTATCTGGTCGTGACAAGTATGATGAATGCTGGAGGGAACTACGAGATCCACATATCCGAAGATTCCTACAACAACGGGACCAATTGGTGGCAGTACAAACAGAAACCGTGGGTTGAGGAGGTGGACGGAGATTTGAGATTCGCCCTCTATGCCTGTGAGGATGAGATCCAGACCTATGAGATTCCGATAGAAATCGAGAATGTGTCTCCGAGTTTGGAAGTTGATTGCGATGCTGAAATCGACGAAGGGAATCCCGTTTATTGTTCAGCAATGGTCACCGACCCGGGAAGCGACGACCTGACGTTAATATGGCAGTTCAGTGATGGTTTCCAGAGACAAACCACTCATTTCAACGATGAGAATGACCCCGATCCTCCAGAGAGCCCTTGGGGAACCTTTCCGTTCGAAGTTGTGGAAGACGTAACCCACATTTTCAAAGACGATGGACTATACGAACTGACACTCACGATCATAGATGACGATGGAGGGGTTGCCAATAAGACCTTGGAGATTCTGGTATTGAATGTTCCGCCATCGGTAAGCATCAACGTCCTCCCAGTGGAAGGAACAGTGCTTTTAAGAACAGCCGGCGAGAAATGGCATGACGTCTCGATAGAACTCCATGAAGATGACGTACTCATAGCAGAAGGCTCCCTCACAAGATATCCAGGAAGTCCAAATGATCAAATGCTCGACCTCACACACCTCAGCGTGAACATCTCAAGAAGATACTCGGCAATCGTCCGCTACACTCCCGAGGACGACCCGGTCAACGGACAACCCAACGGAGCGAACCCATGCTGGATAGTACTCAAGTTCGATGACCAAGAAGAGGTTTGGATCCACCACACCTTCAACGTACAGCATCCGGAGACACACATCTGGGAAGTGGACCTGACTGCAACCATACTCTCCCACGGATTGACATTCGAAGCCACTGCCCATGACCCTGGCGCGGACGACCTGACGTTCCACTGGGACTTCGGGGACGGTACGAACGTCACCAACATCTACCCCAATCCAAACGGCAGCTACCCAGTGACAATCGTCGATACGGTCACCCACGCCTTCCCGGGTAGCGGGACCTTCACGATTACTGTCACTGTCAAGGATGATGACGGCGGAATGGCGCAGGTTTCTTACATACTGACTATTTGAACCATAAGCATCGAAAACTATCCCAGCGGATCATTCCTCAATTCTCGCGGTTGAAAAGAAACAGCCAAACCTCCATCTTCGCTATGAACTCCTCAGCCGTCAGCTCCTCCTTTTCCGAGAGGATGACCTCTCTCAGAACTGATTTCTCAGGCAGCTTCTCCAGAACGAAACGGCGCAGACCTTCTGTGCTTACCTTTGTGTCCTCTTGCTTGATGGGCGCGGCATCCACGAAGTCGGACGTGTCCCGCACCTCGGTCTTCTCTCGCAGCATGGGTCTTGCTTGCCTTCTCACTTCCATCTCATGAGATTCCTCAGTCTGATACGCTTCCTTCTGAGCAAAAACAATAGGAACGCCCCTGCGTGGTTTTCTGACGATGTTCCTCCTGACAGCAAGCAAGGATGTCTCTGCACGAGAAGTCGTTCCAGAACTCAAACTGAGAAGCCTAGCTGCGGCATCAGGGCTCACCAAGACTTTGACACTAGTGAGCAAGAGAGTTTTTGAACACAAAGCGGAGAACGGTGGGAAGAGAGCGTATGAGGCATGAGCCAAGGCTCTGAACGTACTTCCCGCAACGACAACAGTAATTCCTCTGTTGGTCAGGTACTCACGTGTTTAAGATAGCACGGAGAACACTCAAACTTGTCCACGACATTTTCTCCCTTATCGTAATTGACTTGATAGTACGACTTACTCGTATCTATCTTTTTCCCACACCTCTCGCAAACGATTTCTTCTTTCTTTTCTTTCCCACTCATATCCAAATTCCTCCTCTATTCTCTCAGCCATCTATAAAGCCAATTCCTAGTACAAATATGCTTGTAATTGATATCGTTGTACCACCATTGACTGTTTTCCTCACGCCACTTCCCCCCTTCAAGGATTCCTTTCTCCTCCAAAGATCGCTCACCCATTCTCGCAACGTTGATGGCAAAGCGGTCAAAAGAGAATCTCCGTAGTCTTCATACTTCCACGACGTTCTCGTTGCCGGAATACGAAGGCTCAAAGCGCTGAAGGACCTGAAGTGGAAGGAAAAGATAACATGCAGTGTTGTTGCTCTGCGAAACGGTCATGAGCGTAGACAGAAAAGATTATGTGATTCGAGATGCCTGCCTTCCATGATGGGCGATGTGAAGACCAAGAGAACGCCTACACTGGACGAACTGATCCAAATCAACTTGATGTTTGATAACATCGAAGGAATGGAACGCCCCATTAGGGAGACGATTGCCACCTGCAAACGCATACTCAAGGAAGAATGGGGAGTCATCGACGAGCCTTAGGACCGCACAGACGTTTCCCAGCTCCTCTTCTGTGAATCCCTTCATTTTGACCACATTCACCTACATGCCTCGCTGAGAAGTAACCCTTCTGGTTACGACGCGGGAAGGGTCGTGTTTCGTCTTGCAGATGAAGCATTATTTGGGCGTGTAGCGTACGATTTCGGATGCATCCCCTCACATGTTTTCTTCGCTTATCTGAGGAATGTCGCATTCCAGATTACCCTCCAATCACTTCATCAACCTTCTCGAACAAGAGCTCTAGGATTCGTTCAATCTCCGATGAGTTTCGATTGAGGTAATCCTCAGCGATCTCTCTACCTCTATACAGGATATCACTCCGCAGTTTCCTCAAATCATCCAAGAAGCGCAGTTGGGACGAGGCCAGGGTATTGGGGTGGAACTGTCTGATGAAAGATATGAGGCACTCATGACTGTAGCTCTTGTATCCGTGAATGGCTGTCAGAGCGCTCACGAGTTCCTTTATGGTCTCGTAATAGTCTTCAATCAACAGCTGGGGATACTCATAGTCCTTCCTCTTTTCTACGGATTCAAGTCTCCTCTTGGCAAGTTCGACCAAGGATCTGGCCTGTTCTGGGTTCTTCTTGACCTCTTTCACTTTGCCGTGATCTATGCATTCTGTCCAATCCATCATACGACCCTCAGGAACCCACTGAGCACGATGCCGTTGGCAATTGTGTTCCTCAACTCATGGTTGAGTTTCCTTGCGTCAGGCTCAAACAGCAGGCTTATGGTTCTGTGCAACTCCCTCTCGTACCGCCCCAAGTCTATCTTCTTCTCTTTGCTCTCCACGAAGATGTCGATGTCACCTCTTTCGTCGTCCCTTCCATCAGCCCCACTGCCATAGAGAACGATACAATTAGGCGTGCATCTCTCCTCCAACTCCTTGACAAGACCACCGGACCTCAACCTCGCGAGCAGATTGCTCGACTTATATGTTCTGAACATCTCGCTCATTGATGCTCTGTAACCTCTGTAGGAACCTCCCTCCTCAACTTTGAGAAGACCTTCCTTGAGTAGCGCCTCCACATGGTTCTTTACCGATGGTAAACCTATGCCCACCTTCCTTTCCAACTGCCTAAGTTGCCACTTCCTGTTCGGCTCATCAAAGAAAGCCATCAGAATCTTGTATCTGTTCCATTCCTGATACATGACTATACCAATTGATAAGATATTATATCAGGTGATATATTACTTTATCGGTTACATGTAGGCCTGTTTGTAAAGGAATCTCAATCCCACATTGGTCCGATTCTAACGAGGTATCATGGGAGCGAGGATAGAAGCGGCCTCTACGATGTTTCAACATCCCCGATAGCGAATGTGACCCCGTTCGATTATCGCCGGGCCCGTTCAGATACACAGATAATGTCATTGCCTCAGATCCATAAACCCTGGCAGCCAGCAACCTTGAAATAGCAGGGAGGTCCTTTCGTTCACAGGGCACAAAAAGGTCAGTCTGTCACAACCCGCGGTTGCTCCGATTCCTTCGGTGGACAAAGAAGGTACTCACACAATGTC
Source organism: Methanomassiliicoccales archaeon (assembly GCA_004377185.1). GTDB lineage: Archaea > Thermoplasmatota > Thermoplasmata > RBG-16-68-12 > SOIM01 > SOIM01. Next base: position 16,092 of record SOIM01000047.1, on the reverse strand, counting down.
GAAACCGACTTCGCTGAAGAGAGCTTTCAATCGCTTCCTTGCGCGGATGGAGCATGAGCTTCAGCCTAGGCGCGTCATCCTTTTCGGGAGCAGAGCCCGCGGTGAGCACAAGGAGACAAGCGACTTCGACTTGATCATTGTCTCCAGGAAATTCCGTGGCATCCCCTGGATCAAGAGAGCTCCGATGGTTATCCGAATCTGGGACATCCCGCTTGACCTCGAAGCCATCTGCCTCACGCCGGAGGAACTCAGGAGAAGGTCGAATGAGTTGTCGATAGTCGGAGAGGCGGTCAGGACTGGCGTGGAGGTCCGCTCCAAGATGGCAACATGAGTGACTCCTCTGCAGTGATGAGTGATGCGGATCTCGCCAGGCCCGTCTGCCAACTCAGAAAGCGGTAAAGGTGGAGTTGATGGAAGACTGCGTGACTGGAGGCGAAAGCTGTCACAGTGGGCATGCCAATCCTAGGATCATTCCATGGTCCATCCTTGCGACAGGTTTTTCTCTTTGCACGTCTTTTCCCTCTCCGGGAGCACATCCCATCCCGCCTGAGAGTATGGGAATGGAATGTCTCGCAATGATATTCATGGAACCGAATCTATGCAACAACTCGGCATGATACAATAGTTCGATATATGGGGAGACAAGAATATGTTACCAAAAGTAGTTCTTCATAAAGCTGTCAGCCTGGACGGTCGGACCGATAACTTCGAACGTGAGATCCTAACGGAACTCAGTATACCTCAGAAGTTTGGTATCAATGCGGTTCTTGCGGATGCTGACGCAATCACGCGTTTTGTGGATTTGATTCCGCCAGAGGCGTGGGAGGAGTGGGAGCAGGACACGCCACCACAACAGATGGAGGATTCAGATGATCCCCGCCCAATTCTGGTGGTTCATGACAGTGAAGGAAAAGTGCGCAACTGGGACAAAATACGCAAGCTCCCGATGTATAGGCGTCATTTGGCGTTAGGCTGCAAATCTACTCCACAGGAATACCACGACTATCTAAAAGAAAACAATATTGAGCATATCACCACAGGTGACGAGCAAATTGACATCAAGGCTGCCCTGAGTGATCTTAATGAACATTGCGGCGTGAAAGTGGTCATACTCGATTCGGAGGGGGACCTTAACAGCAAAATGATACGTGAAGGATTAGTTGATGAGGTCAGTCTGATTGTATATCCCACACTAGTGGGCGGTGAACAACAAAGAGCATTCTTCTATGCAGAGGATTTGACCACACCCGAAGATGCGATTGGACTCAGACTGAAGGATCATGATGAGCTAGGTCGCAAACTCATCTGGCTTCACTACAGTGTCATCAAACGATATGCTGAGCAGAAAGAGATGGGTGAAGAGGCAATCAATGAATTCGCGGAACTGATGAAAGGCATACAATCAATGGATGATTTCAAAGAGAAGAGAGAGAAAATATTCGAATTTGTCGAACATCTCCTGATATCCACTGTGGAATCATTGAAAAGGGTAGTCAATAACCCACCACCTCCGGAACAAATACAAGAAAGAATAGCCAGAATAGAGAAATCCCAAGAGCTGTTGACCGAAGTCTTTGAGGACGAATTGGATAGGATAGCCAAGCTGCCGGGGGACAGCGGGTACGTGGGAGAACTCAGATCGTTAATGGATAGTCGTTTCGAACCGTATGGAGAAGAACTGGGCGAACTTATGGAGAGATTAATGAGTCTCATGGGTGAAATGTCGAGAGGTTTGGAAGAGTAGAGAGGAGAGGGAAGAGGAATCAGGGTTTTGAGAGTTCACCAATAGAATCCTGCGGACGTGTCGATTGGTTCGGAACAAGGACGAGAACTGCAGCGGCCACCCGACCATTTTCAGAAGGACAAACAGAGTCTGGGCACTCTTGCAGACGATGTTCCCTGGCGATAGAGTGAGCAAGAGTGTTGCATGCACTGAGCCTCGTTAGGCCCAATTCGAGAAGGTGTTGGAACCGAGGAGGCTGTTTCGATGGTGGTTCCTAGCCCAAACCGGTTCGAATATCGCCAGGCCCGTCCAATCTCCACTGGCTGAAACCCCATTCGCAACTTCTGCACCGAGGTGGTTGGATGTTCCTTTGTTATTGGTGCATCAGAACGAATATCCGCTCCAGTCAGGCCATTCAGCTTGACAGTCCAACACTGGGGCGCATCCACAAGACTTATTAACCGGGATTTAACTAACTTATCCGAGTTGGGGAGGAATATGAAAAAGACAATCCTAGTGGCACTTGTATTGCTTACCTCCTTCTTCGCCACTGTGGCGATACTTCCTGAAACAGCAAGGGCCACTACATACTTTGTGGGCGGGGCAGGTCCCGGGAACTATACGACGATACAGGCAGCTTTGAACACTGCTGGCCTGGGCGACACTGTATACGTCTATAGTGGGATTTACCGGGAGAATGTATTCATTACCAACGTAGTTAGCCTTGTGGGAGAGAGCAAGGACTCGACCATAATCGACGCCCAGAATGTGCAGAGAGCAATCACTATCAGTTCCGACTCCGTGAAAGTATCTGGATTCACTGTCACAAATGGTGGTCCTGGTATCAGCTTGATGTCCGTGAACAATTGCGAGATCTATTCGAACGTCATCTCCAACAACGGGGGAGGGATTACCATCTCCGACTCAGTTGGAAACATCATCAGAGACAATATCATATCCTCGAACAGCCAAAACGGTATTGAATTATCCAAATCGGGGAGTGCCTTCATTGCAAACAACGTAGTCTCCTCAAACGGTCGCTATGGCATTTACGTATCCTCGTCTGTCGGTAACACAATCATGAACAATCACGTTTCTAGTAACGAGTACGGCGTCTTCCTCTATAAGTCCAGCAGCAATGACATAATCGGGAATACGGCCTGGAGCAACGACTACACTCGTGACCCCTATGGCGCCGGGATCTGGCTCAAATCCTCAAGTAGTAATCAAATCGAGGGGAACAACGCCTCATCCAACTATAGAGACGGCATCCGTTTGGAGGGCTCGGCCAGCAATGTCATAACTGGCAATGTGATGTCCAGCAATTATTATGGCATCTATCTTGAATCATCGAGCGACAATGTCATAAGTGACAACCGCGTATCACTGAATGGTAACGATGGCATATACTTTGATTCCTCCAGTAGCAACACCATCTCTTTGAACAGCATATCTTCCAATGATGATGGCATACGCCTTTCTTCTTCAGGGAACAACACGATATTCCGCAACAGCGTTTCCTCGAACAGCTACTACGGGCTCTCTCTATCCCTCTCTGACAGCAACAGGATCTATCACAACAACATAGTGGGCAACAAAAAGCAGGCGTACGATGATGGAGCGAATCAGTGGGACGACGGATACCCTTCTGGCGGGAATTACTGGAGCGATTATGTGGGTATCGATCAGTTCAGTGGATTGAACCAGGATTTACCCGGCAGTGACGGGATAGGCGACTCTCTTTACTACATCTACCCTGGGACCAGTGTCGATTACTACCCAAAGGTGGATCCCAATGTGGTTCCCAAATCCCCACCGTCCCAACCGCAGAATCTTGATGCAACACCAGGAGACAGCCTTGTCACCCTTACCTGGAATGCCCCCACATATGATGGCGGCTCCCCAGTTCTAAACTATCGCATTTACCGGCGGGAATCCGGGGCCTCAGAGGAATTCCTCATCCAGATCGGGAATGTGCTCACGTACACGGACACTGGCCTGGCGAACGGTGAGGAGTACCGCTATAAGGTCTCTGCGAGGAACCAAGTAGGTGAAGGGTTGAAGTCTGAAGAAGTCAGGACGACTCCGGCCACCGTACCAGGTCCGCCTCTAGGTCTCGCTGCTGTCGCGGAAAGCAGACTGGTCACGCTCACCTGGATGCCGCCCTCCGACTCAGGAGGCTCTCCAGTCACTAACTTCAGAATCTATAGAGGTATGACGCCAGGTGGTGAATCGCTCCTTGCCGAGGTTGGGAACGTCCAGCAATTCCTCGACATAGGGTTGACCAACGGGGTGACATACTACTACAGGATTTCCGCCAAGAACGAAGTCGGTGAGGGTGCGATGTCCGAGGAGGTCGCTGCAACCCCGGCAGCGATCTTGACGGTTCCAAGTCCGCCAACACGGTTCTCTTCTTCTGCAGGCGACCACCAGATAACACTGACATGGGCCGCGCCTGCCGACAACGGGGGATCTCCCATCACGAACTACGCAATATACAGAGGATCATTCTCTGGTGGCGAGGCATTTCTTGTCGAGATTGGGAACACACTCAGCTTCATCGACACCAATGTTACGAACGGCCAGATCTACTCATACAGGGTCTCAGCCAGGAACGCCATCGGAGAGGGACAGAAGTCAGACTCGGTGAGCGCTGTTCCAATGACTGTGCCTGGTCCGCCAATCGGTCTTGCCGTTACTGAGGGGGACGGGCGACTCACGCTCACTTGGCTGCCGCCCATCGACAATGGCGGCTCTCCTGTGACGCACTACAGCGTATATAGAGGACTGTCACCTGGTGGCGAGGCATATCTCACGACACCTGGGAATGTCCTCACCTATGTAAACGGCGGATTGACGAACGGCGTGACTTACTACTACAAGGTGACGGCTTCGAACGCCATGGGTGAGGGAGAATCATCATCCGAGGTGAGTGCCACACCTTTGGCTCCCCAGCCAAATCAGGCACCCTCGTGCGCTTTCTCCAGTCCTTCGCCAGACGAGACCATCTCAGATAGGTCAGTGATGCTGGGCATTGCATCAGACCCAGATGGAACCGTTGAGTTCGTCGAGGTCAGGGTTGACAGTAGCGGTTGGGCACGGGCCATCGGAACGACATCATGGAGCTACGAACTGGACACCACCCTTCTCTCAGACGGGAGACACACAATCTATGCACGTTCATTCGATGGGACTGACTACTCGGCTCTCGCTACACTGACTGTCACGATCAAGAATGCCGGAGAAACTACCCCGGACAAACACGCGTTTGATTGGACCTTGTTCGGGACGCTTATCGTGATTTTCATTGCCTTGATGGCCATACTTGGAGTCCTGCTCTATCGAAGGATTGGGGGCAAGGAGACCAAATCAGTGGAGAATGAGATCGAGGCAGGAAAGGAACGTACGTAGATCTGGACAAAGTGGGCTCGTATCTAGAGCAGCCGGTTCAACTCACGACCTCAGCAACAATACAATGTAGCTCGTCTATTGGAAGCCATAATCCATTGATTGCTATTTGAGGCTGAGACTTGAATGAAGTTGGAAAAACCACTTTCGATGAAGTGGCAAGACTCTACGAGGAGGTGCGTCCCAGCTACCCAGAAGGGCTTGTCTCATGGTCCCGAACCCAATTTCGTTCGAACCTTGCCGGGCCTGTACTACAACTTCAGATAAGTGTACTCCTCCACTTCCTTCTCGTAGTCCTGAAGGATCTTCTTGGCTTCCTTCTCCTCGACTTTTCCCGTTTTGGTGACCTTCTCCACCAGTTTCTTGAAAGCGTCCGTCATCCACTCGCGGTCATACTTGAACAGCTTGAGGACCTCACCGACTGTTGAACCCTTAATCACATGCCTAATGTTCCAGTCCCCGTTCTCTTCCAGATAAATGTGCGCTTCGTTCACCGAGCCGAAGAGATTGTGGAAGTCGCCCAGCGTGTCTTGGTAGGCGCCCAAAAGGAAGATACCGATGTAGTACGGATCCCCAGTGAGAGGATGAAGTTCCAGAACCTCCTTCATGTCCCTGAGGTCGATGAACGTGTTAATCTCTCCGTCCGAGTCACAAGTGGCATCCAACAAGGTTCCGTACTGGTCAGGTGATTCGTTCAGTCTGTGAATGGGCAAGACCGGGAAGAGCTGGCCGACCCCCCAGTAATCTGGCAGAGATTGGAAAACGGAGAAGTTGCAGATGTACCTCCGTGCAACCGTCTTCTTCAGTTCCTCGAACTCATCCGACCTGTTTCCAGTGTTCTTGGCGAACTTGGCAACCTTCTCGCAGATTCCTTTGAAAAGTACCTCTCCCCTTGCCTTCTCCTTCAGGTCCAGTTGTCCGAGGTTGAACATGTTGACAAGGTCTTCCTTCAGAGTGAGGGCGTCATGATAGTATTCCACGTAGTTCTTCTTGTTGACACCTACATACCCATCCCTCAGCTCGAACAATAAGTTCGGGTCGTCCTCCGTGATCTGGATGCTCTCAGGGTCATAGTCCGCATGCATTTCCCCTTTCACGTTGAAGACCAGTACGGAATGGTGAGCTGTGACCGCCCTTCCGCTTTCTGATACGATGGTGGGTGGCGGCACATCCTCCTCTTCACAGACCAGCTTGATCCCGTAAACGACATTGTTGGCGTACTCTTCCAGGGTGTAGTTCATGCTGGAGTCGCTCACGCTCTTGCTTCCGTCATAGTCGATTCCCAAGCCTCCACCGACATTCAGGTAGTCCGTCCTCAGTCCCAAATGGGCGAGCTCGGCATACATCCTGGCCGCTTCTCTGATCGCATCTTGGATCCTCTTTATGTGGGTGATCTGGGAACCTATGTGGAAGTGCAGCATCTTCAGCCTGTCCAGATAGCCTTCTCTCTCCAAGGTCTCCATGATCTGAAGAGTATCTGAACCAGACAAACCGAACTTGGCCAGTTCCCCGCCCGAGGAGATCCATCTTCCAGCACCGCGCATGTACAGCTTAATCCTAATGCCGAGAAGGGGCATGTGACCCTTCGCTTTGGCCTGTTCGATCAGTAGAGGAAGCTCCTCCACCTCATCCAAAATCACAAACAGCTTTTCTTTCACATGAGAAGCGTCGAAGGCCAGCTGCATGAAGCTCTCGTCCTTGAACCCGTTGCAGACCAGCAGAGAGGAGAGTTTGGGATCCAGGGCCAGGGCGGCCAACAACTCGGATTTGCTCCCGATCTCCAGCCCGTAGTCGTGTTCTTCTCCCGCCCTAAGCAATTCCTGAACCACTTCCTTCCTTTGGTTGACCTTGATGGGAAACACAGCCTGGTACTTCCCCCCGTACTCGAACTCGGTGATCGCCTTGTTGAAGAAGGAATGAAGCTCACCGACCCTGTCCTCAAGTATCTGGGGGAATCTCAGCAGCACTGGAAATCCAATCTTCTTCTTCACCAGTTCATCCACAATGGCTTTAAGACTTGCTGCCTGTGAATCCTTCTTGTAAGGGCGGACCAAGAGGTTACCCTCTCCATCCACGTCAAAATAGCCTGATCCCCACCTCTGAACTCCATACAATTCCAAGGAGTCCTCCGCTTTCCATCCTTGAATCACGTGAAGAAAAAGGTTTTTTCCAGACTTAAAGCTTTGTTTGGCTGTTGTCATCGCTCAAACATCAGACCTCAACCCCCGCAAAGATAAGATTATTATATCTTCTGAACATAACTTGGTTCTGGGCTCGTGGCCTAGTCTGGATATGGCGCCAGCCTTCTAAGCTGGTGATCCGGGGTTCGAATCCCCGCGAGTCCGCTGACAGTGGGGTAAATGATAGAGGACATCAGACGAGAAATCAGAAGAGCGCTTGCCAAGGCGGTGCAGACCGCGTTCCAGATCTCGAAGGAAGAAGAAGATATTCCTGTTGAGATTCAGACTAACCCCAAGTTCGGAGAGTTCTCCAGCAGCATATGCTTTGAACTGGCAAGGGCAACTGGCAAGTCGCAGAAAGAGGTTGCGGACGCTCTTCTCCTAAAATTCGAGAAGCCCGAGATCGTGGAGAAGGTCGAAATCCTGGAAGCAAGGGGAATGCACTATCTCGATTTCTTCCTGGACTTCCCGGTATTCGGGACCAGTGTGATAAAGGACGTTCTCTCGTCGAAAGACAATTACGGGAAATCGGACCGTTACAAAGGAGAGAAGTTGCTCTTGGAGCATTCATCCATCAACCCGACAGGGCCTATCAATGTGGGCCGTGTAAGAAATTCACTTATCGGAGATGCATTGGCCAGACTCAGCAAGGCAGTGGGATGGGGCGTTGAGACTCATTTCTACGTGGACGACATGGGGAGACAGGTCGCGACGATAGCTTGGGGGATTGAGAACAAAGTTGCGGAGAACTACTCGCTGAGCTTTGACGAGCGTGGAGAGCCGAAGCTGGAGAAGGCAGAAGGGCCTCCAAAGAACGAATTGGTGAGCAGGTACCAGAAATACGCTGAGAAAACGGACTTCAAAGTGTTCTTCACATATGTTCCAACTACAAAACTGATCGAGGAGCAGGGCCTGGACGCAGAAATCGATGAACTGGCAGAGAGATGTGAGGAAGGGGACAAGGAGTCCATTGAGAAACTGAAGAAGGTCGTGGATGACGTTCTGACAGGTCAAAAGGAAACTCTAGAGAGACTGGGCATCAATTTCGACAGCTTCGACCTTGAGAGTGACTTCGTCCTGGATGGTTCGGCCCAGAAGGCAATTAGTGACTTGAAGAAGCTTCCTCAATCCTTGACGCTGGATAGCGGCGCTCACGCTGTTGATCTGTCCGAATTTGGCCTGGCAAGAAGAGGGGGGGGCACGGTATTCCAAAGGCCGAACGGCACTTCGGTCTACATCGTCAGAGACACCGCTTACCACAGGTGGAAGCTGGGGCAGGCGGATAGGAACGTGATCGTGCTGGGCGAGGACCACAAGGTGGAGTTCAAGGAACTCAAGACTCTCCTGAAGTTGCTTGGCGATCTGAAGAGCGATGAACTTCTGGAAGTGGCTCACTATGCATTTGTGGGGGTAGAGGGGCGCAGTCTGTCCACCAGAAAGGGAGTAATCGTATCTGTTGACGAACTTATGGACGAAGGAATCGAGAAGGCCGAGGAAGAGGTAAGGAAAAGGAACGAAGAACTGGATGACGAGAAGGTTGCAGAGATCGCCAGACAGGTTGCCATTGGCGCGATCAAGTACCACATGTTGAAAGTGCAGGCAATGAAACCGTTCACCTTCTCTTGGGATGAGGCGTTGGATTTCGAAGGGGATGCCGCCCCGTACGTGCAGTATGCCCATGCAAGGGCGTGCAGTATCCTCAGAAAGGGAGGTATTCCTGAAGACGGACCGATACCGGAGAGGATCGTGTTCACGAACGAATCTGAGAAGAATCTGACCAGGTTGATCTCTCACTTCCCATCGATAGTGCTGACCGTAGCAGAGACCCGAAGACCTCACATGCTTCCCGAATATGCGTACAGACTTGCAACGCTGTTCACAGAGTTCTATCATTCCTCGCCGGTATTGACAGCGGAGAGTGAGGACATCAAGAACTCTAGAATTGCCATGGTGAAAGCCACAAAGCAAACGTTGAGGAATTGCCTGGCGCTGCTGGGAATAGAATCGCCGGAGAGGATGTAGTTTCGGAAACGCAGTCGATATTAAATTCTTTCATGTCTTTTGGGATTTTGTCAGAGTGGGCCCATTGCCTAGCCAGGATAGGGCGCTTGGCTTCGGACCAAGAGATCGTGGGTTCGAATCCCACTGGGCCCGTACTAAATGGGGTACGAAACCCTTATATTGAAGCGTGTAGATTACCCCATTATGACGAATCAAAAGGGAAGAGGGAGTGCCTACAAGACCCTTCTCAAAGACAAAGAGGTCAAACGTTGGTACAACAACGTGGCGAGAGGTTCAGTTGTAACTGCTGATGTTTATCTACGTCGATTGGGGAACTTCTGTCAGAGTTTGGGCACGAACCCAAGCAAGTTTGCCGCGAAGTCGGAGAAAGAGATCTACGGGATTCTTTTGGATTACGTAACCGAGCTCGAGAACAGGGGATTGACGGGCTCGTACATCACATCGATACTCAAGGCTCTCAGGTCGTGGCTGAGCCACAACGACAAGATGATAAAGAAGAAGATCAAGGTCAGAGACTCTGGGATTCATCCGACACTGAAGGACGAGAGAGTCCCGACTCCACAGGAGCTCAAGAGGATCTTCCTTTCTGGTGACAAGAAGGCCAGGGTGGCGTGCACTCTCCTGGCACATACAGGACTGAGAATACAGACACTTGGGAGCTACACAGGAGACGATGGACTTGTTGTTGGAGACATTCCAGAGATGAAGATAGAGGACGGATCTGTCATTTTTGAGAGTGTCCCCGCCATGGTCGTGGTCAGGCATGAGCTGAGCAAGGCTGGCCACAAATATTTCTCGTTCCTCTCTGAAGAGGGCTGCGAGTATCTGAAGGACTACCTTGAGGAGAGACTGCGCGACGGAGAGAAGCTGAGCAAGGATTCTCCCATTCTTACACCAAAGACCGCCAGAAAGCCTTTCATATCAACCACCAAGGTTTCTCATGCAATAAGAGGAGCCATGAGGAGTGCCGGATTCCAATGGCGGCCCTATGTGCTGCGTTCCTATTTCGACACGCAGCTGATGCTCGCAGAATCAAAAGGGTACGTCCTGCGCGACTACCGGACGTTCTGGATGGGGCACGTAGGTGACATTGAGCACAGGTACACCACGAACAAAGGCAGATTGCCAGCCCAGGTAATTGAGGATATGAGAGAGGCGTACGGCAAGGGCCAGGAGTTTCTCCAGACGAAGGTGCCAGAAGGTCCCAAGGAAGAAGACCTGAAGCGAATGTTCCGCTCGGAACTTCTCCGAATGGCTGGCTTCACTGACGAGGAAATAGAGAAGGACTCGCTATGGGAGATGTCAGAGGAAAAGCTGAGAGAAATCATCCGGGAGCATTTGCTGGGTACGAAGGCAAACAACAACTGCCATCAGAGGGTCATAGGGATGGACAATATTGAAAGGTATGTGGCCGAAGGATGGGAATTCGTGACAGCCTTGCCCAATAACAAGGTCATCCTTCGGCATCCTTCCTGAAAAGGAGCAGCCAGATATCCAACTTGGCCAGGAACTCTTCCACCGAGAGTTTCTCGCTCTCTGCCAGAAGAACCTCCCTCAGAACGGATGACGGGGGAAGCCGCGCCATAACGAGCCTGCGGAGACGTGTCGTACTGATCCTCCCATGTTCAGACCTGGCTGCAATGTCCCCGGCAATGCTGACACTGCCTTCGGTTTCCTTCACTGTCGAGATGTCCTGTCTCTTTTGAATTCTTTCTTGGACCCTCGGATATTCCTCTGTTAGGTTTCCCTCGTCCACGAGAGGTCTTTTTGGCACACGCTTGAGTGCTTTTCTAGGTCTCCTTTCATCGGCAATAGGGGAAGACGTCTGCCTCTCCGATACCTCTCTAAAATACAATTGCAGAAGCTTAGCAGCCGCATTGGGAGATAACTTGACATTCGGTGAGCTAGGTCTAAGGGATATCCTTCTAGACGTCCGCGGTCTTCTGAAGAACGTGATCTCTTGTTTCGGACGGAATGTTGCCCAAGGAATGTCATCATGTTCCGTCATTGATCGACTCTCCTGATATTCCCTCCAAGGCGCCGGCCTTCATGGCAGCCATTATGTGTATTGAGGTATATAATAAATCTTCGTTGTGTAGTCACCCCCCAACAAGACGAGCCAGTAAGAACAGGAGTCCTACAGGTCGTCATATTGGATTACGACAAGAATGCACACTGGCTCAATACGCCAATCCTCCAGCACCGTAGAGTGGGTCGATAGACTCCCGCAGAGCCCTCTGCCCTTGCTGATGAAGTGCATCTCACCGAGAAGGAACACATGATCATACATCTGAATCCTCCACTGCGGGTCTCTTGGAATCCTTCTTACCACGCACGTCATCTCACCTTCATCTCTGCTGATATCTATGTCGCACTATTCGATGCGATCTCCCGGAGAACCCTTCATCGCCTCTCGAACTATGCGGGAAATCACAACTTGACCGTTCTTGTTTGCCTTGACCTTGAGAGGGACTTCGATGTGCATCTAAGGAGATAATCCCATTACGCTGCTAGCAGATTTCTATTGTGCGAATACAAAAAACCTTGATGATATTCCTAGGGTCGTGATGGGGGTCGATAATGGGGTCGCAGAATGCCCGGAAATGGGGTCATTAATACCCCATAACTACCCCATTCGTGCCTTGCATTTCTTGAACTATGCATTATCATCGATATTATTGCATCCAGTCCATCGAGCAATAGTATTGAAATCTATGCAAAAGACCCCATCAGACCCCATCGAAGGACCCCATCCTCAAGACCCCATGCGCTGCATAGTCAATTATAGGGTCGAATAGGGTCGAATCATGAGAATATTGACCCTATAATGACCCTATAATACCACTATGAACCGGGAAATCCGCGCACTCTCCGCACATCACGCAAGTCTTCGAATCTAGATAGTCCGGTGGAAGGCAAGATTACTGAAAAACACGGGTGGGAAAGGGCATGATAACAGGCTTTTGTGCAAGGCATCGGGAGGCACGACGAAAATGCCTTCGTATGCATTCGATTTAGGGGGCATTTCAATGGCATGATCCGTTGCATTCATTGAGTTATTGTGCAATCAACGAAATCTATGCATCCAGTCCATCAATGAATCTCATGATTTCTATCCAAGGTCTTGCACAAAAGGGGGCATCGGGGGGGCATTCAACAAGGAGGCATTTCGAACCACGAAGAAAACGCCTTAAGATGCCTACTTCCTGGGAGGCATCGGGTGGGCATCATAGGGGCATAATCACGTGTAAGTCGTCGAAGCCTATCATGTCTACTATCTTTCCGCATCTAGTTCAATGAAGAACATGAATGATTTCTATGCGAAATCTCGGAAAGGGAGGCGTAATAGGAAGGGTCTTGATAGGGTATTATCAGAGACCCTTACGAGACCCTTCCGTACCCTCCTATTTCGGCAAGGGTTTGAAGGGTCTAGTGCATGAGATGCATTGAATCCTGCAATGATTATCATATTTCTGTATCCAGTCCATGAAGAAGAATCAATGATTCTAATGCAAGACCCTTGAAAAAAGGGTACAACAGGAAGGGTTTCGGTAGAAGGGTATCAGAAACCCTAGGAAAACCCTCCAAGACCCTTCCCTTTTTTGGAGGGTTTAGAAGGGTACATAGAGGGTTGAATTCGAGAACTAGCAGAAAAGCGAATGCCGGAGGGGACAACGAGAACTGTGATTGTGGTGAACAGTCGGGTCGACTGTCAAATCGGGGTCGCAGACGCTCTTCGACACACCTTCTCACCTAGCATCCCCGAGCATAATCACAGGAGTTGTGTTGAGCATGCCGCGGAATGCTAAAAAATGCTCGTTCGATTCGAGCATCGGCGAGCATAAACGAGCATAATCACGTGAATGTGGTTGAATTCGGTGATCTCACTGAGATTCATGCATCCAGACTGTCATGAAATCTCATTGAAATCCACGAGAAAACGAGCATAATCGAGCATGGAGACGAGCATTCCCTGTCGGAGCATCAATGACACCTCAAAAATGCCAAAAAAATGCTCGTTCGATTCGAGCATCGCCGAGCATAGACAAGCATGATTGCACCTTTTCAATAGGAATCTAATAGGAATCTATTAGTTTTGCAAAACCCAATACCGTAAACAGGAGGATTATAGCAAGAAACGCAAGCAGGAAGGGTCATGACAAAGGATTTACTGATCAAGGCAAAGGAACGGGTGTGTGTTGATCTACGTGACATTCAGATAGGAATGTCGTTGTTCTCATTGAAGGACGACATTCTTCGGTGGACGAATCATGTCTATTGGGTCAGAAGGGATAGGTGAGACGTGGAGGAGCCATTCCGGTGCGAGTCTTCAGTGTTTGCCACATTTCTCTGTCATCAGCTCTTCTCGCAGTCGTCCTGTCTTCAGAGAGCCCCCTACACGCGCTCCTGGGGCATTCCACTTGATATGTCTTCGACAGACCTTTGGATGGGCGAAACCTGTTCAAACCTAGCCAAAGGGTCGAACAACATTCACCCGAAAAACTTAAGGGGGTTCCCAGCCATTACACTATTAACTCCTGGGGGGTTGGAATTGACGAATTTGTCAACGATTGATAGTAGGATAGAGAACCGATTTGTGCGTGTGAAGAGTGTAGCTCTGTTTTCGACCTGTGCTCTGCTACTGAGCGTCTTCGCTGTGATGATGCCAATTGCAAGCGCAACGAATGGAACGCCTGTAGCGGTGGAGATCTTGTCGCCTTACGAGATCCTAGAGCCTTCATCCAAGAACAAACCTAATGATAAGGACGGCTACCCACCGCAGACCTCAGAAGCTGATGTCGAGGAGGCTATAGTACAAGGCAAGATCGTTGTTACAAGCACGATCTCCAACCCGACGGCGATGCTATTGGATGACATTGCAGACAGCGTGGACGACCTTACCATAGATGATGACAATCCAAGAGATTTGGATTTATTGGATGGATTGGATGACAACGCGCTTGCACCAGGAACATACTACGTCTATTGGAACCTCAACAAGACAGGCTATGTTCCGGTGGATACGCCTCATGGTGCTCCCTACAACGGATCCAACTCTGCGTCGATATCAGTTGTAGGTGACATAGAGGAGTACACGATACAGGTTGCATATGATGGTGGAAGTGTGTCCTCCTCAGTTTTCACAATCACCATGCAGAACTCTGCCTCCATCAGACAGAACGACCTGGATTGGCTGGATACTGCACCGGAATCAGTGGAAGCTGCTGTCGGCGAAACCTTCACAGTCAGAACCCTCTATCATCAAAACAGTGCCCAAGGACTCCAGCACTTGATTTCACAAATATACTACAATGGTGTGTGTGTCAGGCTTATCAAGGAGGACATATACTATTACGACGATGTATATCCTGGCAGCATAGAGGATGGCGTCCCGTCAGGATGGACGACTGCGTACTATGACACAATGGAGTTGACTCCCACTGAGCTTTCTGACACGAACAACAGAGATCACTGGGTCATGGAATATACCTTCGAGGTCATATCCAAGCAATACTCGGATCTGATACCATACACTCAGACAATAAAGAAGGGGAATACGTGGAAGGTCGACACAGGATACAGGGGATTCGAGGCCGAAGTCCCTGGCGGTGTGAACCCTGCCAACCTCACTATCGAGAAGTACTTCTCCGAGAGCTATCCTGATGGAGTCGTCAGTGGTCCCAACCCACCGCAGGTTGGCAAGAAGACAGTCTATGAGCTCAACATCACCGTGACAAACATCGGCGGTGACGAGGCTGTCGACGTAGTTGTTACAGACACAATCCCCATTGAAAAGGTTACGTGGGAGAATGTCTACACAGCTTCCCAAGGAACGGTGACCTTTGACAGCACGGGCGACCTCGAATGGATTGTGGGTTCATTGGTGGTGAATGCGAGTGCAACACTCTCGTTCCAGGTTTCTGTGACTCCGGCTGAGGAGGATGTTGGCAACAGGATTCTGCTCAACTCAGGCGCCTACGTCACAGGCACAAGCAAGGAGAGTGAAGAGCCTATTGATGATGGCCCGACTCCACCATTGGATACGGAGCCTGTCGTCGGTGAGCCCGACATGAATGTCTACAAGACAGCTGACAAGTTGACAGTCATCCCCGGAGACATAATCACCCATACCATAACCTATGAGAATGTGGGATCGGCAGATGCCTACGATGTGGTGATCAGAGACACGATCCCCGCTGAGACAACCTTTGTGAGCTGCAGCAACAGTTGCTATCTGGAATCTGGCAGCACCTACAGATGGGACATAGGTACGGTCGCAAAAGGCACTACTGCGTCGGTCACACTGAAGATGAAGGTGAATGTGGGCACGCCTGACGGAACAGTGCTCACTAACTATGTCACCTTGGACTATACCGACATCGACGGAAATCCATACCCGCAGGAGAGTGACAGTGCTGAGGTCACAGTATACACCCCAGTGATGACGGTAACGAAGAGCGCTAGTGTGGCGACCGCGAATCCTGGCGATGAGATCGCGTACACAATAACCTACGAGAACAGCGGGGGTGCGGATGCATATGATGTTGTGATCCAGGATACGATTCCTGCTGACACAACCTATGTTAGCTCCAATCCAACCTACGATTCGGTGTCTGGAAAGACTTACACCTGGAACATTGGCACAGTTGTTGCAGCTGGTAGCGGGACGATAACACTGGTTGTCAAGGTGAATCCGGGCACGATTGACCAGACCCTGCTCCATAATGTGGTCACCCTGGACTACGATGATGCCAATGG
>SOIM01000051.1 GCA_004377185.1 Methanomassiliicoccales archaeon | reverse complement strand
TCACCGCCGCCTTGAAAGGGTCCTCAGACCCGCGAACGAGCTCCTCCGCGCGGGGATAGAGCTTCAGCGCGATGTCGTTGCATCTCTTTTTGATGTCCTTGTACGGGTCGTCCGTGCCCAGCAGATCGTACACAGCTCGATGAACCTTGGTCGCCACTTCCGCCGAGTTGGAGTTCTCGCCGAACTCGCAGAGAAGGACGTCCGCGGCGGTCTTCATCGCCTCGTAGCCGAGTTCCGGATTCACGAGGTTCGTCTCGTAGAGCGACCGCCGAAGCAGACAGGGAAAGCACTCTGGCGTGATCTTCATCGTCCGCAATAAAACAGAGAGCTCATATAAGATTGTGCCCGGCGCATACTTCTTCTCCCAGAAACGGAGTTGACTTCACGATACTCAAAACGAACATTCCCAGCTATGGATCCTCCTTCCCTGAGTCCTCCTCCTTGGATTCCTCCTCTCCCTTGCCGTGAATTGCCAATACTGCCAGACCCCCAACCAGAATTCCCAAGTCCAGGAAGGTGCCTACCCCCAAGAAGGGTGGGATAGAGAGCCAACCAGTGACGAGGGAGACTATGCCGGTTATCGCCTCGGCAAGCCAGAACGGGAATGATATCAGTAGGAATGTCTTCGCAAAGGATTTCCCTGCCTGGAATTCAATAGGTCGTCTCCTGGAAACGACGAGGCCACAAACCAGCAAGATTATTGTGAATATTAACGCAATGAGTGGTTTCCAGTTCACACTAGGTCTTGGGATTTCGAAGGCTAACTCTTTCGGCTGTTCTGTGTTTCCCAAGTTGTCCACGCTTCTGTATGAAATGGTGTGACGGCCATATTCGTCAAAGGAGAACTCTTCGGTGTAGGTCTGCCACTCTCCACCATCTATGCTGAAGAGTATCTCCTGAACGCCTGATCCTTGCCCGTCGTCTGCTTCAAGAGCAAATGCCTCTCTGAGGTCGATTCTGGTTTTGTTTGGCTCTATTGTAGTAGAAGGAGGAGTGTTATCCAGATTGACGAATATCGTGTTGTGTTCCTGGAGTCGGCTTTCTGCATTCATCATGTTGTCGATTGCTCTGAAGTCTATTCGGTGAATGCCGTCCTCGTATCCTTGAAGCGTAAATGGCTCAGAATAGTTACCGATGAGAACCCCGTCAATGGAGAATTCTATCGCTCTCACCCCGCAGGGAACTGGACCGCCGTCCGTCGAATTCAAGTAGAATATCGCTGAGGAGGTTACATTCCAGTAGGCATCCTCGTTTCCACGATATTTGGGTCCACCTATCTCCGCCAAAGTAGTTGGCGGTGTGTCGTCCACAATGAGGCTTTCGTTCCAAGCAGACTCCTGGTTCCCGAGGAGGTCTATAGAGTGGTACTCCACGAAGTTCAGCCCTTCAGTACTGAGCCTGAAAGAAGCCGAATACTCCTCCCAGGAACTCCAGCTGCCCGCCCAAATCCTATATGAGGTACGATTCACTCCAACTGGAATCTCTCCACCGTCGATCGCGGTCAACGCGATATGTGTTGAGGAATTGACCCAGGTATCGGTTGCAGTGTAGTTCGGCTCACCGACATGGAGCTGAGTCACTGGTGGTGTGTTGTCAACGATATAGGTTGCATTCTGAGTAGGCTCCTGATTCCAAAGCAAATCCTCGGAGAAGAACTCAACGTGACTTACGCCCTCCACCGGTCCAATCGAGAAGGGAGTACTGTAATCAGCCCACGGAGTCCAAGATCCTCCATTCCAGACTCTATATCTGGTGAAGTTGATGCCAACGGGAATGACGCCGGCATCGATTGTGCTTATAGAAATAGGCGTCAACGAAGATATCCAAGTCTGTCCCGATGTGTGATTGGGTTCTCCAGGCGTTGGTGAAGATGTTGGTGGAGTGTCGTCCACAACGATGTCAAACATCTTTGTAGGTTCATTAATCCCCAGATTGTCCGTACTATTGTAGAAGATGGAGTGGGGCCCCTCTCCAACAACTGTGAAGGGGCCACTCAAAGAGTAGTTCAGCCATCCTCCGGAATCCACATGGTAGTACGTTCCTCTGATGCCGCTTCCTGACCGGTCCAAGACCGTGAAGGAGAAGTCTGTTGCACTCGTGACGAAAGTCGGAGAATCACCGTATCTTGGAAGGCCTGGTACTATTGTTGTTTCAGGCGGACCTGCGTAGATCACATGGGTGCCGTTGCCACCGAATATGTCTCCGTCGAAGTAGCTCCAGATGCAGGTATTGGTCGAGTCGAAAACCGCTCCCATGTAACTGGAATGCTGTGTGAGATTGTCGTCAGTTAATCTTGTTGGGGGAACGACCACACTACCATTCATGTCCAGAGCAGAATAGTATATGTCGGCATTCCCGGTCTCGTAGTCTGACCAGAAAACATAGTTGTTATCGTAATCGTCAATCGCGAGGTACGGGTAAGCTGAATGGTACGAAGGCCCTGTGGAGAGCTGAATCGGGCCTATTTCCAGATTGCCTAGAAGGTCTATTCTGGCGTAGAAGGTCTCAACCATCCCGCCAGGAACTCCGGGACCAAACGCCAGATTTATCCTGTCTTGAGAGTCAAGAACAGCTTCTAGGCTGGTGCTCCACGTTTTGTACACTGTGGGGAAAAGCTGTTTCTCGCTCACCAGAACTGTCGTGCCATCACTTGCGAATTTCTTGTAGTAGAAATAGACGTCAACTGTGCCCGAAGGATTGTTGTCGAATATCACGTGAAGATTATCATCATTGTCAACGAGAATGTCCTTTTTCCATCGGAAATCCGAGTCCCACCCCACGGGTGCAACATACTGCTGGGTGAAGATAGTGCTTCCGTCTGAGTCGATCTTCGCATAAAGAACGTCTTGTGTCGCCCAATCGGGGGGATTCCACCAATAGTCCCAGGCAACATAGGCCTGCCCCAGCGAGTTGACGTCGATAGCCGAACAGAAGTCCTGGGCGTTGTTGTCGCCTGACAGCTTGACAGGGGAAACCAGAAGATCGCCATTCTTGTCAATCTTTGCATACATGATGCTCTGCGCACCAAAGAAGTCGGTGGCCCAAGTGAAGTGTATGTTGCCAAAGTCATCCCAAACTGCATCTACGTTCAGGTTTGATCCACTAGTGTATAGTGATTTGTCGGGAACTTCGAGCGTATGAGACGCATTGTACCTTCTGAAGTATACGTCTCCGCTGATGATATGGAGCCAGTACAGATTATCTAGATCGTCCAAAAGCAGCTCAGCACCACTTCCACTTGGAACGTAGATTTCGGGCTCTGACGACACTGTCGCCAATCCCGCAGTGGCATATTCGGGTAGTACCACAAGCATTGAGGTCAGTAACCAAATGGATAAGACCACACACAACAGAGACCTATGCACACCTCTCGACATCATTGTCCCTCCACCACTTTCTAGTTATCTGAATAGACGGAATGTTTTCCAGTCTCTTAAAGATTTATGGGTTCTCTTCCATCTCCGCCTCTACGGCTAGTTCGGTTCACCCGACAGCCTCAAAGCGGTGTATGGAACTAGCCCCAGCAATAGTTGTGTAAAAATCCCCGGCCAATAAGCCTACTTCAGCAGACCCAGCTGGCTCAGCTTCTCCGGCAGGTACGTGTCCGTCGCG
>SOIM01000037.1 GCA_004377185.1 Methanomassiliicoccales archaeon | reverse complement strand
ACGACTACCCTCACATAAGCTATTATGACGGGACCAATGTCGACCTCAAATACGCAAAGTGGGACGGAAACGGCTGGAATATCGAGACAGTGGACTCCGCTGGTAGTGTTGGCTGGCACTCTTCCTTAGTACTCGACAGCAACGACGATCCTCACATTAGCTATTCTGACTGGACCAATTCAGACCTCAAATACGCTACCAAAGCCGAACTAGCTCCAGCAACACGCTCCATCACGCTCGACATCGATCCTGACACACTAAACCTGAAATCCAAAGGTAGGTGGATAACCGCCTATCTCACAACTGAGAATGCCTACGCCGATGATATTGACTATTTGTCTCTTCTACTGAATGATGTCATCAGACCCGAATGGTGGGACATACAAAACAAAACAACTTTGATGATCAAGTTCGACCGAGCTGCTGTCCAGGCCATAGTACCCGTCTCGGATTCGGTGGATATCAAAGTCACAGGTCAATGGACAAACGGCGAGAGCTTCGAGGTGCACGATATGATAAGGGTTATCAATCCAGGACAATAGTGGCGCATCTGCCAATCTTTGTGCCCGAAGTACCATATATGTCGCAGTTCGAAAAGAACGACGACATTTCCCAGCAAATTGGGTCATCGTTTCTGAATTTGCTTAACACAAATCATTATAAGGACATGCATCTTTTTTCAATTTGTTGACAAAATCAGAGTCCGAACGGATGACCAATTACGATTCTTGGGTGCGTGACGAGCTCATGTGGGCCAGAAGGCACCTACTCGACCGAGGTTTGAGATTGGCTTGGATAGCTCTTGTGAGCATTGGAATAATTGCTGGTATGATGTACTTCTTTTATGTGAACCTTTACTCCCGCGTTGAGGAAATGACATATTCCACGACATGGCTGCTTCTCGTCTTGCTGATTGGTGGTCTATTCATCCAAATCGTGCTCTTCTTGGCTATCCTAACAATGATGTTTTTTCGTCTGCTTGACCCCAGAACAAAAGTAGCCCTTGATCACGGGCGGTTCGTCGTGGAGGAGTGGAAGCGACCGTCAAGTGATGAGACAGAGCAAAACAATGTTCAGCAAAAATATCTGGCAGACCTGAGGACAGAGGTCCGAATCCTCACACATTTCCAAAGACTCATAATGAGGCTTGGATTCAGTATCTTCATTCTTGTCGGGCTCCTTGTCTGGTGCATCACCCTTTTCGGAGGGGCTTTCGACCCGTCAACAGGCACTCTGGACGCCGGTCCTGTGTTCGTCCCTATCACTTGGTTCGCCACAATTCCAGCGGCCCTCGTAATTCTCTGGACAAACATCCCGGTCTACCTATACTTGCTCGCTCTTTGGTGGAATTCGGTTTATGCTGAACAACTCCGTCTCCGATGGTTGATATCGCTTCTAGTGGCATTCCTAAGACGTCTCTATCCTTGGACTCATAGTCGATGAATATGTCGCATTTCATAGGGAAGTCCGACACTTGTGGGTGTGTCATGAGACTTGGACTAAGGGATGATTATGATGACCACAACAACCACAACTCCTCTGTCGTCATCCTCAACGGTCAGAGTGACTGGATATGTGCCACTACCTGGGAAAACATGAGTAATCGTCTCGGTTATCTCCACTGGAAAGGTTCTGTTGACGTTGGGGTAGAAGTTAGTGATGTTCGTACCGTCCCCGAAGTCCCAGTGGAATGTCAGGTCGTCCGCACCAGGGTCGTAGGCGGTGGCCTCGAATGTGATGCCGTGCGAGAGTATCGCGGCTGTCAGGTCCACCTCCCAGATGTACGTGTCCTCATGCTGCACGTTGAAGGTGTGGTGCAACCATAGCTCCTGACCATCATTGAATCTGAGGATTATCCAGCAGGGATTGGCCCCGCTAGGCTGTCCATTCACCGGGTCATCTTCTGGGGTGTACCTCACGATCGCAGAATACTTCTTTGAGATGTCCGCGTCCAAGTGGGTAAGGGTCAACATCTGGTCGTTCGGACTTCCTGGGTATCGAATGAGAGAACCATTTGCAACCAGGACACCATCTTCATACAGTTCGATTGAGACATCGTGCCATTTCTCTCCTGCTATTCTGATTGATACGTCAACGTCTACGGGAAGCACTTCAAGTGTGACGGTTGGAGGAACGTTTTTCACGAGGACGTGTGAAGTGTCTATTCCGACTCCGCCGTCATCATCGGTGACTCTGAGACCTATCTCGCCATCGAAGTCGTCTATCCAGGTGTGGGAAACGGACTGGCCAGTTGCATCAACATCGAAGGATATTCCATCATAATCGAAGTCCCATTCGAATGTGTGAGTGTCACCTTTTCCGGGATCGTAGAAGCTTCCGGAGAAGGTGAACGTGGATACTTCGTATCCTTCCTTGTCATCTCCTGCGTCAGCAATTGGAGGAACGTTCTCTATTGTGACCGTCGTGACATCAATACCCCATCCGCCATCATCATCCGTGACCTTGAGAGCGATATTTCCTGAGTGATCATCGAACCATGTGTTCAGGACCATGCTGCCGGTCTTATCAGGAGAGAACGTTATTCCATCATATTCTAGGTCCCACTCGTACGTGTGAGTGTCCAGCGTTCCCGGGTCGGTGTGGCTTCCTTGAAATGCGATTGGAGTCCCCTCGAATCCTTCATAGGGGCCGTTGGCGCTTGCTGTGGGTGCCACATTGTTTATTGTTACGTGGGTGACGCCAATATCCCATCCTCCGTCATCGTCCGTGACTTTGAATGCTACGTCTCGGTCGTAGTCATCCAGCCATTGACGAGTGGGGTTCTGTTCCGTTGAATCGACGTTGAAGGCGATCCCATCATAGTCGAAGTCCCACTGGAAGGTGTGGGTGTCGAGGAATCCAGGATCTGTGAAGGTGCCAATGAATTGGACCGTGTGCGGTTCGTCCCCTTGGTACGGGCCGTCCGCGTTTGCGGTTGGTGCCACGTTGAGGACGGTTGCGATGCATGTGTCCGTGTCCCACTGTCCTGCATCGTCCGTGACCTTCAGGGTGACGGTGTAGTTGCCGTTGTCACCGTAGGTGTGAGTGGGTGTGGGTCCAGTTCCGTCGGGGTCATTGGTGAAGTCTCCGTCTCCATTGGAGTCCACGGAGGCGTCGAAGTCCCAGGAATAGGATAGAACTCCCCCTTCTGGATCGTTTGATTTGGATCCGTCGAAGGCGATTTCGCTGCCTTCTTGTCCTAGATAGTTGTCGCCGGAGTTGGCGACTGGAGGCAGATTTCCAGCTAGCTTTGCCTTGGTGGCAATTCGAACGGTCTCAGTAAGGATTTCATCTTTCTTGTAAGCGATAAACGGTATGTCATTTCTGTCAAGCACTAAGGATAGCCAACCGCCAACATCTAATGGTTTGTCCACCACTTCAGTTGTCCAATTTGTGCCGTCCCACCTCGCATAGTTGACTGCATCACCGATGGAGAGATAGGCTATGTGCGGATGCCCATTCGAATCCAAAGCAATATCGGAGCCGAGACCGAAGGCATACCCTGGAAACAACACTTCGCTCTCCCATACATTGTTGACCAGTCTTGCATATACTAAAGGACGAGTGCTAGGAAGTGGGCCTCCAGTAACCCCAGCACAGACAATATGTGGAATGTCGTCTGAATCTACGGCAATTCTGCTGCGCCAGTGGTGATGTTCCAAAGAACGGATGCTCCACTCACTCCCATTCCATCTCGCATAACGATCCGTCTTATCTCCAGCCCAGCGCATATATGTCACATGTGGAAAACTCTTGGAATCCAACGCCAGGGAAGTTGGTCCATCTACGTCAGGAGTGGGATCTACCTGCTGGGATATCCATGAGACGCCATCCCATTTCGCGTATCTGATTTCGTTGTCTCCTCTGTAAGTAATCCTTGGATAGCCGTTGGCGTCAAGCACCAGCGCGGAACCGCTTCCGAAATAAGCTCGATGGTCTCCGCTTTCAACGGTCTCAATGTTCCACGTTCCATTGGGATTTGAAGCGTACATGAGGGCACTTTCTTCGCTGGAGGATTCTCTTCTGCGGTAGGCGATGTGGATTCCTCCGTCGGTGTCTACCGCAAGGGAAGATGGTGACGACATCAATGACACATTGATGGAACCGCCATCTGTAGTCTCCTCAAACCACCCGTTTCCATTCCAGAATGACAAGTTCAAAAGGGCAGGTCTTGCCAAAACCATATAGAGGACATAGGGAATTGACTGGGAATCAACAGCAAGAGACACCCATCCTTTGGACCACCTATCCGATGTGACATTGTAGATGTGCCATTCATCCATGCCTGCCGTTCGTGTTCTGGTGTGTTCGGTGTGATCGGATTCGAAGCTCTGAATATTAGTTGTACAACAGACTGTCTGGTACTGCTGGCTAAACATCAGTACGAAGAGTATCGCATAAGGCACGAACTTGCTCATTGCCCTCATCCCGCATATGGATATTCTCATCCCCATATGTGGTTCTGAGACCAAAAAACTTTGGGTATTTTGACTCTAGGAACTCTCATAGATTCATTTGGTCGAAAGGTAAGTCTTTCAAAGGCCGATTTGTCGGCCCTCTCTCCTTGTCAATCTCTTCCCTGTATGTTTATGGTCATCCTTGTCGCGGCCGACAGCTTCTTTATCAATCAGAAAAGAGTTCAGTAAAATTATTATATCGTATCTTCCTTGTAGGTGCTAGAAGGCCTTTCCTGCCCGGTATATTCTGCTAAATTTGAGGAGGAAGAGGTCGTAAGCCCTCTCTCAAAGAGTCTCATCAAGATCCTTTTGGAGATGTTTCTCAATATCTACTCAAGAGTGGATTTGTCGTCCTTCAATGAGAACAAAGACATTTTTGCCCATATGCTCCCTATGACTTAGCATACTCCCGTCCTTGTACTGGCGTTGAGATAGGCGGTGCCCAACAGAGTGCGGTCACCAATCCTCACGATGGATACCTCACAACCACTCTATCATTCGGAAGCGTCGTTACGAATTCCCATCCATCTTCGAGATACGTTTCGATCTCATCAATCGATATTAGCTTCTGTTTGCAGTTGTTGTTCCCTTTTGCACCGAGCAACCGTTCTTGAACAGCTTCCCTGAACTTATCCTCCGGAAGTTCAAGAAGACCTGCCTTTTCCATCTCTTCGTCGTCGTAGCCGGCCATTCGAAGTAATTCGGCACGGAACATACGCTTCAGATCCTCCTCCTTGGGAAGCTCCGGAACCTTTGTCTGAAGGAACTCCTGGCTCTTTCCGTAACCTTCCCGCATGTCGTCTATGATATGGGGTGGGAGTCTGCCCTTGTTCGTGGTGTAAGTGTGCTCGATATCGCCCTTGTGACCCATCCACAGTGTCCGATAGTCTCTGAGGACGTGACCTTTTGATTCTGCCAGCATCAACTGAGTGTCGAAATAGGACCTCAGCACGTAGGGTCGCCAAGGGAACCCCGCCTTTCTTAATGCCTTTCGAATGGTATCTCCGATATTAGTCGTGGATATGAAGTCCTTGGCCGCTGTCTTCGGCCTGAGGATCGATGAGTGTTTGGTCAGTCTCTCACCGTTTCTGATTCTCTCCTCAAGGTAATCCTTCAGGTACTCGCAGCCCTCCTCGGAAAGAAAGGTGATGTACTTGTGTCCTGCTTTGCTCAGTTCCGGCTTCACCACGATCATCGTGGGGACTTCTGTGAACACTATCCGATCTCCCTCGATTCTTAGTTCCGGGAAATCTCCTATCCGAAGACCATTGTCACCGAGATATGTGCCTAGCGATTGGAGTCTGAAGCCCGAATGAGCGACCAATACGCACGCAACGCGGGTCTTCTTGTCCCCTGACATGAGAATACTCTTCAGTTCCCGGGGAGTGGGGATTCTTTCATCTTTCAGAGTTGGAGTGGCATCTGCCCCTCGGATCTTGATCTTTCTTTTCACTTCTTTGTCGTTGTATGCCAGCCAGGACTTCAGTGCTTTCATTATTGAGCTGATGTAGGAGCCAGACTTCCCCTCTTTCTCGAGTTTGCTAACATAGTCCAGCAAGACCCCGTAGATTTCCTTCTCACTCTTAGCCGCAAACTTCTTTGGAGTCGAGCTGTGAGCCTCACAGAAATTGCCCAGCCGACGAAGATAAACATCGGCGGTAACAACAGATCCTCTTGCATTGTTCTCATACCACCTGCGGACTTCCGAATCCTCGAGCAGCTTCGTAAACCGAGAACCACGGCCTCTTTTCACCATGTTGAGGACATAATTCTCAGATTATTTAATGGTTCTGAACCCAGAGAGGTATGGGCCCGCCCGGATTTGAACCGGAGTCAATGGCTCCCAAAGCCACTAGGATAGGCCAAACTACCCTACGGGCCCCTGCAACTTCCAGAAGGAAAAGGTCATTTAATAAACATTGCCATGCTGAAATCAGCCACTCTCACTGATGATGTACCTAACGGCGTCCCTTATGGTTCCTTCACTGTCGAACCTGGGCGCCCATCCTTTCCCCTTCAGCTTGTCGTTGGAGAGAAGCATGGTCCGCACATCCCCCTTCCATCCTCTTCCGTCATCCACCCCTCCGGTCCAGCCATACTCGACACCTTCCAGACCCATCTCCTCACTCACTATGTCGGCTATCTGCTTAACGAAGATGTAGTCATCACTTCCTATGTTGAACACGTCATACGCTCCTTCTAAGCTCTCCCAGCCCGTAATCATCCCGGAAACACAGTCCTCGATGTGGCAGTAGGACTTCTGGGTGCCTGGCTCCTTCCCCAGTATCTGCAGCGTCCTTGGGTCCTTCTTCAATTTCTTCACGAAATCATAGGTCACACCGTGGGTGCTCCTAGGTCCCACCACATTGGCGAACCTAAAGGAAACTGCATTCATCCCGAACGTGTGGCAGTACGCGGAAATCAAGGCCTCGCAGGCGAGCTTTGACGATCCATAGAGCGAAATGGGTTCCAGAGGTCCGTATTCCTCGGGGGTCGGAATGGTGCTGGCTTCGCCATACACCGTGGATGTGGAAGTGAAGATAATACCCCCTACGTCCTGCGATCTCATCGCTTCCAAGACGTTGTGCGTGACCGTCACGTTCTGGTCCAGATGAACCTTCGTGTCCTCGGCACCAAGCCTGACATCTGGGTTGGCTGCGAGATGAAACACACATCCACATCCTTTCAGGACTTCGGAAACATCCTCGGTAAGAAGGTCCGCCCTCACGAGACTGAACTTGGGATTGGACATCAGATGGTCTATGTATTCCATTCTTCCAGAGCTGAAGTTGTCTATGCAAACCACCTCTTTGCCCATCTCGATGAGCTTGTCTGCAAGATTGCTTCCGATGAAACCTGCACCGCCAGTGAGCAACACCCTGTTCTCTTGCACCTTCCCATCTCCTGTTTAGGGGTTTGGAAAAACCGTCAGCAATATTAATATTCCTACGAAAGAGTGGAATCCTCACTGTTTCTCTAGGAACTTCAGCAACTTCTCCAGGGCCTTCCCTCTGTGAGAGAGCTTGTTCTTCTCCTCTGTTGGGATTTCAGCGAATGTCTTTGAACCACCAGTGGGAATGAATATCGGGTCATAGCCAAATCCGCCTTCGCCTCTTTTCTCTTGAGTTATCGTTCCCTGGACTGCTCCAATGAACAATTCATTTCGATCCTCCAAGTGCAGACCGAAGCAACATCTGAACTCGGCCGCCCTGTCCTCCATGCCCTGAAGAAGCTTGAGCACACCGTCCGACCCGATTGTCCGAAATACGTACGAGGAATAGACACCAGGAAAACCGCCCAAGGATGGAATGAACAATCCTGAATCGTCAATCAGGAAATCGCCCTCAACCTTCCCAGAGAGCCGCGCCATAGAACTTCTGACAACCTCCTCCAAAGAATCGCACTGAACCTCGGGATAGTCGATAGCCAGCATTTCGCATTCAAAGCCAGCTTCTTCCAGCTCTTTTGAAACTTCCCTGTACTTGCCCTCATTCGTGGTCACGAACCGAATCACGTATACCTCCCCCGGGACCCGATCTCGTTCATCTTCTGGACAACTTCGGACCCTTTCTCGTGTGATGCCAGATATCCATCCAGGACCTCTTCGAACAGCTCGAATATCCGAGAATGTGCGCTGAAGAATCCCTCTCTCAAGAGGTGTAGATCAACACCAAGAACCTCCACTTCCTTGGTTTTCTCACCGAGGCTGAAATCGATGAAGTAGAGCCTGTCCCCCTTCTGAAGGATATTGGACGTGGTCAAATCTCCGTGTGCAATGCCTTCACCGTGCATCTTGCCAACGTCCTCTCCGATCCTCCTGCAAAGCCCGGGTTTGTCCTCGTATCCAGATTCCAGAACGTCCTTCACCCTCTCTCCTTCCACGAACTCCATGACGATCTTGTTGCCAGCCAGATCAACGTCATAGATTATTGGAACGGATATCCCCAGTTTTCGGGACTCGGTCATCAGCTTCACCTCTGTTTTAATCCTCTGGGACCTGAGTCTCTCGTCCAGCTGGGTATTGCGGTAGCCTTTCCTGACCCTGACCTTGCTTACCACCTTCCTCCCGTTCCAGTCCTCCAAACGGATTTCGGCCTCGGCCCCTTTTCGTATGAGCATCGGAACGACCAATGCTGACCCGGTAGAAATAAGTTAAGTTGCCTGGACCTCTGCAATCTCCTTCTGCCGGCTGGATATCCTGCCGAAGAACCTCTCGACCTCCCCCCCCACGTCTCCGGAGACTATGAAATCATAATTGTCGGGAAGGCACTTGGAATATCTGTCCTGTGCGTATCTCTCGTCCATGAGGAATATCACCGCCTTGTCCTTCTCGCTCCTGATGCACCTCCCGGCCGCCTGGAGAACCTTGTTGATGGCTGGATAGATGAAGGAGTATTCGAAGCCTTTCTCTCGACCGAACTTCTGGGAATAGTAGTCCATGAGGGCCTTGTTCTCGATTGTCGGGGGACTTATGGGTACACCAGCAACGACCACGGAGTGCAGCAGGTTGTTCTTGAAGTCCACCCCTTCCGAGAGCGAGCCACCCAGGACGGCCATCAGAACGGCCCCTCCTCTCTTCTTGAAGGTCTTGAGCTTTACCAGAAAGGCGTTCTTCTCCTCCTTGGTCAGGGAAGAGCTCTCCGCCAGGATGGGTTTGGCTTTCCAGCCGTCCAATCTGCTTCGAACCTGTCTGAGGAAATCGTAGGAAGGGAAGAATGCGGCAAGGTTCCCTGGCAGTCTGTCGGCAATTCTCGAGATACTGTCAGCATAGGATTTGAACATCCTCTCGTCCCTCCTAGAGTACAGGCTGGTGAGGCCGGGCGTGACCACAATGGATCTGTTCTCCTTCGGAAAGGGGGAGGGGTACTGGCCAAAGCTTGTCCTGTCCTTCTCCATTCCCAGCAAATCCGCATACATGGAAAGTGGATGAAGCGTACCGCTCATCACCAGGGATGAATGTATCTCTTTGAAAACCGGCCCACTGAGGATGGACGGATCCAGAAGCTTGTATGATATCTTCTGGTTCTTCCCATGGGTCAATATTCTCACCATACCATCATCCATTACGTTCCAGTTCCGCAGAAAGTTAGCCATCTCCATCAATGTGGATGACCCACCGTCCTTCAGAACCTTCTCTCCAACGTGCTCAAGGTGTGCAACTAGGTCCATCAAGCTCAGTTCCGTCCTCGAGGCTCTCCGAATGGCTTTCACCACAAGGTCCACGAATTCGGCCCTCTCCGCCTTTTCCTCCCCCTCTCGGTCTTCTAGTATCTTCAGGAAGCTCGTTAGAACCGACCTCAGCATACTGGATAGTGCCTTGTCATAGGAACGGCATTCCTTGATGGCTTTTTTGAGGTACCTTGGGCTCAGGTCACCACAGAGATGGCTTCGAATTCTGTCCGGAAGATTGTGAGCCTCGTCCACGACCACGATGAGGTCCCCCATGTCCCTTTCGACTCGTGTCAGAACTTGTTGGCTTATCTCCGAAAAAACGTAATTGTAATCGCAGACCAGAACATGAGACCTGGCGGCAGCCTTCAGAGCTGTCTTGTGGGGACAAACACCGAACCTCTTGCAGAGCTGGACAAGCTGGTGAACGTGCATGGTCTTCTGAGAAGCGAATTCGGCCACACTCCCGCAGTCCCTCACGCTCCAAGGGCAGGATTTGGTTCTCACCTGGAGGTTGCAGTATTCGTAGAAGGCCTTGCTGAATTTCCTCGCCTCGGGCAACTGGCACATGGCCTGTTTGGATATCACGTCCACGGCAGATAACCTGGGACCGTACTTGTTCATGAGAAGGACGGTGTCAATGGCGACTTTGTGCTGAGATTGTTTGGAAGTGAGGAAGAGAACCAGTTTGTCCTCCCTCAGAGCGACCTCGAGCGAAGCTGTGAGAGCTACCACCGTTTTTCCCAAGCCAGTGGGAGCATTGGCAAGCAGGTGTCTCCCGTCCCCAAGGGCAATCCTGGCATCCTTCAGAAGGTCCTCCTGGCCTTTCCTGACCTTCTCGAACGGGAACAGCCCGTTTCTTCCAGGAACATCAGACGAATTCTCATTCTGGATGCTGGGGAGTGAATCACACAAGGGGCAGACTTCATCTCCTTGGTCCGGAACTGGCTTCATAAGAGTTCTGCAAGCAGGGCAGAAGGCCATAGTGGGGAATCTCCGGGAGAATATACTACGCTTTGGGTGGGAGGTGGGTGAATGTAATGGTGTGGGAATGGATTGGGGAGAGAAGTTGTGTCTTGAGTGTAACATATGACCTTCTCGTTTCGGGACACTATCACAATGCCTTCATGAAGTTCCTGATGAAGTCACTGACCAGGGTGCTCAAAGTGGGGATGAGAATAAGAGAAGACCATCTCCAGAAGGCGGTCGATTTTTGACCTAGTGATAATTTGAGACTAAGTATTATCTACAAACATAACAGTGAATGTGCTAGTAAATCACCTTCCACTCCATCCATCAGCAGGGATGCAACATGTCACAAGCGAGCCAGCCGAAATGCACTGTCTGCGGTTTTTTCGTAGGAGAGGATGGGCTTTGTGAGAGATGCGGAACAGTCATAACCGGCAAGAAGGTTCTATGCCAGTCCTGCGGAAATCCCTTTCCTGCTTTCTCATTCGTCTGCGAATACTGTGGCAAGAGCGTCAACGAGGCCAAGAGGGAGAAAGAAGAGGCGGAAGAGACGAGTCTCCAGAGGGAGGAAGCCGTGAAGAGGTTCCAGCTGGTTCCCGGTGTGACAGAGGAAATGGCCTCCAACCTGTTCGAGGAGGGAGTCACCGACTTTGCCTCCTTGATCGCTTTGACCCTGACCAAGAGGCAGAAGGAGAAGGGCCTTCATCATATCATAGCTCGGAGAATAATGCTTATGGACGTTCTGGGAACGAAGAAAAAGAAGGTGGCGTCCGAAGTGGTGGAATGTCCCACATGCAAGAGCCTAGTGGACGCTTCTTCGAAGAAATGTGTGGTTTGCGGGTACTGTACAATGATTGGTCTGGATGAGAATGTTCAGAAGCTCGAGAAGAACCTTGGGAAGTGCATAGGGGAAGCTTACAACAAGATACATCAAGACAAAGGGTTCAGAGAGATGCCAGTTTCCATGCAAAGGGAGATCACAGAGATGTTGCGGGAAAATGAGGTCAGTTATTCTATTACTCGAGACTGCGAGGATCAGCTCCAATCGTGGGAGGAAGGTGGGTTTGACGTGGACGAGCTCGAACGGATGTTGAAATCGGATTTTGTCACCAGAGGAAAGAACAAGCCCCAGACCCCCAAGAAAGAGTCTCCCAAACCTGAGAAAGGAAGGGTGAGTTGCCCGCTCTGCCAGTCAGGATTGGACCCAGGCTCACCTTCCTGCGACAACTGCGGGGCCAAGTTCAAGAGAGGATAGAAATAAATATCCAGGGAGAATAGCAGAAGTATGGCTTGGCCACAATACCAGTATCCCCAGGCCGGTGGTTTTCGTTTCAGCAGGAGAGAGCTCAGGGAGATAGCAATATCCGTACTGGTTCTCACCTTGGCGTTTGCCATATTCTTCTCTGGAGGGATAGATGGACTAGCCAGAGAACTGGGAAGTTCGAAGTTCGCGTATGTGTTCGTGATATCTTTCCTGGCCGTCCTGACAGCGTTCTTCTTCCACGAGATGGCCCATAAGTTCCTCGCGCAGAGATACGGTTGCTGGGCGGAGTACAGCTACTACGTGACGGGACTCCTTTTCGCGATCGTCACCTCCTTGTTCGGAATAATCTTCGCAGCACCTGGTGCGGTCATCATCGGTGGCCCAATCACGGTAGAGGAAAACGGAAAGATCAGCGCGGCCGGACCCGTGACCAACCTATCGATCGGAGCGATGTTCGTGGCCATCTACTTTACTGCAAGAGCCTTCCCGGTCCCGGTCTTTCCTTTCGGGTTTGACCTGGCAGGGATATTCTACCTGCTAGCATGGATAAATGTGGTGCTGGGTGGGTTCAATCTCATTCCATTTCCGCCACTTGATGGGTCAAAGATATACAGATGGAGCGTGGCCGTCTACGTGCTCCTAGTGGTTGCGGCCGTGGGGCTGCTTGCAGCTCTGTATCTTCTTTAGACCGAAATCTCAGTCCACAGTCTCCCATTTCTCGAGTTCCAGAACGCTTGAGAGCGTCTTCCCCCTCTGGATTTCCTCTCGAATCCTGTTCTCTCTTTCAAAAACATCCATGGCGCGGTTCGCCATCTCAACCGCCATCCCCTTGGGTATGACGACCACCCCACTTTCATCGCCGACGATCCAGTCACCGGTCCTTACTCTCTGGCCTCCGACCTCAATCTCACAGCCGATCTCTCCGTGACCCTTGGGCTCGCCCGCCCTGGGAGCAATGTGTCTCGAAAACACGGGGAAGTCGATATCGAGTATTGTGTCGATATCCCTTGCAGCACCATCTATCACAACGCCGGAAATCCCCTTTTGCCTGCAACTCCAGGATGCCAGTTCACCCCAGATCGCGATTCTTCCGCCTCCAACATCCACAACAACGACATCCCCCTTCTTGGCCTTCTCAATGGCCTCCACAGGCTTTGCCCAATCACCGTCCGCGGTCTTGACCGTCAGGGCCTGGCCCACCATCTTCGTTCCATGGTTTATTCTGGGCACAATACCTTCCATCGTACCCATCTTCTGCATCGCGTCCGCTATGTTAGGCGTCGAAACCTTGGAAAAGACCTCGTACAGCTCCTCTTCCTTGTACTTCTTGTACAACTCCGACTTGACTATCTCCTTCTGGTCAATGGCCTTCCTTATGTTCGAGGTTGCTTCGGTGACATTAGGCGCTTTGACTATCGCTCCACCAACGATGATTATGGAAGCTCCAGCCTCGAGAGCGGGGACCGCAGTCTCTGAGTTCAGTCCTCCAGCAACTGCGACGGGGACCTGGGACACGTCCGAAACCTCTCTCAGCTCAGCCAGAGGATCCTTCCCCAACATCTGCTCGTCTATGCTGACATGGACGCAAAGGTAATGAACGCCGAGATCCTGGACCTGCTTTGCTCTCTCAGCCTTCTTCTCGACACCGATCAGGTCTGCCATTATCTCAGTGCCATAGCGCTCGGCCGCCCGGACCGACTCTCTTATGGTGCTGTCGTCCGCCTGGGCCATCACGATGACCACATCCGCTCCGGCCTTGGAAGCCATCTCCACTTCGTACGCACCCGTATCCATGGTCTTCATGTCGGCCACGATCTTCTTGCCAGGGAATCTCTTCTTGAGCTCGCGGACCGAATCCATCCCTTCGCTCTTTATGAGGGGAGTGCCGGCCTCCAACCAGTCCACGCCACCCTCAACCGCCTCCTCGGCAATCTTGAGAATGCGGTGCAAGTTCATCAAATCCAGTGCAACCTGCAATATAGGTTTCTCTGGCATGCAGGGCAAAAGTGGAGAGGCTACTTAAAAACGTATCGATTTCGGACGTTCAAGATAATGACATGAAAATAGATATAAGAGTGGTCGGCATAAAGGGGTTGAAATGGCTGAGGAAGTTCTCACAGGGGGAAGGAAGAAAGACCGCTGTGTCACTGGGATAGATGCCTTGGACAACATCCTAGATGGTGGAATTCCGAGGGGAAACACTGTGCTGGTCACGGGGAGTGTTGGAACAGGTAAGACCACCCTCTGTATGGAGTTCCTGGTTCACGGGGCACTCGGAGGGGAGAACTGCCTTTTCATATCCGTGACAGAAAGCTGTGATAGGCTGATGGACAACATCATCCCGTACGAGTTCTTTGACGAGAAGCTGATCAAGGAGGGCAAACTGGTCTTCGTAGATATGCCAGTCATCTATGCACAGCTTGGACTGGAGGAGCTTGAGTTTGAGATGGAGGAGGTGGACGTGCTTATCGATGCATTGAGCGACATAGTCACCGAGCTCCAGACCAAGCGCCTGGTCATTGACTCGATCACATCCGTTTGCTATAGGCTCCGAACGCAGGAGAAGATCAGAGAATTCATCCTCAAGCTGGGTGCTGTTCTATCTGCACAGGGCTGCACCAGTCTGTTGGTCTCGGAGATATCGCCCGCCGAGGAACGGTATTCTCTATTTGGCGTGGAAGAAGCCATCGCAGATGGAATAATCTTCATGGGAAACCTGGAGAGGAGAGGAGATCTCCTCAGAACGCTCCAGGTGGTCAAGATGAGAGGGACGATGCATTCCAGGGCCAAGTACGTGCTGGATCTGACCCACTGCGGGGTATTGCTGGTTCCCCTTCTCAAAGGCGGAAGCGTGGCTGGAGGTGCATAGATGAGCGTTTCGGTGAGAGTTGCCCAGAGATTGGAGAGCCTGCCCGAATCCTCTGCCATTGCCTTGAGGATAAGAGCGGACAACTACTTCGATACCATCAGGGGTATTCTGGATTCCTTCGCCCCGAGCAAGAATCTGGATTCGATTTACGTGACCTCAACGATACCTTCGCAGTCCATAGTGAACGCGCTGGAGGTCTTGGAGGTTGACCTGGAGAGGATATACTTCGTGGACTGCGTGTCGCAGTTCATGATGGGCGCATCCTCCAAGCACAAGAATGCCATCTATGTCGAGAGCCCCACAATGCTCGAGAACGTCATGCTGAAAGTGGAGTACCTCATACGAAAGACCATTGACCATAACGACCTTGTGATATTGGATTCCATCAATTCACTTGCAATTCATAATAGCACCAGTATCCTGTCCGAATTCCTTCATATGTTTGTGAACAACCTGAGGTCCAAGAACGCGTACGCGATCATCTTCTCCATGGAAGAGTACGAATCCGACGATATAAGGAACATACTGAACCTCGTATGTGATGAGACGATATCGGCAGCGGAGGTCTGAGATGATATCAATCGGGATACCAGCTCTGGACAAGAGTCTGATGGAAGAACTGCCTGAGGGATTGGTCATTCTGGTTACAGGCTCACCAGGGTCGGGATCTGAGCTCTTCGCAAAGCAGTTTGCCAGTGCAGCGACGGGCAAGGAGAACATGGTCTATTTCACCACAACCGAGAGAGACGAGGACGTGACATCGACGATGGAGCACTTCGGCTGGAAGTCAGACATACAGATAGTGAACATCGGGGAGCGGTACTATGACCGGGTCCTCGCGAGGGAACTGGAGATCAGCAGGTACAGGCAAGAAGGCCTGAAGACGAAGGACATCAGAAGGTATGAGATGGGCGAAGAGGAGATGAGAAAACAGGTGAACTTCCTCACCTCGCTCACGTACGAAATATCCAAACTCAAACCCCCCTTCAGGATCGTAATCGATTCAATGGACTTCTTCCTGGAGTACTATCAGGACCGAAATGTTCTGTCCGCACTGCGTACGATAAAGTCCCACGTCCAGCACAATAGGAGTGTGGCCCTCCTGACGATGCTGACAGACGTTCACGACACTCGAACGGAAAGCGGAGTGGAAGAGATCGTGGATGTGATAATCGAGCTCGAGCGGCAGAGAACCGGAGACGAGTTCAAGAGGTATCTGTTAATAAGAAAGGTCAGAAACCACCCGGAAAAGACTGGTATACTCCCCTATACGATCTCAAAAGAGGGCATCACACCGTTATAGGACAGTTTTCGCACCCAGATACCTGAAATTCGCAAATCGAGTGTCATCTAACGACATTATGACCAAAACTTTTATATTCGAGCACACCTAAGTTTATGGATTGTAGGGAAACCTACAGGAGTGACATAACACATGAAGAAACGAAGTTTCATCCGAGAGGATGAGAAAGCTGTGTCTCCGGTTATTGCTACCATTCTGATGGTAGCGATCACCGTGGTTTTGGCAGCTGTGTTGTACATAATGGTGATCGGGCTTACCCCGACGCCCGGTGATGTGCCGCCGACTGGTCAATTCGCCTATGCGACCCCGACTAGCAACACGACCGCCACAGTGGAGTTTGCTGCGTTTAGCGTGACCCCGCCTCCAGTGAGCCTGAAGATAGTGCTGTCAACGAGCACCTCCTCAGGTACGTACACCTTCGGTGCCAACGCAGACGGGACTGTTATGACTCTGGCGGATGGAGACAATATGGGAACCCTCACGTACCGAGACTATGGGAAAAACGGTCTGGTCGACCGTGGGGACCAGCTGTTGATAACTAGCCTCGCCAAGAATACGAACTACGACATCAGGATGCTGTGGAAGGACGGTTCAACACTGGACACAGATGACTTCACTACCCAGGCCTAGAGACACCCAACCCCTTTCTTTTTCTTTTTTTTGGATTGAATCTTGACAGAAAACGTTTGATGTTGTTCTCTTCTATTCACTTTGACTTCTTTTCCTGAGGTTGTTGCTGAACATCGAACAAGAACCGCTCGAACGATGATTTAATAAACGTTAAGTCTATCTCCGCTTGGTGACTTCTTTCCTGGTAAATGTGTGGAGTCCACGCTGGAGAAGAAGCGGCCAAGGGAGTTGGAAACCAGAAGACCAGAGGGTTAGTCTGGAGGAAAACAGATGTCTGATATACCAGATCTTCTGATTTGGGCCCTGTTAGTGGCGGTCATCGTGGAGGGATTCTCGATGGCGCTGTTGGTGTACCTCATGTTCCGAAGGCAGAAAAGACGGGGAGAAGCGCCAATAGAGGAATCTCCGCCGCCAGAAGAAGAGCCCGCGCAGAAAATCGAGGAAGAAGAGAAAGAGACTTAGGAATCTTCCGAAGGTTGATCACCAGGTCCACTTGAATTCTTCTATCGGCAAGGCCAGCAATGTAGAGGAATCTGCCACTCGTCCGAACTGCATAGCAAAGTCACCCGCAGTGCTCGCATCTGGAGCTTCGAATATCACGATGGAATCAGGTTTTCCAAATAGCCCTAGAAACATCTTGACTTCAACACCCTCGGGAATCTTAGGATGTCTGCACAGTCTGGTTGCCTCTTCATACTTCCCCGGAAGCGCCTTTAGAATCGTCACAAAAAGCATTCTTACACCGAGTCTATAATAAGGTGGATGTAGTATTTTAAGGTAGTCATCACCTTACCAGAAGCACTGGTCTGGTGGATTTCTTGGCCACCTTTTCCGCGACGTTTCCGAGGGCGAACGCCCCCACCTTGGACAAGCCGTACGAGCCCACGACGATCAAATCACATTCCAGCTCGGCCCCGAGCTTTATGATCTCGTCCGCGACATCCCCCTCCTTTATGCTAGCAGTGACGGGAACGCCCTTTCTGTCCAGGGATTCCACAATCTCGTCCAAGAGCCCTCTTGCCCTTTCTTCGGTCAGATTCGTGTCAAATCCCTCGAATTCCTCGATTTTGGTGGGTGGTAGAACGAACACGACCATCATCTGGTCCCCTTCCTTCATCATGGAGACCGCTCTGTCAATGGCCTTCTTGGCCCCCTCCGAGCCGTCATAGCCAACGAGAATCTTTCCCACGGCGCAGCTATTTGGCTGGGAATATATAAAGGATATCTCGATCCGAAGAGAAATCTGACCTCTAGGACTTCCTGACCACCCTGATCCATCTGTCCTGGGATTTCCTTGGCAATGGGGCCGAAATGGTGGCTTTCACGATCGTGGTATTGCTTATCCTGTCGGATAGTCTCTGCCTTGGATCCCCGCTTGATGCCAGCCCAAGGACAGCATCGAGTGGAGGAAGAACGTACCAGAAGAACTTGGCGGCGCTCCTGACCATTGCCTTGTGCAGGTCCATCTTTCCCATGAGCGAGTAAACTTTCAGACCCATCATTTCCTTGCCCGGTGTTCGACCCCATAGGGCCTCGGATATGGACGAATAGAGAAAGAACAGCAGTCCGGAGGCCACTCCAAAGACGTGGATGGATCCTATCCGCAGTACTTCCAAAGCAATCCACAATGGAAACAACACCAGAACCGCGTCCACGAAAAAAGCTGCCGTTCGTCTCATCCAATGCCGTTGAAGAGGTCGATTATGTCCTATGATGTCTAGTCCACTGACCAATGTATCACCCATCCCTTCTGAGGCTGTATCGGCATCCTAGTATAAAAATGTTGATTGGGTGAAATGATGCCACTCAGTTCGCCCATCACTCATCACAGTTCAGAGTCGTATCTGTCATCACAGTGGCAGCACAGGGATTGTGTTGGTTGGAAATATGTGTTGCGGTGGTTGGTGGGAGAGCTTACGCTGCTTAGGTATTCCAACGTTGATTCAGCTGTAGAACGGTATCAGGCCGGTGGAGGGGGCGCTTCGGAAGGCGCTTCCTCTGGTGCTTCCGTAGATTCTTCTGCCGGAACCTCTTCCTCAACCGGGGGTGGAACTTCCTCAGCGGGTGCCGCGGGCTTCTTTCTCATCATGAGAGCAGCCACAACAACCACCACGATGACGATAATTATTACCACCCAGAGCCACCACAGCTCGGCAAATATGTTCGCTTCTTCCTTCTTCTCCTTTAACCAGTAGACGTCCAGAGGCATGGGTTCGTTAATGTCAATCATCGTCTTGTTGTTGGTATCGTCTACTCCCGGTCCTGTGAACTTGTCGAATGTGTAGATCCAATCGCCCTCGGTGGTGCTCCCGGCCACTTCGATCTCATGGAACAGGGTTCCATCCTCAAACCAGCCGTCGCCCTTCGGGTTGGCACCAGTCGGGGCTGTTGCCTGGTCGTTGTTCACGTAGTGCGTAAATGAAACCCTGTACTCAGTAATCCAACTGGCCGTCTCCATGATAGGTCCGGTCACAAGCGTCAGTGTATGTTCTCTTTCATCGCCACTGTAGCCTCCTTTACTGGCATTTAGGCTCGACCAATCTTTGAAGACGTATCTGGTATCGTCACCATCGTAGACCATGGCCTCGATGGTTATGGACAGTGACCCGTCATGTATGACCCATGCGGGAGCTTGCACAGTGCCGTGCAGGCTAACAACCGTGACCAGGTAGTAGAGATCCCAGTTAGCTGTGACCACCTTAGCCTCGCTCATCGTTGCGCTGGTTGCATTACTGGTTCCGGGAGTGACGCCTGTCCAAATCTTGAACTCCGCCTTCTCGTCAACGGCTATCTGGACTAAGCGCTCGACCTCGAATACTGCCAGGTCACCCTCGACATACCAATAGGCATTGGGTACTGTGGCGTGTGTTTCGTTATATCCAGAAGCGACCAGCGTTCCATAAACTGAGTCAAGTGTCAGCAGATACTGGCTCCGATAGGCTACTGTCTGTGTGATCGGTGCGTCCATAGTGATCTGGGTCGGGTTGTCCGAACCAGTATACCCATTCCCTGTCCATCCGTAGAATCTGTACCTATGGTCAGCAGTATCGGGAACCACATCGTCAATGGAGATCGTTACAACCGTTCCCTCGTCATAGTACCATCCATCTGTGACCGCTTCTCCGGTCGGGATCATTTGGGGAGTTCCGTGCGAATAGACGAACGACAATTTGTGCTGGGTCTTGAAGTTGACCACAAATTCCGTCGGAGCTGAGATGATATTCACATCTCTCGTCCTCAAGCCGAAACCGTCCCCCCAATCGACAAACTTGATTCTCGTTCCGGTCGCGGGATCGGTGCCTGGCTGGAATTCTTCTGTGTCCAGTGACATTGATGTGTTTGATGGCCACCAAACCATTATTGGAGTCGGGTTGGGTACTCCCACACCCACTGAAACCTCTGGCAGAATAGTCGCACTGCCTGTTACAGTAGAGTTGATGTATACCCTGAACTCTTCTCTGTACATGACTGTGATGGCTTTTGCTTCAGTACAAGTGAACCAGTGGTTCTGATTTCCACCGTCATCCCAACTCAAATACACATATTGCGTGTGACTGCCCAAGAACTGTAGGGGGTCGGCTTCCAGGAAGTGACTTGTACCCTTATCACACCAGTAGTCATAGTCCAAAGCGACTGTAGAACCGTCCAGCCTGATTTGGAGGTTCGCATGGCTCGCTCGAAGAGATATCAACCACTGCTCCTCGTAGTACGCGGTCACTGTCTCAGGCTGAGTAGGTGTGTAATTATGAATCCTGGCACCCAAGTCGTCCCAGTATGAGAAGTTCAGCTGTTCGCCTACACTGATTGATACGCTCTGAGGCGCCTCCAAGGTGTGGATTGAGCCCTCGTCCCACCAAACCATGTGAGGTGGAGTCTGGGGGCTTCCATCAATAATCAAAGCCGCAGGCATAGGTAGAAGTGGGTCTGTAGTTATCGTAATCTCGAACTGCTTGGTGAAGTTTGCGGTGACCACTTCTGGTCCGTTGCAGGTGTATTGATGGTCCTTCGCTAGACCATCGCTCCAATTGGCCCACACGTAACGCTCACCCGGGACCCCAAAGTCTTGGGGCTCGGGTACGTCGAGGAAGACGAAGGTGCCATCGGGACACCACCAGGAATACGGGGTGTTATGGGGCAGCGAGTTCACTATGACGTCCAAGCCTCCCGGGTTGGTAATCAGTGTAATCGAGTATTCGTACTTGAAGGTAGCAGTGAAGTTCGTAGGTTCTGTCACAGCCACGTTGTGCATCTTCGGTCCGAGGTCTGACCAATTCCACCACACGAGGCGTTCATCCGGCAACACCGATTGCGGTGAAGGTGTATCCAGCCTATACACTTCGGAATCAACGAATGTGAACGGGTTGTCGGCTTCGGTTTTGGGGTTTCCTACGTACACTCCACCGGTCACTGAGAACTGCAGACCGGATGGAATAGTGTAGATGTTGACTTCGTGTGATTTTATCCACGTGCACATCTGTATGATCGGTTCATTCATGATCACATACCAAGGATTGTTGGTCCCTGTGTAGCTTCCATCGCCTATTCCAGTCCATCCTTGGAAGCTCCAGCTTGAGCCCGGGCCGGGTGGCGGCGGTGGGAGACATTCTATGGTTACGTTGGCGCCTCTGGCTTGCCATCCAGGGGGCGGAATGGTGTTACCCCCGCCACCGATCATGGTCAGCATGAATTCCCAGCTATAGTTCGCTGTGTTCCAGGTAACGGCTCCACCAA
Source organism: Methanomassiliicoccales archaeon (assembly GCA_004377185.1). GTDB lineage: Archaea > Thermoplasmatota > Thermoplasmata > RBG-16-68-12 > SOIM01 > SOIM01. The sequence continues at coordinate 53,499 of SOIM01000037.1, read as the reverse complement.
CCACATATGTCTCAGGATTGTTAACGCTATCATCGAACTCCCAGTGACTGAAGTTGTAGCGCGTCTGTCCGTCGTCATACTGGTCGACAGCTTGGATACTATGGGAAGACCCATCGACCCACAGATAGATGTGCAGACCATATGTGAAGAGGGGTTCTCCCACTTCGCGGGTTCCGAGAAACGGATGATATGGATTGGTGTCCAAACTATACTGTACGACACCTACCCACGTATTGAAGTAGATCGAGTCGCCACCCCGGGCATCATGCCAAGCCACCCCAGGCTTGCCATTGGCGAAAACGACATCCGGAGAATGCCAGGCGTCCAAAGCAGTGCCAACTCCTGGTTGATTTACCTTATATGGTCCCCCTGCGGGATCCCCTTCAAGATTGCCTCCACCATTTGGTGAGTAATAGTAGTTTATGTCCGTTCCGTTCAGCCAAACAGCGTAAACACTGTCCCCTTCTCTGTGGAACATCGGATATTTCTGGTCAAGTATGTCAAGGGGGTCGTAGGCAAGAAATCCTGTGCCTCCACATGCCCACCAGGAGGCGTTAATGATATCCCACACATTGGTGGCATTAGCGCAGTAGAGATAGGCAGTGTTACGCGCAGCAGGATTGTATACTTCCGTTATCCATATCACATCCCGATTATTCGCCTCTATGGCTGGATTGGTCGGTCTATACGATTCTCTCCCTGGCCAATAGATGAAGGTCCCGACGCTCACACCTGTATCATCCAGAAATCCGTGTACTACCATGGTGTTAAAAACCCAGTTTGCAGGAATCGGATCACTTTGATCCTGGATATCAAGCGCAACAACAACTTCATCATCGTCCTGTATCGCCACGCGAGGTCGGTACACCCATGCGTCAGCCCACATATTACCAAAGTATCTGAAAATCCAATTGGCTCCTCCGTCCGATGTCCAGCCAACTAGCCATGTGTCTATAGTAGGGCCGCCAGAGTTATAGTACTCCGCGACGATGACCCAGAAATCACCCTCCATGTCTACGTATGGACAGTTGACATCGGCCCACCAAGTGCCTCCACTCTCAATAGTCCACGTATCGCCGTCAGTCGACCACGCAAATTCGAGCTGGTCTCCATTGTACCAAACGGTCATCATCTCTGAGGAGGCGCTAGGAACGTATGTCGATGCTATGGTAGGACAGGATTCGTCCTCAGCAAAGTCGGTTGCAATATCCCTCTGCATCCAGGTGAGGCCACCATCAATTGATTTTGCTACATATACATCTCTAAGACCCACGCCTGGGTCGTGATCGTATGCTATATACAATTCACCGTTCGAGAGTGAAGTAATGCTAGTATTCTTCTGACTGTTCACAGCATCATTGTAGACCAGAATGTCAGGGTCCTGGAAGGGTGCGTCCGTCGGTTCAGGGTTTGGGTTACCTTGCGGAGAAGGGTTAACCCCACCGTCGCCGGTCGCCTTCTGACCAGCATATGGTAATGTGGTAGCTTGCAGTCTCCCGATAGTTGTGGTGGTCACTTCCTTACCTTGCTGCTCTGGGAATTGGAACCTATTTGTGACCGGATCCAAACCCAGAAGTCGAGCTGACTTGGCCATGACGTCTTCGGGGACATCAACGCTTTCCTCTGTCACAATCATCTTGGTCTCCACTCTAACATCCGAGTAGGCTATTCCCGTAAAAGAAACAGCAGGAATACCCGCTAGGAGTGTCAATAGAACCGCGATTGCTAGAATCCTCTTAAGCCCCATCCTCCTGCGTTCCTTGCCCACTTTGTTTCTCTCTAAACTATTCTCATCTTTCATACATAACACCTTAGGAGTTGTCTTTGGTCATCATTTAACCAATATTTATACATTCTCTTTTCTTCGCTGGTGTTAGCTATCTTTAGAGAATACTGGGCAATATACATTTTGTGGTTTGGTCTTCAAATCGTGGAAGGGTGAGAGGCTAGTTCGTCACGACCCAATCGAAGGGATCGGAGAGGTGAATCCAATAGCCTTCTCCGCTTTGCGTGATGTCGGTATCGCCTATTCTTATGAGCAACCAAGGAGTGTTTGCTGGGTCGAAGGTCTCAGCCGTCTGGTAATTTGCTCCCGCAAGAGTGCCTCCGACCATTCTGTCAAGGCTATTATTTGTTATTATCCCGAATCCTTTAAACCTCAATCACAATTCGGTTGACGTGACAGTGAACCTCTTCGCCTATGACGCAAAGCAATGCGACCCCAAGAAATGCACTTCCAGGAAGCTGGCTAGATTTGGACTGCTAAGACTTCTGCACTCAACAAGGATCATCCCATTGGGTTCGATACTGCTCACACCGGAGGGGGAGAAGGCCCTATCTGTCGAAGACAAACCAAGGGCAGAGAGGAGGGGAATTGTCGTTCTTGACGTCTCTTGGAAGGCAGCAGTGTTCCCAAAAATACCCGGAATCCACGAAAGGGCTCTACCCTATCTCCTTGCAGCAAACCCGGTGAACTACGGGAAACCTTTCAAGCTCTCCAGCGTTGAGGCACTGGCAGCAGCTCTGTACATCCTGGGGGAGGTCAATCAAGCAGAAACTGTCCTGGGCAAATTCTCATGGGGGGAACAGTTTCTCAAGCTCAACAGAGAACCCTTGGAGGAATACGCAAAGGCAAGAACAAGCAGAGAAGTCGTAAAGGCCCAAGAAGAGTTCATTTAGTCTCTGGCGGCAGAAGGTTCGGTATCCCGTCCTCTATTGGGTATGGATGTCTGCATTTCACGCATGTGAGCGACCCTTCTATGATCTCCTCCCCTTCTTCTTTGTCCACCTTCAACTCCAGATCAGCCTTACAGACAGGACAGCAGATGATTTCCATCAAAGACCTCTTCAAAGGAGCACCAAGCCTAGAACAGAGAAGGTTCTAATATAAATTCGCCTCAGCGACATTAATATTAAGAGTAAATATACCGTAATGCCAATTCCGTAGAGGTTTGATTCTTGTCCAGATTGGAAGAGAAGTGCTACGAACGAATGCGGTACAGGGAGGAACACATCGATGACATTCTGTCCCTTCTCTATCCACAGCTGACGAAACCGCTGGAGGAATGCAGTGTCCTGGATATGGGCTGCGGGCTTGGAGCTCTCTCACTTCCAGCGGCCGCGAGGGTGAAGAGAATCAAGGGCATAGACCTAAATGAATCTTACATCACCAGATGCAAGGCTAGGGCCGAACGAGAGGGCATCGTGAATGCGACCTTTGAAGTGAAATCCCTCTTCGATCTTGATGGAGAAGAGCAGTACGACATAGTTCTCTGCAGCGATGTTCTGGAACATGTGGAAGACCAGGATGGGCTCCTTCAGAGGATCGTGCTCTCCTTGAATGATGGGGGCGTCTTCTATCTCACTACGAACAATAAATTCTGGCCAATGGAGGGTCACTTCGGTCTGCTCTTCCTTTCCTATCTTCCCAGAGACAAGGCCGAGAAGGAGGTGAGACGAACCGGGAGGGGGAAAGTCTACAATGTCTATCCATTATCATATAGTATGTTAAGGAGACTCCTTTCCAAATATCCGATCGATTTCGAGTTCAAACCGCCAAGGAATCCTGGAAAGTTGATGTACAAGATAGGGTCCCAGTTGGTCAAGACTTCACCCTTCTTCTGGAATTTCTCGAACGCCTTCCAGGTAGTAGGCAAGAAGAGGTCGTCACTTGAGAGTTGAGTGGAAAGTTGACCCAGTGGTGAACAGAATGCTGTGGGAGAGACTGTCCCTCCGACCAAAGGAAACCATGGCAAGAATCCATCCAGATTTCGTCCTGGATCTGGGAGGAGGGTCGGGGGATTTCGCAAGCCCACTAATGGAAGGCGGCCGTACCACGGTGATTTCACTGGACACGGATCTGGAGGTGCTCAAGAACAGAGTGGAGGGCGTTCAGGCAGTTCTTGGTGATGCGACAAACCTTCCGTTCAAGGACTCCTCAATGGACGGTGTAACGGCCAGGGCGATTCTCCACCACTTCCCAGGGAGAATGGATGAATGTCTGGCGGAGGTGAAGAGGGTCCTCAGGGACGAAGGACTCTTCCTGGTTCAGGAACCCCTTGCGCACAACTTCTTCGCCAATATGGCAAGACGATACTTCTCGACCGAGAGACACGAGGCGGGGGAGCAACCTCTGGATCCAGCCCATTTGTATGAAGCTGTGAATGATCAGTTCTCACCCGAATGGAAGGAGCACCATTTCCTCCTGTCCTATCTTCTCCCACACATAACGTACAGAGTGCCAGGTACCCTCAAAGGCATGGCAAGGAGATTCAGCAGATTTGCTACCAGATTGGATGAGGCCCTTCTGGGAACAATGCCAGGACTGCGGAGATACTCGGCCTACATGACTATACTGGGCAGGAAGGCCTCAGGCTTACCTGGCAAATAGCTTCAGAACATGGGGAACGGCCATTTCGGATTCTGACTGCAGAAACCGGACAGCTCGTTCCAAATGACCAAATAGCAAACCATTAAGCCTAGAACTGGATTGGATTGTGAGCATCCAGACGGACGTAACTGGGGAATAATCAATAAATAGCCGGTCAGTATATGGTGCTTTTCACCTTCTGCGGTGCGAAACATGGCATCTAGTACGATAGATGAGGCAAGAGCATGGTTCAGCAAGAACTGGACTACTCTGAGTATTCTCATTGGGATTTTCGCAGTTGCCATGTTTCTCAGGACCTACTTCGGATACGCTCTTGCAACGGACCCTGCTTTTCTGGTATCTGGCGGTTCGGACTCGTACTATCACAAGAGGATAATCGATTATGTTGTGGAGAACGGCAAACACCTGGTCCATGATCCGCTTCTGGGATATCCGATAGGATTGAGGGCGGGCAGACCGCCATTGTATGACTGGTCGGTCGCGGTGATAGGCATAGTCTTCTCCCCACTGGCACCCAGCGTTGATGTTTCCGTTTGGCTCTCCTTCCTGTTCTCAACTGCGGTTTGGGGCAGCCTGACCATATTCCCCCTCTTCTTCCTGACCAAGGAGGCATTTGGACGAAGGGCAGGAATGGCGGCCGCATTCCTCCTGGCAATAATGCCGGCACACATACAACGTAGTCCGTTCTCGAACGCGGACCATGACGCGTACGCCCTGTTCTTCGCAGTCACGGCCTTCTTCTTCTTTCTGAGAGCTCTCCAACTGCTGGAGGACAAGAAATGGGTCACCCGCTGGAAGAAATGGGGCAGCATCAAGGGCGGTTTAAGGGACTTCTTCGCCAACAACAAGAAATCAGTTCTCTATTCGATGATGTCAGCGTTCTCCATTGCAGCGATAGCCCTGGCCTGGAAGGGTTTTGCCTACATAATTATCATCATCCTGGTGTACTTCGGCTTCCAGCTTCTGGTAGGCAGGCTCAGGAACAAAGACCCGATGGGCATCCTGATCTGCTTCACAATAACGGTGGGCGTTGCTCTTCTTGTTTCCTTCCCGTGGTACCATTCTTACGGGTTTGTGCGGACCTGGTTTGACGCGCCAATGATACTGTTTCTTGCTGCAGTGGCCCTGGGCGCAATCTTCACCTTCACGAGGGACCTTCCGTGGGCATTGGTGATCCCGGCTGTGTTCGTGACGTTTGGGATATCCTTCGCAATACTGGCCATCATCAATCCCGCGGTCGCCCAGAGCTTCATAAGCGGTGCTGGCTATTTCGTGAGAACCAAAACATATGAAACAATCGCGGAAGCGCAGGCCCCGAACTTCAGCCAGATGGCTCTCGCGTTCGGAGCCGTCTCTTTCTATTTATCATTAGCCGCCTTAGCGTATTTCTTCATTCAAATCCCGAAGAGACTGGAGCCTTTCTATCTGTTCCTGGTCATTTGGAGCGGCGCCTCGATATTCATGGCCCTGTCCGCCGCTAGGTTCATGTTCAATGCGGCTCCGGCCATCGCCATGACGGCTGGATGGGCACTCATAATCATAGTTGACAAGCTCGACTTCCGGAGTATTAAGAAGTCGTATGATGAACGGAGGGGCAACAAACTCTATGCAATAAGGAAGAGCATAAAACTGAGGCATGTGGTTGGGGCTCTCTTCATCACTGGGCTGATCCTGCTTCCCAACATCTGGTACGGTGTTGATGCGGGAATGCCTTTCGAAGAGAAGAGGAAGTACGACCAAGCCATCGCGGACATGCTCCCAGACTTTTTGGAACCTGCTGGGCTCGTGGAAGGAAGGAACTTCTTCCTTGGGGCGTTCGGATACTCGCTACCTCTGAAGACACGGTACTGGCCTGCCGCTTGGGATTGGCTTGCTGAACAGGATGCGGACACACTGCCCGTGGCCGACAGACCAGCCTTCCTCAGTTGGTGGGACTACGGTTTCGAGGCGGTGAATGCGGGCAAGCATCCGACCGTTGCCGACAACTTCCTGAACGGATACCAGCTGGCTGGAAACTTCATCATGGCGCAAGGTGAGAACGATGCCATAGCGCTTCTGATATCGAGGCTGATTGAAGGCGATTACATCACGAACGGAGGAAGCAAAAGGCTGAGCGATGGTGTGAGAGACATCATCACCAGATATGGAATGGAGTACGAGAAGGTTGAGGACATACTCAAGAACCCGGGGAACTACATCCCGGCCATACTTGCAGATCCAGACAAATACAGCCCCCGCGACAGCCAGATGGATATTCAGAATGCCATGTACATCGCCCTGCGGGTTCACTTCATCAGCCATCTGGACGTAAACAAGATGGCGGACTTCTACCACGACATAAGGCAGGTCACAGGCAAGAGCATCCTTTATTTTGCGATCGATTCGCGACTGTTCCCCTTCTCGGGACAACAGACCGGGATCTTCTATGCCCCTGCCAAGCTGTCGGACCATCGAATGGTCCAGAACCAGCCCATAGACTTCTTCAAGCTCGTTGCCGAGACCAACATGGGTGAGTTCGCCCCACACGAGGTTCCAATAGGTGCAACGACCAGTAACGTGAGGATCGAGTATCAGGACATGTTCTGGAAAAGCATGCTATACGAGGCGTTCGTGGGCTACAGCGGAGAGGACCTGGGGAAGGATAACGTGTGGATTCCGGGCCTGAGCGGCGAATATGAGCAGTACCAACCTATACAGAGCTGGAACATGACCCACTTCAGAGTTGCCTACAGGACAGCCTATTTCAACCCATATCCGCAGAACGAGCTGGCAAATCATACGGAAGCTTGGACAGCCATCAACTTTGAGGACGCGATTGACATACAACAGAAGATAAACGCGGGGGAGATGGAAGGCGTGGTGGACGCCAGCGCCAGGTCGACTTTGTACAACGGAGTCGTGATACTGAAATACTATGATGGGGCCTACGTCAACGGCACTGTGCTTGTGGATGGTGTTTCACCACTTTCGGGCGCTTGGATCACGATAAGGGACGAACTACAGACGGTCCATTATCTCACAAGAACGGATTCCGAGGGAAGATACAGCGCTCTGGCTCCATGGGGAGAAATCGAACTTCAGGTCTCAGTAGGAAAGTTGCAGGACCTCACCAATCTTGGCGCAACCGAACTTGATATTGTGAAATTCAACGTGACCGAGGACCAGGCAATGAGAAGGAACATCGACGCGGACAGGGATGGAATCTTGGATTACATCATAACGAAGGACATAGACGTCTCGGGCGGTTCCCTGACGGGCACTGTGTATCTTGACAGGAACTACAACACCGTATATGACGAAGATGAGATTGTCTTCCCGAATGCGCAATTGACATTCAACCACACAGATGTGGACGAGATCTGGCAGGTCACCACGGATGAGAACGGCAGCTACAATCTGGAAGGTGCTTTTCCGGGTGATTACGAAGTGACTCTTGAAACTGAAGAGAGACTGATAGGACTGGAGGCACAGACGGTGGAAAGGGATGAGGTCCTTGAGAGAGATATCAACGTCACGGCAACATCCATAACAGGCACCGTCCGCACCCACAAGGGCGAGTCAGCACAGAACGCGAGCGTTCAGTTGTATGACAGCACAAATGACACCACGATCACATCCAATTCCGATTCAAATGGGAGCTTCGCTCTTGAGAATCTGCTTTCTGGCGAAATGACGTTGGAAATCAAGACAGGGGACGAATCGAGCCTCCCCATGAGAGTGGTACTTTCCATGGGCAAGAACGAAACTCTAAACATCACACTGGTCCCCACTGGAACTGTCTCAGGCCGAACAGTGGTTGGTGCCAAGATTGCCCCCTACACCCTCATCGAGTTCAAATCGCAGTCGCTGGACCCGAAAGATAGATTGGTCTATTCTGATGGTTCAGGTAGGTTCTCGGTATCGCTCAAAGAAGGGATCTACAACGTCTACTCGGTCTACGATTCGGATGGACAAAGGTCTGCATATGTCGGGTCCAGATATGTGAAACAAGGCAAAGACACGCCCTTGGACATCCTCATGACGCCCTCAGCGGTGTTGAGTGGGACTGCGTTGAGCAGGGGACAGCCTCTCGCAAGAGTCAGAGTGTACTTCGAGGGTGAGAGTGGGACCTTCAACGCTGAGACGAACAAGTACGGCGAGTATAGTGCTGTGCTACCCATCGGAAGCTACAAGATTAGCGCGTTCAGTGAGGGCGAGGTGTACGCATCTCTTGTGGTTTTGAACGTTAACATGGAACATGAAATAACACTCGAAGAGGCAGAGAAGATGGCTGGCTTTGTCTATTATGACATGGACGATTCTGGCGAAAGAGATGTGGAGGAGGGTCTAGCGGATGTTGTTCTCAGCTACACAGATGAGGAAGGGAGGACACTCGTCTTCCTGACGGGTTTTGAGGGAGCGTACCAGGCACAACTTCTACCAGACGGTGAATATTCTCTCTTGGTGAGTGCCAGAGGTTTCGAGGATGTAAGCAGGCCCTTATCCCCGATTGAAGATTTGAGGGAAGAACTCAACTTCTCTGTCACACCAAAAAACATCACAGTTTCAGGAACACTCATATTGGATGAAATGCCCCTGATTGAAGATAATGTGGATATTGAGTTCCGGTCAATTAGCAACGGGTCCATCAGCACCAGGACGAGGAGCTCCAATGGCGCCTACTCAGTTAACCTGAGGCCGGGAGGCTATCGCGTAGTGATCGATCAGAACATATCGCTCTCGGGGGACCTGAGATACCAGAACAGAACGGTAGATGAGATTCAACTGATAATTGATCAGGACGACCTGGCCCATGATTTGGATGTGGTGAAGAGAGGGCTTGTCCAAGGAACGGTCGAATTGGAGGGCGAAGCCGCAAGCGCACTGGTGGATATCGTGGGACCCGATGTATTGACCTTGAACGTCTCTGACGGTGAATTCGAGGTCTTCCTGGCTCTAGGTGAATATACCGCTTCCTCGACCGAGGAATTCGATGGGGATGAGTATTCGTTCATTGAGGGTTTCCAGGTGGCGGGCGGCACCATTCTCGACTTGCAGTTCGAAGAATCAACAAGGGTAACAGGCCTTCTGAGATACAAGGGCTCCATAGTCCGGGAGTCTCTGGACATAACATTCCAAAGGACTGTTGGCGGTTCCGTCACCTTCAGGACGGAATCCTCAGGTAGATACGAGGGACATCTGCTTTGGGGAGATTATGTGGTGCATGTGGACCACAGCACGACCGAATCGGAAGCAGGCACCACAAGATATGTGAGATACACGCACGATTCAAACCTTCACATAGACCAAGGAGAATCTACGGTTGTCTTCGACATTCAGATCGAGAAGACGTTCGAGAACTCCACAATCTCTGGATGGGTCTCCATAGGTGGAGTGGGAACATCTGTCCAGGTCCAGTTCATAGCGAGAAGCCTGTCCGCGCAGAACGTGACGGTCTATTCAGATTCCACAGGTAACTACTCGGTGGAGGTCATGCCAGGCGATTATACAATCTACGTCCACAGGATGTTGGGACATTACACCTTCCTGGGTGAGACCACAATTGCACCCTACAGCGAGAATGAATACGACATACCACTGCTGGCGGGGCACCGAGTCTCGGGAGTTGTCACCTTCAGAGACAACGAGAGACAGGTCTCGGACGTGAAATTCACCGCCAACGGATCGGTGGAGTTGAAGACGGACGAGTTGGGGCGCTACGAGCTCTATCTCCCACCAGGTGGGTACCTTGTGGAGGCTAGCACGTCCGTTGAGGAGAAGGGTGCGGGGGTCATGTACGAAGCCTCGAAGACTGTTCTGATTGAGGACGTGTCCGCGGTGAATCTTCAGCTCACAAAGACATTGAAGAGGCTGGTATCCGTTGAATGGGATTCAGGCCAGAAGGAGGAGATCGCTCAGGGCCAATCCGTGGTATACACAATAACGGTCACGAATGAGGGAAACGTCGAAGATGCCTTCACACTGGAAGGGACGGGTCCGTCCGATGACTGGGAATATACTTTCACACCATCGAAGGTCGTCTTGGACTACGGGACGGTAGGAGACACCGCCTCAGTGCAGGTGAGGATAAACACTCCAGCAAACGCTTCCGTCGACCATGGCCCCCTCCATGCAGTGGTCCGCTCAGAGAATAGCAGTGCGACCACAGACAGTGTTGTTCTTCAAGTGGACATAGAGAAGATCAGGGGAATGGATCTAGTGCTGACCACCTTGCCAGCCACATACGATGGCACTCATATCGTGTATGAGATTGAACTGAAGAACCTAGGGAACAGCAAGGAGGAATTCTACCTAAGCATAGTCAACGGCGATGAGCTGTCGTCAGATGGATGGATGGCTGACATGCAGGATCCCGTGCGCAAGACGTATTCGGACACCCTCGAGGCGGTCGAGGTGGATGGAAACTCCACTCTGAAGATGACGCTCAGGTTCACCATCGTGGGAACAGCACCATCGAGTCGGGCGATTATACTGTGCTACGAGAACGATGACAGAACTGTGGATGACATACTGGGTGTACCGGCCTTTCTGCCGACTTTCAGTCTGGAAGTGCCCAATATAGTCGTTTCAGGAAGGGACATGTCCCTGACGGAGGAAGTGGATGCGTACTTGTATGTGATTGTGGCCCTTGGGTTGGTCCTGTTGCTGATGATAGCGTACAGGGTGCTCAGAGGCAGGAGAGAGAGGAGAGGACGATGAGGAAGTTACTGGCCCCACTAGTTGCTGTTCTGATGCTCATCTCCGCAGTCCCACTTTTCCAGGAGGCGGTCGCACAGGATTCTGAAGTGAGGGTCTTCGTAATCGGACCTGAGGCCTTGGAGGTCGGGAAGAAGGCTGCCTACAACGTGACGGTGGTCGGCGGACCAGCCGAGGATAGTGGTAAATGGCAGGTGGGAGCGCATCTGACGGGGGCGAACGTGTCCGAAGCCAGTCCGATACTTGCGGACAGATTTAACGAAACCCAAGATAGTAACATATTCCAGATCAATGTCTCGGCCCCTCCGATCGCCCAGCGTATGGTGTTGAACATCGAGGCATTCTCCCACAAAGGGAACGAGACAGTAATGACCGTTGAAACCTTCGACATCTATGTAGTGAACCCCATAAACTTGAGGGCGACGGTATCCAATCCGTCAAACTCGACCCTCAAGAACGTCTTGGTCAGTTTCCTTGTGGATGGCGAGTTCGTAGGAGGCTCAACCATAGATGAGATATCTCCCTTCAGCGAGGGAACGGCCAGCCTGAAGTGGATTACCAAAGACGTATCGCCCGGAAGACACACTATTACAATTGAGATAGATCTCGATGGCGACGGAAAGATTGAGAAGACTATGGGTGATACTTTGGTGATCGGGGATTTCTACAGCCCAAGAGGCGACCCAGGCATACTAGTCATCGCCATTGTTGTCATTCTTATATTGGTGATTCTGATATTGCTTCCCTCCACCATCCGAAGGAAAAGAAGAAGGAGATAGTGTTCAGGACAAGTATCCCTCAAAATCCTCGAGGACCTCCCGTCTTTTGTATACCGGAAACACGAGATAGCTGGACCTGTGGGACAAGTCGATAGGTGGATTATGCATCTCAGTTTCGTCCTTGAAGCCGAGTTTTTCGAAGAAACGCCTTGCTTCGGGTGTGATAGGTTTGGTAATCACATAACCAGCAGTCTGCTTCAACATCAGCAGAAACAGTCTGAGCCCGATCCTCTTCCCCCTTAACCCAGGAAGGGTCTCAACAGCCCGGAGAACATAGACTGGGAATCCGTCATTCGCCGGTTCTTCCCATTCCTCCACATACATCCATGACACGAGCCTCTTGTCTTTGACAGCAACAAGAAAGATCGGTCTTGGGAATTTCCTGAGCCACGCCTTGAACGTGGAAGAGTATCCGACAATTCCAAGTCCCTTGAAGAAGTCGAACCCGCTCTCCTCGTCCTCGATCCCTTCTATCAGGAAGTTGTCGACCTCTTTGGCCTCCTCCAGCTTCAAATAGGAATAGTTGTTGTCTTTCCACAGTTCTCTCAATGAATCACATCTGCCTTTGAACCGGCAAACCAGCTGTTGTTAGGCCTTAGTCGGTATAGACAACCCAAACGCAGGCGTTGTTCCTCATAATCATATTGAGGTCCGTTTCGGTGATGCCCGCCCTCTCCAGAATTATAGGCTGCCATTCTGCTGGCACTACCTTCTTCTCACCGTCGCTCCAGATGGCTGCCGTCTGTGCCACACGCAATTGTTTTCCTGCGATACAAATGCGATCGGCAGCAGCTCTTCTGAAGGTCTGATGGATTATGCACATGGAGTTGATTGCACCCGCCTTCACGGTCGAGTTGTAGTACTCCGCGACCTCGCTATGTATCTTGGAGAAAGTGCCTATTCTCTTTGTGTATTCCAGCCAGCCTCGAGCGAAGGGGCAGACCGGATTGACCACGCAGTTATCGGTGGGTGTGGTGACCACTTCGAACGCCGACAGTATGGACTGGCGGTTTCTAAGGGCATCCAGGAAATCTTCCCAGGTATCATACTCCTCCGCCGGCATGCTTTTTGCCAGCGATGTAGCCAGGCTCATCAGGTAGTTGTTGAGACCGGCCGCGCCCTGCTTGTCCGCTATGTCCTCCAGGAACAGATGGGTCGCCACATCAACGAATGGATTGCTTTCCGTCAATTCTTCTCTTACTTCGGACATTTTCAATCCTCCTTCACAAGTCTCGCGCCTTTCATAAGGACCGCGTACACGCAGTCGTAGTTTCTCAGAAGGCTTCTCACGTACTCGGGGTTCATTCCAATCTTCTTGAGATTGTCCTCGGAGATCTTCGTCTCTCCCGTGAAGCCCCTTGTTGCGAGCATTAGACAGTCCAGTACCTGGCCTCCGACAGTGATGTTCTTCGAGGCCTCTTGCCTGAATTTCTCGTGGATAACGCAGAAGTTGCACACTGCGATATCGTGGACACTGTTGTTGTACTCCTCCGCGACCGCCCTGTCTGCGCTCGGAAGGGCCCCAACGCTCAGCCTCGTTCTCATGATCGTCGGCACGAAGCAACACTGCTTGAGCGCGTACAGATAGCCAACCACGTCCCCGTCCACGTCCGTTATTGCTAGATCGGTCAGGGCAGTGACATCGCCCTCGATGGAGAATCCAGTTCTCCCTTCTCGCAGGGCAACATTAAAGGACGGCCAGCCCACGTACGCCTCTTTTCCTAACCTTTTGGCCATGTTCTCTCCGACACGCGTCCAATACTCTATTGTGCCTTCCACTCCAGCCTTGTCGCTCATGTCTTGGATGAGCGACACCAATGCTACGTCAAGCATTTCTTTCACCTCCTAGTATTCTTCAACCCTTTGGTAAATCGTGTGTCTACCATGCATGGTGACGGACACGAGTTCACTGTCAAGCAGCACCTTGAGCGCGTCCAGAACCTCAGTGTAGCTGGCCTTGTCCCCAACCTCCTTTCCTATTCTCTCCAAGGTGAATCCTTCCTCTGTTAGGATTCCGTAGACCAGCAATTCGGTCCGGGAGAGGTCCTCTATGCCTTTCTTCTCGGAACCTCTCCCTGATTCTTCTTCACTCATTTTCGGGGCCACTCCCTTCTTCTTTTTCTGCCTCTTCTTTGGCGTAATAGATGAATCCTTTTCCTCTTGGCCTCTTCTCAGTCAGGCCTCTTTGGAATAACGAATCAAGAACGGACTGAACGTCCATTCCAGGAAAGGCGGGACTCAATTTCTTCTTCAGTTTGGTGAAGCTGACACCCTCTTCTGGGATTGAAGAAAGAACGACACCTTCGATTTCATTGTAAGATATTGCCCCAGAGTCATCCTCCTCTTGCAACTGGCTTGTGGGATCCGCCTCATGTCCATTCACGTCATGTTGGAATCTCGCCTGAACGATCCTTTCCTCCCTACTCAGTGACTGACCCTCATCCTTGGGTTCCGATGCGCCGACGGAAACCTCGACCTTGCTATCTGAGATTGCCTTCTCCAGTTCCCTTCTGATGTCCTTCAGCTGTGAACTCAACCGCGATACCTCTACCGACACATTCTGAGAGACTTCTGACAGTGACCCCTGAAGAGACTGAACATCCTGGCTTATGTTTCTCAGTTCTTTTCCCAGCCTGTTGCTTCTGTCAACTGCAAATTCCTGGCTCTTGACCTTGATCAGCGCCCGGAAGTTCTTGGGCGTGTGTCTAGGTATGTGTTCCAACATCTTCTTGACAAGTTCTTCGTAGGTCATTTGCACCTGCTTGGCCGATATCAAACCCTTTTCCATTGAGGAAGCCATACCTTTGATTTCGAACCTAGGAGACTGATACCGGAAGAGTTCGCTACCACTGGTCTTCAGCCTAACCTCCTCTAACACACCCAAAATCGTCTTCTCAGCATCCGAATGTCCAAGCGTCTTGTTCAAGGCCCTGGCAATATCATCCAGAGTAGTCTGGTACACAAGCTCCAGTATTCCGGGAGGAATCTTTGATATATCTAGACTTTCTCGGTAGCCAACCTCTTCCAAGACCCCTTCAAGTTTCGTATTCATCCTTCGGATCTTTTTCTTCACAGAATCCAAATCACCCTCGTCTGCTTTCACCTTGAGGTTCTTCCTCAAGACCGCTAGGTCGTCCAGAGTACGTGCACTGAATTCGCTCAGTACCGTGGTCAGCGTGGCAACATTATCATCCAGGTAATCGAGTTGTGTCGCCACGTCCTCCTTCATTTCGAGCAGTTCCCTCGTCATTTCCGCGTCCGCTTTCTTCCGGAGCTGGGCCCTCATCTCATCCAATTCCCCTGCTACTTTCATCTCAAAGAGCTTGACATCCTCAACGTCCAGTTCCCTCAGAGACCGGGGCTCGGAAATCTCGGTGGTCGGATAGCGTTCCTCTTCAACCACAAGGGCTTCGGTCTGTTCCATGAATCTCTTTCGCTCTTCTTCCCACTTCTTCCTCTCCTTTTCCATCTGAGAGATGAGTTGCTTTATCTCGGCTGAAGCATCAGACACATAGCTTGCTTCAGGCATCCGGAAGTCAACCTTGAGGCCCCCTTCTTGATCAGCAGGAATGGGGACCGTGAGCTCCTCGACGATGTCCACGACCTCGGCCCCCGACGCAGAAGTCACTGCCGATGATACATGCTCTGGAACGCCTTCTCCCACGACATCCTCACGGGAAGTGGTCGACTCTCTCTTCTTGCAAGCCCGTT
The DNA here is from genome assembly GCA_004377185.1 of Methanomassiliicoccales archaeon. Classification (GTDB taxonomy): domain Archaea; phylum Thermoplasmatota; class Thermoplasmata; order RBG-16-68-12; family SOIM01; genus SOIM01. The sequence continues at coordinate 37,923 of SOIM01000037.1, read as the reverse complement.
CATGAATGCTTCTTCCTCGGGGAGATTTGAACGTCCGGCCACAATACTGACAGCGAGCTTGAGCTACATCCCTCCGATCTTCCACAACCCGTTTCTCATCAACCATCACCGAGCCTCACACAAATGATTTGAGCTTCTTCTGAATCTCAGGCAACGAAGTGGATGCGAAATCCTGGGCGACCATGTCTCCGCTCATTTCCTCAATGTGGTGTATCACGTTCTCCATAAACTTCAGCCAGAGGTCGTCATTCATATAGGCCGCGGATGTACCAAGCTCGTTAAAAGAGAAGGTCACAACTTCATCAACGGCTCCCACACCCACTGTTTGTTTTATCTTCTTCTTGACGAAGTTCAGTATCTCCATGTTCTTCTTGTACCCCGGTGTTTCCTCGAACCGTTCCACGAACAGTCGCCTTGATAGGTCAGTGAGCTCTGCAGCGACCTTCTCGCTGTAGGTTGACAGGATTTCAGGGGAGTGAGGTCTCAGCTCGAAGAGATGCCTCATGACGACACTGGCATCCTCCACGTTGGCGAGCATCTTCTCCATATCATTGAACTCTATCTTCTTGGTCAGTAAGAAGATGAGAAACGCGTTCGGACCCACCCCTGAAATGATGATTGTACCACCCTCGTAGTACTGGACGGATATCTGCAGGTTCTCCGCGCTCAACTGGCCGCAGATGTGAGGAAGATGTGACTTCACCAAGTTCAAGAGCCTGTACTGCGGAGGAGTAAGGTCAACAGGGATATCCGAGGAGAACATCCGGCCGTCCACACCCATGAACATGACCGCGTCAATGCCATTCTCATCCTTGACCTTCCTAAGTTCCAGGTCCAGCATGTGCTTGAGCATGGTGGCCGTTCCGGCTTCCATCCGCTTGTCGATATCCTTCTTCGGGTCTGTCATGGGTGCACACTCTACTTGATTTTGCATGAATCGAAGACTATGTGCAGAGCCTCTTCAGGGGAATAGTCGTAGTCCCAGGATTCCTTCATCTTCTTTATCTTCCCGCACAACTGCTTGGGTGCTTGGCTCGATTCGGCCGTCTTTATTGCCTTGTCAAAGACTTCGCTGTAGTCCCCGCCCTGCTCGCGGGTGACTTCGGTAGCGGATGCCCTAACAACCACTCCCAAGCCTCGGATGAACATGTATGGATACACGCCCTCGCCGTGGTGGGTCCCTCTCATCTTCACAACCTTGAGAGTTCGGTTGAAGGCTCCTCCGATGGGGTAGTACTCCAGATGCAGAGCTCCGTCCGCAAGGTATATCGGAAGAAGCACGTCTTCTCCCACCGCCTCGCCAGGCTTGGTGTGCTCCTCCACGGTCGAAACGACAACTCCGAGTTCCCTCAACGTGTAGAAGAGCCTTCCGATGAGCTCCCTCTGCTCAAGTTTGTCCTCGGTCGCCCAAAGGACGGGGGTTATTGGATCGATTACCACCCTGGTGCTGATGTCGTAGTCGCTTCTGGCCTTGACTAGCTGTGGAAGCTGCTCTTCGATCATCTTCTTGAAGTTCTTCCCTTTTAGATGTATGAAGAACAGGTTCTTCTCATAGTGCTTCCTCATGTCCAAACCAATTGTCTCCGCTTGGCGCATTATTTGTTCTGGCGATTCTTCGAGTGTTACGAAGAGACCTTGCTCACCGTTCTCAATGCCATGCAAGAGGAACTGTACTCCGAATGTGGTTTTTCCTGTTCCGCTAGAGCCCACTATCACAATGGTGCTCTTTTCGTTCAATCCGCCCTCGATCAATTGATCGAGCCCAAATATTCCGGTTTCTATCCTGTTCATTTCAGAATCCCTCCTTTTTGGATTCTTTGTTGACTTGCTTTGCCAGCAACTCGGCAAAGCTTCTGCACTCCCTGACCTCTTTCAGGTCAGAGATCTTGCCGGTTTGATCGTCATTGGGGGAATCATCGGAGAGCGAGACTCGACCGGCCTCGGCGAATGACAGAGCGCTCGAAATGGCCGATGACAGTTCGCTCATCCCCCTCCATGGTGGTTCGAAATCGTTCTCTTCCAGGCTCTGGGTGGTGCACTTGATGCCAAGCTCGGTCACCTTCCCATCCTCACCAACGAGGTCCCACTTCTTGAGCAGTGCTATTCGAAATTCCAGTTCTTCGTCCATCCTGTCGGAAGAGACACCTTGAAGATCATCCTGACCGTGGGATTGCATCAATGTTCTCAGTATCTCCCTTTCTGCATCTCCCAGAGTCACCCTACAGAAGTCTTCCCTGTCTATCGTTGCCTCAAACTCACAACATCCATTCTCCGCATTCACACATCTAATCTCTTTGACATGACAGTCAAGGTTGAGCTCTCGCTGGAAGAACCTGGATATTGCCTCACCGACTATATCGCACGTGCGACCTCGGGTGCCCGAGTATAGGTCAGACACTGCCGAACTCCTCACAGTAAAAGAATAGCAATATGGTTCGATGCTCGATATCTCCAAATCTATGCCGAATTGCATGAAAAGCGCTCTCATGTATTGGAACATGGAGACGTTGGAAGCCTGGTCAGGGGTCGTACATCTGAAGAACTTCTTGATTTCCTTGATGGGGACCTTGCACGCAGATATTATGGTGGCGATGTCGGATTCCAGACGGTTCAGCTTCTCGAGGGCGGATATGGCTTCGGCAAAACCTCCGTACGCGTTCTCGTCCTTCGGGAATTCGCTCGAAGAGGACGAGTCTTGTTCATTCCTCCCGCCAACAGAACCTCGATTTGCCATGTGAAATCCTCGTGAATTTAACGGAATTGATTTCCTGATTTGATTTAACTAGATTTCGACCTGAATATCAAAAATGGAACAGAAAAATGATAATATGGTCTGATTGGTAAAGGAACCGTCCAGAGTAGAAAGGAAAAAACTATGGTGTATTTGGTAAATGTATTACTGGCTCTCACGAAATCGAATAAACGGATATTATCAGAATTGAAAGCAGTTCTCAGTTTCTAAAGATAGTTTTATTTTGTTTGTCTCGTTTTTGCCGGTGATTAGGTGAGAATTACAAAAGAACGGATTTGGGTTCATAAGAACGAGGTCTTGGACTCGATTGAGGTTTTGGAGGGAAACAAGATCCAGTTCTTCAGCTACACGTACAAGGTTCTTTCGGAGGGTTCGTGGGTTCCTCTGGTCAGATTCGACAATTGGGAGATAGGCCCACACTTCGACAAATATGATGAGAACGGTTCCCTCCTTGAACAGAAACCTTGCCCAAAGAAGTCATTGAAACAAGTGGCTGGACTGGTAAAAGAATTCAGAAAGAATCTGTTGACTATGGACATTTCCGCTTTGTGAGGGGAGAGAGTGATCATAGAAACCGAGAAGATTCACAGACAGAAGGACATCCAAAACGAACTGGAGGAGCTGGGTAGAGGCTACGGTTCGATAGAGGCTCTGCATCAGAGGGTTTCTGTTGACAAGTGTGGTAGCCCCTTCTTCGTGGACGACTACATTTTGTGGAGAGCGTTAAGAACCGAGGGCTGTGAGTACATCGAGAAGATAGAGATTGATACGCCAGAGATATTCGCGGACCTCTCCCCCAGAAGACTGGAGCTTCTGGAATATGTGAGAATGCACGATGTGAAATCAATAACAGACCTTGCAGGGCAACTGAACAGGAACTACAAGAACGTGTACGACGATTTGAGCGCACTTCAGAAATGGGGATTGGTGACCCTTTCAAGAAGGGGGAAAGACAAGAAGCCAGTCTCGCAAGTAGAGACCATGAAGGTTACTTTCCGCAGATAGTTCAGATCTTCTTCTCCAGGTTTCCTATTTTCGCCTCAAGGGCACTGCTTGTGGAAGCAACGGCAATCTCGCCACGGGTTTTCTCTATCAGACTCCTGGCAATGTCCTGTTTTCTCCTGATGGGCACCAATGCACTTGGATAGTCGAAACGGATGAGAATATCGTAGATCGTCTCCATCTTCTCCAGGCAGTCCTTGGCCTTCTTCACCCCGCCGTTAATGAGAGAATTCAGGGCGAGCCTCCTCAGTTCTCCAACGACATCACCCAGACCCAAGAGGTACGCAATTGGATGAACGCCGACCTCCTTCGGGTCCCGGATCCGTTCTCCCCTCAGGATATTTCGAAGGACGTGTGCCTCGGTGAGCTCCTGGAAGGCATTCTCGACAAAACCTGAATAGTAGATATCAGGATGTCCTTCCAAGACCCCGGTCAGTCGATGGGCTTCGTTCCTGGCGGCCTGGAGGTTCTCCGACTCGTCTTCTCCCTTCTGCATTTGTCTGAGTGCCGATCCAGATAGCCTCAGAATTGCTCTCGAAGACTTCAGCGCAACCTCTCTTATTTCATCCTTCTCATCAAGATTGGCCTGGATTTCCTTTGCGATTTCTTCGAGATTGTCCATGTAGTGCTGATTCTCCAATGCTTATAAGATTCTTTGGGTTAGAAAGCCTCCAGGCATTCAGTCAGGAACTTCTCGCATCGGTACAGGGATCGGACGTCCACCCTTTCCTTTGAGGTGTGCGAGCCCCTGCCGATTGGTCCGAAAACCACTGTGGGCATTCGGGATCCGAAGACATTGTAGTCCCCGACCGACTTCGCATAAGTAATCACCGGCTCCCTTCGATATCGGGACTTGAAGGACTGGATGAACCCATGAACGTACTTGTTCCTTCTATCGACAATATATGGCTTCAGGAAGGGGGTTCCTCTCTTGGCGAACGAAACTCGAATTCGAGAACCGACGTCCAGTTTGCCCACGACCATCTCAAAATCCCTCTTTATCATATCCCTTGTTTCGCCCTTGACCGTGTGCCGGTCAACCTTCAGCTTGCATGTCTCAGGAATGGTGAGCGATTCCTCCCCTCCTTCTATTCCCAGAGGGGTGATGGATCCCTCTCCCAACACCCTGTGCTTTCGTATCCTGACCCTTTTCAATGATCCAACCACTTCAGCCATGTCTTCAATCGCATTAATGCCCCAGTGAGGTCTGGCACCTTGGGCTGCCTTACCCTTGGCAATAATCTCTACAACATACCTTCCCCTTCCCCCAAGTCCAATCCTTTCTCTTGAAGGTTCACCAACCAGACAGAAGTCACCCTCATACTCTCTGACAAAAGAATGGGCACCAGTGGATTCTCCTTCCTCGTCCACCGTCCCAACGAACATCAGATTGATCCTGCTATTCCTGACCTTCCTGAAAACGTTGATGAGAACGGCCAGCCCGCCCTTCATGTCGGACGCTCCCAGACCATAGAGCATGTTTCCCTTCAACCTGGGGGTGAATGGATCTTCCTGCCAGCTGGACAGGGGCTCGATTGTGTCAAGATGTCCGTTCAGAATGATGGTAGGCGCATCTCCACTCAAAATCCTTCTCGCAACGACATTGGGCGGATATCCAGGCACTTTTTGGAGAACGACCTCTTGCTTGTCCAGGAGGGTTGCTACGTATTCCCCCATCTCACCCTCATTGCCGAAAGCACTCGGTATTCCGATGAGCTTCTTAGTAAGGTCAAGGACATCTATGCTGATCGACTCCCCCGTATCTCTTCCATCCTTTCAATCTTCCTTCGGATGCTCTCTGGCTTTCCTATGTCATGCCTCATGTATGCCTTTCCGCTGATGTATCTGAGCGCTTCCTCGGAAATGAACTCGGCCTCGGAAATCGTATTGGCAACCCCCACGATGCCCAGCGACCGCGATGAGGTTGTGTATATCTGTCCCCCCTCTTCGTTGACCGAAGCGTAGTAGAGCTCAGCTCCGGTCTTCTTTATGGCTCCCTCATCCAGGTAGATTTTCTCCCCTACGAGAGACTTCACACCGTAGCCGATGGGGACCACATATTTGCAGACAGTTGCCTTCGGGTCGAACGTGATGGCAGCGCTCAAGTTGCCGTCCACTATCCCTTTGCATATGGTCAGGAAATCATCCTGGAGCGTGGGAAGGACGTTCATTGATTCTGGGTCCCCGAATCTTGCATTGTATTCGATAAGCTTCAGACCGTCCGCGGTCAACATGAACTGGCCATAAAGAACGCCTTTGTAGGGAGTCCCTTCCGCAGCCATCGCTTCGATGGTCTGTTTCATTATGTCCACCGCTTGGTCGTATTCCTCTTTGGTGAGGAAGGGTAAAAGCCAGTTTGACTCGGAATAGGAGCCCATACCGCCAGTGTTGGGCCCCTCATCCCCTTCGTAAGCTCTCTTATGGTCCTGCACGGCCGGCATTGGAGCCAGTGTCTTGCCATCACAGAATGCCTGAAGGGTGAACTCCTCCCCGATACATCTTTCCTCGATTATCAATCGGGACTGACCGCCGATCTCGTTCTCGAGTATTTCGCTACAATAGGCCAGAACGTCGTCATAGTCCTTCAGTTGTTCCCCCATTATCTTCACGCCTTTTCCGCCAGTCAGGCCGATCGGTTTCACCACCACGTCCCGACCGAACTCCTCCAAGAACTGCCTGATGTCCTCCAGATTGTCAAAGGCCCGGTGCTCAACGTATCCTGGTATATTGTTCCTTTTCATCAGGTCTCTGGCGTACTCCTTGGAGATCTCGATCTGAGCTGCCGCCTTCGAGGGCCCTACGCAAGGGATTCCTTTGCTCTCGAGCAGATCGACGATGCCTTCTCCCAAAGGTGACTCAGGCCCGATGATGGCCAGCTCTACACCCTTGGAAATGGCCCATTCCGCAACTTTCTCAATCTCACACTCGTCCATGAGGACATAATCCTTGGAAGCCTTCGCGATTCCGGGGTTCTTGTTCTTCATCACCGAGTATATCTCGGCACCGCTCTTACTCAGCGCCTCTACGATCGAGTGCTCCCTTGCCCCTCCTCCCACATTGAGAACCTTCATTGTATCACTCGGGGTTAATATGCTTGGAAACTGTTATAGATTTTGGTTTCTACGCCTGAACGGAAACCGCGTTTGCATTAGAGTCGGATCAGGGCAAACAGAGGAAAACAATGACTCACCGAGAAAAAAGTGGTGTTGAACGGGAAAATCTTCTAGGAGGGGGGAGATTGCCCATTCAAACACCCAATATCCTATTACTGGCGATTCTATTTAAACCTTTCTTTGACATCTTAAGAGTTGCTCGTTTTAGGGGTATCCCGTAAGCAAGAAAAGGAGGCAAGTTCAGAAAGGAAGGGAGAGATGAAATCGGCATAAATGCGGTTGGTGGGAAAAAAAGGAAATACCGATCACACGGCCGAGAAGTTTCGATGCCAGGCGTCCCAGTGTGTTTTCGATAGTTGTATATAAATCGCAGGTACGCATAGGGAAAGAAGAGGAGAGTTGTAGAATGCCTGTCGTAAGAGTGACCATGTGGCCGAGACCTATCGAGCAGAAGAGAGAGCTTGCAAAAGCGATAACAGATGCCATCGTAAGAATCGCAAAGGCGCCTCCAGATGAGACCTACGTGATCTTTGAGGACATCGAGAAGGAGAACTGGGCCAAATCGGGGACCCTTTTTGAGGAGTAACTGGCAATACTCGTTCGTCCATTTGAACAAGTTCTTGGTACAGAAGTAGCTACGCACACGAACCCAAAACGACTCCAAAAAAAAGGTGGCCGTTCAGATGGTAAAACAAGCCGAACGGCCTCGTTGTGGAGGGATGCTTAGATAACTAAAAGATAATAAGCGACGGTGAATATAAACTTTTCCACAAAGAAACCGATGGAGAGAGATGCCAAAAAAACAAGACTGGATGTTCCCAGTGATGTTAAAGCCAAGTATTGTGACGGTTGATTGAAAGAAAACCACACTTCACAATCGGGGGCAATTATAAAGTTCGAACCATAAATCATTGCTTGACAATCTTACCGAAGGCGATCCTGCCGAGCACTTTCGTTATTCTGATCTGCACTTCCATCCCAGGTTCCGCACCAGGAACAAAAACGATGCACCCATCCAGATTCGCAATCCCGCTGCCACCTTCTCCCGTCTCCTCGATCCGAGCTTGGTAAATCTCTCCTACTTCCAAGAGAGCGTCATTCTTTGTCCTTTCCTTGTCAACCAAGTCTCTCTCTCCCTGGGACATCGTCACCGATTGACTGCAGATTATATAATGATATCCGCTCAGTCCAGTAAGAACTCTCCCTTCCTCATTATCTCCTCACTGCCCGCCCGGCCTTCAACCTCTATCGTGGGGTCGGTTATCAAGAAATCCATGTGGTTTGCGGAAGGGTTCTGACCTCCGGGGAAGTCGAGGTTGTTCCCAAATGCGATGTGACACGTGCCGGCTATCTTCTCGATCTCAAGGAACTCATCAGAGAACCGGGCCTTCGGGTTGAGACCAATTCCCAATTCCCCAACAATGCCAGACCAACCATCGGTCTTGAGGGCCTGACTGACCTTCTTACGGACCTTTGCTTCATCGGTCTTCGGACTGCCAGCCTTCCCGGCCGTGACTGGAATGATGACAGGGTGCTTGATCAGCCCTACTCCGCCAATAGCCCCTTCCGAGACCAGGGTCCCTTCCAGAGAGTTCTCAACGGGTCCAACGGCAACCTCGCCCACGGGCAGATTGATCCACTTCATCGTTCTCCAGTTGAAGAAGGTGTCAGCAAAGAACTGCCGGTCTTTAACGCTCATTGTCAGATCCGTACCTCTAGGGCTCGTGACACATATCTCATTGGCTGAGGAGAGAGAACGTAACAGCTTTCTCGAAAAATCCTGCATCTTCTCATATTGTCTGCCGGTCAGGGCCATCGCTCCCTCGGTCAACATATCCAACGCAATACCAGGACAGTGGCCGAGTCTGAGTTTTTTCCTTGTCTGGAGTTTGGTGACTGCTATTCGGAATGGTGTTTCCTCACTCGGCCCCCGCAACACGTTCACGTATATGTCCGGACGCTCGTTCACAATTATTTCCCTCAACTCGGGCGGGATGGCCTTCCTCGTCTTGCGTGTTTCAAGGACCACCGATCTTGTCCAAAGACCCATGTCAAGGGCACCATGGGCAAAGGCTTCCCCCACCTCGGAGAGGACATCATCATAAATCACCACGATTCTTTCCCCCGCAACGGCCTCCAAAACGTACGTGAGCGCGTTCTCAGCAGCAACCTCGGGTTTCATGGCTGGAGCTATTGAATGGTAGAATATTACCTTTATGCAAAAACAACTAGCGTTGAGCTTCGACCCTCTCGATACCCACTTCGTAGTCCTCTTCGGTCACGACCTGGCTCATCCTCAGGGAGATTATGAGGAAGACTATCCCGATTATGAGGATGATGAGCCCAAGAGTCGCCACGAGCACGTTGACAGGTCCGAACACGTTGTAGGAATCGTACTCAGGGCCAGGGATCGGGATTTTGAACCAATCGTGCATCCAGGAACCCAGAGAAACCCCAGGACCTCCGACAAGGATTAGAATGAGACCCAAGTAGAACAGGACCTTCTCCTTTCTCCCTGCCTTCTCCACAACAGTGCCAGCAGGTTCTATCTCCACGTCCTCAAGAGCAAAGAACTCTCCACATTCCGGACACTCATCCGCATCCAAAGCAATGGTCGAACCGCAGGAAGGGCACTCGCCCATCTCGCCAGTGGCTTCAGGTTCTTCATCCTTCTTTCTCTTAAAGACGGAAATCACCTTTCGCAAGTATCAAACTTCCCCATAATAACCCTTTCTGTTACACTCTCAGAGAAGGGAATCATTCGAGGTTGGTCATTATCTCTTCCAACAGCGGGTCCACATCCAGACCCTGAAATCCTTCGTTCTGTGCAAGCTCGACAACGTCGAACTTCTGGCCCACGGACCAGAGATCTGTCAGATAGACCCCGGAATCAGCGTTCAAGAACCATTTCTCCCCGAACTTCTCCTTCAGAAGGTCCCTCATTTGCGCTTCGAATATCCAGGCCCTGAGATACTGGGAACAGTAGAACCCATCATCGTGATCCAGCAGGTAGTGCTTCTCGGGATGATCGAAAATAAGGGCATCCTCCAGGACGGACTTGTAAACCGAGTCCATACCTGCCACTCCTTCGGTGTGGAGCTTCATCTCGTACTCCAGTTTCGCCCCGTATCTCCTCAGGAAGAACAGCTTCTCGAGGTATGAGTGCTCGATGTAGGCATCAGTATCCGGCATCTTGACGTATTCGTCCACCCAGTTTCGATCCGTGAGAAGATAGTCGAACACGAAAGCAAAGGATTCCGTGACCGAGTTATCCCCCAGGTACTTGAATTCCATAGGTTCCTTTGGAGAGGTGTTTGCAAAGTGTTCTGCGTGACCAGCCTCGTGAAAGAGCGAGGAATAGTCCGAATATCCACCCTGGGGCATTGTCACCAACATCACCTTGTCCGGGATTTCGATGGGGGCGCAGAAAGCCCTGGGTGTTTTCTTCTCCCTCTCCTCCACGTCCACGACGATGTTTTTCTGGGCGTCCAAATCTATTCCCAACCCCTTGAGGGTTTCCCGAAGAGCGGGAAGTGAGCCACCCTTCGTGAAGTGAGGATCGAACTGCTTCGCCCTCAGGAGGTATGCGACGTCGTGCTTCTCAGCTTCCTCCAGCTTGAGTTCAATTCCTTCGGTCAGTTCCGACATCTTCTCCCTGTAAAGCTTGTCCGTTCTTCTCGTGAGCTCCTTGATCTCGCTCAGCAAGGATGTGAAGTTGATACCTTTCAGTGTCCCGTACAGTTTTGCATAATTGGTATACCCCAGCTCTTTGGCCAGCGCCTGCATTCTCTTCATTCTCTCTTCCAAGATCTGGTTCAGACCATCGATCGCGCCAAGGCGGGCGTTGTGGATCGCCTGCCTCTTCAATCTGTCGTCCTCGTTGATCATCGTCACGCCGGAAATCCGGTATGGCATCTCCTCCCCTTCGACCGTGATCTTCAGTTTTGCCTCTTCCGTTTCTTTTGCATCGGTCAGGTCCTTGACTCTATCCAGTATATAGTAATGAGTGACCACATGGTGCAAATACCGAAGCCGTCTCTCCTCTTCTGGCTCAGATATCTCCCTCAACGCCGCAACATGATCGACAACCTCCCTTTCGTACAGGCTGGAGTATTTCTCCATTATCGAGGCTGTGTTCAATTCCTCTTTCAATCCGGACCAGTTGAGGTAGTATTCCTCGTTGAGTCCCCTTTCGCACATCTCGATGTCCTTTCGGACCTTCTCTATGTCGATCATGGAATGACCATCACCGAGAAGATGTTGAAAGTCTTTAACCTTACCCATGAACCAGCACATTCAGACCCATCATTCACATTTAAGAGGAGAAAGTCATTAGAGATGGGAGGACGGGAATTCTATGGCTGTCTACGAGCTGGATGAAAAAGCCCCAAAGATAGGGAAGGATACATTCATTCATGAGACTGCGAGTGTGATAGGAGAGGTGGTCATCGGGGATTACTCCTGGGTCGGTCCAGGTGCCAGCATCAGAGGAGATTACGGTGCCATATTCATAGGTGACGAGAGCTGCATAGAGGACAACTGCGTGATCCATGCCAAGCCGGACGGAGATTGCAGAATAGGAGACCATGTTACGGTCGGCCATGGAGCCATCCTCCACGGATGCACGGTCCAAGATTGGGCTTTGATAGGTATGGGAGCGGTCATTGGCCAGGGTGCCGAGATTGGAGAGTGGGCGGTCATTGGGGAAGGTGCCGTTGTGCCGCAGAGGAAGATGATCCCTGGTAGAAAGATCGCGATAGGGGTCCCAGCGAAAGTGGTTTCGGACGTGAAGGACGAATATATCAAGAAATGGACGGACTACAAGAGCTTGTACAAGGACCTAGCGAGGGACGTCTATCCAAAGACGTTGAAGAGGAAGGACTGATTCTCCCCAGATGAGCGGTCAAGACCTCAAGTTTAAATCCTTTGAGACTTTTCTCACCACCAATGGCTAAGATATTCATCGGTGTCGCGTGGCCATATGCGAACGGCGTGATCCACATCGGAGGAGTCGCGGGATGCTATCTTCCGCCAGACATCTTTGCCCGGTTTCAGAGAATGAGAGGCAACGAGGTCCTGATGGTCTCTGGGTCGGACATGCACGGGACCCCCACCACAATCTGTGCAGAAGCAGAAGGCGTCAGTCCAGAAGAGATTGCCAACCGCTACCACGAGATCAACTGGAATTACCTGCAAAAACTGGGCTCTTCCTATGACGTTTTTCTGAGCACCGAGAATCCAACCCACAAAGAGGTGGCTCAAGACTTCTTCAAGAGGTTATACGAGAAGGGATACATCTACGAGAAGGAGATGGTGCTCCCATACTGTGAGAGTTGCGGACGGTTCCTGCCCGATAGGTACGTGGAGGGCACCTGCCCCCATTGTGGATATGAATCGGCAAGGGGGGACAACTGTGACGAATGCGGCAAACTGCTGGACCCGGAACAACTTGTGGACCCCAGGTGCAAGAACTGCAGTGGAGAGCCCATCATGCAGAGGAGGAACCATCTGTTCTTCAAACTGTCCGCATTCGAAGAGCCATTGAAGGAATACGTGAAGGACAAGGACCACTGGAGAGCTTCCGTTCTCAAGTTCACCAGGAGCTGGCTGGAAGGAGGCTTGGAGGATAGACCTGTCAGCAGGGACATAGAATGGGGAATTGACATTCCCATCGAAGGGCATGAAGATAAGAAGATCTACGTATGGTTCGAGGCTTTCATGGGCTATTTCTCCATGGCGGTCGAGTGGGCCCGATTGCAGGGTGAACCGGACAAATGGAAGGAATACTGGCAGGACCCAGATGTGAGGCACTATTACTTCCTGGGCAAGGACAACATCCTCTTCCACACGATCTTCTGGCCTGCCGTTCTGATGGCTGACGGAACCCTGAACCTTCCCTACGACGTGCCAGCAAACCAGTTCATGAGATTCGCGGGGGAGAAGTTCTCCAAATCCAAAGGGGTTTCACTTGGCTTGGACTATTTTCTGGACACCTATCCGGTCGATTCCCTCAGGTATTATCTGGCCATGAACATGCCGGAGAACAGGGACGTGGACTTCAGCTGGAAGGATTTCGTGGCAAAGAACAACGGGGAGCTCTTGGCAACATACGGAAATTTCGTTCACAGAGTGCTGACATTTACTGGTAAGAACTATGGAGAGATGCCGCAACCGGGAGAATTGGAGGAAATCGATACAAAAGCCCTGGAAATGATCGAGAGGCAATGGAAGGTTGTGGGCGACCATCTGGAGGTTTGTGAGTTCAAGGCAGCTTTGAAGAAGGTCATGGAACTGGCCAAGTTCGGCAACCAATACGTGGACACCAAGGCACCGTGGTCCCAGATAAAGGTGGATAGGGAAGCTTGCGCGACTACGCTCTACGTTTGTCTGAGGATCGTTCAATCACTTTGCGTAATGGCCTCACCCTTCATTCCTCACTCCTCTCAGAGGCTCTGGGAAATGCTCGGACACGAAGGAGAGGTGGGAAAACAAGGATGGGATTACGCTCTCGAGGACATCCCGGTCGGCAGGAAGCTGACCAAACCTGCTCCGCTTTTCCAGAAGCTGGAATCCCCGGAGAAAGCCAGCATCGAGGATGAGGCGGACAAGCTCGACATAAGGGTCGCCAAGGTTCTGAATGTGACCGATCACCCGAACGCGGAGAAGCTAATTGTGATGGAGATTGACATAGGGACCGAGAAGAGAACAATCGTGGCTGGCCTCAAGCCGTATTACACAAAGGAGGACATCGAGGGGAAGAGCATCATTGTCCTGTGCAATCTTCAACCAGCAAAGCTCAGGGGAATCGGGTCCAATGGTATGCTCCTGGCGGCAGAGGATGGAGAGATAGTTTCCCTGCTGATCGATAGTACTGGCGCAGGGGCGGGAGAGCGAGTTTTGGGCACCGAGAAAGCTCCAACAATCACGTTTGAAGATTTCAAGAAAATTAGAATCGTGGCAGGCCTGGCGACCGAAAAAGGCGTACAGGTAGGAAAGGAGGATCTTATGGAACTCGAAGCGCCACCAGGCTCAAATATCATTCTGTTCTTCGGAGAGGAGGACAGAGGGTTCCTGCCGTTCAAGGTAGGGGAAGCGTTCGTATCACTGGACAAGGACGTATCTCCCGGGTCGAGGGTTTCGTGATTCGATGATGATGGACTTGCACATTCATTCCGCCTATTCGACGGACACGGACATCCAGGTCAGGGACATTTTGAAAATGGCGAAGAAAAGAAACCTGAGAGGAATAGCGATTACGGACCACAATGAGATCGCTGGTTCTTTGGAAGCTTGTGAGCTGGCAAAGGAGATGGAGGGATTCGTGGTTGTGAGGGCCGTGGAGATATCCTCTTCAGAAGGACACATCCTGGGATACGGATTGGACAAGACGATCAAGAGGGATCTGTCGCCGCAAGAAACGGTCGAAGCGATTCGGAGGGCGGGTGGTGTTCCTATTGTTCCTCATCCCTACAGGTTCTGGTCTGGAGTTGGTGAGAAGGTTGTCCTTAACACCAAATTCTCGGCCATAGAAGGGCTGAACGCACGCTCACCCAAGGGTAGCAACAGCAAAGCAATTGCCCTGGCAGAGAAGCTTGAACTGGGGGTGACCGGCGGAAGCGATTCGCATGAGATCAGTGAAATCGGCACTGGAGTGACCATCTTTGAGAGGGATGTGGAAACCGAGGAAGAAGTGCTGGAAGAGATCCTCAAGAGAAGGACGAAAGTATACGGGAAGAGCAGGCCCATTGGATCTCCAAAATATGTTGCAAAAACAGTATCGGAATGGATTGGAAGAGGGATGAAAAGGATCTAGAGGAATCCCTCGAGCTTTTGTGATATCTCTCCGAGTTTGTCGCCCAGCCCATTGAAGTCGATGTCTGGAGTGACCCTGAGCACGAACAATGCCTTGGGACCGTTGTTCACGATCATCACCCTGGAGCGTTCAAGGTTGATTACGACAGTGTCCAGCTTTTCCTTGAGCTCGGATATGGCTGTCTCCGCTGCGCCCAGAAGAATCGCAAACATAGCGACATAGGTTTCAGCGTGGGCCCCCTTGGGAACATTTCCCGCGATATGCATGCCACTTCTCGATACGAGAACGGCCTCGCTAACTCCTGGGTATTCTTCCAATCCGGTCAAGACCTCTTCAATAGACGCAACGTCTGCCATATTGATCCCCTGCTGACGACCTTGGAATGTTGCTTTCCCGGTTGCCAAGCCAGAAGAAGTTTTCTCCAGACTATAAACCTTTGGTTATCAATTTCGGAATTGAAAATGAGGTTCTTGCAGAGGAATATATACGTTACTCTTTCAACCTTTTGTGAAGCTTTGCAACTGCTTCCACAGCTTGTTTCGCCCTGTCGATTCTCTGCTCTGCCTGCAGCCTTGTCATCCCAGGACCCGTGATTCCAAGACCCACTGGTTTCTCGTATTCAACAGATAGATCGACCATCTTCCTGGTGGTCTGACCCATGACCACTTCATCGTGCTCCGTCTCGCCTTCAAGAACAGCGCCCAGTGCTACCGCAGCATCTATCTCTTCTCTCTTGAGCAGACTCTTCAGAGCGATCGGTATGTCGTAGACCCCGGGGACAGTGATGACATCCGCCACTTCCAGTCCCAGGAATTCCGCGTGCTGCTTTGCCCGTTCCAGCATAACGCCGGTTATGTCGTAGTTGAACTCGCTCACCACTATTCCTATCTTCATCCTTCACACCTCCAGAGGACCTTCGTCCTCGAACCCTTCTCTCATTCCCTTTCCAGCTTTCCTTCTGAGATCTTGGGGTCTAAAGAGTAAATTGTACGTGTTCAAGGCATGCTCCCTCGCCCTCCGTTCTGCCAGCAAAGCCAGTTCCTTCTCATCCTCGGCTTCGTCCTCGTACACAAAGGCTCCGATTATGTGTTTATTGGTCAACAGCTGGACCTGGAGCAGTCCGGACGAGGCCTCATGCGCGCTTTGCTTGTCTATCGGTAGAGCGCCTGGCATGCCCAAGGCCATGACTATGTCGCATCCCTGATCTTCGATGAGAATCTTGCACGCCACTGGAAGGTCCTTGATTCCAGGGACGGTGTACCTCACGACCTTGAACCCTGTTCCTATGTTCTTCAGCTCATCAATCGCGGACGCGCCCATATCGAATCTGGCAAAAGTTGTGTCAGCTACGCCTATCTTCTTCATCTGCTGCCTTCCTCGACTTTCCGTAGCTGCTCGCTGGCAACGAACCAATCCACGACCTTCTTGATTATCTTCCGAGTCCCGTCCAAATCGCCGTTCAACTCGGTGAGCCTGACGACCTTTGCGTTCAGACCTCTGTTCTTCAGCTCCTCGGTTATCTTGTCGGCATCGTGCGCCTGGTCAAATCCGAGAGCGATGATGTCTGGCTTGACCTCTTCCACAATCCTGTACATGTCCCCCTCCCCACCGAGGATGGCCTTGTCAACAGGCTTCAGAGATTCAATCAACTCCCTCCTGAAATCCTCAGGGGTTATCGGTTCGTGCTTCTCCCTTCTTACAGTGGAATCTCTTGCAACTACCACAATCAATTCATCGCCCAGCTTCTTGGCTTCTATGAGATAATGAAGGTGACCTAGGTGAATCAGGTCGAAAACTCCTGTAGCCATCACTCGGACCATTCTTTCCAAGCCTCGATTATCTCGCTACCCTCCAGGAAAACGTGTCCGACCTCCTTTGCATAGGCCATCGCCTTTTCCTTTGAGAGGGAATTTCCGTCATCACCCATCATTTCGCAACCAGTGGCGACCGGTATTAGGTCTGCCATCGTCAACAGCGCGACGCTGAGCTCTGTGTGTCCGAACCTCTCCTTCAGAATATCCTGGGAAGCTGCACATATGGGTATATGTCCGGGCGAACGGAAGCTCTTTCCGAACAGGTCCATGGCATAACCGTCATGGAGCTTACCGACCAATCCAGCCAGTTTGGCGAATTCGCTCATGGTCATTGCCCTGTCCACATCCGTGATGCCGGTGAACGTCTTTCTGTGATTTATGGTGAGAGAGAAGGATGATTTCGTATCGTACGGGATGTCATTGGGTACGAGCGCCTTGAACACTGGGTATCTGTCGGAGTTGTCCTCGTAGACATCAGTCAGAAATGGGAGTTTGAACTTCTCCGTGACAACTGGATGAACCATCAAGAAAATCAGTCCGCCTCCATCCTTTCTCAGGGTCCTGACAACATCCGGGGTGGTGAACTGGGAAGCAACCACCAGGTCAGTCTCCTCTTCCCTGCCGTCCGCGTCATAGATCAGGACGATATTCCCATTCCTCAGGTCTTCAATCGCTTCCCGGATTCGAGATTCCATACGATTCCTCATGCTTGTTGTAGATATTAACTTTTTTGTAATTACCAAAAAAATGGTAGAACCAACCAAAAAGGAAAGATATAAAATCGGAAGGGCTATTGTTGACTGAATGCTTGACAATCCGGAGAAAATCCATTCGGTGGACAAATCCAACATGCTAGGGGTAATATCATCCCTGCCTTCTCAGATAGAGAGAAGCAAGATGCTGGTTACCGGGTTGGACGTCCCCCGTAGAATTCCTTCCAGTATTGTCATCTCTGGTATGGGTGGATCCTCGGTGGGCGGAGAACTTGTCAGAGACTGGCTCAGTAATCAGATAAACATCCCCGTACTCGTGAACAGAACTTCGGGACTGCCAAGATTCGCAGACCGGGACACATTGGCCGTAACGGTCAGCTATTCGGGGAATACGAATGAGACCCTGTCCTGCGCGCAACATGCGCTGAGGAAGGGGTGCCAGATGATAGGAATAACATCTGGTGGTAGGTTGGAGAAGTTCTGTAAATCAAATGACTTCCCTTTCGTTCTTCTTCCGCCGGGCATGCCTCCCCGCGGGGCCATTGGCTATCTCTTCTCTTCGGTCGCGTACGTCCTTCAGGAGATGGGCTTGATGCGAGTGGAAGAGGATCTTCAGGAGGCAAAGAGCGTCCTTGAAGAGGCCCAGAAAGGATGGACCGTGAACATACACACCAAGGAGAACACTGCCAAGAGAGTTGCAAAACTGATGGAAAAACGAACACCCATAATCTACGGTCATACCTTCTACAACGGGGTCGCCCGAAGATGGCAAACCCAGATCAACGAGAATGCAAAGACGATGGCCTGGAGCAGCGAGCTTCCCGAAATGGACCACAATGAGATAGAGGCGTGGGCGGTTGATTCGAGGGGGAAGAAGTTCCTCTCGATCTTTCTCAGAGATAGGCATGAGAATTCCGAGACGAGGAATCAAGTGGAGGCTACAATGGAGATATTGGGCAAGAAATCAAAGACGCAAGAGGTGTGGGCCCAAGGCCGGACAGTCTTATCCAGGATGCTTCACAACATGTATCTCGGGGATTACGTCAGCTTCTATCTTGCTGTTCTGAAAGGCGTTGACCCCACTCCGGTCAGGGCGATAATGGAAGTGAAGAAGAAGGTGTATTCGTCCTAGGTCGGAGGGTTGTTTTCAATAATAGAGCGCTTCCCAGCGGATGTGCTGGCTTGCGGGATTTTGACCCTCAAAAGAGCTTGCACGCAAATCTCTATTATCTCAGAAACTAGTGCTTCTCTGTCAAAACTACCCAGCAGACGTTTTGTGTGAAGGGCATTCGAGCGTATCAGGCACCTCTTCCACCACGATGTCAACGAAGTATCCCGCAGTGATTCCTCCCAATATGTCCATGAAGATGTCCTGCACCGCATTCCAGAAGGAGTTGTAGAAAGCGATGAGCCCCAGCCTGATGACTCCTTCCTCGAACAGTTCCCAGAGGACCCCTATGATCATTGCCAGTAGGATCGGGATACCCCAATAATATCGTCTCTTTTTCCCAAAGTTGAAGTTGAGAAATACGGCGATAAAAGCGATGGAGCTCACCGTGTGGGTGTATACATCTATCCTGATATCAGGGTCAGGGGGATGGCCGTAGAGATCGAAGTGAATCGCCAGGAAATGGAAGGCGATGGCAACTATCACCAATACGACAGAAATAATGATCCACGCGTAATTGGTGTCCAGAAACTTGTTGTGGATTACCTTTCCCCGCCACATATTGGGGGAAACAACCTGATACGCTAATACGATTTCGGTGAGAGGCTCCAACGGCTGATTTTGTGACGGCCAGGGTGATGTCCGTACAAATCCTGGAATAGACCCTATGGTTCAACTCTTAGGTTTTTGAGCCTTTGACTGGATACCGAGGGGGAGATTTGAATGCCACTTTGCCAGTAAAGGCTTATACCTCCGGATTCTGAAGGGGAGTCTGAAACGAAGACTCAAAAGAAAAGTTAAAGTATTTTGTAAACAATAATGTTTACAGTGATGGACTATGGTTCAAGTCCAACTGAGAGTGCCAGAAGATGTTGTCAAGGAAATCGACCGATGGGTATCCAAAGGTAGGTTCAGAAGCAGAAGTGATGCGATCAAGACAATCATCGCCCTGTATGAAGAGCGTGAGAAGACACGCGAGTTCTACAAGATGCTAGTCGGAAGGAGTAGAGAGGCGAGGGAGAAGCCCGAGATTCTGGTGCCTCTTGAGGAAATCGAATGAGTTTTAGGGTACTTCTTCATCCAAAATCTGCTAGATTTCTGTCGAGATTGGAGAAGGGTACAAAAGAGAGGATAAAGAGCAAATTGAAGGAATTGGAGAATCGTCCTGAGAGAAGGGGTAAAAGGTTAAGATATTCCAATTTCTGGATCTTGAGGATCGGAGACCACAGAGCGATATATGAGATAGACGAGGTGGAGAACAGAGTGATCGTATTGTTCATCGGACACAGAAAGAACGTCTATGATGACTTTTCGAAGTTGTTCTGAGTCATGTCTAGGTTTCGATTTCCTGGATGGAAGGTCGAGCGTTGATGAGATTCACGCCGAGGGGGAGATTTGAACTCCCGAGAGGTAAAAACCTCACGAGCTTTCCAGGCTCGCGCCGTACCGGTCTGGGCCACCTCGGCATTTTGCTTGTCAGGGATGAGAGAGAACACAATCAAGGTTCGGCATAAAAAACTATCTTGCTCGTACGAGAGATCAATCACTTCTCTTGGATCCTTTCCAATGCCGAGGATAGGTCCCAGGTTCCATGAGAACCCGCTTGGTGTCCACTGCGAGTCCGCCTTCCTCGGATACCGCTTCCTTTGAGGTTAGTAAAGTCTTACCGATCGCAACGCCTTCTCCTTTCCCAGAGAGAATCGCCACCAACTGTCCTTTGATAAATGAACCTTCAATCCTGGATATGCCATTCACAGCCAGATTGGCACCGTGACAGATTGCATCAACAGCGGTATCCTTGATCTGAACTTTCGGAAGATGGTCCAGAAGTCTCTCCATGGGTTGAATGACCTCCCTGATAGGTGCGTCATCCTCCTCCGATTCCCAAGCCACCCAAGCATCCTTTAGCTCCTGAAGGGTGTGAGATTCTTTCTCGGTCAGGGAAGCTGTGCGTGTTCGTCTCAAGTCTGCCATATGGCCCCCGATACCAAGGGCCTCACCGATGTCGTTGCACAGCGTTCGGATGTAGGTGCCAGACTCGCATCTTACCGAAAAAAGACCATCTCTTCCGTCCATCTCCAGAAGATCGAGTTCGTACACCGTTCGCTTTCTTATTTCCCTCTTCACGGCAGACCGAACAGGGGGCAGTTGGTAAATCTCCCCTTTGAAATCCGAGAAAATCTCTTCGACCCTCCTCCGCTCGACATCCTGATGTAATCGCAAGACGCCCACGTAGTCCTTATCGCCAGCAAGCAACGCCTGCAAAGCTCGAGTGGACTCCATCAATGCAACTGGTAGGACCCCCGTGACCCTTGGGTCCAACGTACCTCCGTGCCCAGCCCTTTCCACGTTGAGTATCTTCTTCACCCACGCAGAGACCTGATGCGAGGTTGGACCAGATGGCTTGTCCAGATTGATCATACCAAGTCGAAGCAACTCGTCAACAGTTCTTTCCTCAGGCCTCTTGCCCATGATCCAGCACTCACCAGTCACCAAATTCTTCCATCTTTTCGAGAATGATGTCAACGATCTCATCCGGGCTTTCACTGGAAGAGTCGACAACCAGGTCATATACGTGCGGGTCCCTCAGGTTCACCTGGTAAATGGACTGATATCTCTCAGCCTCAAGGGCCTCCCTCTCGACTATGTCCCTCCTTGCCTGTGACAGTTCCTTCTCGTCCCTGTCGGCCACCCTCTCGGCCCTGACCTCCAAAGGACAATCAATCCAGACCCTCAAAGATTTGACACCTTCCTTCTTCAGCATTATGCCAGTGAGCCTTCCATCCACGACCGCGCTCTTCCCATCTTGAACCAGGTCCTTGACAGTCCGCACCACATACTCATCCAATTCCCTGTCAATCGAGAAATCCTCTTTCGCAAGCAGACCGAACTGTGAGAGCGTAAGGTTCCTTCTGGAGGCCATTTCCCGAAATCTCTTCCCCGCGGATATCAAATCGAAACTGGTTCTTTCGGCCAGAAGTTCTGCGGCAGTGGATTTTCCACTTCCGGGAGGACCGCTAATAGTGATCATCATAGAACCAGCACCCTAGTCCAGGATTCCCCTCTCCCGAAGCGTTTTCTTGAAGGTGAAGTATTTCAGAAGCCTCCCTACAACCTGACCGAAGGGTATGGAAATGAGAATGTAGACCAACAGCCAGTTCGGAAGGAGAGTAGAGTGTACCAAGTTCGAGTTGAAGGCCCAGGGCACAGAATATGCCGTATCGACCGCTTCGTATCCAATGAAACTGTAGAGCCAGGCGAAGAGTATCATTATTATCAGCATGGTGAAGGCCAGGGGCTTCATCTGGTTCATGGTCTGTTTCATGCTGTCCTGCATGATTTCCGAGGACATCTCGTTCAGTCTCTTCAATTTCGCAAGGTTCTGCTTCATCATCGCGTCCCGTCTCTCCTTGTTGAACGCGGACATTATCTTTTGGGTCTTTGCCTGTGCCACCCAGTCCACGAAGAAATGCCTTCCTGCTATCGATACCGTGCTTGTGATCATTCCCGCGAAGAGAAGGGTCAGGATGGGGTATGCGCCTCCAAAGCCGATGATGGGGTTCATGACGAAGGACATGGCACCTCCCAGAGCTGACCTCAGGGTTGGATCAAAGAGAACGAAAACCGTCAGGATTATCATGAAGAACATGATGAATCTTGACATACCAGCTTTTGCAGGTGGTGGCTTCGATGTCTCTGCCATTCAACTGGAAAAGGGAAGTGTTCGATAAAAGGTTTTTGATTTGGGATGAGCTGCTCAAGGAAAAGGCTATCCAGCGGTTCCCGTATCCTTCAAGACGTTACTGAGCTTCTCCCCCAGGCTCTGATATCTCTCGCTTAGCGTCTTCTCCTGTCTCTTGAGGGTCTTGACCCTTATGCCGATTGCCTCCTTGTGCTCGTCCAGTTCCTTCTTCAGGTCCTTTCTGTTCTCGGTCTTTATCAAAAGCGTTCCGATGCTCTTGTAGATGGGAGTATCCTTGTTGGTCTTCTCCAGCTCCACCAGGGTGGTCTCGATCTCCTTTTCCTTGAGCTCCAACTGGCTCCTCTGGGTCGCGATCACCTGAAGCTGCTGCTGCAACTGCTGGAGTTGGGCAATCTGATTCTGCATCTGTGGGGGTAGCTCACCGCTCATTTGACTTCACCTCATCATCAACGGCTGATGCAAGCGCTGCCCAGCGGACATATGAGTTCAACGCGGCCCTCAGCGCACTTGTGTCCTCGGCCTCGATCGTCAACGTGGTCCTCTCGCCATCCTTCAAGACGGAGACCTTTGTTCTTGGAATCTCCCGCCCGGTCTCGGGGGCCAGAGCCTTCTGCACAAGCTCTGCGTTCCCACCGGTCAGGACTATCTCCGCCCTCCTCATCCTATCTCGCCTTCACGACCTTCTTGACGTTCGGTCTTTCCTTATAGAACACCTTGGAGCCGCAGTTCTTGCACTGAATCCCAACGGTATTGATATTGGTGAGGATGGGCTCCCTGCATCTTGCACATTTATACATTCTCTTCTTCCTCCGTGGGTTCTTCCTCAACAGCTTGAGGACTCCTTACCGCTTCTTTTCGGAAGCTTGCGGAAACGAATGGCCTGTAGGCACCGCCAGCAAACACGAGATCACATCTCCTGCATTTCCAGATCCCTGTACCCACCCTCTTGACCGACTGATGGTTGCAGTTGGGGCAGGTGTACTTCTTTGCTTTGGCTATCATGACCTCCTTCAGTCTCTTACGAATCTTGACACCGTACCGGGGTCCGTATTTGCCCGCTGGTCCGACCTTCTTGGTCCTCTTTGCCATTCTATCCCTTGATTGTCTCCCTGATCTCGTTTCCTCGGATTCTGGCGAGTTCAATGACTCTTTCCACCTCGTCAAAGGTGAAGCTTCCGCTTAAACCTTTCTGCATAGCTGTGATGTTCCCGTTCTCATCAATGGCTACCGTCAGGCGGGCGTCCGCGACCATCTCCTCGTCAAGTGAGGGGTCCTGGAATATGGAACTCCCAATCTTTACCGAAGTGATGGACACCGGGTAATGTTCCACCTCGAGCTTGAAATCCTCCCCGTTGAAACGGGAAGCGGGAACGACCGTGTTGGTCAGAGCGCCAAGAGCTCCGAAGGAACAAGCGTCGAAGAGATTCCCGTCATAGTCCAGGATATGAAGGTCCAGAAACATGAGCCAGACCTTTTCCCCCGGTTCTACGCAGAGTTTCTCCATATCAACTGTCTCGGTCTCTCTTATTCCTCTATCCACGACACGCGCAAGTTCGATGGCGTTCTCTCTGGGAGGACCTGACTCAAATTTCGGGCTTGCCATAGGTATGAGTTCCGCGCTTGTTATAAGGACACCTTTGTTTGGGGTATCCGGATAAGGTTCACCCTGATTCATTTTGATACCAACGAGAACATCCGTCTTCCCCAGGTGAACCCTGGCAGAACCCTCTGCGGACTTGACGAAGTCCTTCTCGATCTTCAACGGTCTGAACTCATCGGGAGCCCTGCTGTCCGCTCTTTTCCCAGCGGATGCAAGACGGTGTATGTGATTCCTGGTCAACTCGGGAATTACTCCTCCCATTCTCATTCCTCCTTGATTTGCGTATCGATCGTCTCCTGGACCTCGACAGGCTCCTCTGTCGTAACCGCATATCTCTTTCTGAGAGCGTCCTTCTGAATAACATATATTTCCTTGCAAGCGTCAATTGACATTCTCATCGCCTTCTTGAGCTCCTCTTGCGTGAGATGTCCGTCCATCTGCAAAAGAACGATGTCTTCGGTCCTGGGCACTACGGCAAGCGGCATGTCCGCCTGACCCCGATTGTCCTCTTCTTTTCCTGGGTCCAAGATCAATTCACCATCTGCTTTCCCGGTCGCACAAGAAACAACCAGATCCCTCATGGGAATCCCGGCATCTGCCAAGGCAACAGAGGCGGCGGTAAGCCCGGCACAACGAGTACCAGCCTCGGCTTGAAGGACTTCTATGAAAATGTCCACGCTCGTCCTCGGAAACTGTTCCCTGAACACAACGAATGAGAACGCTTCCGATATGACCTTGGAGATCTCCACCGACCTCCTGTCCGGTCCAGGTCTCTTTCTATCGCTCACTGAGAAAGCTGCCATGTTGTATCTGCATTGAACCAAGGCTCTGGTAGGATCTTGTCTGTGCCTGGGATGTGCTTCCCTAGGACCATACACCGCAGCGAGAACCTTGTTCTCGCCCCACTCAAGATAAGCACTCCCGTCCGCTCTATTCAAAACTCCGGCCTCGATCTTGATTGGCCGCAACTCATCAACAGCTCTTCCATCAATTCTTCTTTTGTTTTCATCTAACAAAGGTTTCTCTAACTCCATGTAAATTCCCTCTAAAACAGACTCACTCAACACGTGAAGGTCCGTATATTTCTTCTAACATAGATGCAACTGATTCCGTCAAACCCATTACCTGTGCTTCATCCTCAATTTTCTTGATGACACGAATGGCATTGAAAATATCGTCAACTTCACCGTCTATCCAAATCCTACCGTTCTGGCCAACGAACATCCTGCACTTCGTGAAGCCCTTAATCAAGGATATCATGCTACCTTTCTTTCCAATCACTCTGGGGACCTTGGAATGGGATATCTCAACAATCTGCCCACCATTCAACTTCCTAAGACCATGTTCCTTCATAGTCAGCTGAACCCTCTTGGTCTCGTCCACGGACAGAACCTTTGTAAGGCAAACATCTTTCACATCAAGATAGTGGGCAGTGTCTCCATACTCCACCCGCCAAGGGACCTCGTTGGTGTGAAGTGGTGCTGGATAAGGCGAATTGATTTCCAACAACCAGTGAGAGGGGCCAATATCAACTATGTTTCCTATGACCGCATCCCCCGGTCGGGGTATGTACTTCCCTCCCAGTGGCACGATATTGACATAGCCAGCTCTTTCGCTTTTTATGCCCAGCAAGGCCGCGTATATCTTCCCGTCTTCACGAAATGTACCAACACCGGCTTTCAAATCCGGTGCATCCAAAAGGTCTCCAGGTACTACAAGCTCACGTTTCACAATCTCTTCAACCATTCATTACCTCTCGCGCAGGGCGTCAATAAGGAGGATTAATCATTTAACTATTTTGGTTTCAACCATACCCTTCGTTTTCTCATTTAGCTTGTCGAAAAAGTCGGTCTGCATACCTGCTGGCATCTCTATTACACCTATCCAAAAGCCGCTCTTCTGCCATTCTTCCTGCAGAATTCTTCCAAATGCCTTCATGTCACCATAGCACTTCGCACAATCCTCGGCCGATAATTTGACAGCGATTTTCACTTTCTCGAACCTGATGGGAAGCAGGGGTTGCAGGGCCGCAAGAACGTCCTGGACCTGTTCGTCCACAGACTTGAAGGGGTCCACGTTGACCTTGGCCTCGGCCATCGCGTTCTCTATCCTCTGCGGGGGGTGAGGTGTGCCGCTCTGTGGGTTGATCGCGTTCCTGGCTATTGTGTCGATAATGGACCTTCTCTTTGCCTCCAGCATCTTTCTCCGCTGTTCTGTTGTGACCTGGATATCGCCTTCTTCTATCAGTATTCTGGCAACCGCGATCGGGTCAGTCGTTCCAAAGACCTCTTCCATCTTCTCCTCGGAGGACCGGGTACCCTTCTTTGCATCCCGGAATATCGTATCGATGGCCATTCCTTTCTCCAAGTCCGCCTCTTCTCCGTCCCTTATGGCTTGGACAACATCTGGCTCAACGACAACCTCAAAGGATTCGCCTCCCTTCTCAAGCCTTGCGATCACCTTGTTCTCAAAAATCCCTAACCCACGTTCCTTCCTGAGTTCCTTAACCATCCCTTTTCTCCTATCAGGACTCGAGCTTGTCCAGATACTTCGTCGCTTCGTCCCTATCCAACATATGGAAGATTTCCCCTTTCCTCGCATATCCTATTTCTATCATTGCCACATCCAGCTTATCTTCCTTGGACTTCTGGAGACCTTCCAAGCCAAGCAAAATCGCATCATCCAATGAAATGTCATCCACGTACTTATCCTCGAACATCTCCAGAACGGTGTTCCTTCCTGCACCGATACTCCCCGCCTTGTAGGAAACCAGCGCACCACTTGGGTCCGTCTCGAACAGGTGTGGTCCAGTGTCGTCCCATCCACCGACCAGAAGTGCGGTACCAAAGGGCCTCACTCCACCATACTGGGTGTAGTTCTGCTTGTAATCGCAGATTTTCTTCACCAACAGGTCCACAGAGATCTTCTCATCATAGGTGACCTTGTTGATCTGAGCCACGATTCGAGCATAGTCCACCAGAACCCTCGCATCAGCGACCAGGCCCGAAGTTGCACAGCCAACATGCTCGTCAATCTTGAAGATCTTCTCGATGGATTCCGGTTCCATCAGCCTACTTGCGATATTCTTGTCAGCCATCAGGACGGTTCCATCTTCGAATTTGATCCCAGCGGTCGTCGTGCCTCTGGTCACTGCCACTCTTGCGTACTCTACCTGAAACAGCCTACCGTCAGGTGAAAAGACGGTGATAGCCCTGTCATATGCCATTTGACCTGGTTGCACTTTCTCACCTTTTCCGAGATAATGAAGGGTTCGAATATAAAGCTTTGTTCTTATTTCTCATGCTCTCTTCCTTCCAAATATTTGCGCCTAGCCCCCCTCACCGTCCCTGAAGTGCCCAAGGTCTCCGTCTTGACCGCGGTCCCTCCCACGCTCTTGATGGACTGCAGAAGATTGATGCACTCATCCCTTGCGGTATGGGAGCACCTGGCGATTCCCTTTCCCTTCTTGAACATGATGAGCCAAGGCCTTATCTTCTCCGCGTCATCATACTTGTCAGCCGCCTTCTTGAAGCTTGTGATGAGGTCCCCTGTCCTCAGTTCCTTCTCGGACGTAATCTCAAAAGCAATATACCTGCTTCTACCTACTCTATCCTTGACTACCATGGAAGGTTCATTGTCCCCCAAATAGAAAAGAGTTTTGAGGGTTAATGGACAACATCAACGTCTTCTGTCGGTGCGATTATTGAAGTTCCGTCCTTGCCAAGCAGAGATTTCGCTTTGACTCCGGTAATCACCAGCAAGACCCTAACGGTTCTCTCCATTTCGGGGTCGATCGAACAGCCCCAAATGATCCTCGCGGAAGGATTCACCTTCTCGCTGACCAATGCGGCAGCCCTCTCCGCCTCGGATACCGTCAAGTCCGGACCGCCCACGATCCTCACAAGAGCTCCTCTTGCATGTGTGAGGTCCACCTCACCCAGCAACGGAGATTCAAGTGCCTCGTTCAGGGCGAAGTCCACTCGGTCCCTGGCCTCATCGCTCTCACCCATTCCGATCATAGCGACTCCGCCACCCTTCATGATGGTCATGAGATCGCTATAGTCCAGGTTGACCAATCCAGGCTTGGTGATTATCTCGGTCATTCCCTTTATGCACTGCATCAAGACCTCGTCCGCCACCTTGAAGGCAGCGTCTATCGGCAGCCTTGGCACCAGCTCAAGCAACTTGTCATTGAATATGACAATGGTGGTGTCGCAGAACTTCCTCAGCTTCTCGAGACCCGCTTCGGCATTTTCCATCCTTATTCGACCCTCGGCCTTGAAAGGCATCGTGACAATGGCCATTGTGAGGGCGCCTTCTTCCTTTGCCAATCGTCCGGTATATTGGGCTGCACCTGTTCCGGTCCCACCGCCTAATCCGGCAGTGATGAAGACCACGTGTGCGCCTTTGATGAAGTTCCGGATCTCTTCTTCGTTCTCATGAGCCGCCTGCTCACCCACTTCGGGCAAGGCACCTGCTCCCAATCCTTTGGTCGCCCTCTTTCCAATAAGCAGTTTCCTGGGCGAATGGATGGACAACAAATGCTTCGCATCAGTGTTCAGTGCGCAGAGCTGGGCTCCTGTGACACCAGCTTGAGTCAAGCGGTTGATGGTGTTACATCCACCACCGCCAGCACCCACTATCTTGATGCTCACGTGTAGCGACTTGACTACCTCTTCTAGGTTCTTGTCGTCTCCGGTTAGCTCAGTAGGTGGCTGTGTTTCCATAACTTCTTGCTGTCTTTTCTCTTCCTCATGTCGAGCTAGAGCTTCGTTTATTATTGACTTCATGGTCATCCCATCCTGTCATCCCAACGGGATGCCACTGAATGGCATTTTCAGTATATAAAAGTATTCTAGACTGGAAAATGTGGATATTTTTATCTCTAGGAATTTATGATAATGTTCGGGGGTACACAAAAGCATGAAGAATCGGGACTCTTCTTCCGGTTTGAAACAACTCACTTAGCATTTCTGTTATCATCTGGCAACAGTAGCAAGAGGGAGCCACATCTGAAAATGGATGATAGCGGGGCCTGGATTTGAACCAGGGATCTTCGGGTTATGAGCCCGATGGGATTTGAAGCCTCATCGGTTGGAACTCACCGACCAAGGTTTCCTAGCTACCCCACCCCGCTGTCCGATAATACCAAGCCAATCATGAGGACTCAATATAAAGATATCGTTTGTTTTATATGGCAAGACCCCTAATCTGACGAAAGATGAGCGATCTGCAGGACTAGAACAGTTTCCTGATTCTTAGCATGTCGTGCAACGATCCTTTGAGCTTCAACTTCTTCGTGGCAAGGGCCTTCATGGGTCCAATCTCCTTGCTGAAGAGACCTACTATCGTGTTTGTGTCCGAGATTATCGTGATGTCCGGAGACTCGATGTCGCCCTCACCAAAATCAGTGATCCTTTTATTGTCTAGAATGAGATGGTAATCCTTTCCGTCCGTTACTTCGATGAATATCTTCCTCGTCAGACCTTCGAATTCTTTCTGCAGTTTCTCGTCCTTCTCGATCTTCTTGTTGAACTTGTCAATCGCTCCGGTCAGTAGTTCTTCCAAACCATCACCTACCTCTCGAACTCGTTCAGTTTCTTCACCTTGGTTCCTTGCAGAATCCTCTTTGCTGTCTTCCATGATTTCCTCGTGTGAGGGGGCAGATTGCCTTTCTCCCTTATCCACTTTTCCAAGAACTGAATCGTATTGGGGTCAGAAGGATATCCGCTTCCTATCCTTTCGCCGATTTCATTCTCGATCTTCGCAATCTCTCTGTCCCTGGTAGTCTTGGCGATTATGGATGCGGCCGACACGACGGGATAGATGTCATCCGCACCGTGCTTGGAGATTATCTCAACTTCGAAGTCGAGCGTGCCTGCAACGTTAACACCAAACCTCTCGGCATTCACATCGGCCGAATCGAGATATGCGATTTCGGGTCTGAGCTTGCTCAGCACGGAACCGAAGATGTTGACTTCGAGCTCGTTCAGTGTCATTTCCATTCGGAGCAGATCGATCTCCTCGGCCGGGACCACAACCGTCTCAACCTCAGCAATGGATGTAATCTCACGAGCGAGTTGTTCCCTTCTTACAGGCCTGAGCTTCTTGGAATCTCGTACGCCGAGCGTTGCGAGTTGAGATTCGTCATCAACACATACGCCAGATACCACCATCGGTCCCAGAACGGGACCTCTGCCCGCTTCATCCACTCCGCATATTCTTCCTTTCATCTATTCCTCCTCGAACAGTTCCACAGCTATCTCATTGGCCCTTTCCAGAATCACATCTTCCTTGAGGTGCTCTGACCTCCCTTCGTTCACAACTATCTTGCCATCTATTATTGTGGTTGAGGTGTTAGAGCCGTTGCATGAATAGACGAGATGGGAAACCACTCTTGATTTGCCGCAGGGTGTGGTCCTCGGGACATTGAAATCCAGAACAGCGAGGTCGGCCCTTTTTCCTTCCTCTATTGACCCAATCCGGTCTTCCATTCTCAACGCCCTGGCACCTTCTATGGTAGCAAGATCAAACACCTTCTGGGCATCAAAGACCCTTGCATCCCATCTGTCCGCTTTGTGAAGAAGGGCACAGAACTTCATGGTCTCAAACATGTCCAGACCGTTGTTTGAGATGGGGCTGTCCGTACCCAGTGTGACAGTAACATCGTTCTCGAACATCTCCGGCAGAGGCGCAACACCTCCAGTTGCCAACTTCATATTCGAAACGGGACAGTGAGAGACCTTGGTACCATTCCTTGCCAGCATTCTCACTTCACCGATCGTGACCCATCCGGTATGTGCGGCCGTAAGTCTGTCACAAAGGAAACCTATCTTGTCCAACCACTCTATCGGCCTCATGCCGGTCTTCTTCTGGTGGTCATAGACCTCCTTCCTGGTTTCAGAAAGGTGCATATGAAGCAGGACATCCTCATCCTCGGCCAGATGCTTGCCTTCGCTGAAGGTCTCCTCGGAACACACATAGGCGCCCATCAGAAAGACCAGCGGGGTTATTAGTTCCTCCTGCTTGTGTTTACCAATGAAGGAAGCGCAGTTGTCCAAGGGATCGCCCCTTTGCGTGGAGAGTTCCTCATCGAGGACCGCCCAACCGAGAAAGGCCCTCATCCCCGCTTCCCGAACGGCCCGCGCAACCTCGTCCTCCCAATAGAAAGCGTCCAGGAAGGTTGTCGTCCCGGACTTCATCATCTCCAGGCAACCCAGAAGAGCTCCGACCTGTACGTCCCGACGGGTGACCTTTGCGTCAAAATCAAAGCTCCTTTCCATCATCTCGTGCAGGTGAACATCGTCCGCGCAACCACGAATCAGGGTGTTAGCCACGTGGTTGTGTGTGTTGATGAGACCGGGAATCACCACCTTGCCTGAACAGTCGACTACACGTTCCGCCTCCGTCCTGACCTTTCCCAGCTCGACTATCCTCCCGTCCTCCACGTAGACGTCCCCTTCAAGGACCTCTCTCTTGGGGTTCTGGGTGACTACGATTCCGTTCTTCAGCAGAATTGACATGTTCCCTGCGGAAATTGGTTGTAGGTATTTCAAACTGTTCAACCTGACCCATTCTGGGGTTTGATAAACGATTGGAAAAGTTTTTGTGCTCGTAGCCATTTGATTCTCTCGTGAGATTCAGGAAAGAGCTTTCCGCTATGGTGGAACAAATCCCGGAGGGGATGGTCTCAACCTACGGTGATATCGCGAGGGCGATAGGCGATGTGGTCGCCTCAAGAACCATCTACAGCCTTCTCCAAGAAGAATGGGACGGAGGGCTACCCATACATCGCGTTGTCACTTCGAGAGGCGAGGCCGCATTGTCCAGATACCTCCAGATGCTGAAAGAGGAAGGTGTGCCGGTAGAGAACAGAAAGGTGAGGAATCTCAAGGATCACCTATTCAAGGACTTCAAATCAGAACGCATCCTGGCGAAGTTGAGAGAAAAGCAGGAGGAGCTTGCTTCCAAGGTGTCTTTGGAGGATGGTTTCAAGAGGGTCAGGACGGTCGGTGGAATAGACGTTGCCTACAAGGGTGACTCTGCTTTTGCTGCTTGCGTGATTCTAGATGTTGAGAAAATGAAGCTCGTGGAGGAGAGGAGGTTGAGCGGGAAGGTGACCTTCCCCTATGTGAGCACATACCTCTCTTACAGAGAGCTCCCCATGATAAAGAAGATATTCAAGAGACTTAAGACAAAACCGGACGTACTGATGATTGACGGGAACGGTATTCTGCATCCGAGGAGGATAGGGATTGCGTCCCACGCTGGCCTGGAGCTCAATGTACCCACGATCGGCGTGACAAAGAGACTTCTATTGGGCAAGTTGGGGAAGACCCCGAAGAAGATAGGCGATTTTTCCAGTATCATCCATGAGGGTTGTGTCCTGGGAATGGCTCTCAAGTCCTCCAAATCGGATCGGTACGTGTTTGTTTCCCCTGGACACATGATTTCGATGAAGAGCGCGCTTGATTTGTCCAGGAAACTTTGTTTCCATCGGATTCCTGAACCTACGAGAAGAGCGCACAGAATGGCGACCGAGCTCAGGAACAAACGCACGGGATAGACCCGAAAAGGAACTTTTTATATGACATACCCAATCTTCTGGCTGTGAGAGTAATCGTATTCGGAGCAGGGGCGTTGGGAAGCTTGGTGGGTGGCCTGCTGTCGCAGAAGAATGATGTGACCTTGGTGGGCAGGGAGCAACATTTGAAAGCGGTACGGGAAGCAGGACTGAGAATAACAGGAGTGACGGAGGTGGTGGTGCATCCACACACAAAGGAAGAACTGGATGGCAGTGAAGACCCCGAGCTCATAATAGTAACTACGAAGTCCTACAACACCGAAGAAGCGATGAGAGCGCTGGACGCTTTCTATGACAAGTCAGTCTTTCTCACCTTGCAGAACGGTTTGGGCAATGAGGAGATAATCTCTGGTTTCGCGTCCAAGGTTATCGGAGGTGTCACCAGCCATGGGGTCACCCTTGAAGGACCGGGGAGGATATATCACGCGGGAGTCGGAGATACCATTCTGGGGAACTACACTGGAGCCGAAGATAGAGTATCGGATATTGTCAAGATGTTCAACGAATCTGGAATAGAAACACAGGCCTCGGATGACATAAGAAAAGAGATCTGGAAGAAGGTGATCGTGAACGCAGGGATAAACCCCATCACGGCCATTGCTAGGTGCAAGAACGGGGTTCTTCTGGAAGATGAAAAACTCGAGCAGGACCTCGAGGAAGTCTGCAGGGAAGGAGTCTTGGTCGCAAATGCGCATGGAATTGAAATCGACATAGAAGACGCCATATCCATGACGAAAGAGGTAGCCAGACTGACTGCGGGGAACAAATCTAGCATGCTGCAAGACATCGAGAATGGCAAGAGAACGGAGATAGACTCGATATGCGGAGCGATCTCCAAGCTTGGGGAAGAGAGAGGGATTCCCACACCAGTGAATTCAACATTGGTGGCCATTGTCAAAGAGTTGGAAAATCGGTCGGAGTGAGATAATGCATTCGCAACCTGCTTTTTTGAGAGTTTGGGAGCATTTCCCGATAATAAGACGGTCAGACTACACTGGATTCGGAGAATTCAATCCGATATCTTTTTAAAGGGGTATTTAAATGACTCTGAGCCAAGTGGGCGATAAATCACTTTGTTGGAGGTATTGAGGTGGCCAAAATAAAGATAGAAAATGTTGTTGCTTCGACTTCTCTCGGGAGTGAGCTTGACCTTCAAGCAATAGCCCTGGCCTTGGGGGGAGCAGAATACGAGCCAGAGCAGTTTCCCGGCCTGATCTATAGATTGAAAGATCCGAAGACGGCCACTCTTCTTTTCCGAAGTGGAAAGGTCGTGTGCACAGGAGCAAAAAGCTTGGAGCAAGTGAAACTGGCAATCAGCAAAGTTGCAGAGCAGATCGAAAAGGCTGGAATCAAGATAGATAAGGAACCTAAGATTGAGGTTCAGAACATAGTTGCTTCTTCTGACCTGGAGTCAGGAATAAACCTGAATGCGATAGCCATCAGCCTGGGTCTGGAGAAGGTGGAGTACGAACCCGAGCAGTTTCCCGGACTGGTCTACAGGATAGATGACCCGAAGGTGGTGGTTCTTCTCTTTGGCTCAGGGAAGTTGGTCTGCACCGGCGCAAAGAAGCCAGAGGACGTAGAGAGGGCTGTCGAGAAAATCACAGAGGAACTGACCCGAGCTGGTCTGCTTCGTCGTTAGTGTTCCGACCTATATATACTCGAAAGACCATTTTCGATTGATATGTTCATTCTAGACAACCACATGCATCTCCGCCCGGACGGAGAGAACGTCCAAGCCGTCAAGAAATTCTGCAGAGCGGGGGGCACCCACCTGGTTCTTGCACACATTCCTTACCGAGACATCCCCATCACAGGAGAGAAGAGCTATCAAGAGGCTTTTCAGAGAACGGTGGATATGGCTGAGAAGGTCAGGAAGGAAACGGATGCAAAGGTCTTCGTCACTGTCGGTCCGTACCCAGTCGACCTCGTACACATGGTTGAAAGGATTCCCATCGGGCCTGCAAAGGAGATCATGATGAAAGGAATGGACTTGGCGGCAGGGTTTGTTGAGAAGGGTCTGGCCATAGCTGTGGGTGAGATAGGGAGACCGCACTTCCCCGTTTCCGAGGAGATAATGCAGGTTTCAAATGAGATTCTCAAATACGGCATGGAGCTCGCAAAAGACACTGATTGTCCGGTGGTCCTTCACACCGAATCCGCGACCCTGGGTACGTTCAAGGAACTGGCTGAAATGGCTGACTCTGTCGGTCTCTCACGGGAAAGGGTTGTGAAACATTTCTGCCCGCCCATCGTGGACTTGGACAAGAATCACGGACTGTTCCCAAGCGTACTGGCCAGCAAGCAGAACATACGGTCAGCAATATCCCAAGGCAATCGGTTCCTGATGGAAACGGACTACATAGACGATCCGAGAAGACCGGGTGCGGTCCTGGGTCCAGCAACCGTTCCCAGAACGACAATGGCCATGCTGAGGGACGGACTTTTCACGGAGGAGGATGTCCTCGCAGTTCACAAGACCCATCCCGAAGAGATTTACCAGATCTCCATAGACTAGGCTATCTTCTCACTTCGAAGCTTGTGTGTTGGCCAGTCGGGTCGTCCCACGCCACATCAACACTGGATACTTTTGCGTAGGGTTGGTTCTCCCGGCACCATTCTATTGCTTCGGAAACACCTTCCTTGTTGCCCTCGAAGACGGCTTCCACAGTTCCGTCCGCGAGATTCCTTACCCATCCAACGAGACCCAGCTCCCTTGCCTTCCTTTCGGTATTGGCCCTGAAAAAGACACCTTGGACCCGTCCTCTGAAAATAGCGTGGGCTCTTACCTTCACGATTTGGAAACCTGTCTAGTTCATAAAAAGGTTTGCGGTGGTTGATTAATGCCACGAGCCGGAGCGTATTTTCCACCATTGGAAAGGTTAAATATCGAACTTCCATTACACGAACGACTAGTGATACAATGGAACTCAAGGATATCGAAAAGGTCAAGGCCATAGACCTGATGACAGCCAAGCCAGTCATTGCGTCCCCCGATGAGACTCTCTCGGTAGTCATAGGCAGGATGAAGAGAAAAGATGTCCACGAGGTCTTGGTCGTCCGAGACGGAGAGTTCCTTGGGCTTGTCAGTTACGATTTCTTGATCAGAAGGCGGGGACTGCCACCGAGCACAAAGGTTGAGCATGTTCTGACCCATGTTACACATGTTGAGGACCAGACCACCTTGCCCCAGATCGCCGAGACGGTACTTTCCACAGGAGTCCGGGCCCTTCCCGTGAAGAAGAAAGAGAAGCTCATTGGGGTGGTTTCCAGGACCGATCTGGTCAGGTCCATTCTGAAGTTTGAGGAACTTGCGGAGTTGGCCACGGATTCTGTAATGTCACACTCGGTCCAGTGCGTGTACGAAAATGACATGGTCTCAAGAGCGAGACACCTGATACAGGAATTGGAGGCAAGGTCCATCCCGGTCATCGATGAGTTTGAACACCTGGTAGGTGTGGTGGGCCTGAAGGACATCGCTCCCTTGGTGATTCAACCCGTCAAGAGAGGCGAGGATGCAGGCCTGGAGACTGGTCCACTTGATGTGGAAGTAAAGAGCATAATGTCGTCTCCACCGATCTCGGTGACTAAGGACGCCAGTATTTCCAAGGTCATCAAACTCATGGCAAAGCACGACGTCTCCAACATCGCCGTCGTGGAGAAGGATATCCCCGTTGGCATTGTCACGCAGATAGACCTGGTGGAACTGTTGGTGAGGTTCAGAAAAGGTGATGAGGTCTACGTCCAGATATCCGGACTGGAAGAGGGACCAGAGGTCTACGATGCCATGTACGAGATGATGGGCAAGACCCTCAGGAGGATCGGCAAGATCGTAACTCCCAAAGTGTTCAACGTACACATGACCAAGTACCACACCAAGGGAGACAGTTTCAAACACTCCATCCGGGCCAGGATGACCACTGAGAACGAAATGTACTACGCGAGAAGTCACGATTGGGATCTCTTCAGCGCCTTGGAAGAAATGCTGGACCAATTGGAGAGGAACGTCAAGAGAGAGAAGGAGAGGCGACTGGACAAGAGAAAGCGCAGGAAAAGGTCATAACTTCCAGTAGGAACTGTGCACTTCTTTTGCTTCTTCCACGGCATCTTTTCCCCTGCCAAGTTGATCTGATATGTCCGTGAACTGCATGTGAAGTTCCTTGCCCTGGAAAACGGCAATAGATCCCGCAACGACCTCGGCCTGCGCCTGGAGATGGTATCCTCCTTCCAAATACACCGCCAGTCTTCCCTCACACAGTTCCTTGGCAGCATCGAAGATCTTCTTCATGAAATCCATGTATCCGAAAGATGACAGAGCCAGACCCGTGAGCGGATCCTTGTAATGGGCATCCCCTCCAAAGCTCACCAAGATCATCTCGGGCTTGAACTGGTTCAGGACGGGTCGGAAGAGTTCGTCAAAGGCCTTGTAGAAGGAGAAGTCCCCCGACCCACCTGGAAATGGAACATTGATGATGTGTCCCTCTCCATCGCCCTCACCCACGAAGTTGGCAGGACCAGTTCCGGGATATATCCCCCACTGATGGGTGGACATGTACACGACCTCCTTGCTGTTCTGGAAGATGTCGCTGGACCCGTTCCCGTGGTGACCGTCAAAATCGATGATCGCGATCCTCTCCATCTCTTTGAGAAGCTCCTTCGCGGCAATGGCTATGTTGTTGAAATAGCAGAACCCTCCTCCGCTACCAGGGGTCGCGTGATGACCCGGAGGCCTTATCAAGGCGAAGTAGGGCTTCTTCTCCTCCACGGACTTCCGCGCCGCCAGTAACCCTCCTCCAGCGGACAGGACAGCAATCTCGTACGTCTCGGTATGCAGAGTAGTATCGGAATCTATGACCCCTTCCCCGGAGTTCTGGACGTAATCCACATACTCTGGAGTATGAACGCTGAGGATATCCTCTTTGGTGGCCGCTTCAGGGACGAGACAACCGCCCATCAGTTCGCTGCTTTCCAGCTTCTTCAGAATGGCATCCAACCTTTGAGGAGACTCAGGATGATAGGGATCCTGCATGTGTTCCAGGTACTTCGGATGATAGATAATCATGTACAGTGTATCGTCAGATGCCCCCAATAATGTTTGCCTGCCGAAACGTTAGTTTTAAGGATATTCTTCTCATACATGCAACCATGGAGCTTATGAACTGGGCTTTCTTCTTCATTGAGATCCTCATAGTGATGATAGTCCTCTACATCGCGACCAGGCTGGTCTGCAAGGAAGAGGTCATCACTGCTTCCTACCTCCTCAGGCTTTTCGCAACCGCGTTTCTGGCGGTGGTCTTGGTCCCGCTCTTCGAGGGAATGCTCGAAAGCCAGTTTCACCTCGGGCTGGTGGGCGTAATAATAGCCTTCTTTCTACTGGTATTAATCATAAGGTTCGTAATCGTCTCCGAAACCAGCCTTGGAGATGAGATAGTGGAATCCATCCTGATTGCCATAATAACCGTTGTGGCCATCTACATCATCAACTTCATTGCGAAGGCACTCTTCCCAGATATCGGAATCCTGGTGGGCATCTTCTAGATTGAAGAGTGATTCTGTTGCTAAGAAGTGAACGCTCCATTTGGTTTTGACACAAATCCCGCCAACTGCAGCGTCATCCCAAAATTCTGTGGCTAGCTATGTTGCTCTACCATGAACTATTTT
>SOIM01000046.1 GCA_004377185.1 Methanomassiliicoccales archaeon | reverse complement strand
AGGCTGCGGGGGAGGGGGCTGGGCGGCTGGTTGCTGTGGCTGCTGGTAGGCAGGTTGTTGCGGTGGTTGTTGATAGTAGCCGGGTGGTGTCGGCGCGCGCGGTCCGAACGGAACATCCTTCGCGATCATTTGTGCCGCTATCAGGAAGAATATACCGCCAATCATGGCGATTATCCAGCCGACTCCGAATCCCATGATGTCAAATGCCCTCCCAAAATCCCAATCGATGTCAGAGGCTAGGTAGGCGTAGCCGTGAAGCCACAATATGATGGGCAGGATAATGCCAAGTATCCCAGTAGCACGTATGATTTGCAGGAAGGCGTGTTGTCTCACCCAGAAGATTATTATGCTGAAGACCATGGCCAGTATGGCAAAGATTACGAGTGCGATAATGTAAGCGAATTGTGCGTCTGAATCAATCAGGTCCCACGCATTTCCTCCAACATCGTAGAATGCAATGGACAGTCCTACGAGCACCAATACCATGCCGACAATCGCCAAAACCATACCTGTTACCACCCCCGGGGGCATGACCGGTCCCCTCGGAACGGGTTGAGGTCCATACCCTGGATATTGCGGGGCTGGCTGATATGGCTGTTGCGCCGGTGGTGCACCATATGGTGTCGCAGGCGGAGGTGCTGCTGGCGGGGGCGCTACAGGCGGAGGTGCTGCAGGTGCCGCAGGTGCCGGAGCGACGGGTGGCGGTGCCGCCGGAGCCTCGGTTGCAGGCACTTGCTCACCTAATGCCGCTTGACACTGGACACAAGCTTGTGCGGAATCCTCATTTTCCGCTCCACAATTTGGACATGTTATCACACAAATCACCCTACTTGCAGACGCAAAGAGTTCCCCATTATTAATCTTTTTACGCCCAAATCACCGAATCTCGATGAGAATTGCATAATTGTCGAAAACGATTCTCTTGGGCGCGGGGGGCACCATTCGAAAACTCCAAATATTGTGCTCTAGATGGTGTGTGGGGGTGTAAAGTTGAGGATAAGGTATCTCAGCCACGCTTGCTTTGAATTGAAGAACGGAAAGACTATCCTGATAGATCCCTACTTCGAAGGGAACGACCTGGCTCCAGACTACACAGGAAGGCCCGACCTGGTCCTGGTCACACACGAACATTTCGACCATGGTGTGGATGCGGCCAGATTCGACTGCACCAAGATAAGCCCACCGAACTGCGAATACCCAAACAGAATCGAGATGAAGGTTGGTGACAGGATGGAGGTAATGGGCATCCCAATTGAGATGATAAATGCGAGCCACCACCAGAGCGGCTATCCGACCGGATACGTGTTCGTGTTCGAAGGGAAGAAGATCGCACACTTGGGGGACACCTATCTGGACGGCGTGTCACCGATCGAGAACGTAGATATTCTATTCTGCCCCATCGGTGGACATTTCACAATGAACATAGACGAGGCTCTGGAGGCCTTGAAGATAATCCAACCCAAGCTGGCTATTCCCATGCACTACAATACATTCCCGGAAATACAGGCCGACCCTCTGGAATTCAAACAGAAGGCAGAGGAACTGGGGTTCCAGGTGCTAGCGCTCGAGATAGACGAAGAGACGGAAGTCTAGCCTTTCCATCTCTTGTAGAGTTGGTGTTCCAGACCCAGTGCTTCCATAATCTTTCCCACAATGAAGTTGACCATATCCTGGATTTCCTTCGGTCCTGAGTAGAAGGCTGGCATAGCAGGAAGAATGATTGCACCAGCTCCCGCCAATCTGCTCATGTTGTCGATGTGTATCTTGGATAGGGGTGTC
This sequence comes from Methanomassiliicoccales archaeon, assembly GCA_004377185.1. Taxonomy (GTDB): domain Archaea; phylum Thermoplasmatota; class Thermoplasmata; order RBG-16-68-12; family SOIM01; genus SOIM01. The sequence goes on along the minus strand of SOIM01000046.1, from coordinate 9,899 downwards.
TCTCTGGGTACCAGTATGAGCTTCCTACCTTCTTTCAAGCAAACAGATGCCGTTCTCGTAATGAGAGTGTCCGCAATCCCGCAGGCAATCTTCGACAACGTGGACATCGAGCAAGGGACTATACACATTGCATCGAACTGGCTGCTTCCAGATGCTACCGAGGCTTCCAGATCACTGTCCTCGTATGTTTTATCCGCAAAGGATTCGATCTCCTCTCGAGAAATTGCAGACTCGATCTCGATCAACCTCTCCCCATGGGCTGATATGATCAATTGCTTCTCTTCCTTCAGCGTTCTCAGAAGAGTCACAGCATAATCTACTCCGGACGCACCGGTAATCGCAACAACGACCCTCATGATAAGCCTAGTCCGTGACTATTTCCAGACCGCCATGTTCCACAATCAAGGGAAAGTAGGACCTGTCGTGGTTCGTCTGCCTCATCTTCACCACGCTGAGATATAGGTTCACGTTCCTTGCGTCCCGTTCTATCTCAAGATGGATTATGCCGTCCGCCAGGAAGTCCTCCACACCGTACATGCCGAAGTAGAGCTTGTCCGGTTCGAGCATCTCCGAAACCAGGAAGGTGGTTATGTCCAGGTCGCGGAGCTTGTCGAAGAACATGAAGATTTCGCTCCTGGGGTTCTTGATTTCGGTGATGGAATATAGAGCCGCCAAAGAGTCCAGGACGAATATGTCGCACCCGTACTTCATCTTGTAGTTGCTCACCGTTGTCAGAATGGACTGAGGCCAGTTTATATCTCCTTCGACCTCCTTCTTGTCCATTTCCTTTCTCAACCGGCCCATGTCCACTATGATTATCCCGCCCTGTCCTTCGATCTGTCTGGGGTCCATCCCTATCTTCACCATGTGGTCCACGAGGCTCTGCCTGTTCTGCTCCAGAGTCACGTAGATCCCTCTCCGCCCAGTGGTCTTTGCCGCGTTGAAAAGTACGCTGTAAGCAAGGGTGGATTTCATTGTCCCGGCCCTTCCGCAGATCAGAGTGACCCACTTCTCAGGTATGCCTCCCTCCATCCTCTCATCTAGTCCTCCTACTCCCGTGCTTATGCGTTCAACCGCCATAAGATCTCCATTCTGGGCTAATGTTATTCTCGCTTAAGAATGTTTTTCAATGCAGGGATGGTTCCACAACCCGTTCTGATACGTGTCCTAGAACTCAGACTCCGTCCGGGTGTCAGTAAAGCTAATCGTGACAATCGGATTGTCCCCTATTCCGCCAGAAAGGCTTCCCGGGTTCACACCAATCGACAGGCTCGGATTGATGACCCTGATTATATCGCTCCCCGAGAACTCAATCCCAGAATATGTCAGACCAGTGATGTTTATCCAGACAGTGGAATTCACAGGAAGGATATCCTCCACGCTCGCCCTGTCGAACTTGAGGAGTCTTTCCCACAGACCGTCCATGTCATGGTCCACGATATATGAGTCCTCAGAGACCACCCATCCGTAGTGAGGATCAAGAACGGGAGAAAGAACGCCGTTCATAAGCACCGTCGAGGGATTGATTTCCCTTGGATCACAAGCTGGAGGGGTCTCCAGATAGACCGTTACCCACTTGCCCATGCTCAGTTTGTTCAAGGTGTCTGGGTCAAAATCCACCTCCACGGTGAATCTCAGGGGCAGTTCGAACCGCAGGAATCCGTGCAGGCCGTCAGCTCTGCTGTAGAGTGTTTGTACAGACGAGGGTGCTTGATCAGTGACATCAGCAACGGTTGCGTAGTCCCTAATCCTCCATTCCCATCCACCTCCGCCGAATTCCCTTGCCCTGTCGCGTATGACAGTCACATCCGGGAACATGGCTTCCAGAAACTGCTCATTTGTCTCTCCTTCATACCACTGCTGGACTCCGGGTTTCATGTTCAGCTCGAAGAAGGACGCCCAATCGATGAAAGCATATGCAGATATAATGACGCCCCCACCCTTGTCCAGATAGTCCTGGATGGTGGCTATCTCGGAGTCATAGTCTGGGGTGTTGGCCTGTCCACCTTGGTCCAGTATGAGGACGTCATAGGCCAAATCGCCCCCTGGGATGTACAGATCCGCCAGATCTTCGATTTGTGAAGCCTCGGCTATTGGACCCGCCGCTTCCCATTCACTTGCCACTGTCTCGTAACTGTCGGTTTCGAACGGATTGATCGCCCAATCATCCAAGTCCGGCCACTGGTTGAGTCTCGCCATCATTTGATTCCAGCCGGTCTGTCCCTCTGCCAGCGGGTCTGGATCGTAAAGTGCGACACGTGGGCTGGGATTTTCCGAGAGGTAGAGAATCGCATCTCGTGTGAGGTCTCTCAGAGGACCGTAATCTATGCCCAAACCATCTGGAAGGCCGTAGTTCCCTTCGATGTTCTCAAAGAGACCCGTCCCCATCAACACCTTCTTCCCGTTTGCAATCACAACGGGCTGGGTGGGATCATCTCGGTCGACCGCCCAAATCTGATATCCGCCGCCACATCCGCCATTATTCAGAGCCGGAAGCGTCTTTGGAACACGGGAACCCACGTAACTCCCTGGGTCCAAAAATGTCTGGTCGATCTCATTGTAATAAACCGCTTGGAACCCGACCGACATCCCGGACGAAACGACCGGAGCAGCTGCAATCACTAGAGCTATGCAAATCAGAAATCCTATCGTTATTGTACGCCTCAAATGTCTTCCCCCTCGCTAGGCTCTTGCCAGAGTGAGAAACCTTCCCACCATCCAGATTGGTTTTGTGAACTATAAACATTGCCATTCTGCAGGATGAAAGAATTTAAGTCAGCTCTCCATTCCTCAAGGGAGGGGTTGTTCATGAGAAAGGAGATTCTCTACGCATCTATTGGAGCCCTGTTCGTGTCTGCTCAGGTTCTCACGGCCATTAGAGTGGAGTCTTTTCCGCTCTTTCCAAGTCCGTATGATCTGGTGCCTGCTGGTGTTATGGCATATCTGGCAATATTCGTTGTTGCGAATATTCTAAACGAGAAAGAAGGAAAGAAGGAGGGGTGGAAGATAATCGTCGCCGGCCTGTTTGCAAATATGCTCTTCCTCCTTTGCATGTATCTGGAGCTAGCCCTTCCCGAGGCCAGAGGGGTGTTTCCAGAACACACTTCCCAGACATTCGCCTGGCTCACAAGCCTGGAGGTGAGGATAGTCATAGGGAGCATGATTGCCTTTGTAATCGCGATGTATTTGAACAACTATCTGTACCACAGATGGAAATGGAACATCTGGGGAAGATATGCTGTCATTCTGATTATAGTGATGACTATAGATACCGTCCTGTTCCACACCATAGCCTATGCCGGAATCTTCTCGACGGAGGGACTGCTCGGAAGCATCGCGTCCGTGACGGTCTTCAAGATAATCCTCTCGATCATCACCATACCCGTTTTCGCGATGGGTCTGAAAGTGTACGGCTGGACCTTCTTCCTCGAAAAGGAGCACGAAAGAGCGGCAGAAGCCCCCGGTGTATGAGGCAAAGGGTTAAATCGAATGTAATCAATGATGTACCACAGGGGGTTCTTGCTTGCATGAATTCAAGGTTTATGTCAGTAATCAACCAGGAGAGCTTGCGCGCGTTACCGAAGCATTGGCAGGTAGCGCGGTGAACATCAGAGCCATATCAAGTGAGGCTGGAGCATCAGAGCCGTTCTTGAGGATAGTCACGAACGATGTGGCAACCACCAAGAAGGCCCTTCGAGTTGCCGGATTCACCTACGAGAAGAACGGCATACTCTCGGTCCAACTCCTCGACAGGCCTGGTGAGCTTGCGAAAGTGGCTAAGCGTCTGGCCAGGGCCCAGGTCAATGTCGAGTCCATCTACATCCTTGGAAGCAAGGGCGGGAAGAAAGAGATCGCAATGGTGGTGGATGACGAGAAGAAGGCCTTGAAGGCTCTGAAATAGAAAATACTTTTTCTGTCAACCCTATTCGCTTTCTGATGAGAGTTACCGAGTTCGACTTCCATATTCCAAAGGAATTGATAGCCCAATCGCCTGCCAGACCGAGGGATGCGTCCAAGCTGATGGTACTGAGAGATGATGAGACAACACACAAGGCGTTCTCAGACCTGGCAGAGTATCTTGAGGACGGAGATGTCCTGGTCATCAACGATTCCAGGGTCATACCCGCACGGATTCGCGGACGCAAGAGCACAGGGGGAAGGATTGAGATACTCCTCGTAAAGGAAATCCAGGAGAGCATGTGGGAGTGTCTTCTGAAAGGTCGGGTGAGGGAAGGGACCGAGCTGCAGTTCGGCAGTGGGGATGCGATCGTCTATGAGAAGAAGGACGGGAAGTGCGTGATCGCTTTCAACGTGGACGATTTCCAATCTTTTCTGAGGAGGGAGGGCACCATGCCCGTTCCACCGTACATCAAAGAAGAGATAGCAGATGCCAGCGAGTATCAGACCATATACGCGGAAAGGGATGGGTCTATCGCAGCTCCCACAGCTGGTCTCCATTTCACAGAGGACATGCTTTCAAGGATCCAGGAAACAGGTGCAAGACTGGCCCCCATCACTCTGCACGTAAGCGCAGGGACGTTCATGCCCATCAGGACCGAGAACGTGGAAGAGCACCGGATGGATGATGAATACGTGAATGTGTCCGAGGAAACGGCAGGTAAGATTGCACAGGCAAGACAGGACGGAAAGAAGGTGATTGCAGTGGGCACGACCTCTCTCAAAGCACTTGAGAGCGCATCCAGGGAAGGAACAGTTCAAGGATACGAGGGTTGGAGCGATTTGTACATCTATCCGCCTTACGAATTCAGGTCAGGCGTGGACGCTTTGGTGACCAACTTCCATTTGCCTAGGTCTACCCTTCTCCTCCTGGTCTCGGCCCTTGCGGGAAGGGAGAGGTTGCTGGCGGCGTACGAAGAGGCGGTCCGACTCGGATACAGGTTCTACAGCTTCGGTGATGCGATGCTCATCTTCAGGTGAAGAGATGTTTCAGATCAGAGAAAAGGATGAGAAGACCAAGGCCAGGACTGGTGTCTTGAGTACTGCGCATGGCGAGATCGAGACTCCGGTGTTTCTACCCGTTGCCACGAAAGGGACGGTAAAGACATTGGACTTCTCGGACCTAGAAGGCCTGGGCGTCCAGGGTCTGATAGTGAACGCTTTCCACCTCTGGATAAAGGGGCTTGACTCGGTCCAGAACACAGGGGGACTGCATAGCTTCATGAGATGGGACAGGCCCATTTTCACAGACAGTGGTGGGTTTCAGATAATCAGGAAGGATTTTGATTTCAAGATCACCGAAGAGGGTTTTGTGCTCAAGTCTCCCGTTGACGGAAAGAAGATTACGTATTCTCCAGAGGTTTGTATGGACGTCCACTCAGCTCTCGGCTCGGATGTGACATTCGTCCTTGATGACTGTCCTCCGTACCGATCCTCGATGGAACGGTTGAGGGGATCTGTGGATAGGACAACCGATTGGGCCAGAAGATGCAAAGCGATGAGAAGGGGAGGACAAGAGGTCTATGCAATCGCCCAAGGAGGAACTGATTCCGAACTCCGCAGGAGAAGTGCAGTGGAGCTGTCCGAGATCGAGTTCGATGGTTATGGAGTTGGAGGGCTGTCAATAGGTGAGCCCAGGGATGAGATGATTTCTTCGCTTGAAGTCTCAGTTTCCTCATTGCCTGAAAAGAAACCAAAGCACATGATGGGTGTAGGGTCCCCGGCCGAAGTCTTGGAATCGATTTCCAATGGAATGGATATCTTCGACAGTGCTTTTCCAACCCGAAACGCAAGACACGGAACGTTCTATACCGGCAAGGGCAAGTTTGACATCAAGAAGAGCGGGTTCGCAAAAGTAAAGGAACCTCTTGGTCCTGGATGTGAATGCTTTGTTTGCAGGAACTATTCGACCTCATACGTACATCATCTGTTCAAGGAAAAGGAGATGCTGGCATACAGGCTCTTGTCCATACATAACTTGAAGATGGTTCTGGACCTCTTTGCAGGGGTGAGGATGTCGATAAAAGAGAACAAGTTCTCCACGTTTGCAGAAGAATACCTTTCCGAATTTACTACTTGATCCGGGAAACCAAAGGCATATAATTCAAGTTAGAGATACCCTATATGTGGCAGGCAGTAATTACGAGAGAGAGCTGAAACACATTTTGCACGGTGATTTGGACGTCATTGACAGGGTGACCAGAACGTGCGATGATAAAGAGAAGGAATGCTACCTGAAGATCGTTGATAAGCCCTTTGTGGTCTCCAGAGCTGCAGGTTCCATGGGTTTTGATCTGATTGCCTTGAGAGGAGACATATCTTTCCCGATAGAAGTCAAGACCTCCAAACGTAAGACGATCAGATTCAGTGATGCAAGTGGCCGGGCCAGTGATCAGGCCAGGCGAATGATAAGAGAGTGCAACAGGGCGGGTCTTTTTCCCGTATATGCATACAGGCTCAAGGGTCACAGAGGCGATTCCTGGAGGATTTATGCCCTGGAGGTCGAGAACGTGAAAGGAAGGCTTGGAGTCATGTTCAAGAGACTCCCGAAAATCGAAAAGAGCTCGGTTGGCCACTACGTTTTGAGATGGGAAGGGGGGATGGAGCTGCACAAGTTCATCGACTACTTGTGCCGTTAGTGCAGAGGTAGACTTTATATATCTGAAGTTTACTTATGCATTAGGTATTCATGAAGGCGGACATCGAGAAATCGTATTTGAGAAATGTATCAAATGGTCGTTGCAGAGACACGGCGAGGAAATACCTTAGAGCCCTGAAAGCAAAGGGACGAAAGAAGTCCACGAGAGAGCATAATGCTAAGGTCCTTCGGGATTTGTCAAACTATATTGATAAACCCTTCGAGGAGGCCGACAAGAATGATCTGGAGAACTTCTTTGCAGACCTCCAGCTTGCTGAGTCTACAAAAAACGTTTACAAGGGAGTCGTGAAGACTTTCTACAAATGGCTTGAAGGAAATGATGAGACATACCCTCTGAAAGTAAGGTGGATCTTGGTAAGGAGAATAGGGAGAAACCTTCAGTCAACAGACCTCCTAGAACCTGTTGAGGTCAAGGCTATGATTAATGCTTGTCTGAATGCAAGAAATCGTGCAATAGTCGCAACCTTGTACGAGAGTGGGCTTCGTTTGGGAGAATTTCTGTGTCTCAAAATAGAGGATGTCAAGTTCAAAGGTGGATGGGCAAGCATTGTTCTCCCAAAGGATGCTACAAATCTGAAGACTGGGAGAAGAGTGATAACAATTGTGGATTCCGTACCCTATCTACAATCTTGGATTGAAGAACACCCATTTGGAGAAGATCCAAAATCGCCACTGTGGATACCCATTCAGGGGGGCGCGAAAAAATCCAAACTGGAAATCTCAGCTTTTGGACGTCTCATAAAAAAGATTGTTGCTGATGCTGGGATAAGAAAAGATGTCACCCCTCATCTTTTTAGACATACATCGGCGACTGAGAAAGCGCGAAAAGGATGGAATGAAGCTTTGATGCGCCAGTACTTCGGTTGGTCTAAGAGGTCCACTATGCCTTCTGTCTATGTGCATTTGGCGAAGGCTGATACAGAGAACAAGGTCTTGGAAGATGCTGGTCTCAAAGAAAAAGAAAACGCCAAAGAGAGGACGTTAGCGCCTAAACAATGCCCAAGATGCGAGCTTCAAAATGAAGCGACCGGACTCTTCTGCAGTCGTTGTGGCTCAGTTCTGGGCATAGAAGAAGCAACGGAAGCAGAAAAACTGATTCGCATCATCGAAGACGAAGAGTCAATGAACAGACTAGCTGAGATACTGGCAGAAAGAGTCATGCAGAAAGTTGGAGACAGTTCCTGAAACCCTCCTCTTCCCCCTCATTATCTATCCCGCTTACTTTTTCGAAGAGACATACAATCATCGATGGGGACGACTTTCCACATCCCTTGCCACAAGGGAGACAGTGGGCACTCATAAATGAATCGAGGGCACTACCGCTATTGCTCCTTGTTCTGTTATGTCCCGAATCTGAGTTTGCCATTCGCCCCCACTGTCCTCCATTTCTTTTTCCTGTTGTTTCTTCCAACCTCTTCTCCATCTTAGTCGTACTTTGCACACAAGTTTGCCATCAGTTTCCCGTCCATCCCGTGGTTTCTTTCTCTCTCATCAGGGGATGATGTTTTCTGACAACTCTCCTATCTTCCTCGAAATTCCCCCGTTTGTAATAGAGTTCTTTTGTTCTCACGGTGTGACCAGCAACTCTTGCAGTTGCATCCCGGTCAGCTCCGTTGACGTCGGTATGCCTCTCCCCGGCCTCACGCAGAGCTTTACATGTAACCAGTCGATTCTCTCTTCCGTTCTTTGCGTGTCCTATTACCTTTTGAATGTCAATCGTTCTCGCATAATGGTCAACTATTCGCTCCGCTTCTCTCGATGACAGTCTCTTTCCTCTGCTGCTCACTATCAGAGGTCCTTTCTTTCTGCCCTCCAAGTATCGAATCAGAAGATCTCTTGTACAATCATCATAGTAAACGTTCCTTTCTTGGGATACGGTTTCAATGTGCTCCCTCTTTCCGTCCACAATCTTGAATATGGCTTTGCCCTTTGGGTGCTTGATGCGAATTGAGCAATACTTGAAATCAACATCAGGCACATCAACTCTGAGCAACTCAGTGATGCGGGCAAACGTTCCATATATCAATCTGATTAGAATCTCATCCCTCAGATGTTTCCACAGTTGAAATCTACTGGCATCTGAAGGCAATCTTCTTGGGGCACTGCACAACGTCACACATTCGTCTTCTGTCAAGCCTCTATAACTTTGATTATCCACTCTGGCCATTTTCCCCTGCATAGATTGAAGCATGTCCTGGCGGCACAGCGGCTTGTCACGTACACCGATGTGTGAGACTCTTCCATGAATTCGATTTCTTGAGTCGCGATGTTGATTCTGTTCATGTCTCGGAAGATGCGATTGCTTTCGATTCAGATGATCACATCTCCAATCTTCAAGACGCCGTTGTACGTCTCTCGCGATAAAACGATTCCCACCGTGCTGTCAATCCACTTCCCCCCATTTCTGGTCGGAATCCCCTTCCTGTTCAGGTAGTTGGCGGTCATCCGAATGCTTTTCACCCTGAGATAGTGCCTGAACATCTTCCTGACGACCCTTGCTTCCTCCTCATTCACCTCCAACTTCTCCGTCTCTTTGTTGTAATCATAACCGAATGGAGGGACGCCTTCCTTCCACTTCCCCTGCTCCCACCTCCTTCTCAGTCCTAGATTGATCCTTTCCATCGTGGTCTTGTGCTCGAGCTGGGCGAAGTTGCCCATCATGTTGAAGACGCACTCTCCAATCGGAGTGTTCAAATCAAAAGGCTCGGTGACGCTCTTCACAGCCACGTTGCAGGCTTTGAAGTATTCCACCAACTCAATGAGGTCCCTCATGCTCCTGCTCAGCCTGTCGATCTTCCACACAATAATTTCCTCGAAAAGACCGTGGTAGGCGTGGTCGAGCATCATCTGCAACTTCGGTCGATCAAGGCTGGTTCCGCTGTGACCATTGTCCTTGTAGACGCGACAGTATCTTCTCTGGTTCTTCTTGCAGAATCTTTTCAAAGATTCTATTTGCGCTTCCAGGCTGTACCCTTTCTTGGCCTGCTCCTCGGTGGAGACCCTTGCATATATTGCGACTCTCTTCCTGGGAACGTCTGTTGGTGAAGACTTCTGAGGCGCGGAAGAAGTTGGCATCGACGACTTCATATGCAACCGCTTCCATAGGATTTACGGAATTGCACCGTTCGTGCAAGAGAGGGATCACAATGACGCGAGGTAGACATCCCATCATTTTGAGAGAGCTATGGGAAAGAGTGTCTTTGAGCCTATGGAAAGACAGGGAATCGACTTACTGAACTTGGGGCGAGAATGCCGCTGCCTTTAGGCTGCGGATGAATCGCCC
>SOIM01000054.1 GCA_004377185.1 Methanomassiliicoccales archaeon | reverse complement strand
TATTTTAGGTCCCTGTTGGAATAGTCATGATAGCTTATGTGCGGGTAGTCTGTGCTGTCGAGTGCTATGGAAGTGTACCGACCGACATTACCAGCAGAATCCACGACTTCTATGTTCCACGCACTTCCGTTCCACCTGGCATATTTGAGGTCGTATTTGGTCATGTCATGATAGCTTATGTGTGGATATCCGTACCTGTCGAGAGATATGGAGTTGTACTTGCCAATGTTACCAACGGAATCGATTGTTGTATTTTGCCATTCGGCATCTGGATCATAGCTCCCACTTCCATCCAACCTTATGACATCATTCACATATGCAGTCTGGTCAGGACCCGCGTCCGCGACTGGTGGCGTATTGCCGTCCAGAGATGTTTCCTCTGTGACGCTTGGATGCTCATGTGTCGTGGTGTAGACACTGGCAGAATGGTATTGCTGACTGAAGACGAAAGAGAACACTACAAGGAACAACAGTGATTTGCTAATCGCTTCCTACCCCCTCTTCAATCCTCCGGCTACTATATCGAACCAGAACACTATAAAACTTCTCACTGGCCTAGCTACTACCCACTCTCCTTCCTCAAAACCTCTCTGATGTTCGCGGTAGCCACCTCTATACCCTCGGTAAGCTTGTCCACGCCATGGCTGCTCATCGCCACCAGCATGGCCTTCTTTCCCAGTCCAATCGCAACCAGGTTACCAGCATCCGACTCCACCACCACCCTCTTCGGAGGCTCCTTGTTCAGCCCGGTGTACACCACCTCGGACGCACCCAGAAGCGTGGCCGACAGTGTCGCGAAGGTCTCTACATGCACGTCCTTGGGAAGGTTCCAGGCGATTGGTATGCCGCTCCTGGATACGATGGCGGAGATCTCCACCCCGTACGAGCTGTTCAGGTCCGCGAGGATCTTCTTCAGTTCACCTACTGTAGACAAGCTATCACAACTTGGTTCGAAAAGTTCTATCTGTATTTAAAAATGACTGTGAGGTTCTCTCGTATGGAAATGAGGATAAAAAGCTTTTAAAACATTCCAACGATTCGGGTGGGATGGCGAAGCGGGGGTGTCGTAGACTAGATGTTATACTCTTTCTTCTCGCTTTTTTGTTGGTTTTGCCTTCTTTTGCTTTTTCTGAGATATCAACAGGTTCAGTTTGGTCGCAGACCACGGACTCGGATTTTGGGACTGGCAGTTTCAGCAATACGATGCTCACGGGAACTGGAGATTCTTCCTACATCAGCCTTTCTCGATTGAACGAGTGGGCAGAGATGAGCGGTACTTTTTCCCCGCCTCCCAGGGAAGGCCATCGGATGGTCTATGACAACACAAGCAACGTCTTTGTTATGTTCGGAGGCAGGAACGGATCACAGATTTTCGGAGATACCTGGCTCTACTTTGATGCAAATGATACCTGGGTCCAGGTCTATCCCCCTGGTTCTCCAACTCCCAGATATGGTCATGCAATGGTGTACGATTTCTTCAATGATGTCGTCATTCTTTTCGGAGGTCACGACGGAACTGATGTCCTCGCAGACACGTACACCTACAGTGTCTCAGGAAATGTCTGGATGAATATGAACCCTGGGAACGCCCCTCCCAAGAGACAGAAACATGATATGGCTTACGATGCTGATTCTCACAACGTCATCCTCTTCGGAGGAAATGATGAGATCAACCCACTGAACGATACCTGGACCTACGAGGTCTCTTTGAATGACTGGATTGAGATGTCCCCCTCCAACTCTCCATCACCAAGATATAGCCATTCGATGGCTTATGATGTGGCTGAAGGGTCGACCGTTCTATTCGGCGGAAGCTCTGGTACGGACATGTACAACGATACTTGGGTCTATGATTTTGTATTGGACAATTGGTCTGTTGCCCTCTCTCCAGAAAGACCCACGGCCAGAAGGGACCAGTCGATTGCATATGATCCACATTCAGGACCACTCCTTTTCGGAGGCTGGGAGAACTCGGACACGGGAGCATCTGAGCAATGGGATGTTCTTGATTGCAGCCTGATTGCCGGGAGCATGTTCACGACTCTCACGAAATACGGCGATTATCTCTACATCGGTTCTGCTGATCTGGGAGGAAGTGCTTGGATATACAGATATTCTGATTTGACTGGTCTCTGTGAGCCCTGGAACAACACAGGCGATTATTTCGTGTACGCGGCATATGTCTATGACGGTTACCTTTTCTTTGGCACGAGGAACAACACCCTCTTTGCGGAGGGGAATTTGTTCTACACAGATGGTACTGGGCTCTACCATATCCTTGGCGACGTCTGGTGGAGGCCCGAGAGACCTGGTATCCTATTAGGCGGATGGGTTCAAGAGTTTGAGAAGTACAACGGTGACCTTTTTGTGGCAGGGTCTGTGATGATTCCGACTTTGGGCAACAAGAACAATTTCTTCGTGAAGAGATGCACCCTTGCACCTTGCACTGCAAACAGTAGCTGGTCTTGGACGAACACCAGCAAGGACAACACAGATCTGATTGATGATGGACTTGCAATGGAGATTTTCGACGGGAATCTCTATTTGGGGACGTATGACTACGCGAATATTCTCCGGTACTATCCAGGCAACGACACGTGGTGGTTTTCTCTGAATGGTTCAATCGATGGGAATCGGACGAAGGAAGGTCGGGGAATCTTCTCCATGATGAACTACGACGGTTGTCTCTACGCTTTCACGCTCAAAGAGGGATGGAACTGGTCCCTTTGCCAGACTGATGGTGTCTGGAACGGGGGGAATGTGACTACATACAACAATTTCCTTCGAGGAGAGGTTTTCCGAGACAAGATGTATCTTGGGGCGAATGCGTCCGGAAGTCAGAGAATCACCAGCTTCGATGGCCAGAACTGGACTGATTCCCTCCAAATACCCGGTGATGATTCTTTTCAATACATTTCCGAATTCCACGGTTCGTTAGTTACCACAGCTGGCACAAACGTCTACAGAAAGCGTGTGATTCAGAACGATTTGTGGATATTCCAAACGGCGGATGAGAACTGGCAGCAATTGAGCCCAATGAACGTGCTCCCCTCACCAAGGCAGGGGCACTCTCTCTCCTACGATCTGGCTAACAGCGTTCTGGTTCTCTTTGGCGGCAGGAATGAGACATCCTATCTGAACGACACATGGGTGTACAACAGGTCCGCGCCAAGCGGGGTCTATACATCTTCTACAATTGACACCGCTGCCGACACTCTGCCCACCTTCTGGGCCACGATTAGCTGGCAGCCGACCACTCCGTTGACTGGAACACAGCTCAGATTCCAGTTGGCTTCAAACAATGACAGCACGACTTGGGTTTTCAGAGGACCTGACGGCACAAGCGGAAGCTATTATGACAACCCCATTGGGGAGAACATATGGTCCGGGCATCAGGGTGATAGATATTTGAGATACAGAGCCTACTTCAGCACTTCAACGCCTCTGAGCCCCAAGCTGGAATCTATCTCGATTGCCTATTTCAGGCCACCGTACTCTCCTTCCCTGATATCTCCTGATGATGATGTGTGGACGAACAACAGTCGTCCTGATTTCTCGTGGCAGTTCCTGGATGCGGATTCTTCAGATACCCAAGGAGCCTATCAAGTGCTCATAGATGACGACCAAGCCTTCACGAGTGTGGACTACGATAGTGGAATGATTCTATCCAGTGACGACCACTGGCAGCCTGCAATAGCCATGGACGACGGGACTTGGTATTGGACGGTCAGGACAATGGACAACAATGGGTTCTGGAGCGAAACAAGCTCTCCTCGGATGCTGAAGTTGGATACGAACCCACCCTCATCTGACATTTCCAATCTGACCTCGGGCAGCTATCTCAGATATTTGGGTTATCTGAACGGCACATCCAACGACGACTTCTCTGGAAGCTCAGGTATGGAAATATCCGTCAAGAGAACGGTCGACGATTATTATTGGAACGGAAGCGCCTGGCAGGACGGAGAATACTGGCTTCCCTGTGTTGGCTCAAGTTCGTGGAGCTTTGATGCCAATCTCATAGGTTGGGTTTCTGAGAGACAGTATCTAGTGACGAGCAGGGCAAAGGATGTTGCAGGTAATGAAGAAACTCCTGTTTCAGGCACATCTTTCATCTACGACTCCACCCCACCATCTGTCACACTGACCAATCCCGAAGGTGCAGAGAGTCTGGAAGGCGGACGGAACCTGGAAATCAAATGGAACGCCCAAGACCCCTATCTGGACCAATCCTCAATCAGGATCAGTTACTCATCGGACGGCGGAACCAACTGGAACATAATCTCATCGAACGAACTGAATGACGGATCCTACAACTGGACCCTTCCAAGGCTAAAGATGGAAGTGAGAATAAGGGTGGAAGCCGAGGATCTCGCAGGCAATTCTGGATCTGATATGAGTGATATCTTCTATCTTAGAGCACCACCGAAGGAGGACTGGCTTGCAAGCTACTGGTGGATCATACTCATCATCATACTGTTTGCAGTAGCACTGGCAGTCTACTATTGGAAGAAGAAGTCGAGGGAAGCAGAAGAAGAAACAACAGGTCCGCCACCGATCGTGGCCACAGCCGGAGAGACAACCCTCTGCACCGTCTGTCTGGGAACGATCAAGGAGGGGCTCTCAGTAATCAAATGCGGGGACTGTGGAAAGACATTCCACGAAAAATGCGCGGCCAGAATAGAAAAATGCCCGAATTGCGAATCAAAGCTTGACACAAGCGAGGTCGTTGAAGAATAATCTATTCAAAATCTCCGAAAACCATTAATTCATGTTGGATGTCCATTCTTCATTTGTGGAAGGTTGAATAATTTGTGGAATTTGCCAGTTGTCCAGCTTCCAACGAAAAAGAGAGATTGTTGTAAATTGATTCTGACTGTAGGAAAGAAAGTATTAATAGGACCCTTTTCAGATTCTATGGTTCATGAGTTGCATCGAAGGACTACTTCGTTCTGGAATATCAGAGGCCGAGGTACAACTAAAGTCCTCTTTACAGGGCCTTGGTGGATTCCTTATACGAAGCTATCTCCCTCAAACGTGGGTATTGATTACGGAATTAGAGTCAGTTACGGTTCATGTGGATACCCAGGGGAGTTTTAACGTTATCGGCGGCCAAGCTTCCAACCCAGACGGGATAGTTAAGATAGGTCATGACCATCTCTCCAGGTCTCTTCGGGATCGGGTTTCTCCACCCTCCGGATCATATTCTGCTGTCTCCTACACAAAAAAAGGAAAGACGGCCTTTCGGTTTATTCGGGGGCATCTTGGCCTATAACAAGGTAATAACTCATCAAATGCGGGGACTGCGAAAAGACCTTCCACGAAAAATGCGCGGCCAGAATAGAGAAATGTCCGAAATAAGGCTCCTAGCCTAAGATGAAGGAACTCTGGGAAGGATAGGGTTGGCACGTGAAACGTCTAAGATGCATGAAGGACCGTGGATAAACCCTCAGAATGCCAGTCTTTCTTCCGGGACATCACCAATGATACACAGAACGAATGGCGTTGTCCGATGTTACGGATTTAATCTTTTAACTACGCGATACATTTAAATACTCCCGTTGCGATGATTTGTCGATGTCGCGAGAGACTTCAAAATGGGGTGAGAAAGATGAATTATGCCACGGGATGGGATGAGTCGCCGAGGGTATATTCTGCTCTGGGCGGTAGTGTGAAGCTTGTCAGAACAAGAAGGCAACTAGATGCTAGAAATACTAAAAGAATTCGCCTTGGCCTTGGCGAAAGAGATTGCGCAGGAACTCATCAAGAGAAAGCTGAGAGGCAAAGATAAGAAGAAGTAGGTGAGTCTTGGTGAAATATCTCAGCTTTCTTCGAGCAGCTAGCCACTGCAAACACTATCAGGAGGTACGATGTTCATGCTGTCGACTGGAGTAATCGAGAAGTTCACAAGAAAGCGAACGTTGGAACTCTTTCGTGTTGGGTGTGACTCAACAAACTTCCAGATTCTGAAACTCCTACCAAAGAAGATCTCTGATCTTGAGGAAGAGTTGAAACTGTCAACAATGCCAGTTAATAGGAGGGTCAATGCATTGGTTAGATTGGGCTTGGCAAGACGGATTCTCGGCACTGGAAATGTTCTTCCAACCGAGCTAACGAAACGCTTTATTGACCTTGTGGAAGGAATTGTGAAGGAAGTGGAGGAAGTAGTCCCCCTATTCTTGGAACTGGCTTGACATGACCAAAATCGTAGAGGAATAGCCCCTTCCAAAAAACTATTAATCACCTTCCAATAATGACCTGTCGCTATGACACTTGCGAAGGGTGCTAAGGTAGCTGTTGAAGTCTGCATGGGAGTGAAGAAGGGGGAAGAGGTACTCATCATCTCGGACTCGACCCGGGATCGGATCGCCGAAGCCCTATTCCAAGCAAGCCTGGACATGGGGGCGGAACCCATACTCGTCAAGATCCAACCGCGGACCAGGCACGGAGAGGAACCGCCCAAGTCCCTCGCAATCATGATGATGGAAGCGGACGTGGTCTTCGCACCGACGGAATACTCCATGACCCATACCCAGGCCCGGAGGAATGCAACGCGGGAAGGAGCCAGGATCGCAACCATGCCCGGCATAACCGAGGGGATGATGGACAGTGGGGCCATGCTCGCGGACTTTCACGAGATACAGAGAAGGATGCGCAGGGTGTACCGGAAGCTAAGGGGAGCGAGGGAAGTATCTATAGAGTCAGAGCTCGGGACGGACTTCACGCTCAGCGTAAAGGGAAGGGACTGGATAACGGACGATGTCGGGATTTGCCACAGGAAAGGGCAGTACACCAATCTTCCTGCCGGGGAGATATTCATCGCACCCAGGGAGGGAACGGCGAACGGCAAGCTGGTCATCGATGGATCCTTCGTCGGAGCAATGGAGGAACCCGCCAGGGTCTCGGTGAAGGACGGATATGCGACCAGGATCGTTGGCGCTAAGGAAGCTGTTCAAGAGCTCAACAAAGGCGGGAAGGAAGGCAGGAACGTGGCCGAGCTGGGGATCGGTCTGAACGACAAGGCGAGGATCATCGGGAACGTTCTGGAGGACGAGAAGGCGCTTGGGACCGCCCACGTGGCATTCGGAGACAACTCCACCTTCGGTGGCAAGGTCAGGTGCGGAGTGCATATCGATGGCGTCATGAAGAATCCTACATTGGTCGTGGACGAGCTGGTTGTTCTTGAAGATGGGGAGATGAAGATTTAGGTCAGCATTGGTTTGTGTGCTCTGGAGTATGGGAGAACTACAACATCTCGATTAGGAATTTTGCTATAAAACCGAAGACTGCCCCCCAACCAAATGATGCTATGGTGAATCCATAAGTATGGATCTTGCTCGAATAATCGGGATTATCCCGCCCCACATACGCTGTGTATCTCAGGAAAAATGCTGCCCAGAGGAGGAGGAACCCGATACCTCCAATGACCTGGCTCACCAATCCGAGGAGGAACCCCAGAAGTCCCAAGAGGGTCCACAACATCATGTCCTGTGTCCGCTTCAGTTTCCATTCCAGTCTTTGTCTTGCGTAATCCCTCTCCGACTCCATCCAATCCACTTTCAAATCTACTTGAGGACTATTAACACTTTCTTCGCTATCCTCTCCAACCTACGTAACGATATCCACTTTCCCTCCACACTTCTTGCACTTGTCTCCATCAAGATTGTTCTTTGAAATCGAGAACCCCCACCTCTCAATCACCAAGTTCCCGCAGTTCGGACAAAAGGTGTTCTCCCTATCATTGGTGGGTATATTCCCCACGTACACGTACTTCAAGCCGGCATCCTTTGCGATTCTGAAAGCCAGTTCCAATGTTTTCAGAGGTGTTCTGGGTTTGTCCAGCATCTTGTAATCTGGATGGAACCTGGAAAAATGCATAGGGACATCAAGTCCTACGTTCTCCACCACCCAATTGATTAGTTCCTCAAAATCCTCCTTCTTGTCGTTCTCACCGGGTATCACAAGGTTAGTCAGTTCGATGTGTATCCCCAGTTCTTTGCCGAGAACGATCGTATCCAGCACGGGCTGAACCTTCGCCTTGCACATCTTCTGGTAGAAGTCATCCTTGAGAGATTTCAGGTCAACGTTCATCGCATCCAGGTAGGGGGCGATCTCCCTCAACGGCTCCTCGTTGATGTATCCGTTCGTAACATAGACCGAGTAGTATCCCGCTTCCTTCACGAGCTTGGAGCAGTCATAGGCGAACTCGTGCCAGATTGTCGGCTCGTTGTAGGTCCACGCCACTCCAGCGCAACCGGACTTCTTGACCGCAGGCACCACACTTTCCGGTTTCAGATCCCTCAGGTAAGCGTTCTCGGGCTTCGCCTGCGATATCGAATAGTTCTGACAGAAGGGGCAGGAATAGTTGCATCCAACAGAACCAAAGGATAGGACAGAAGTCCCTGGATGGAAGTGGAACAAGGGCTTCTTCTCGATCGGGTCGGGGGTCATTGAGGTTATCTTTCCATATATTAGAGTGTGCAGCTTCCCCTTGCTGTTCTTCCTGACATTGCAGATTCCAGACTTCCCCTCAGCTATCTTGCAGAAATGCGGACAGAGCTCGCACCTGACTCTATCTCCGTCCACCTTCCAGAACCTCGCTTCTTTCCCTCCGCTACCGAAAATGCTCATAACCGCGATTCTCCAGAAGTTGAATCTCTCCCCCTCTTATTAATTTGTTTGTCTCTTCTACTTCCACGACCTTTCCGATCTCGGTGAGTTCTCCTCCCTTTCTCTTCACTGCAGCTCTGGCTTTCTTGAAGCCGTCCGGTTTGATCGTGACCAGAAGCTCATAGTCCCCGCCCGAGTAAAGCAGTATTTCTTCCTTAGGGACAAACTCGATCTGGGAGATCTCTCCCGCAGCCGGTATCTTCTCGAACTCTATCTCCATCGAAACGCCGCTGGCCGCGCAGACCTGGTAGGTCGATGACGCCAGGCCGTCCGATATGTCCATACAGGACGTTGCAACCCCGCTTCTTGAAAGCGCCTGACCCTCCGCCAATCGTGGATGAGGTTGGAACAGCCTTCTCACAGCCGATTCTATGTCCAGCCCGTGCTTGAGCGAGTGATAACCGCACGCCGCTCCACCCAGTTCCCCCGTCACGGCAACGATGTCCCCAGCCTTGGCACCGCTTCTCAGCATGATCTTGCTCTTGGGAACCAGTCCGAACGATGTCCCGACCAGCGTGACCTCGTAGCACTCTTTCGTATCCCCCCCAGCGATGGCAGTCCCGTACTTCCTGGCACATGCGTCCATGCCCTGGGCTATGTCTTCCAGGAATCCCACATCATGTCCCCTGGGAAGTCCCATTGCAACTTCCAACCCTATCGGTTTACCACCTTTGGAGGCGATGTCGCTCAGGTTCACGGCCACCACATGCCACCCCATATCATACGGGGACATGCCCACAGGTACGTGCGTGCGTTCGTTGATCATGTCCGTGCTGATGAGCAGGTAGTTGTTGCCCATCGGTATGGCGGCACAGTCGTCCTTGAGTCCGAGCGGAAAATCGTCCTGGTCCAGTATCTTGGTGACGATCTCGATTGCCTCGCGCTCCCCGACATCCCGAAGTAGTCTTGGCATGCATGGAGAATCGTACGCATTGTTAAAAAGGTTATTCGGAAGCAGGGCTAAAGGTTTAAGATATAATATACAATTCAAGAATGCTCGAGCGGGCATAGTGTAGCCTGGTATCACTTAAGCTTGCCAAGCTTATAACTCGGGTTCAAATCCCGGTGCCCGCATTTACCGGGGACGAAGAACTCAGAAGAGGACCTGGCCGGCTCAAAATTGCTGAGGCGCTACCCCGAGACAAGACACTTGCGTGTAGGAATATTCTTCTCTCGAATTGAATGGTATTGAACTGGTATTGACCAAAGAATCCTTAAGTACTTGGGGTTGCTGTTTCCTATAATCTGAGGGATCAATCCGATTTGGAGGATATGCTATGAAAAAAAAGGAGAAATGTGAATGAAGTTCTGGAGATGGGTCTATCAGTGGAAGTGGACTTGGTATGCGACGGCTTACTTGTTCTGCATAATGATGATGTCATGGGTCATTACGATGTTGGCTCAGGGGCTCAGTTGGCTGTATTTTGGAGAGCAATTACCAGTCTGGTTCATGTTCTTCATCTGGATGCTCTGGGTCGTCCCAACTTTTCTCTACATAATCTATCATTACGATAGAAATCAGATAAAGGATAAGTATGCGACGCAGGGCTTGGATTGGTAAGCTAAATACTTAGGTTATACTTCAAGTAATACAAGAGTATAAGTGCTAGTATAACTATTTTCCTAGTAATGATTGAGATCACCATGAAAGTGGGTCCAAAGGGTCAGGTTGTCATTCCGAAAGTCTTCCGAACCGCGTTCAAGATGGCACCTGGGTCAGATGTCATATTTGCTGCCGAGAAGGACAAGCTGGTTCTTCGCAGACCAGCGACCAAGGCGACCGATCTTTTTGAGGACATTGCGAAACGACGGAATAAGAAACTGAAGATGCATCCTCACGAGGCATATGAAGAAGAGCTGGAGGAGCGACTGGGATGATATACATTGATTCCTGCGTGCCCATCTACGCTGCACTTGACTCGGGACCTAGAGGCAAGTGGTCAAGAGCACTTCTCCAGAGTATTGAGAAAGGTGATGAGCCAGCTGTCACAGCTGCTCTCACACTAGATGAATTCACCTACAAGGTCCGAAAGGAGGAAGGGGTGGAAACCTCTGTGGAAGCGGGCCGGGCACTGCTTATGTTTCCCAATCTCAGATTCATCCCTGTGGATGACGGCGTCCTCTGGAAGAGCCTGGAATTGGTCGAAGAATACGGACTCTACCCTCGGGACAGCATCCACGCTGGTTCTGCCATCCTTCAAGGCATCGTCACAATTGTTTCCGTGGACAAGGATTTTGACATTATTCCCGAAATCGAGCGGAAATGGATGGACTGAAGGACACGCCAAACATGCTTTCGACTCGCTGGGGACATACACAATTGCATTGATGGTGGAGGACGATGACGGTGGAACCACTTCTGCTACTGCGAGCCTAACCCTGTAGAATGAGATTGTGTAATTCACAACAGTCGTTCTATTGCCTTTGACACGCTCCAAACCTTGATGACTCCCTCATCCCGAATCCTATCAAAATCCTTGTCGTTCGTTATCAGAATGGCATCCGCTCTCAGGCATGTGGCCGCGTGAAGGATGTCGGCTTTGCTGGTTGTGTCAAAATAGTCCTTGCATATGCGACGATAGTTCCTCCCCACACTGATGATATCCATTTTCTCAAAAAGCTCTGCCACGATCTGTATCGAGGTTTTCAACCCGAACTCTTCCGCGTACTTGTACAGCTCAATTACTAGATGGTCATTGCCAATAATCCTGATGTTCTCTGCTCTAATGAGTTTCAATATCAACTGCAGAGTTTTCCTGCCCTTCTTCGGTTTCTTGATGGCTGACACAAATACGTTAGTGTCAATCAAATAGGTCTGGGTAATGCTCTCTGAGCCACTCATCCATTTCCTTCCTGACCTTCTTCTCTACTGCGTCGAAATCCACGTCCTTCGTTTCGATCTCTATTCTGGCGATGATGTCATCTAGGTCGAACTTCCGAAGTTCAATGCGGCCGTGTTTATCCCCCTGGATCATGAATTTTGTACCTTCTTTGATGTTCATCATATCCCGAATGGACTTCGGGATAACGATGCGTCCGCTTTTGTCGATTGTGATTATGTCTGCCATTTTACCACTGCGGGAATCTATGGTATTTTGGCATATTTGTAGTTTTCGCCCTCCATGTGCTCGAGGGCCGCCAATCGTCCAAAGGAAAAAACCAAAAGAGATGGGGCCACCACGATTGTGAATGGCCTTTCCACCAGACGTCTGGGACGTCATACGTGGATTGGGCTTGCTCGTACATGAGTTTTTCGGAACTCTTCCTAACGGGATGTTGGTGCGATAAGAACGGGAAAGGCATGTGATCACGCAATAGGGCAAAGGTTTGCAGTGTGAGACCGCAGTGTTCCAAGAGTCGTTCGTTCTATGAACCTCTCTCCCCCTTCGTGAATACTAGGTAGATTACTGTAACGACCACAGCCAGTATAACAAGAACTCCCAATAAGAGGGCCCAATTGGCTTGGGGCGGTTCATATCCAGTTCTTGCGTCTTGAATATCACTAGCCAGTTCTGTCGAGTCTACAAAATCATCAAAAACAGTATGAATGTAGCCGTTCGTATCAATGACAACTATGGTCGGAAGGTGAGAAACGGTGTATGATATAGCAAGATCCTCAGTATCCCTAGCAAAGGTCCAGTTTGCTCCAGTCATCGATTTGTACTCCCTTAAGACCTCATTTGTGTCTGTGCCGAGGGAGATTGATATTATCACAAGCTCTTCTTCCCCAAAGTCCTCCCTGAGTGACTTGAATTCCTCATGGAGCATCCAACAAGGAGGGGATGATGTAGCGAAGAAGTCGATTAGAACCACCTTTCCTCTGTGGTCAGAAAGCGTGAATGTATTTCCGTCGGTGTCCGTCAGGGTGAAGTCCTGAGCCAGCCATTTCTGGGAATTTCCACTTCCCGAAACTAGGATAAAGACGGAAATGATAGTCAACATGAATGAGGTGATTTGTACTCCTTTCACGTACATTACCCTCCGAAGCGAGATTTGACACCGCACTATTTATGCATTTTGACTCATTGGAAGCGAAAGGTGAAAACAGACAGGAATTACTTCTTCTTCATCTCCAGCCCAACGACCACAAAATGAGCCAGCAAAGCCTCCAATTGAATTCTCTCGTTACTACCCTCCACCATCCGGAACTCGGTCTCTCCGACCTTGTCCACTAGTAAAACCTTGTAGTCCTCAGGGATGCTGAGATCAAAGATCGACCTGTGAATCTGCCTGATGATATCTTCCCCAGACAAACCAAACTCGATCAAGAGCTCGTCCAGTTTCTCCCTTGCC
Organism: Methanomassiliicoccales archaeon; assembly: GCA_004377185.1. Taxonomy (GTDB): domain Archaea; phylum Thermoplasmatota; class Thermoplasmata; order RBG-16-68-12; family SOIM01; genus SOIM01. The sequence goes on along the minus strand of SOIM01000054.1, from coordinate 18,449 downwards.
CCAAGGAACTCGCCCATCAGTGAGGTCTCTAGAAGCGATTTAACATCCTCCGGTCTGGCAATACTCGCCGCCTTGTACAGCGCGTCCGAATCTATCTTGTCTGTAAGCGTAGCAGCCACCTGAAGCGAGTTGATGGCCTTTCTCAAATCCCCCTGTGCCGTATAGATTAGGGCTTCCATCCCATCCTTCGTGATGTTCTTCTTCTCCGCCTTTGCAATCATGTTCAAGTATTTCTCCATGGGCTCCCGCTGAATGGGTCTGAATCGAAACACAGCAGTTCTGGACTGTATGGGCTCTATGATCTTGGAAGAGTAATTGCATGATAATATGAACCTGCACGTTGTGGTGTACTTCTCCATAGTCCTCCTCAAAGCAGCCTGCGCATCTGCCGTCAGCGAGTCCGCTTCATCCAGGAAAATGACCTTGAACCCACCCTCACCAATGGGGGCGGTCCTGGCATAGTTCTTTATCTTCGTCCGCACAACGTCTATGCCCCTCTCATCCGAAGCATTCAGCTCATGGAAGTTGAGGGTCCAGTTCTCTCCAAAAAGCTCTTTGGCAAGGGCAATAGCACAAGTGGTCTTCCCGGTACCAGCAGGTCCGGCAAAAAGCAGATGAGGAAGGCTTCTGGTCTTTGCATAAGAGGATAACCTCTCAACTATCTCGTCCTGGCCTGCCACTTCTTGCAGTTTCTCAGGTCGGTACTTTTCGACCCATACTTCCTTCACTGCCCTCCCCCTATGTTGGCGGGAAATGGTGTAATGCTTTATTAAGCTTTTAGTAGCCCGTCCTTGAATACGTCAATTACTTAATAGGATATGCCATTGGTCTTTTGTGGACTGCAGCAAGTGCTCCAAACCGGCGGTTACGTTCATAAGGTACAGCGGCAACCATCTGTGCGAGGAGCATTTCCTGGATTTCTTCAACAGGCGGGTGAAGAAGGAGATCAGAAGGCAGGGCAAGTTCAAGCCCGGTTCCAAGGTTGCCATTGCTCTATCCGGAGGTAAGGACAGTACCGTGGCTGCTTGGGTCTTGAACGAGCTGATTTCCCGAAGGAGGGATATGGAGCTTCACGCGATAACCGTGGACGAGGGGATCGAGGGTTATAGGCCAGAGAGCTTGAAGATGGCAAGGGATTTCTGCGAGGAGAGGGAGATCCCGCACCACGTGGTGAGCTTCAAGGAAATGATCGGCTGGACCATGGATGAGATCGCTGGGGTCGACCCGGAGACCATTCCCTGCACGTACTGCGGTGTGTTCAGGAGGCAGTGTCTCAACAGGGAAGCTAAGGAGATCGGGGCGGATTGTCTTGCCACAGGTCTGAATCTGGATGATACTGCTCAATCCGTTCTGATGAATTTTGCCAGGGGAGATATAGAGAAGCTTGCAAGAATGGGTCCCCACACCAGAGTTCAGAAGGGTCTTATACCGCGCATCCAGCCTCTAAGGGTCATTCCGGAGAAGGAAACCTACCTCTTCTCAATGCTCAGAAACATAGAGGTCCATAATGCTGAGTGTCCGTATTCCGAGAGGGCTTTCAGGGGGAAGTTCAGGGACATCTTGTACGACCTGGAAAAGCATTCACCGGGAACCAAGCACGGTATCCTGAGCACCTACGATTCTCTTCAGCCAGCTCTGCAGCAAGTATTCCCAGCTGCTAACCTTAAAGAGTGCAAGAGATGCGGAGAACCTACCCTTTCCGACCATTGCAAGGCCTGCGTGCTCATAGAAAGATTGGAAGGACTGAAGGTTAATCCATCGTAATCGTTTGGTCCCTTGCTGGTCCGATTGATATTATCCCTACGGGCACACCCATCTCTTCTTCTATGAAATCAAGGTACGTCTTCATCTCTTCTGGGAGCGCCTCGTAGCCGTGCCTTGCAATTCCCGTCCACTCTTCATCGGTATGGTCTTCCCAGCCATCGAATTCCTTGTATCTGGGTTTGCATTCCGACAGAACCTTCATGCTCGCAGGGAACTCGGTGAGAATCTGTCCGTTGAAGTCGTATTCGGTACAGACCTTGATCTTGTCCAGGCCTCCGAGGACGTCTATCTTAGTGACCGCCAGAGAAGTAAGGGCGTTGATCCTTGCAGAATATCGGACCATGACGGAGTCGAGCCAGCCGCATCTTCTTGGTCTTCCGGTTGTCGTACCGTACTCTCCGCCCTTGTCTCTCAGGTGTTCTCCAATCTCATCTTCGAGTTCGGTGGGAAATGGTCCAGTTCCAACCCTTGACGTATAAGCTTTCATCACGCCCACGACATCTTGGATCTTTCCGATTCCCACGCCAGTTCCCGTAAGTGCAGCACCAGCTGTGCAGTCCGAAGAGGTTCCGAACGGGTAGATGCCGAAATCGATGCAAAGATGAGTTCCTTGTGCGCCTTCGAAAAGTACTTCCTCGCCCTTGTTCAGCACGTCGTTGATAAGAACGGAAGCATCCACCACGAAATCCTTGATCTCTCCTCCGTATCCAGCATATTCCTCCCAGATTGCTTCAGTGTCCAGTCTGTCCGATCCGCCAAATGCGTCTATGATTCTCTGTTTTATGGGAACGATCACATCCAGTTTCTCTTTGAGAACCTGTCTATCAATTAGGTCAACAATCCTAATGCCCCATCTGCCGACCTTGTCTGTGTAGCAGGGACCTATGCCTCTCATCGTGGTTCCGGCCTTCATCTTCCCCTTCAACTGCTCCTCCAGTCCATCAATGATCTTGTGGTACGGCATTATCACGTGAGCCCTGTCGCTGATCCTCAGGTTGTCCACCTCGTAGCCCCTGTTTCTCAGCTCTCCGACCTCCTTGAGCAAAACAGTTGGGTCAACCACGAGTCCGTTCCCGATGACTGCAAGCTTCTCCCTTCTCAGGACGCCGCTTGGCAGCAGATGGAATTTGTACACTTCTTCTCCGATTTTGACGGTATGGCCCGCATTGTTACCACCCTGAAATCTCACGATTAGATTTGCGGTCTCGGCACAGTAATCGGTTATCTTTCCTTTCCCCTCGTCCCCGAATTGGGTTCCTAGGACTATCCTTCCGGCCATTATTCCGACCCCCGACGGGAATACCGAAGGCTGTGTATGAGTTTTTCGGATGGTCGAGAACAATTCGAATTCAAGAGAACAGTATCGAAAAAGACAAATAGCGAGCGCTTCCCAGTTTTCAGTCTGAATGAGGAAGCTATTCCATCATTTCTCGTTCTAGTTTCTTCACATCTTTTTTTGTCTTTTCCACCGTCTGAACTGATTGGTCCACGCTTTGCTTCGTCAGACTCAATTCGTTTCTGTATTCATTGAGCCTATTCCTCTTCAGTTCCAACTCTGCCCTTTCTTTCAGGATTCTTTCCTTCCTTTTTTCCGGCGTCTCTTCTTCCATGATACTCCTCCGCTGACTTCTAGAGCTCGCTCAACGTCTGATCGTATAACTCCGCAAGTTCATCCAAAGCTTCTCCATGCGATTTTGTGAGGTCGTCCAGCAGACCTTGGAGCTTGATGTTATCCTGTACCACTTTTGCATGTTCTTCTACCAACACGACGTTATTGTCAATCGATCTGATTCCTCTCGATTTCTTCTTCTCTGTTTCTGATATTTGCTCTTCAAGCCTGGTTGTCAGCTGCATGACGGGTTTCTGGCCGAAATAGAACCCAATAATGGATCCAATCCAGGCTATGAAACCTACGAATATTGACTGTGCCATTTGCGCATCAGATGGAAAATGAGCGGCCAACAAGACGAAGAACCCGAAAATCAAGACTATCGCTACCCCGAATTGAAGGTACTCAGACATGTGTGAGATTTTCTGAACTGCTTTTTTCTCATTGCCGTTCATCATTTTTCCTCCACTACTTTTTTGCCCGTCTCCTCAAGACTTCTTTTCTTGGATGATGTTCTCTGTTCGTTTGCTTCCTTTCGAACATCTCCTGCTTGAATAGGTTATCGTCTCAAGCATTTAGATACTTTTCTACGCGAATCAAGAAGAATATTCCGAATTGGGTCCAAGTCATCAATCTCTTTCAGCAGTCATGCCGATTTTCTCCTGAATTCAAGGACGGGACTGAGTTGCTCCCCAATTCTCAAACCCCAAATCTTTTATATCGAACTAACAGTATTTTCTCCTGCCACACCAAGGTTCTGGCCATTCAAACGATGGCAATTTGATGGAATTAGGAGGAGTGTTATGTTGGGCAGACGATTTCCTAGGAAGAAAGTCACATCAGTTGTTCTCCTTTCAGTCCTGGTTCTATCAATGTTCTCTTTCCTGAGCAATGAATCTCATGTTGGGGAAGCAGAGAAGGACACCTACACTGTCTACGCGGCTTCTCCAGATTCCAAGGACTTGCTGGGTGAAATCGACCTGATAGAATCCTATGAATCGTTCGTTGTTGCGAGACTTACCAGTTCTGAAGTTTATGATTTGAAGCAAAAGGGCTTAGATGTCGTCAGGGAGCACAGTCTGAGCACCATTGCTCTGGATGGGTTCGTGTTCGATACCACGGAAGGTGCGCCTGAGGTTCCTGAATTCCTGCAAGTTGGTGAGCTTCAGAGCGGAACAATCTACAGCTATCTTCTACAGTTCATCGGCCCGATAAAGACCGACTGGGTCGAAGAGCTAGAGAACACGGCTGTGCAAATCGAGGATTACGTTCCGTACAACGCGTTCCTTGTCCGCATGACTCCCGAGATGAAGGAAACAGTGGAGAGACTGCCCTTCGTCCAGTGGATTGGCTTCTACGAACCGATGTATCGGGTCAGACCCCTGCTGTGGTCAATGACGGAAGAAACGTTGGTGGAGATTATCCTGTACATTGGCGAAAGTAACTCACAAGTCCTATCGCTCCTTGAGGACAGGGTTGTTGACGCCTATGATGCTGGTGGTTACAACATTGTGGTGGCGCAGATTCATCCTATTCATCTCCCTGTATTGGCAAAGCTGAATGAGGTTTTCTACATCGAACCTAAGAACACGATGGTCCTTTTCAACAGGAACGCCCAGGCGGTATTCCAGACGAATAAGACCCGCGATGACCTGGACGCTAGGAAGATCTGGGACATGGGCATTGATGGCAGAGGACAGGTTGTTACTGTGGCAGACACTGGGCTCGACTATGACCACGCCATGTTCAGGCAGTCAAATGAATTCCCCTGGTTCGGGGACCAGTACAATGTAACAGATATGAACAGGAGGAAGCTCGTCAGGTACATGGTCATGAAGAAATCCAATCCCGAGGATGATCCGTGGGCATGGAAGGACAGCGCCCGTGTTTGGGAGGAAGGGAACATAACCTCCGGTCATGGCACAAGCGTTGCAGCGGCCGCGGTCGGTGAGGATGGCGGTCTGGGCATGAGTCTGAACGATGGGATGGCAAAAGGCGCAAAGCTGATCGTACAGGACATCGGAACGGTCTGCAAGAATCCAATACACGCGAACTGGTGGGATGATTGTTTGACATACATACCGTCCAACTACACTGATCTCTTCCTTCCCGCGTACGAGAACGGGTCCAGAATACACTCAAATTCTTGGGGTTCGTACGTGTCGGCCTATGACATCGATGCCAGGATGGTCGATCTCTTCATGTGGAACTATCCGGATATGATAATTGCCTTTGCGAACGGGAACGGAGGTCCGTGCTCATGGGGTACAAAGCATAACAGCGGAAGTCCAGCGACGGCAAAGAGCATCTTATCTGTGGGCATGACCGAAGGGTACGGGAACCACCATAATGTGAGCTGTGGAAGCAGCACTGGGCCGACGGCCGATATGCGGAGAAAGCCTACTGTTCTTGCCTTCGGGAGTGGTACGTCAGCAACATCGAGCGGTGACCCCTATGACGAATTCAACTTCACATCCGAAGGATGGTTCGGAGGTTCCAGCTACGCCACGCCGCTGACTTCCGGGATGGCCGCCATGGTTAGGCAGTATTTCGAAGAAGGATGGTATCCAGGTGGAGTTCCAATAGTCGAGAATTCCTTTGCTCCGTCCGCTGCTCTTGTCAAAGCTATGATTATTGCCAGTGCTCAGGAGATGCCAGGGAACAACTCGGACATGTCAGGCGAGGGTCTTTACCCCAACAACTCCCAAGGCTGGGGGAGACCTCTTCTGGATGACGTGATGTACTTCCAGGGGGAGAGGAGAAAGCTGATCGCTGTGGATAACGAAACCATAGACTATACTGGGCAACAGAAGAACTACTCTTTCAATGTGAAATCCAGCGCTGAGCCGTTGAAGATAAGTCTGGTTTGGACGGACTATCCAGGGGCCATCTTCACTTTCCCCGCCTTGGTGAACAATCTGAATCTTCTTGTTATCGACCCTCTGGGAAACGAATACAAAGCGAACGTGTTCTGGAACTACTCGGACCCGAATCCTGGAGAATCCAGACCGGACTATGGGTTCTATGACATGCTGAATCCGGTGGAGGGAGTTATTGTTAAGAACCCGGTTCCGGGAGACTGGACCGTACGCATTACCGGATATGACGTCCCCAAAGGCCCCCAGCCGTTCGCGTTCGTTGTGAACGGCATTGTGAAGCCGAGTTCTGTCCCTCCAATCGCGCCACCCATGAACGTTTGGGCAGAGCTCGACGGCGCTTCGAACCAGAATGTGAAGATAACTTGGGACCTTTCATCGGATGATCCTAGTCTTGTTGACCATTACGCGATTTACTTCAGCACGGACTACAACGAAGAAGGTGCTGGGTACAGGTATCGGGGGCAGGTGGCGGCAGGGAACAATACTTTCATTCACCCAAATGTTGGGGACGGAAACATCCTCAGTTTCTATTACTACGTTCAGTCAAACGGCACTGGGAACGAAACAGGACGGAGCGCACAGCAAGTGGGCAAGTTCGTCAGGATTCTGTACCAAGGTATGGAATTGGTCTCCATCCCTCTTGAGCTGAAAGTGGATTCCATCCAGACGGTCCTGCAGACTGTCTGGAACAGTTTTGATATGGTCAGGGTGTATGATGCCACCACTGGCAGTTGGGGGTCCTACTGGGCCATGAAAGGCTACGGTGAAATCTCAACCTTGAACCATGAGACGACATTTTGGATAAGGATGACCGCCACGGACGTGTTTGTGGTTGCTGGAAGGGTCATTGATTCTGTGTCCGTACAACTGTTCTCCGGCTGGAATCTGGTGGGCTATCCCTGTTTGAGGAACTCCACTGTTTCCGAATCGTTCCATATGGTCTCCTTTGTGACGATTGAAGGCTACGAGACCAATCCACCTTACTATCTCAGAACGCTGAACGAAACCTCCACCCTGGCAACTGGATACGGATATTGGGTGAATGTACAGGCCGACCAGACCTGGACAATCTACACCTATTGATCGAGAATTCTGCTATTCCAGAGTCTTCAGCTGAGACTCGTACATGCCGACCAGTTCCTTTGTGGTGGTCGCCTCTGTTGGACCCTTGTCATCCCTCCATCTTCCAGTGAACCTTGGGAACCGGATTGCCAGGCCAGCACCCTTCCTCTTCGAATCCATGGCGGCAGTATGAGAGGGACTTATCGTTATCTCGGCACCCAGGACCTCAAGAACAACTGAAGGTTCGAACCAGAAGTCAGCCTCGAGCTTTGAATCCACCTTCACATGGACCTCATCTATCTTGTATTCCTCCAGCTTCTTCGGAAGAGCCAGTAGCATCTCGTCATCAAACCCGCTCCCCAGCTTGCATATGGTCTTGAACCTGTCCTCTTCCTGGTCGTACGCCGCCATCAGCAACGCACCGTACGTACCCGCTCTTCGGCCCCTTCCTGCGAACGCACCCACCACAACCAGGTCCACGGTATCGCTCATCTCGGATTTGTAGTCCTTCTTGTACTTGATCCAGTTCCATCCCCTGGATCCTGCGGCATAAAGAGAATCGAGGCTTTTGGCTATCAATCCCTCGGACCCATCCTCTATGCTCTTGTGGAAGAACTCTTCCGCCTCGTCCGCGTTGTCTGTCACCAACACCTCGGAGAACATGATGCTCTCTGAGGGCTTGACCGCCTTCTTCAACTGCTTTCTCCTCTCTTCGTACGATTTGTTGGTCAGGTCCTCTCCGTCAAGGTACAGGCAATCGAAGAGAACGAGGTGAACTGGATACTCCTCCTGGGCCTCTCTGAGCCCGTACTTTCTCCCCCTCCTGTGTGAGACCATTTGGAATGGAAGGAATGCACCCGTGTTCACATCTATCGGTACGCACTCGCCTTCCAGTATGCCCTCCTTTCCCTTGAAGACCTTCAACAGGTCTCTCTTGAACTCCGGGAATTGATCCGTGACGTTCTCCAATCTTCTGGAATAGAGCCCTACCTTCTGTTGGGCGATGTGGGCCTGGAGCCTCAGCCCATCGTACTTGTATTCGAACGCGGCCTTTCCATCCGTCTTTTCGAGGATTTCCTCCAGGGTGGACAGTCTTTCTGCCAGCATTGCTCTGATCGGTACGCCGACTGTAAGGTGGATCTTCCTGACCTCTTCGAGGCCCTCCTGTGCCAGGGTTTTGGAAACCTTCCCAAGGTCCGAACAGACATTGTACGCCCTTTCTATCTCATCCCTGTGCTCTTTCTCAGCAAAGGCGATTGCCAAGGCATCGATCATCGTCATGTCAGCGATACCCAGCCGCATCTTCCCCATGACGGTACGGGTTATGTATCTGGCTTCTGAAGGTTTTGCGTTGTGCAGCAGGTCGGCCAGGTACCTCATCTTGATGTCTTGTGAGCGGGGTCCGGACGCTTTTGCTATCTTCTCCAGGTTCTCGTAGACCTTCTCCACCGTCAGTTCTGTCATCTCCAAGAGGGTGGTCTGTTTCTTCCTGCTGATGGCCTCTTCCGCTACAAGACCCATGTCCCCCTTTTCCTTCCATATCTCCTCGATCTCATTGTCCCTGAGGCCTGATGTTGACGCCAGTGCCTTGATGACCATCTTCTCCGCGAGGCCCAACTCGTACGGATCAAAATCTGGATATACCTTGCCTTGTGTGAGATAGGTTACTTTGTCAATGACTTCGGCATCAACCTTGGAAAACAGCTCGACAAGATGGTCGGTCATCTCCAGACGTTTTGTTGTTCTGGCAATCTTGTCGTAGATCTTTACGATCTCTTCATACTTCATCGGATTCAGTCCCTAACCTTTCTCAGAACATTATCCACGATCTGGACTGATGAGCCAATGTAGTTCAAAGGGTCCAGCGCCTTATCCAATTCATCGGTGGTGAGCAGTCTCGCTATCTCCATGCTGCCTAACAAGACCTCCTTCAACTCCACATTCTTCTCCTGTGCCGTCATTGCGAGTTTCCTTATCATCTCGTGCGCTTCCTGCCTGTCCATCCCCTTCTTGGTGAGTGTCATCATGACCGATTCGCTCATGACCTGGCCCTTGGTGTTCTTGATGTTGTCCATCATTCTCTCTTCGTTCACGACCAGATTGGAGAATACATCCGTCATCTTTGCGAGGATATCGTCGGTGAGAATGCAGACATGGGGGATGATGAACCTCTCCGAGGATGAGTTGGTGAGATCTCTCTCGTGCCAGAGGGGGATGTTCTCGTAGGTCGGGTGCACAAAGCCCCTGATTATCCTTGCCAGGCCGCATATGTTCTCGCTTGTCTCCGGGTTCTTCTTCTGGGCCATGGTGGAACTGCCCACGAACTTCTCCACATCGAACGCCTCCGCCACCTCTCCGATTTCCGTCCTTTGAAGGTTCCTCACTTCTGTGGCGAACTTCTCCAATGACGCTGCCACGTTAGCGCAATAGGTGATGAACTCAGCGTACCTGTCTCTGCCCACGATCTGACTGCTGGCTTCTTCGTAACCAAGGCCAAGATTATCCATTACTATCTTCTGTATCTCCAACGCTTCAGGACCAAAGCCCGCGCCTGTTCCAGTCGCACCGCTCATCTTGCCAACGCAGATTCTCTTCTCGATTTCGTCCAATCTCTCAAGGTGCCTGTGGACTTCGAGCGTATATACTGCCATCTTCAGACCGAAGGTGATTGGAACAGCTGCCTGTCCGTGCGTCCTTCCCAGCATCACGGTGTTCTTGTGCTTGTCCGAGAGTCCAGCCAGTGCACGCCTCAGCCCCATCAGGGCGTCTCTCAGGATTTTGATCACATCCTTGAATTGCAGTGCAAATGCTGTGTCCTCTATGTCGTAACTTGTGGCTCCCAGATGTACATACCTGCCTGAATCCCCGCTCTGCTCCGCGAGCGCCTTCACGACCGACATCAGATCATGGCGAATCTCCTTCTCTATCTCCTTTACCCTTTCGACATTCACCGACTTGCTGGCCACGGCATTGGCGATGTTGTCCGCATCCTCCTTTGGGATATTACCCACTGCTGCGTGTGCGAACGCGAGAGCTGCCTCAACCTCCAAGAACCTCTGAAGTCTGCCCTCCTCACTGAAAATGGATTTCATCTCCTCTCTGCCGTACCTAAAATCGAGTGGACAAGTAAGCACAAATTCACCAGTAGGGTGATAAAACCTTGAGTTATTGTTTTTTTGGTTCTATCGTCTCGAGATTGTTCATGAAGGGTCTGAGGACCTCGGGGATGGTGACTGAACCGTCCGGATTCTGATTGTTTTCAAGTATCGCCACGAGGGCCCTCGAGGTTGCAATGGCAGTACTGTTGAGCGTGTGAAGGGTTCTTTTCTCTCCGCCAACTTTCCCGCACCTGATGTTCAATCTTCTTGCTTGGTAGTCCGTGCAGTTGGAGCAGGAAACCACCTCTTGGTACTTCTTCTGCCTGGGCGACCATGCTTCCAGGTCGTATTTCTTCGCCGCAACGGTGCCTATGTCCCCCGTGCAATCGTTCACGATTCGGTAGGGTATCTTCATCATCTGGAACAATGCTTCCGCGTTGCTGATAAGCTCTTCATGATGCTTCCAAGAATCCTCAGGTTTGCAGAAGATGAACTGCTCCACTTTGTTGAACTGGTGCATCCGGAAGAGACCTTTTGTGTCCAATCCATGTGCGCCTATCTCCTTTCGGAAATTGGTACTCAAACCAACGTACTTCAGTGGTAGAATATCCTCGTCTATGATCTCGTCCATGTACATGGCAGCTACCGGATGTTCCGAGGTTGCGATCAGATACAAATCCTCCTCCTCTAGCTTATACATGACGTCCTCGAAATCTGATAGGTCAGTCACACCTTCGTACGCTCTTCTTCTCATTGCGAATGGAGGCTCGACGGGAGTGTAGCCTTGTTCCTGAAGGTATTCCAGAGCGAAGTTGATTAGGGCCTGATCAAGAAGAACGAGGTCCCCCATCATGAAGACAAAGCCGGTACCTGCGATCTTCCTGGCTCTCTCGAAGTCGGCTATTCCCAGAGATTCCATCAGTTCTCCGTGGGGCTTCAAATCGAAGTCAAACTCTCTTATCTCTCCCCATCTCCTCTCCTCGACATTGTCGCTGTCATCCTTTCCGATCGGTACTGATTCGTGCAAGATATTGGGCAATCTCATGAGACCAAGGTCTATCATCTTTCTAAGCTCGTCCACCCTCTCCTCCTGTTGTTTGATTCTCTCGGGCAGCTCGGCAGCCTCTTTCATCAATGCTGTGGCATCCTTTTCTTCCTTCTTCAGATCAGAGATCTCTCTCGACACCACGTTCCTTCGATGTCTGTCCGCGTTCAGTTGTTCGGAAAGACTCCTCCACTCCGTGTCCCAGCCAATGATTTCCTCAAGGAGCTTCATCTTCTCCCTGTCTTGCCTTTTCTCAAGGTCTTTCCTAGCGATGTCTGGATTCTCTCTGATCAGTTTGATGTCGAGCATGTCTCTCACTTCATACTTTGATTATATATGAAAATTGGGTTAGTGAATGAACGTCCAGTAGACAGTCATGCCTGTCTATCGCTGTTCTTGGTTCATTTTCTGAAGGACATCTCCGAAGCCTTAATATCCAATGCATCAATTCCCCAGCAATCGGGGGATAAGAGGAATGAAAATCATTGACCAAATGGCAAGAACGCTTGTGAATGAGAGTCTGAAGATAAAGAAAGAGGATGTGATCGTAGTCAGCACATACCAGCACACGATCGACATGGCGAACGCGATAGCCATGGAGTGCTTCAAGAAGGGCGCGGACGTCCTGATGACGCTGGACACGGATGACGTATTCTACGGTCATTTGAAAGTGTTATCAAAAGCAAACTTAAGAACCACTTCGGCCCATTGCTTGGGTCTGGCGGAGTACACCAACGTGAACATTTGGCTCGGCGGACCGGAAGACCCGTCCGAGATGAAGAGGATACCTGCTGACAAGTTCTCCGCTCTGTTCGAGGGAGAGCAAGCCCACTTCGAGAAGGCCAGAAAGAAGGGGATAAGATCGGCATACATTCCTCTCGGGACCGTGACTCCCCAAAGGGCGAAAGTCTACGGGTTCCCGTACAACGCTTGGATGCGCAACATAACCGGGGCCATGCGGGTAAGCCCTAAGAAGATGTCCGCCTTCGGACGCAAGCTGGCCAATAGGTTGTCCAAAGCAAAGGACGTGCACATAACCTCTAGGCAGGGAACAAATCTTACATTCAGACTGGGAAAAAGACCCGTCCACATCTACGACGGAATACTTGACGCTGCGGATGTGAAGAAAGGAATGACCTTCGTCTCATTGCCATCAGGGGAGGTAACAGTTACCCCCCTCGAAAACAGTGCGGAAGGCAAAGTGGTGTTCGATGTACACGTTGCACAGGTCGGAAAGCTAGTCCAGAACATGAGATGGAGATTCAAGAAGGGAAGACTTACCGAATTCAAAGCCTCCAGGAACCTCAAGGCCGTCAAGGACTTCTATGACCTGGCACATGGCGACAAGGACAGAATCGGCTTCCTCAACCTCGGAATGAACCCCAATGCCAAGGTGGGTTACCTCATGAACTCGATTGCGAACGGGGCCGTATCGATTGGCATAGGGGGAAATGAGATGCTTGGTGGAAAGAACAAATCCGACTACGAACTAGCTGGCACCATGAGCAAGGCCACTGTCGAGCTTGACGGAAAAGAAATTATAAGGAACGGTAAGTACACGATCTAGACTATTCGGCGATCTCCATCTCACTGGATGCTTCTTCGGCCGGAGGACTCACATCTTTTGACTCAAGGATAGGACACTCTCTACAAATCAAAAGTCGGCCCTTGAATATCTTGCAATCCTCTACGCTACAATACATCCGGTCCCTTCGGCGACCCTAATGGTCGGAGGGCATATAAGGATTTCCGGGATTAGAAATCGGACTTCCTTTCATTCAGATAACAACGGGTCTTCAAGCCCTTCCTTTCGGTTCTTACGTAGCCTTCCTGGATGAGTCCTCTGACATGATAGTTTGCCAATTGGCGGCTTACACCGATCAGGGCGGCCAGGTCGCTCATGATGATTCCCGGTGTCTCCTGTATCCTTGTGATGATATCGTTCTTGATCGCTGGGAACCCGGTCCCATCGTCAGGCATCCTTGCTTCTTTCGCGTAGTAGTGCCTTCGGCTCCCTCTGACTTGCGATTTGACCAAACCCTCTCTCTCCAAAACGTCCAGATGGTATGTCAGGGTGCCGTTCTTCAGATTCAGATTCTGCTTGATGGTGGTGTAGTTGTCTCCAGGATGCACCTTGATGTAACCGTAGATCTCACCGCGGATGAAGTGGTCCAGTATGTCCTTCTTCAACAATTTCACGTACAGCGGGATGAAGAGGAACTTGAAGAACCAGAACTTACCAGCTTCGGTGCTGGCTACCCCTGCGAAAGCAAGTGTTGCGGTCGCAATGGCTATGAATGGAAGATAGTTGAGTTCCCTGGGCGGTTCGAGAACTTGGATCTGGGCTGAGAAGGTGTCCGTGTTGCCGGTTGGATCTCTGACTGTAAGCTCTACTGTGTAAGTGCCAGCGTGCACAAATTGATAATCGACCATCTCTCCGTAAAGAATGATCTCCCCGCACCGTCATTGAACCTCCAGGTGTAGTTCCCTGAATCAAAGAAATCCGGGTCGTTGTCATCCGAAGAGGTGGCGTCCATGGTTGCCGTTTCACCGAGTTGGATACTCGCTGGTACGGAAGCATTCGCAATTGGGTCTGTCGTGTCCCTCACTGCAACCATCATGTGGTCTTCGTTCCAGTTCCCGAAGGCGTCCTCAACTCTCAGCCTTACCGTATAGGTTCCAGGTGTGAGGAAGACTTTGGAAACCTCGAGGCCCTCCGCTTCAGTGGAGCCGCCATAATCATAGAAGATCCAGGTGAAGATCCCAGTCGCGAAGAAGTCTGGGTCATTATCTTCTGACTGGCTTGCATCGAATTGTACGGTCGTGTCTTCGTCAACGGTCATATCCTGTCCGGCGTAGGCACTGGGAGCTACTAGATCGGCAATCAGTCTGAGATACACTACAGTGGATTCGGTCATGTTCAACTCTTCACTGGCCTCAAAACCCCGCTCGGAAGTGCTCAGTTGATATGGATTGTAAGACTCCTCGCCTAGGCTGGTCATTGTGATTTCCTTCACCACGAGCGTTTCGATCCACCCCTCTTCGTTTGTAAAGAAGGTCATTTCCTCAAGATGGGTACCCTTTACTCTCACACTGGCTTCTGGCACGCCAGATGAGTGCATATCCTGAACACGAACGTCCAGGAACCACTCAATCATCAATGTGGACGGGAGATCGTCGAAGACGACCCTTTCCTTGTTGAAGTGGGAGTTGAGAGAAATCGCGGAGGAGACATCGGTTAGGTTCAATGCATAGTTCTCTGATATGATGGTGGAATTGAATAGACCCAATGTGGAACCGATCAAGAATATCCCATTGAAGTTCTCGGAGATTATGGTCGATTCGATATGGGCCCCGGAATGCCAAAGAGCTAGGCCGTAGTCGTTGTTCAAGACAACCTCGGACCACCTTACGTTGATTTCCGAACTGTCCGCCACGATACCCACATTGTTTCTCATGAGTCGGCTGTGTTCGATGGTAACGGAGGATGAAAGCAGGTCAACACCCCTGAGAGAGCTGTTTGATATCTCGCTGTGGCGGATTGTTACCGAACGCGCTTCGACACCGTAGACCCCGCGGGCGGCGTACTCGATTCGGGCATATTCAATGAGGTTCTCGTGGCTCGTTTCAGTTATGGTTATCCCGTGCCAGTCGCCTGGAAACTTGTCTGTGGCATTTGAAGTGAAGACGACAGGTTCACCTTCTGTTCCGTCCACCACTAGGTTCCCGTGAACCACCAGGCCGAAAGGTTCGTTGAACCTGACTTCCACACCAGCATGTATGGTAAGTATCTCATCAACAGGCACGACCACAGTTTCGAGCGCTATGTAAGGAGAGCCTTCCGCATCCCAAACGCCATATACCGGTCCGCCAACGTAGGTCGGTTCCTGGGCCTTCATGGACGGAAGCGCACAAAGCATAGTGGCTAACAAAAGCAAAGCAGGTAGAGCTAGCTGAATGTAGCGCATCCGTCTCAGGCCCATATTTCTCTCCTTCGAACGTGGTTCATGAATCGCTATTATTTTCTGACACCAAAAAGGTGTCTGAAGGCTGCCGCAACGACCGTAACGAATGGTATGCCTCCCAGCAACAGCAATAGCAGGACATTCGGGGGTATCCCGGTGGCCTCCAAACCGCCATCTCCGGGACCGGCACCCTTCATCTCGTTCCAGACGATGACCTCAATACAGTCCTGATCGGACCAGAGCTCTCCGTCCCAAGCCTTCGCGCAGACCCTGTGCTCTCCGTTCTCGAACTGAACGGTGTTCCACTGGAATGCCCACGTGGACCAGGAATCATCATGTGATGTGTCTATCGTATGGAACCAGTCTCCATGATCTATCCTGGCCAGGACGACAACAACACTGTCCCCCTCGTCCGGATCGGAAGCCTCCCCATGAACTAGCACGATACCCGACAAAGTCTCGTCACCCAGCGGATGTACTATCTCCACCACTGGCCTGCGGTTCTCCTGTTCGTTCTCGACGATTATATGAACGTCCCACAAGTCGGAGTACAGCTCTCCATCCCAAGATCTGGCAACTATGTAGTGCCGGCCGTTCTCCACGGTGGTTGTGTCCCATTCATACACCCAGGACCACCATGTTTCATTTCCGGAGGTATCAAAGCAATCAAGCCAGTGCTCAGTGTTGTCTATGGCTATTTGGACAAGTTCCACATTGTCCCCTTCATCTAGGTCGCCTGCATGTCCTCTTATCGCGATAACTCCACTGACAACATCCCCGTCCTTAGGCAGTCCAATGGTCACCCAAGGTTTGTGATTCTCCTGGACATTGTCAACAATTACATGGATGTCGTAGACTTCGGAGTAGAGCTCGCCATCGTAGGCTCTCGCGAGAATCAGATGCCATCCATCTTCGACCGTAGTCGTGTCCCACTCGTAGACCCACACTGAGACTTCTTCTACCATGTGTGAGAAAATGGCTTCATCCCATTCTCCTTCGTCTATGCTTATCTCGACGGCAATGACCTCGTTGTCATCCCTTGCGGCAATGACTATTTCAATCACTCCTCTGACAGTGTCTCCGTTCTCTGGATACTCGATCCAGCACTCTGGAGCTTGGTTCACTTCGTTCTGGACGTTCACACGGATGTCGAACATCTCGGAATGAAGTTCTCCGTCAAAGGAACGTGCAACTATGTAGTGCCAGCCGTTCTCGACTGTGGTCGTGTCCCACTCGAATGCCCATGTCCACCACGTTTTGTTGTCTGACGTGTCCGTGGCGTTCATCCAATGCTCAGTGTTATCAATAGCCACTTGGACAAGCTCCACGGTGTCATTCTCATCCGGGTCCCAAGCGTGGCCGGTGATGTTGATGATTCCACTGACCGTGGCTTCGTTCTCTGGATGTTCTATTGTAACTTCAGGCCTGTGATTCTCTCCCTGGACTTCGTTCTCCACATACATTTCGATTGAGTGAATGCCGTGTTGGCTTTCATTGTCCCAAGCACGCGCCTGCACCAAATGCCATCCGTTCTCGAACTCGCTCGTATTCCAGCTGTATTCCCAGTACCAGTGCTGTTCCACATGTCCGGTTATCGTCGCTTCGACCTCGATCTCATGATCGAAGATTATGTCAACGCCCACGACCTCGATATCGTCCCAGGCCACACCTTCGATCAGAACAACCCCGCTGACGGTGGCTCCATCCTCTGGATATGTTATCTCGATTCTCGGAGTCTCACTCGCCATCGCGGCCATTGGCAATGCCGACAGCGCGAAGCCGAATACCAATACGAATGTCAACAGCACTATTGCACTGTCTTTCGCAAAAACTCGCTCACGATTTGATCTTTGAAATTTGCCCACCAAACCTCTCACCGACCTTTCATGGTCGGTCGAATACATAAGGAATCTTGAACGGATTTTTCATGGTATTTCAACCTTGTGGCTTGAATAGTTTCTTCGTTCCTCTCCCTTCTTCAGACTAGACGAAGTCGGTAGCATTCGTTTGCTTCTACACTCCTCAGTCCCACCACCTAGCGGAACGGGATGTACAACGCTCCACGGAAACCTTCCACTTGTCAATCTGCAAAGAGTCAGAAATGGGAGATAGGTCCAGGTTCAGCCCCTTCAAAAGACAAGATATATAAACACTGTTCGACTATCGGACAGAAGCCAAGGGAGAAAAATATGGCAAAGAAAACCAGGGCAGCAGCAAGGAAAATCAAGGACAAGTGGAAAGCGAAGAATTGGTACAATCTGATTGCTCCCGACATGTTCAACAGGGCACTGATCGGAGAGACGCTCTCAACTGAACCGGATGGACTGGTCGGGAGGATGTCCGAGGTCACAGTGCAGGACCTGACGGGCGATTTCAGCAAGATGCACATCAAACTGCAGTTCAAGATTTATGACGTGAGGGGAGGCGATGCCCACACCCAGTTCGTTGGGCACGATTTGACCAGCGACTATGTCAGGAGACTTACCAGGAGGAAGAAGACCCGAACGGATGCCACACTGGATGTCACTACGAAGGATGGAACGGTGATCCGGGTAAAGCCCATGGCAATTGCCGACAGGAGGATACAGTCATCCAAACAGACCGCCATCAGGGAGGTCATGCGGAATGTGGCAGTGAAAGTCGCAAAGGATAGGACTATTGCCGAGTTCGTGAAGACAATAATTTCTGGGGAACTGGCCAAGACAATGGCGGTCGCGTGCAAGCCCATCCGACCCATGCAGAGGGTTGAGATTCGCAAGTCCGAGATCATTACCTTAGGAGAGCTTCCTGAGATGCCAGAGGAGCCTCCGGAAGAGGAACCTGCCGAGGAGAAGGCGGAGGAGAAACCGCCGGAGGAAGGAGCTCCCGAGGCAGAGGAAGTCAAGGAAGCTGAGGAAGTCAAGGTTGAAGCTGAGCCCGAGTTGGAAGAGGAAGGAGCGGGGGAGCTGGCCGAAGAGCCGGAAGCTGAACCTGAGAAGGAACCAGAACCGGAGAAGGAACCAGAACCGGAGAAGGAACCAGAACCGG
>SOIM01000050.1 GCA_004377185.1 Methanomassiliicoccales archaeon | reverse complement strand
GGGGGGCGGGTGGGGGCGGGGGGGGGGGGGGGTGTTTTGGGGTTGGGGTTGGGGGGTATGGTTTGGGGTTCTGATCAGGATAGAGATGTTCTGGGTTTGGAGTTTGGTCGTTGAGAGGTTTTTCTTCTGGGGAGGCGAGGACAGGGAGCCAGGATGCTGGGACGGTGATCAGGAGAAAGATAACAAAAGCAGCCAATACACTTTGCCAGATATTCTTTCTTGATTTGGAGTTCATAATTATCAT
The DNA here is from genome assembly GCA_004377185.1 of Methanomassiliicoccales archaeon. GTDB lineage: Archaea > Thermoplasmatota > Thermoplasmata > RBG-16-68-12 > SOIM01 > SOIM01. The sequence goes on along the minus strand of SOIM01000050.1, from coordinate 74,923 downwards.
CTCGATTGTGGGGCTGATGGTTTCGAGTGTTTTATAATTGGCCCATTCTGGTTCCGAAAAGATTAGTGTCAGGTGTAGATAAGGTTTTTGGAGAGAGAATCAAGGTCTTCAAAATGGATGGGGATACTAAATCCAACCTACAGAAAAAAGCGGAAGATTGCACCGACAATGGTGGCAGTCAATGCCACAGCAAGTGTCGTAATAACGATGAACCTCCCCTCCATCCTGCTCACGCGGGTATTGACATCGAAGACTCTCTTTTCGAGCTCGTTCTGCCGCTGAACCATTTGACGAAAGAAATCTCTGAGATCCAACATATACGGATTATCCTGAGCAGATTTTCCAAATCTCTCAACGACCTCTTCGGAGGGTTCTCTGGGCAATCCGGTTGCTTTCCAGAATAATTCTTTCCCTTGTCTGTGGAATAAAGCTTCTTGAGCTTTCGAACCTCCTCCTCGGAAAACCCTGCCTTTCGCATCTCTTCCGCAAGTATTTTGAAGAAGGAATTGTGTTGTTTCTCGTTAGCCAAAAGACCCCTCCGATTCCTCATTACTCTTCAAGGCCTGCTAGAAGGGCTGCCGCTGCTGCTATGCTAGCTCCTATAACTATCGCTGCAATAATTGCTCCAACAGCCTGTTCGGCCGACATTCCCTCTCTCTGATTTGTTGCATTTGCCATGCGGACCATCTAACGAATTCTATTTCTCTTGTAAGGTCCCTCGCAATATTCCCTAATAGAGTATCTCCAAGAATACTCATAACTCTTTCGGAGTTGTGAACCGTCCTGACAATTGCCCCATTCTCCTGGACTGGATTCCCTTCTTTCCCAGCCTCCTCACACAGGCGCACCTGACGCAGCTGTACCTGGAGGCGCTGACGAACCCTGAGAACAACAGAAATCCCTAGACAATCTCTATGAGTGTTTTCATAGCCAATCCAATCATTATTGAATAGGTGACATTGATCATGGTGCCCGCAAGAAAGAACAAGGAATTCTTGCTCATGTCTTCTCTACGGACTATTGCTTTTGCTGCGAACACCAGTGCCAGAGCCGTATAAGCATCCAGAAGCATAAAAGTGAGTATCAGTAGGTTCTCACACTTCCCCACTACGAAGCCGGTATCACGCGCTTCCTTACTAACTCTCTGGGAAATGGGTTCTTTTGAAATCCTGGATAGGATGCCATTCACCAACAACCCGCTCGTACCAATCAATGCGAGATAACCTCCAACCAAAACGGCAAAACCAGCAAGGTCCAAATCCTCAATCACCTGATGCATTCCCTCCAGTTCGTGTCTTTGCATAGCCATGTAGTAAGTGTTCCAATTTCTCTTCGATGTCTCTGATCTGTTTCCACTTTGAGCGGTTGAGGGTTTTTGACACAGCCTGTTGAGTTATTCCCAAATTCTTTGCCACTTCATACTGATTCTTCGTTTTCTCGTATTCCCTGACCACCTGATGTTGCCTTGCGGACCAATCTCCCTTCAGCAGAAGGATCGAATTGATCTGGCCGGCCACCGCAGCATCAATTACTTCATCATCAACAGACAAATCGAACATCAACTTCGTCTTCTTGAGTCTGGACATCATCCCTGATGCTCTGTGAAAGGCGGGGCCATCCATTCTTGCAACATCCATAGTCTCTAGGGCGGTATCCACGTAGTCCAAGGCCAGTACGAAGCGCACTGATTCAGGATACAGCTGGTCTAATATTGTTGTGATAATCTCGTGGATGCTCGCCATAGTTGATAGAACTCCACCGATCTCATCTATTCCCTTCAAAATCTTGAAATCGCTATATATATCCTCGGCGTACATGGAGTTTAACTTCTTGCACGTTTCTGACAATTTCCTTTGAAACTTCTCCCTGTCGCCTATCTTCCGAGAAGATACGACATCACCCAGCAACACATGGAGCCTTTTCCTCATGGTTATGCCGTACGACATTCAGGTATAAAAAGACAACACTAAATGGTTGTTTTCTCAAATACAACCCATATAGGTTGTATCGTGAAGCACGAACCTCTCCACCCAAACCTGGGGGACCAGCCCACACTCTCAGAACCCCGACACGCCTTGGTACGTGAGAGGCTCCGATGCGGGAGAGCTCGTGGGCGGTGGAGAGGATGGTTGTGGAGAGGGGGGTCTGCCTGAACTTTGGAAACTTGATGCATTCACGATTTCTTACCGAGTGGTAATAATGGTCATAAACCATACGAGCGGAGACGGAGTAGGACTGGAGTCAAGAAAAGGAGCTGGAACGTGAACTGGGCAAGGACGGGGAGCCAGGATGCCGAAACGGTAATCAGGAGAAGGACAACAAAAGCAGCCATTACACTTTGCTAGATATTCTTACTTGAGTTGGAGTTCATAATCATCATCTGGTTCATGGTCAAGTGGGGAATCACCAGTGGTCCAGAGTTAACCCATTCCGGTGCCGAAAGATTGGGACGGACGTAAGTAAGGTTTGTGTCGAGAGAATCGAAGTTGTCATAACGGATGGAGATGGTTAGGTGAAGGCCAGTTTGCCTCACATACAAAAAGCTCTCATAAGCGTTCAGTTCTAGGAGAGAACACTCTCAAGAAACTCCCGGGTTTCCGAGAGCATATCATCAATCGATGGAAGCTTCTCTGGTGTCAACCGGACTAAACCCATATCCCAGTGTGGTATGAGACGCTCGACGCACATCCCTGGAAAACTCGATGTGGTTTTCGTGGAACGAAAGGACATCGACCCTTTTGGGGGGCCTTCATTTTCTCTTCTTCAATTGGAAGAAGTATACGAAATCCCTTCTCTTGGGTGGGAGAATGCAATCCACAGTCCGTTCGACATCCTCTCTTGTTGGACCACCAGCGACGATGATGTCATCAAGGACGGCGAACCATGCGTCAGTGACCCCGATTTTTCGCAACCTTTTGCCAGAAATCCGAGCGTGGACCTTTCCCATCTCCTGATGATAAATCTTCAGAAGGCTCTCATCTTTTCTCATTAGGTCATCTATCTCCTCGGCATAGACACTGCGATTCCGCTGGCTCCTTAGGTAGAATCTCAATCTGTCAGCGTCGGTCTGTTCCACTTCCCCGGAAGAGAAAGGGAGCGAGGTGATCATTCCGAATCTTGATTTGGCCAATTGATAGGCGTCGTTCAAGCTTCTCCGTATACCACCGCCAAAAACCACAGGGTAGGGCAAAAAGAGGCTATCGTAAATGATTCTGTCCTTGAACGGTAAAAGGACTGCTTCGACCGCTGTCGGAAGGTATGGCCCTAGAATCTCCTTGAACGGGCTTTTGAGCGCAAGGACGCCATAGGCCTTCGGTGGTTCGTCCGCGTCAAGGAAGACAGTGTAGTTCTTCAGGTAGCGGAAGATATAGAATGTGCCTTTGACAAAATCTTTCCAGCTGTTGACCATTTCAAGCTCGTCAGATGTGAAGTTCAAAGGATTCTCGTTGACAAAGGAATCAATCAGTTCGGGACGCTCATACAACATTTCCCTGACTTCGTTTATTTCCTCAAGGGGAAATCCCCAAACATCCTCCGGTGAGTCCATGCCATCCACGATTTCGAACTTCTTGTTGGTGTGGACCAACAACGGATGATAGAGTCTGTAGAATAGCTCAATTCCTTCTTTATCCAACCTCATTTTCAACGCCCATAACGGCATAACGGTTCTTTTACCTAACGTTTCATAGAGATACGCGGTCCAGTGTGAAGCGAAGAATCCGTACATGCCAAAACCCAAGCGACATATCGGTTGCTGGGCGAGTGCAAGGGTTCCCAACTTCGCTAACACATTCGTTTATTCCAATTCTGCCTTTATTCTTGATATCCCTCTCTTTAGATCTGGAATGTCCTTTCTCACAACCTCCCAGGCTAACTTCAAATCTATCCCAAAATATTCATGGATAAGGATATCTCGCATACCCGCAATCTTCTTCCACTGGATCTCAGGATATTTTTCCTTTGTTTCCTCTGGGAGATTCTTGACCGCTTCTCCAATGACTTCTATGCGAGAATAACTGAGTCTTGAAGTTGAACAGAGCTCAGGAATTCACCTTCTGTCTTGTTCTCAACATATTGCTCAATAAGCTCAATACACTCCAGTATGTGCTCCATGAATATCCGCGAATCTTTTTTCAAAGAATCACTTCCTGCTCGCTCAATATCTTTTCCTTAAGGAGAGGATGTAGAGAACTATATGTAAGAACATCAACCTTCCTTCTCAATAATTCTTGAAGTTCCAGTCTCAAACCTGCGAGATCCAATAAACTCCTTCTTCCTTCAAATTCAATGAGCAAGTCAATGTCGCTCTCTTTGGTGGCTTCCCCTCTTACGACAGATCCAAAAAGAGCAGCCCTTTTCACTCGGTATTTTTCCAATACCTTAACAATAATGTCTTTTATCTCATCGATATGAGCATCCATATCTTTAGCCTCTCACGGCAGAGTTCGGAATTCCTGATGATATTCTCAGTGTGTGCGGGATGTTTGTTGGCGGCATTAGGGTCACCATCTGCTTGCAGCAATGTCACTGCGACATATAAACGTGAGCGGGAGCACTTTCGTTGCGTAACAGTTGCCTCAACCAACCATCATATACTCTCGCTCTGAAGCTACTGCCGAAGACTTGTCAGTTCTGCGGGAAAGCGGACAGAAGAGTCGCACCGCAATATCTTGACAGACTAATCCATGCTCATGAAAGATGTTTCCTGGATTTCTATAGACATGCTCATGAGTTAGAAATGGTGTAGATTATGATGCTTTGAGACCTAGATGAACTCATTGAATATTTTCACGGCCAATCCGACTATTGACGAATAGGTGACGTGATCATCGTGCCAGCAAGGAAAAACAGTGGATTCTTACTCATCCCTACGGACTATGGCATTTATTGCGCTCCTAGCTTCGGGCAACGTCCCCAACATACATGCTTCGGCGACATCATCTCACGAAACGATCTATATGCTGGAACAGCATAAGAAAACGCGAGTGAATCCAAGATCCACCGCATAACAGAAAGATTTAATCCTAAGAGAGACGATTTAGACAGGCAGGTCCGTGGAAAGAGATGAAAAAGATAGAAGAGATAAAGGAGATGATATCCTCTCGCAAGCAATTCCTCAGGGATGAGTTCCGTGTCAAGAACGTAGGGATATTTGGATCCTATTCGCGTAAAGACCCGGATGATGATAGCGATGTTGACATTTTGGTGGAATTCACCAGACCTGTTGGACTGATTGAATTCCTCCGGCTTGAGGGATATCTGCAGGATTTGCTAGGTATTAAAGTCGACCTTGTACCTAAAGATGGAATAAAACCAGCACTACGGGATTACATTGTGAACGAAGTGATCTATGTATGACCAGAGACCACAGGATCTATCTTCAAGATATCCTTGATTCCATTTCACGTATCGAGAATTATGTTGCGGAAATGACATACGAGGATTTCGCGGGTGACCAGAAAACCGTTGATGCGGTCGTAAGGAACATTGAGATAATTGGTGAAGCCACAAAAAACATTCCAGAAGAGATTAGAAGCATGCATCCAGATCTTCCCTGGCGTGAAATGGCCGGAATGAGAGACAAGATGATACACGGTTATTTTGAGATTGTGCACGGTATTCTCTGGGAGACCATAAAGCACGATCTATCTCTCATCAAACCGGGAATAAAGGGAATATTGGATAAATGAAATGATTATAGGTTCTTTCGATATTCTAGAAAGGGTGCTGTTCACCAATAACCCGCTTGTACCGATTAATGCGAGATAACCTCCACCCAGAACGGCAATTTCAATAAGCCTCAAGTCCTCAATCACCTGATGCGTCTCCTCCAGTATGTCTTTGTGCGTAATCATGTAGCAACTGTTCCAATTTCTTTTCGATCCTTTTTAGCCTTTCCTTTCCCATATTCTCTTGTCGGAGTGTTCGACTTCATGCAGTTTTCGACAGAAGAATGTTGGAGTGGGGGAAGATGGATTCCGGTCATCTGGGCAAGGGGGTCGCAGCAACAAGCCAGGCAAAGAGGCTGAAACTTAGAAATGGTTTTGGAAGGATTGGATCTGAACTCTCAAGAATAATGACCGAACGGTAATAACGGTCAGAATGACTCATCCCGGAAATGCAAAAGAGCATCTACCCGATGAGGTCATCCTTACCCACTGCATCAGGAGGCGATCCCGCTCGGATGAGGACCTTGATAGGGGACCTCTGTTGTGGCCTCACGGGCTCGAACGAAGGGGATTCGAACGCATGCCCAGCCTTGAGGACGAACGTCGTCGACAAAGTACGCGATTGGCTTACTTATATCCTCTTCCCCTTCTGAAGACCTCCACGACCTTTACCTTTTTCTTCATAACGGGGTAGATGACCCTGTAAGGTCCCACGCGAAGGCTGTGCTTCTCTGGCTTGGTTCCTTCAAGGGCACGGGAGTCCGCACCCGACCTTGGCGAAAATGGGTCCTCTTCAAGCTTTCTCAAGGCCTTGGCTATTCTATCTCTTTCCTTATTGGGGAGCTTCCTCAACTGTCTGACGGAAGTGGCTGAAAGAAGTACTTCGTACGTCATAGATCATCCAGCGGTATGAACTCCTCTTCCTCGAGGATGCGGTTCCAGCGGCAGAAACGAGGATATTGGTGTCCAGCACCACCCTGGACAGGAAGCTAGCCCCCTCCACCCCTCTCATCCTCTACCGCCCTGAGGATGTCTTTCTTCCTGATTCCTCTCTTTTCTGCGAACTTACTACCCCACTTAAGAAGCCCCTCGAACTCCTTGTCCGAAGGCATATCCACACGTTTCAGAATGATAGTGTCATCCTCTCCAAACATGGCAAAGACCTCTCCGGATTTAAGACCCAGCATCTCCCTCAACGCCTTAGGTATCACTATCTGACCCTTGGAAGACAGTCTTGTGAGCACCACATCGCCCATGGACGACACCATGTATAAGTAAGACCGTCTTACTATGTCAACCTTTCCTTCAAAAGAGTTGCACATCCAGATTTCACGTGGACAAGGGAGAAGCGGATGAGGCTCTCAGTTCGGGCATGGTACAAGAATTGGTTTGCAATGTAGAATGCCGCTCTCTTTTGAGGTTTTGAGAACCGTTTAAATAGTTTTTTCACATTGTTACACACGTAATTATTGTCACATTTCAGAGTCTTTCAAAAAGACTTAAATAGTTCTTTCAACAATATGTGTATTGGTGAGTAACATAAACAACATAAACAACAAACAACTAGCAATATTGGAAACTCTTTCCACACAACAGAAGACCATTAGTCAGATTGCAGAAGATGTTGAAATGAGTAATGGTCAAACATCACAACTAGTGAAGAAACTGCACGATCAGGGCTTTCTGTGCAAGAAGAGAAATGGGAACTCAGTGACTGTGAGCTTTTCCGATCACCTTTTTGCAGAATATTTGAGAGGATTGATATTGAACAATCAAATCAACTTGTGGGATTTGCTTCGACATCCTTGCTTTGACATTCTTCTTGCCTTGGCGGACAGAAAACTGGACGAGAAGAGTATTGCGTCAGAGATTGATGCAAGTTGGTATCAGGTTGATAAATGCGTTCTCCAACTGGAGAGAAAGGGAATACTAAGAAACGATGATAAAGAAGTCACACTTTCACGATCGCTACCAATGTTGAATGATTTTCTGAAGAGCTATTCATCATACTCCAATTTTGCCAAACTCAAGGAACTGACAAGCAAAGGCGTCATTGTATGGGAACGTACGCGTGAATTCATATTCTTCGCTCCGACGGACGAGCATGTCGAAGGTGCTGAGATAACGGGCATATCAGCAATGAGCAAATACAACATAGACATAGTCTCGAACAGAGCCTACTATCACCATTTTGAGAACGGGAGAAAGCTTCGAGTGGGGGATATCGCAATCGATACCATTCTGGCAGCAAACTTGCAACCAAGGGGGATTCTCTATTCTCTCTTGTTCTTGAAGAAAATCGAGAACTTTGATCGGAAGTATTTGATCTTGAGAGGAAAAGATATCGGACACGAGAAGATTATCACAGATTTGATGAGATTCCTGGAAGGCAAAGAGGTGAAATCAAGGGCTTTTCCTTCTGAGAAGGAGTTCGCACAGACGTGCTATAGATATGGGGTGAATCTATCGAAAGAAGATTCTTCACGGCAAACGACATCATCGAGAAGCTCAAGCGAATAGGGCGCGCGGTCACCTCAAAGGTCGATGGATATATGGTCGGCGGAGGAGCGATGAGCCTGAGAGGTGATAAGGATACCACGAAAGACATCGACATGGTCTTCGGAACAAAGGAAGGCGCAACGGCCTTCGTTTCTGCACTGAAGAGGTCCTCATTCACCGAGGAAAGAGATCTGCCCGATATGTACGGACAACTGGACGCTTTTGCCATCATGAAAGATGATGACCTCTTCTGGGTCGACGTGTTCTACAGAAGAGTGTGCAAGAAGTTCTACCTCTCAAGTGGAGTGAAGGAGAGAGCAGAGGAATGGGGTTCTTTTGGGGACTTCAGGCTCTTGCTGACCAGTAGAGAGGATATCTTTCTTTCCAAGAGCGTGACCGAACGGGACAGAGATCTTGAGGATATGATGGTCCTGTACAGAGAAGTGCTCGATTCGGATGTGATCTTCGAGGAGTGCGATACGCAAACTGAGAACTCTGAGAAGATCTGGCATTTATTCCTGGCAAAGAAGATTGACGAGATGGAAGAAATGTATGAGGTCACTGTTCCATGGAAAGAGGACCTTGTGGAGATTGGAGGAAGAATACTCCTTGAAAGAAAGGTCCCCGACTTGGTTGCGGATAGACCGAGCACCGTAGCACAAATTGCGGAGGAATACTATGTTGAGGAGGACGTAGTGAAAAGCGTGCTCACCGAACTTGAGGACAAAGGTGTCATCAAAGTGGACAGAAAGAGGAGACCGAACCTCTACTTCTTAGACAATGAATGATGAGGGAAGAATCCTTTATACTGGTCAGAATCCAGCAAGAGCGGCATTTCCGTTGATTGGGGGCGATTTCATCCAGATCCGGATCTCGACTTCGCAAATTCGTACTCACCTCTCCCAACAAACCTCAAAACCCTCCCATCCCTCAAAACCTGCAGCTGCTGCCTGATCTTCGGCCTGATATGCTTATTTATGGGATGAAGCGCAAAGACTCCACCTTGAAAGAGTACGCCTGCAAGATTCCCCTAACCAGTCTTCCCGGGAATCCTTGGTATATCCACCTCGTCAAAATCCTCATCAAAGCTTATTATTCCACTAAGACCCTTGAATTTAATCACATGATATGAAGTCCAATCTGTAAATGATAGTGTCTTGTCTGTGTGTTCTTTGTATGATTTGTAAGCGTCTTCGACATAGACCTTGATGATGTAAGTCATTTTCGTGTATGCGGAGTCCTTTATCATTCTACCTGCTTTCATTGCGGCTTCATAGTCTTTGGTCTTCTGCCTGGTGACTGTCATTCCCTCATCAAGGATGTAGTCCGACGTTACCAGTTTGCCATATTTCCCATTCAGAACGTCAGAGAAAATCTCTTGAGCCTTTTTATGGTGATGGTCTCTCTTGTTTAGCAATGCCACAAAAAAGGAGGAGTCTGCAAAATGTGTCACACAATCACCCGTACAATATGGAGTCAATCTCCTCGCTGGTTCTCTCCGTTCCGGGGCCCCAATCATCGGGCAACAGGAATGTAGTTAGCATGGGATCGCTAAGACGGTCTGGTCGTAGATTGTCAACTACATACCTTATGTCCTTTTCGAGTTGGTCTTCGTATTTGGCGAACTCCATTTCCAAATTCTTTTTCCAGATATCAATCGTCTTCTCAGAAAGATTCTCGTGCCCTTCTTTTGACAACCTCAGGTGTTTGCAGAATATCTCCCAGAATTCTCTGGACATTCTGATGCCAATGTCCTTCTTTTCGGGAAAGTCCCTGAATATCGTTTCCACAACATATCTGAGTTTTGTGCTTGGAACTTTAAGTGCTGGAAAATCATCCTCGGGAAATGCCTTCATAGACCGTCCCAAATCATTGATCAACACCCTAGCCACCAATCTCTCAAGGCCGGACGATGTCTGGGCCACAGAGTCTGACCTGAATGTGCGATACTCTCTCTGAAACTTGTATGGTGCATAGTCGTATACGGCTCGAACCAATTCCCACACATCGCTAGACGGTGGGTGTTTTGTTTCCACGGACATGAGTTTCTTGTCTATCGTCTGCTTCACTTTCTTTGGCAAACGTCTTCTATCTGTACTTGGTTTCTTACCCTCCCAATATATGTGGGTCTTACGTTCATCTATTGATTCCTTGTCGAATCTTATGGGCTTAGGCATATCGAAAACCGATACTACACCCCCATAGAAGTACCAAAAGTGGGGCAGTTTCATATCGATTCCTTCTCTCAAGAGCTCGCGATTCAACAGAGACATCAACTTGTGAAATCTCATAGCGGATATCTTCTGTCTGGGGTCTCCATGTCGCTGAATTACTTTGTAACTCGCGTATTCCAGTTCTGGCCTTTTGTCTTTCAAAACAACATCCTCCCCTATTGGACACAAACGGCGAAGGCTAGAAAAAGCTTTCTATCTTTTGGAAGACAGGAATGGATCGGGGTGTCTAGTCAGACTGTCGCAAACCATCTCATTTCACCGTATCTTGTGCATCTTCGCCCAGATTAGGTATCCAGACCTCCAAGTCTGCTTTCCTAACTGCGAGCAAAAAGATTGCCGAACACCTATATTTGCCTTTCGATTCGAGAATCAGAGACTGCAACTTAACGCCCCTTGAAATACATATGGCCGTTAACGCCAGCAACCAGGAATATGTGGACTCCATAGAACTGTGATGAGGAAACCTGTTCCAGAACCTCTTCCCTCAGCTCCTCCTCGAAGGCGTACAGATCCCGAAGCGAGAACTCCTTCTTTCCCAGCCTCCTCACGCGGGCGACCCGACGCAACTGTACCTTCAGGCGCTGATGGACCCCGAGAGCAAAATTGAGTACATCACCATTACGGATGGGGATGTGCTGGTAATCACACAGCCGAAAGGTTGGCGGAAAGACTATGTGCACGGAAATACTGTCGCATTCGGAGGAAGCTACATGGTGAGTGGAAACGACGAATCTGTTTCAAAGGACCTGAAGAAGCTTCAGAACAAACTTGGCTACACTTTCTCAAGTGAGAGACTCCTTACGCGAGCTCTTACACGTAAGGCGTATGCCAAGGAGCAAAAGGATCAGAAGATGGTGTGCGAGGATCAAGATGCTTATCGTGTTCTTGGGGATGCAGTACTCGGTGCAATAATAGTGGACAAGTTGAGAAGGGAGGGGTTGGACACAGGTAAGAGAATCACCGAAACCAGACAAGACTATGAGAAAAGGACGACCTTGGCCGAGATGGCTTACGGACTGGAGGTTCCGAGGTGCATCTACATGACTAGTGGTGAGAAGAAACAGGATGCCGACCTAGAGCCCAAGGTCCTTGCCGAAACCCTTGAGGCTCTCATTGGGGCCATATTTGTAGACAAGGAGAGGTCTCTCCGAGAAACAGAAAAAGTAGTGCTCGATTGGTTTCCCGAGAGGTTGTCAGAATAGACTCGGTCCAACGGGTCAAGTATCAGTCTTCTGGCCAACAACATTCGTAACAACACAAACCTTCGAATCAATATCCTTAATACCGAGTATTCAGATACAATCCTGTGCTGATTGCGATTGACGGGTGGAGGACGGGTGTAACATTCTCTGCGAGCCATTTCATTCCTAGTCATGAGGGTTGCGAGCGTCTCCATGGCCACAGTTTCGCAATCCACGTGAGGGTGGAGGGGGACAAAGGTCCTGCGGGCATGGTTATGGATTTCGTTCCGTTACGAAAGGCACTCAAGGCGATGGCGAACAGCTTTGATCATAAGATGTTGATTGCAGGACGCTCGGACTCGGTGAGGAGAGAGGGAGACACAGTGGTCTATGAGACACGGGGCAAGAGATTCGTTTTCCCGAGGGAGCAGACAGTCGAACTGGACATTGAATTTACGACCGCCGAGGATATTGCGGAATACATCGTCCATCGCCTTGTCGAAGATCTTGAGTTCCCTGAGAACGTCAGGATAGTGACAATCGGAGTTGACGAGGGTGGCGGACAGGTTGCCTGGGTGAGCAGGAGACTGTGATGTCCATCTAAGGAAACCAAGTTTCGAATGTTCAAGAGGGGGCAAGACAGTTTGGAAGACCTCAGAACTCAATGTCATCCCATAGTTGTGGTAATTGCGACCTCGATGAAAAGAACTGATCTGCTAATCAATCGATCGCTTGCGTCTGTCTACAAACAACAAAGCGTCAATCCTCTCAAAACGTACGTTGTGGATGACAATGAAAAACAGAATCCAGATGATGAGTTCTCAACTGAGTACCTTGACATCCAAGAGAAGACGGAGATTCTCAGAACGAAGACCCTTTCAAAGAGGCTTGGCCTAAATCCAGAACAATTGCCGAGTGAATACTTCTCGACGGATGTAATCCCGAATACCAGAACCCACGGCAATTCTGGTGCAGGAGCGTGGAACACTGCTGCTTATTTGGCACGCGAACTGGGTCAGGGGCCCCTATACCTGGCATTTCTAGATGACGACGACGAATGGAAAGACCGTTATCTGATCTCATGTTTCGAGAGGATCTCCAGCAACAGGAAACCAGTTGCTGTCTTTGCATCGTTCATGAGACTGGGAAAGGAAGGGGAAGAACTCGTAACAGTGATGAGGGAGGATCTCACACAGGACACGTTCTTCGCTACAAATCCAGGAGTTCAAGGTAGCAACATGTTCATTGAGTTAGGGACCTTCATGGAAATCGGAGGATTTGACGAAAGTATGCCTAGTGCCACAGATCGAGATCTGTGCATCCGTTTGTTAGACCACGTTGAATCCACGGCAAAGGAGAAAGAGATTGACACTCTTAAGGAGTGCCTGATGCTACATCACGCTTATGATGACAGTCGTGTGAGCGCGGACAAGGAGATGAAACAGAGAGGCCTGGACATCTTCTACAGAAAATATCGCCACAGAATGTCAGACAACGTATTTGCGAGTTCTCTGTCAAGAGCTCGGAAGCTTTTCGACTATGAGTACAGGCCTCGCGAGGGCTGACACGGAGTGATTGGGAGGTTCTTCATCATCCGGCAGAAGATTTATGACGATTGAGTGCGTTTTGCCAAGAGACGTTTCAATGGGGGGAACAACCACAGTGGCACATACCTACTGTCCCGACCTCTGGAATGGATTCACGGTGAATAAGAGCGGGGACGTTTACAACTGCTGTCTACTGAAACCATTCAGAGTGGGCAACATACACGATTTGAAGCTAAGGAGAATGGTTAACACGCCAGAAATGATGAGATACAGGGCGAAATCCGTGAGGGGGGATTTGGCATGCTATGAGGGTTGCAATCTGGTCAACAAAAACGTTAATCCGGACACCTCAGACATCAGCACTGACGTGGACTACGATAATCTGAGAAGAATTCACCTGAGCTTCGGGGAGGCGTGCAACATAAGATGCGTCATGTGCAAACACCCAGAAAGAAATGCCAGGAATGGCGCATTCCTTGATTCGAGAGTTGTGATAGAGAACATCGACATTGTGCCTTTTGAGGAGATCCTGATTCAAGGAGGAGAACCTTTAGTCATCAAACCATGTCTTGAATACATGGACTATCTGGAAAAGATGAAGAAGAAGTACATTCTGCTCACCAATGGACTCATGATAGACGATGCGATGACACGTAAGCTAGTGAAAAACGCGAAAATCGTGAGCATATCGATTAACGCGGCCACGAAAGAGACACACGAAGCAGTGAACGTCGGATCGAGTTTTGAGAGAGTTCTCTCTAATATTGAGGATCTCGGAAGGGTTAGAGAGGAAGCTGGTAGCGACATGATTCTGTGTGGAAGAATGACGCTTACTCCAAGCAATCTTCACGAAATACCTGCGTTCCTTGAGGAGTATGCAGAGTTGGGATTTGATGTTATAAACTTCGGCTATGATAGGGAAACAGTGCCACACTATCTGAAGGAAAACCACAAGCTCAGGATCACACTGCGAGAGAGGATAGCCCATATACTAGAAAATGCCAGGAGAGAAGAAATCGATTTGAAGAGGCTGTGGCAATTGAATCTTGTGAGGGGGTAGATGAACCGACTGTCCAGGGATGTCGAAGAAATCAAGGAAATCGTCTCCACATACCTGAAGGTAGAGAAAGACACGTTAGACCCAATCGTTAGCGGAGAGGGAATCATTCTGAAGAACGGTGACAAGGTCTACAAATGTCTCACCCTTTTCAATGAACAAACCGAAATGATGAAAATGGCCCTACGTTCCGAAATTGAGATTTCCGCTGACCTTCTTTCCTTGCATTCAAGCTTCCTTGAAAGAGACCTGCACATCCTGCACAACTACCTGAGATTGAAATCTCTGTCTGAATCCATGAAGAGAAGCACACCGGAGAGAATCGTCGATTTCGATGTCTTCATGGCTGACGGATACGTTTTCTTGGTTATGCCATATGTAGAAACGACATCATATCTTGGTGGCCTTGAGGATGAGATTGTCAGCCTACTCCGAGAATTCAAAAGTCTTCAATGGATTACAACAGACTTGACGCCGAAAAACATCAGATTACGACGAGAGGAACCTCACCGAATCATCTTCATCGACATCGGATACTTCTTCGTGCCGTTTTACGATGAACTATTCGAAACGACATGCAGAAGGGCATATGTGTGTATGAACTACGCCACGGACCCCATTGTGAAAGATTTACTGAGAAGTGTGAACCAAGATGATGGGTTCAGAGATTTTCCGAACTCAGAGGATCATCAAGAGTCCTTCGCCGAATTCCTCACCAAAGTGAGAGGACATGGGTGAATGGCTGTGAAGCAGAAATCCCTGAGATTCTTCATAGACCTACTTGGATGTGAGAAGAGAAAGCTGGACGCTGAACGCATTCTGAGATACATGGAAGTCAACGGACACACACAAGTGACAGGTGAAAAGGATCTGAGAACTGCGGATGTCGTGATATTCGTCTCCTGTGCTTTTGACAACGAGTTTGACGAGTTGTCCAAGAATAGGGTGATCTCACTTATGAACGCCAAGAGAGATGATGCAATCTTCATTCTGGCTGGATGCTTGCCGGAGATAGATCCAGGATTCTTGAGTAAGCAGGGCATTGATTACCATGTGGGCCCGAGAGACATGAGTGCCATTGATCAAATCATTCACGGGAAGGTCAAACTGGATGAAATCCCCGAGCAGAACTTGTCGTATTTTGACAACAGGTCCTACCCAGTTCCGGACCGAGACTATAGGTCAGTGGTCTTCGAAGATTACGTTCGGTCAAAGAACAGCTACAAAATCCGTGTTTCGTGGGGATGCCTGAGCAACTGTAGCTTCTGTGTTGCAAAGAAGGCAACGAAAAGCCTGCAGAGCAAGCCCTTCGACGATGTCAGGGCGGAAGTTGAGGAAGGACTGGAGAATTCGCAGGATGCTTTCTTCATAACGGGAGGAGATGTCGGAGCTTATGGACAGGACATTGCTCGAAGTGTGGTAGACCTAGTGCGGCTGCTCACATCATACAAGGGAATCGACATATACATCCAAGAGTTTAATATACAATGGATAATAAAATATGCTGACGAACTGGCCGAGGTTCTACTGAGCAACTTCGACAACTACAACAAGATGTTCATATGCACTCCAATTCAGTCGGGCAGTGGAGATATTCTGAGAAAGATGAGAAGACCATACACTAGAGAGATGGTCTCGGAGGCAATTGGCAAGATCAGACACCGAAACCCCAAGCTCAGGATTGGGTCCCACTTCGTTGTAGGATTTCCTGGAGAAACCCTCAAGGACTTCGAAATGACGAAGGATCTAGTGAACTCTCTGGACCTTGATTTCATGATGGTTTTTCTCTACAGTGACCATAAAGGCACCGATTCACACAGATTGCCGGACAAGGTCGATCCAAAGGTGGCCAGGGAAAGGAGGATTGAATTGCTTGAGCTGCAGAAGCGGAAGGACCTTCAAGAGAGCAGATATTCCAGACCTGAGGATCTGAGCATTGATGGCATCCATAGACTATCAGATGAGATTAATGGCTGGCTCACACCGAGCGAGGGAGAGTTCCTCTTCACAACTGCAATGAGCATCGAATCGGGCAACATAGTCGAGATTGGCTCATGGATGGGGAAGTCGACACTGTATCTCTCATATGGATCGATCCAGGGGCAGAAATGTCGAGTGTACGCAGTTGATCATCATACTGGATCAGAAGAACAGAGAGCTAGAAGCTCAGAACCAATAGATACACTGGACGAATTCCTTGGGAACCTGAAGCGGTACAACATGAGTCACGTAGTCAGCCCCGTGGTGAGTGACTCTTTGTCTGCAAGCAAGATGATTGATGACGAGATATCCTTCATCTTCATCGATGGTTCTCACGAATATGATGATGTCAAAACAGACTTTGAAGCCTGGTGGCCAAGGCTTGCGAATGGAGGTTCGATGGCCTTCCACGATACGCTTTCCAAACCAGGAGTAGTGAAGTTCATTGATGAGATGTTACAGGAAAGGGGGGATGTAATCAATCCCCGGCGCGTGGATGAGATAGTGCATTTTCAGAAATCGCCACTTATCTCAGAGAAGACTACTCTGAAGAATCAGCCATTGATCAAGGAACTGGACGATGCTAGAAAGAGACTTGACGAAGTCAAAGGTAAGAAGCATGTTTCCAATTGATCCAGAATATGTTCAAATCGAGATCTCGAGCCGGTGTAACCTATCTTGCCCTCTTTGCCCAAAGGGCAGAAATGAGGTGGTCAGGAAATCTCAAGACATGGACATTGAATACTTCGGCTCAGTGGTCAAAGAAATGGAACGCTTAGATCCCAGAATCAAGCTGTGGAACTACGGAGATCCACTACTTCACAGGCAAATCATATCCATTTTGGGGCGGGTCAGGGAAGGGTTCACGGATTGTTCCATTTGTACAAATGGAAATCACATGACGGATGAGTTGGCCAAAGCCATTGTCGTCAGCGGAATCACAGAAATAGTTTTCGCAATAGATGGTATCACGCAAGAGAGTTATGAGAAGTACAGGCGCGGCGGGAAACTCGACAGAGTGTTGAATAACCTAGATACAGTCATCAAGGCCAAGGACTGCCACGATTCCGACATTCAGATTACCGTCCAGACTGTGATACTCAAACACACATTTGATGAGATTCCCAAGCTGGGGGAGTTCTACTACCGACGGGGTGTCCAGAAGATCAAGACGAAGACGGCCATGCTCAAGGTCAAGAGAGATGACGAAACACTGATCAGAGCTGCACACGAACATCTCTACATGGATTATCCCGGCGAGCGCTATGAAATCATTGATGGAAACTTCAAGATGAGAGGAAAGAGGATTTCCACATGCCCAGTGCTGGAGAACTCGTTCGTCATTACATCAGATGGTACAATCCTTCCATGTTGTTGGGATTCCGAGTCGTTGTACCCGATAGACACAAAGGATCAATGGAACAATGTGAGAGAGCTGGTCAACTCGGACTCTCCTCCGGAGATGTGTATGATGTGCCCCATCAGATATCAGCAACCGTTTGGGTGGGATTGGGACAAGGTTCCAGGCGTTATTTACGAGTGAGAGTGGTTCTTCCACACCATTTCCGGCAGTCTATTCGTATATTCTGAAGAATCTCTGGTAGTGATAGCCCAGGTAGTACAGTCTATCCCAGAGAACTTGATACAGAGTCACACCAAGCCCTTTCTTCTCTAGGACATCAGGGAGGTCTTTCACATTCACGCCCTTGAGTTCTCTCTTCAATAGACGAATGAGACTTCTATCACCCGATGAGAGATGTTCAGCACTCACCCGACACCCCACCCCGATACGGAAGGCGGCTCTCAAATCATGCTTGAGCGCAACCGGCACATGACATATGTGGGCGTCCTTCAGAAACGCAACTGGAACGCCTGCGGCTCTTATTCTGTAGCTCAAATCGGCATCCACTGCCCAAGGAACAGGATCATTAAAGAGAGAACCTCCGATTTCTGGCAGCAAATCCTTCCTTACTGCAATGCCAGGCGTGAATACAAGAGGAAGAGAGTTAACATAGTCTCTGGCTTCTGAAACCAATCTGGAAAACGCTATTCCAGGGTCCATCAAGAACTTGATACCTGCTCTTGCCACTTTGTGAGTGTTGAGGGCTCGATTGAGCTTAGCAATGCACCCTGGCTCAAAAGTTGTGTCAGAGTCTGTAATTATGACCCTATCATTGGAGGAAGCCTCAAAGCCTATATTGGATGTCAGGGAGAGGTTCCCTTTGGGACATAAGGCACACGTTATCCCATTTTTCTCGAGTCTCTCCTGAAGGTCTTGATTCTCGGTCATCGAAGCGATTATCTCTACATCCTCGTCTATCGTTCTGATGCACTCGAAGATGCGCTCATCGTTGCTACACCTTATTGCTATAGAGATATCCATGGTCCAATCATCCCGCCATTGCGATCTATATCATCTCAGGCGCGGATTTCCACCGTAGTCTTCCCCATGGTATTGCTAGGTCCGCTTGATTGGCCGTATTTGCGGACGGCCATAAAAAGATTAGGTCATACAGAATTGAAAAGAGCCACTGACCACTTCCTCAGATATGGACCCATTGTTGATCTGAATGGATGTTTCCTGACCAGCTAGCCTTTCTCCTACTGACATGCGTGAAACAAGCCGACCTGAAGTGTCGTTCACACGCTCTCATGAAACAAAGAGAAGAAACTCGATTTGAACGTGTCCGGGTCAGCGAGGCCAAGGTAGATTAATCTCAAAGTGTCAATCTCTTCCAGATTTGAAAGTAGCAGTGCTTCAGTTGTTTCATCTCTAAGCTCGCGCCGCAGAGATGGGTCATTGGAAAGGATCGGAGGAACTGTCGCCTTGTCATATCCGAAGTTTATGTAGTCCACCCCAAACTCTGGATATCTGGCAATGAACATGGGAATCTCGCGAATTGACTGGACGGTTATTGTCATCCTGCCGATAATCTTCATCCCTGTCCTGCTCCTCTTCCTCGCTTCCTGGAGAGATTCAATGTTCTGAAGAACCCTTTCAAAGCTGGAGCCCCGATTGACAATCTCATGAGTCTCTTCAGTGGCAGCATTGAGTGAGACTATCACTCTATTGGCATGGATTGATAGCCTCTCAGCCATTTCTCGATCAATAAGAAGTCCATTAGTCAGGATGGTATACTTCTTCCCCATTCTCTCCAAGTAGTCCATATATTGCAGGCATTCGGCGATGTAGAGTGGCTCTCCCCCTTGGAGAATAATGTCATGGAAAGGGGCAACGTCGATTCTATTGACGAGAATTCTCGGATCAAGAACATTCCTATCCGCAGGCACTCTGCTGGCTTGTCTGCACATAACGCAAGATAGGTTGCAGGCCTCACCGAATTTCAGATCCAGGCGTTTCAGTCCAGAATAGTCAACCTCGGTGTTGTCTGGAATCTTTTCAATCGGGATGTCCCTTTTGACGAAGTTGCACTCAGTGTAACACTCAAGGGAACCTTCGAGAGATTTCCTGCGATGTTCCACGACTGAGGGAACATTCGCCAATTCGCTCAACTTCGATTGATGTATGTTCCCAATTCTTATTGGTTTGCCAAGGCAACAACTGTATACATCGCCGTTGTTGATAACGAAGAACCCATTCCAGAGGTGTGGACAGAATGTACCACTCAGGATAGTCACCCTTGTGTCGATTTCGAGAAGTAACTTCATCCTCGTTCTAAAGCCTTTTCGTATTCTGGGGTACTTTGATTATGAGAAACAGTTGCAAGAAGAATCTAACAGTATGGAATCTATTCAGAAAACGTATTATACCCGCTTCCCGATTCCATTCACACGAGGGAGAGGGAGGGAAATGAAATTCGAAGTACATCTGAATGGAAAGGATGCGATAGACTCAGTCCATGGATTCAAAGGTGCTTTGCAGTCAGCGATTAGACACTCCAGGAAGTATCCGAACGCCAGACTCACTGCAAACAAGCAGAGAAGAACGATCAAGGTCCAGAACGTTGATAGGGAATTCATCGAGGAGAATCTAAGGAAGATTCAATCCACCAAGGTTGCCTTCAAAGGCGTCGGCTTTGACATTGATGAGATCCATGAAAGAGAGAAGGAACCAAAGCCAGACGAATCCACTGAAAAGAAGTACAGACACTGGATGGAGACCACTCAAAAGGAATTCCAGAAGAAGGAAAGGAGAACCAGACAGCTCATCGAAAGGCTTGAAGAAGAAATAAAGAAACTGACGAGGGAGAAGGAAACCCTCGCAAACCTGAGGAGAGAGGACGAGAGGAAATACTCCGACCTCCAGAAATCTTACGAAGCGGTCTCCAAGATGGTTGATGAACTGGCGGAGGGAAAGGTCAGGGACCCGAGCAAAGCATGTTCGGACTGGGTCGGCGACTGGATGGTGACAGCGCAGAAAATCGAGAATCGGATCGAGGAGTCTGTAGGTGATGTGGAGCCACACGAACTTGTGGACCTGCTCTCGATGTCAGAAGAATCAATACTCAAAGAGGCTTCCCGCAAACTGGGGCTGGAATCGGCAAATGTAGAGGACATATCGTCTCTGGCAGGAGGAATCCGATGGGAGGAGACCGAGCACCACAAAAAGAATATAGACTCCTACAACAAGGCTCTGGAGGAGATGGAGTTTCTTGAGGACGTGAACTCCGGGAAGATCAAGGCTCCTCCGACTGTTGTAGACATACTCATGAAGGAAATAGACGAGGGGAGGAATCAGAACATCATTACGAAGTTTGAGACTGAGAGGGAGAAGTTCAAGGTACGGACAGAGAAAGCCGAGACAGCCTCTTACTATTTGGAAGAGATGGCGCGTGTGGAGAAGGTCAAGGAGCTGGTGTTGGAATTCAGAGAGCTCAAGAGCCTTCCGATCGCGGTCGTATGCAACCCCAAAGGGAGGAAGTGGTCCTGCGAGGTGTTGTTCCCTTATGGTGAGGAGGAGGGTTTCTTGGAGAAGATTCTTGATGATATCGCGTTCAACACGCTGAGGAAGCATTGTCAGAAGATGCCGGGGAGGGAGAGAAGCGAGTCGATGTGCGCTATTAAGGCGCCTGTGCCCGGGAAATACAAGTCCTGGAAGGATGTTTCTCGTTTTCAGGAGAAGGTTCAGGGCACCATAGTGGATAGGTTGAAGGGGTCCGTGATTGGTGGATTGAGAGTGCCCTGGACGGTTTCGAAGGTTATGAGTCAGCGCAACGGGTAGGTCGAATTGTGCGGATTCTGCCACACCTCATTCTGCTTTATCCATCTCTTCCATCTTGCGCTTGACGATTGGATGATTTCCATTCAGCTTGAAAGCGCCAAAGGGGACGCCGTAAGAATCGTGTCGTTGTCGAACCTCCACCAATTCGTTTTCTTGAAGAGACCGGAAGACCTCTTTTCTTTCGAGATGACTCAAGCTCGGCAAGGCATCAGCTAGTTTGTCAACCAGAAAACCGCTTATCTTCACATCTCCATATTTCGGGCCGTATTCTTTTTCCGCGTCGATTGTTGCCTCAAGAGCTCTTTCTTGATTCTCGTCAAGCTCAACCAGAATCTTCACTTTCGTCCATCTACCAGATTTCTCAGTATAAACGGCCCCTTTTCCAGCTAATTTCTTGACTTCTTTGAGAACCTTCCTTCTACCGAACCCCAACTTCTTTGCGAGGGATTCCATCGTGATGCCACCATCTGGAACCAGACCAAGAATCTTGGAATCTTCGTCCTCAATCTCCCCTTCTTCCATTTCCTTCTCGATCTCCTCTTCACAGACCTCCTTCTCCGGTGTTCTGGTAACAGGGACCTCCTCGAAAACTATCGAAGCATTTTCCGGGTCTAAGTACCAGCAGTCTTCTTCGCCAACGAGCTCCTTGATGTCGCCAGATAGACACCTCTCGAAGGAGTAGAACAGTATTCTCTTGGCGGCCATCTGAGCTCGCTGGGCGATTGGGAGGTAGTCCCTGTCTCCTGCCACAACAGCAAACACGTCAATATCGGTTCTTGTCAACATTGCCTCTTGAAGGCAAAGGGAAAGCTCGATATCTGCGCTGTTCTTACCTTTCAAGGCCTTCACATGATCGGCCCTCACACCCATCACATATAATTCGTTTGGGACATCTGGAAGGGTACTCCAGTCTGCAACAGCCTGGCGAATGATTGGTGAAATCTCCAGGAATTCCCGCATATGAGTAAGAGTTGAGCCAATGATTCTTACTGCTATTGCTTGAGCATCGGATGGTTGCAGATTGAATTCATTGATTAGTGAGTAGTATATATTCTCGAAATCGACGAATAGTGCACCAAGTTTCTGATTGGTCATGAAATCCCTCGACTTGGGCCGGTTAGGATATCTTGATACTTGAATATTGGCTAGGACTCAGTGAAGGAGCACAAAGAGGCCTTCAGGACTTCCGCAATAATACGACTGCTTTCAGCGCTTCAATGATATCGTTCTCAAAGGCCAACATATCCTCTGGAACGGAGCCAAATGGGTGAGCTGCCTTGTTCCTAATGATCGTCAATTCGTCCAGAAGGCCTTCGGAATCGCAAAGCTCTGTGAAGCGTTTCGTTACATCAGTAGGAATACCAGCCAATACAAACCTAAACGCGTCAACAAGCGAATCATGATAGACGTCTCCCCAATCCATGTACCTGACCATCCGCACAATCTCTCCTAGTGTGATCTGGACCTCACCGCCCCACAGCAAAGCCTTTGAGAACTTCTTCGTGACTGAAATGCCATCCTTTGTTAAGATCGTCAATTCTCTTTGTGGTCCTTTTCGACGAAGATCAGCAATCATCGGTTCAGAAAGGGTATTCCGAAGCTCTGCTTCAAGCGAGCCACACAGGTCGTTGACTGCGTGACGCCTGAGGTCTTCCTCGTTCAAACTCTCCTCATGATTCTCAAGTCTCGAAAGCTCGTGCATTCCGCTACAAAACCGCTCGTATGCCTGATCGCACAGACCCTCCAGCTCTTGGTGTTTCTCCAGAACCGCTTTCATTCGCCACGTGGATGCTCCACGCATCTTACCGATTCTGTCAAGTACTGAAGCCAACTCTGACTCCATCTCTGATGGAATTGGAACGATGTACATGCCAAGGTTGTTGATGTATTCGGAGAAGAATCTTGATTCTGATAGAACTGAAGTATCGCAGACAATCACAGTGCTCTTCGGAAGATTCCTCGTTGGCTGAACCTGAAATTCAACCCACTCTTCATCTGCTGATTCGTGAGCCACTGCCCTCGAGAGAGCCTCATAACCAGCAATCTCAAGGGCCTTGAGGAAACACTGATCATGGTCCTTTGATAGTATGCCATACATCCGAACATAAGATGTTTCGAAGTCTGGGACAGGCAATCCTGTTTCTGGAACGTTGCTGGGCTCAGGAGCACCCTTCCAGACAGCAGCCATAAGAGACTGGAATAACACCCTGTCGTCGATGTCCATCTGAGAGTGGTTGTCTCCAGGCCTAATCTTGGGTACATTCTCAGTTGCTTCCTGAACAAGTTGACGCCTTTCCTCAGACGTGCATTCGAGGGTGTCCTTGTATATCTCGTTATCAAGGAAGTCGCGAACGTCCCTGTGGCCCTTGTCAATCGGAGAATCCTTCTCTTTCATCTTCTGAACGGCCCCAATGACTTCGAGTATTCCCAGCCCAGAATCCTCGAGAACGGGAGTATACCTAGTCGTGTCCTCAGCTAAAATATCCTTAGGAAGAACCGGTTCACCAAGATACCAATCTTCGATGTTGGAAGCAAGAGAATCCGCATAATCCCAGTAGTCCGACATTCCAAGCATCTTGTCAGTAATATCTAATCTATTTGGATGTGGCATGTCCAATGTGAAATCTGCCAGCATTCTCACAAGTCTCAGAATTGAGAGTGTGACATCACTTTCATCCGGTGCTTCAGGCATGAACAGCGTGCAGATAACGTAGTCATTTGGATATTTGTTTTTCAGTAATGCGACACAACCGCATGCAACAAGAGTGTCCTCAATCGGGTTCGCATTCTGTCCAACAAGATATGGCATGTGAATGAAACGATGAGTAAGGTTAGATCCCTCATCGTGCAGTCTGACAGAGTACGTTTTGGCTCCGGTGAGATCATCCGAGCCTTGCACGGAATAGGAAAGGGTGCGAATATCGGTACTGCTATGGAGCGACTCAAAGGCATCGTCAACCAGTTTGGTTGCGATGAAATCCGCTCTCTCGTGAACCATTCCTACAATCCCGGACAGCACTTTGATCACCTGACGATCCAACTCAAGAGAGCAAATCGATATTGCGGACTTCATTAGGCTTTTCAATATGATAAACGCGAACCTTCCCTTCCAAGAACCCCAGATTCTCCTTTGACTTCTTGAGAAGCCCCTTGAATTTCTCAGCCTTCTTGTCGTCCTTGATGAGAAACACCATTCTGAAACCGCCAGAAATGGACCCTGGATCTTCCTTACCAATGCCAGACAATGAAAGGTCAGCTGCCTGCAGAATGCCCAAGAAATCCACCGGCCTACTTGGTGACGTCTCTGATATTTCGGCCACTAATCGAAGTCGCGTTCCGTCCTTTGTTCTAATGACCACATCTGGATTGAATAGTATCTTGTCCTTCTTCTTTTCGCCTAAGATGACGTAGTTCCTCCTCTTCTTCGAGGGCGTTACATCCCACTTGTCACCATACTCATCAACGATTTCCCTTTCGACACGATCATGCCATTCTCCCATTAGATCACCAAATCCTCCTGATTCCAGCTCCATATCTTGAACGTGAAGAAGACATTCGATCCCTGGTTCGGACCCTTTCTGCCCACCAATCTCACGCCATATTGCTTCTCGAATTTGTTTGTTCCCAAGGCACCACACACAGCTGGAAGCCTCGAAGACAAACCAATTCTCTTATGGATATCTCCTGCCCGAATGGTAACTTCGACACCGCCCCTATTGCGTGCAGGGTCAATGTAGTTCTGATTCGCATATTCTCTTATCTCGTCTGCCAACGTCATCACTAAACCCCCTCCGATGATACTAGTCTCGGCATTGTCTCATAGACTCGAACCCAGATCTGTGACTCCAAGTCCTCATTCAAACGGCCTGCAAGGTCACAATTGATGGTTTCGGCACCCGCAGAGTCAACAAAGGTCTTCGGGTGCGTTTCGATATAGGACCTGTCAACTGTGAGAGCTTCTCCTGATTTGAGACCAAAGAAGTCTTGAAGAGCATTGGAAGGATTCCGGAAGTAAACGGCCATTTCTCTATCCGTAACATAGACGAAGAAGCGCCTAATGTTGCCTTCGACGGCAAACAGGTTCAATCGATAAATGTCGGCAAAAAGCTTGCCGGCTTTCTGAGTCTTGTTTTGGTTCCGACCACTCGGCATCTCCCTGTCGAATTTGAATTCGAAGACCAGTCCTGGAGATCCATCTTTTGGGGGAATGAACAGGTCGACCTCGGCCCGGGGTATCTGAGGATGTGGATGCTCAAGAATCACATCAGAAGGATGAATCCCACCCTCCCTGATCAGGCAATAGAATAGAGTATACCTCACGGAGTCCTCAGTCGTAAAGACTTCTTTGGAGAATCTATCGTCCAGAAGTTCTGCAAAGCGCTTCAGAATTGCCCCCAATACATCATCGTCCATGCGAATCACTCCTCTCCTTGTACCCTTTTCAGCTCCTCCCATATCTCGTCCATGGATGATGAGATCTCATCACGGATGTCCCCACAAAGCTTTCTGATCTTATCATTGGCCTTCTCAACATTCTTGCATTGCTTCAGGATGTTGGTGAAGTTTTTCATTGAAGCTGAGATTTCCTCGAGACGATTCCCTACACGAGTCAAATCAACACCTGTGACCTCTCCTTTCTGGTAGAGCAGTCTGGTCCTTGCCCATTTGTATGCAATTTCTAGAAGTTCGCCTTCATTTCCATCTTCAGTCTCGACACCGTATACGGCAACAAGTTGATTCCCTGGATACTCGTTGAAATAACCGACCATCTTCGGAAGTGCCTCCTTGTTCTTTATGAGGAAGATACCGTACTCTGCACTCCTGTTTTCCATCGCCTCCTCTAGATTCTTGCGGATCTTCGGGAGGGTTACCGAACCCCAGTCCTTGGTTTCCAGCACTATCTTCAGATCGGGTTTCTCATTCAAAGTGATTACAAAGTCCCCAACAACACGTCCTTCGAGATCTCCCCTTTCAGTTGATGTCCTCTCCACTTCATCCCCGAATGGTCTAGCTATCTCTTGGAGTCTCTCTTCACAAACATCTTCAAAATCGTATCCCTTGATGGTGGTCAAGTCAATTACTTCTTCCTCTCCTTTTTTCTTGAACAGATCATTTCTAAGGTCAGTAATCTCCTTCTTGATCTCTTCCTTCATCTTGTACAATGGAGAATCCTGTTCAGTGCAGTCAAGGAGTTCCTCCATGGTGCCTCCTTCGTCGAAGTACTCTTCGAGAACCTTGGCCAGCTTATGCAAGTGGCTGCCTTCAATCTCGATGTTGAACATCTCGTCAACATCTTTTGACATTTTGCCCATGAACCGTGTGAATTCCTTCTCAATGTAGTCCATGTCCTCTGCAACGGTCATTCTACGCATCGCTACGCAACCGATGAGAAGTGCTTTTTGTAAAGCTTCTTCCCTCTCTTCTTCCTCAATCTCTTCGAAAAACTTGTAGACAGTTTCGTTCTGAATCTCCATTTTCTCTACGCGGACTGTTTCTCCATCCCCAAGAAGTGATAATCCCCCCATGTGGCCTCACCTCCGGTGTATGAAAAGGAGCAAGGGTTCTTAATGGTTTCTTCAGACGGTCTTGAGTTTCAAGCGTCCCTGGTGTAGCGCAGGAAGAAGAAGCTTGGGGCCACGTTGTGCTCGATGGCGTCCTTCAAGGGTCCGTAGGCGGAGTCTGCGAGCTTCCTTCTCGTTAATCGAAATGAAGTGTTTGAATATATCTGATGTGAAATACCGTCCAAGACCCGAGCAACCACTAGGAAGGATTCTCTTTGTACAACTCTTCGGCTTCCTTGTACAGCTCTTTCTGCGCAACAGAAAGCTTGAACTTCTTCCACCTTTCGTTGAATTCTGGAACATTCTTTTTCTCTATTGTTGGTATTGGCTCAGCGAGTGTCAATGTGTTCCCTCCTGTCTGGCACACTATGTCGTTCTCGTTTGCCTAATTCGCTTTCTGCGCATGTCCAGTCTGCTACTTGAAAGCACTGTTTCGTGGGTTCCATGCCGTTAGGTAGGATTTAGATTCGACTTCTTTCGATTTTGTCCGTTTGTCTGACATAGGCTTTGCCAGATAGTCGTCCAGTTGATGAGGTCTCCCCATCCGTTCTCGAATGAAAAATGGATCTGTGCTTCCTCTGCTGGTGTGCTTCCACCCAAGCTTTCGTGAGGTCTGAGGGAATTGTAGTGGATCCCGAATCCTCTCGGAATAGCCGTTTCTGGCGATACCAATCCCAGTGCCTTACCTGCTAGGCTACCCTGGCATTCATTCTTTTCTTACGAAGAATGTTGTTGGGATTTCTTGCTTCTCGTACAGTCTCTCCGTTCTCACCTTTTTGATGATCTCGTCGGCAATGTCTTCTTCGAAAATCAGTCTGACTCTTTTCTCAAGGAATTCCTCAATCTTACTGTCATCGGTGACATCAAGAATTCCGAGACGCATCCCATAGAGGACATCGGTATAGATGCACATCCTAAGAATTGCTTCTTCTATTGTTCTCTTCTCACCTTCATGGTATTCCATTATTCCTTTCACGCTGTTTATCCACTTTAGAAAAGGCTTCCTTATGGTGATTGTGGTGAGCTGTTCCCTAGATACAATATCCTTCAATTCTTTCATATTAATCACTAATTTTCAATTGGGAGAATGTACTTCTATTATTTAAAAGGTAGCGAAGACGGCTACAAACTGGTGGTCTCTAAGAATCACCTACCGCCTTCGCCAGGCAACCATCAAGCCTCAGAAACCACCTCCAAGGCTTGATGACTAGATGCTAATGATGCAGCTTTTATAACTTCCCTGGTCATTCTTGGGGAATGGTGACAGCAACGTGCACGCCCGAGTAGGGAAAAGAAGTTCGAGGTTGAACCTCGGGTGTGCGCTGTCGCCGGTGCCACAACATGGCGAACCTCCTTCCTCCCAGACGGGAGGACAAGAAGGTGGTGACAGAGCATGGAAACCAAGGGTTGATTTTGAAACTATGACGGAGCTTGAGTATCGGAAGAAGAAAGAAGAAGTGGGGGTGATGATGAAGGGCGGGAAATCTCTTTATCGTTTGGGAGTCGGAATATTTGTCGTCGGTATGATCATCGCCTTCGCCGTTTATTTTGGGATTGTTCTCATGGTTGAACAAACGGTAGAGCAATTGAACGCTGTTACCAATCTTACAATAGTGATCATTATTGCGACAGCAGTTTTCGGTGGTTTTACTGGGGGCATCGGTGTTTACCTCAAGGCTAAGGCCAAGGATATGCAAATAGAACTGGATTATTGGAAGGAGACTAGAGGGAAGTAGATAGCTGTTACTGGCTAAGTCTGACGACCGTCGGTCAGCAATCCGAAGGATTCTCCTACTTAACGGCATGGAACCTGTTTCGTGATTGTCTGTTTTGATGTTCCAGTGAAGCTCAAGGCCATTACTCCTGCTCGGTAGCTTCTTCCATCTCACGTTGCAGTTCGCGTATCCGCTTCCTTTGAAGTAGAATGACGAGAACCGCAATGATAAGGAGAATGAGTACCAGAGCAAGAATCATCCACCAATCAAAGGTAGAGACTTCAGCCTCCTTTTGCCTGACAACAATAGTCAATTGGGCTTCTTCCTGACTTTCCAAACCCACGTCGTCCCTGACAAGCAATGAGACTTCATACTCCCCTTCTTCGGCAAAGATATGAGTCACATAAGGATTGAAAATCCATCCAGTGTTCTCACCGTCCCCGAAATCGAATCGGTAAGCCTCAACGTATCCGTCAGGGTCGTAGGAGCCACCGCCGCAGAAGAAGACCTCATCTCCGACTTCCACTTCAATTGTAGTCGAATCCAAGAAAGCAAAAGGAGTCCTGTTTTGCACATAGAGTCTAACAGGTGAACTCCAAGCACTCTCCTTTCCGTTGTCACCCCTGACCTTAAGCCTTGCATCATAGATCCCCTCCGTACCATAGAAATAGAGAACGAATGGATCAGATGTCCAATCCGAGTTCTCCCCGTCTCCATATTCGAAGTAATACGACACGATTTCAGCACCTCTATAGTACGAGTATCTTCCGTCCAGAACAACTGTCTCGCCTGCGTCTAGGTTTGTCTTTGACTCTCTAAGTTCGGCCGTGGGCGGTCCGGTGACAATATGGAAATCATCGAAGACGGCTTCGATTGATGTTCCCGTTCCTTTGATTGCAACCACAAGATGAGGGTAAAAGGAGGTCAGGTTGATAGGAAGCCAGCCCTTGGTTTCACCGTTCAACATGAATTGGACGGTTCCGTTCTCGTGATGGACCATCCTGTGAGTGTGGTTGGCGGAGAAGGCTATGTCGGTGTCGTCGAACATGATTTTGATGTCCGATCCATTGAACCAGCTGTCAACCCAGCCGATGGCGCTGTTGGGTGCGTAGTAGTACTGAACAAAGCTAGTTATGTTGTCCCAGCAGACAGAATCGTTTTCCATTATTCCAATGCCCACACTGTACTCAGTGCCAGCTGCCGAAGAGATGGAATCTGTCACTGAGAAATCCAAGAAGCCTGTGAAGTTGTACTTGTAGATAAGACGATATTGGTTCCAACCATTTGTGCCTGGAGCTGTTTCTCCAGGGTCATAGGTCCCATTGATGTATAGCTTCCCATTTGTTTGAACTGCGTCCAGACCGCCATAATCTTGAATGGTCCAGTTTAAGAGGTCGATAGATGGTTCTCCGAAGTATTCATGGAAGTCTGCCCTTAATGGTGCAACACAGACGAGTGTTCCCAACATGACCGCTACTGCCACGAGAACTGAGAGTTGTTGCTTTGACGACAAGGATATCCCTCCTTTTTGGTCGAGAATGAGATTGGGATTAATAAGAGTTTGGAGGAGATGTCCAAGTGAGCGCGAGTTAGTGAACAACCAAACGGACCAATCTAGCCGCATCAGTGTGTGGCGATTTATGGTTCTGAAAGAGAAGACAAGGGAAGAAATGAAGAAAAATCTGCAAATGCTATAAATACGCCAAGCCATATCCACATTCCGAACACGATCGTTGCAGGAGGTTCTTGAGACAGGAGGAGGAATATGACCGAGAACGCAAAGACTCTTGGAGAATGCGGAACCTGTGGAGAGTATGGGTCTTTGACAATGCAACATGTCAGACTTGTACCTGAACTGCAGAGTTACAAGATACCGTTGTGTGAGAGATGTCACAAAGTAGTGACAAGATACGAAGATAAGGTGTCAAAAGCTATCAATCACATTGCAGGCGAGAAGTAGATATCATGGCTGTAGATGGGTCTCACTAGCATGATTGTCAGCGATTCTCAGGATGTGTAATCATGTATCAAGGCAAAGGCATAGCGTTCTTTCTTGGAGCTGGATTCTCATCAGAGTTAGGTTTGCCAGCTACGAGAGAGCTGAGACAGGTCTTCCAAAGATTCTTTCCATCAGAACTTAAGGATTCTTTTGGAGTTGTGGAAGCTTCTTTGAAGGAATTATATTCAGAAGAAGAATATGACATTGAGAAGGTTTACACTTTCATCAATGACCTGCTTTCTTTGAGTGAGAACGAGGTTCCGGTGGAGATATCTGAAAATCTCGAACACATGAACCTTCTGGGAAGGTTAGTGAAAGAGAATGAGCAATTTCGCGAAACGTTGGACAAGGTAAGGAATTTCATAATGAACTTGATAGAAGATGAATTCTTGCACAGGAGGATGTTACAACTAGATAAAGTCAGTGAAATCTTCCAAGACGAAATATTCAGCACCCTGCCTCCAACTCACATATCGATACTCACAACGAACTATGATTTGGCAATCGAGAAGTATTTTGAGACCTATCACCCCAATGTGAAACTCGAGAGGGGGATATCCGACGGTGTCTACGACCCTAAGTTGCTACTCAAGCCAGGGGCGGATTCCATCACCCTCTGCAAGTTGCACGGATCAATCGATTTGCACGAAACGAAGCAGAGGGATGTTATTCATCATCCAGGACCAAAGAACGAATACGAAGGAGACTACGAGATTACCAGAATGCACTTGACTGCTCCAATTGAGAACAGAATACAATATGAGAAGATTGATGAACAATTGAGACTGAAGTTGGAAAGAGACCTTCGATTCGCATCTTACATTGTAGTCGTTGGCTTCTCATTCAGAGACCCGATAATTAGGGATATCTTCCTAAGGGCTACGATGCATGGGCCACGGATACTGGTTGCATGCGGCAAGAGAACTAAACAGGTGCTGTCTAACAGCTTCTTCAACGAAAAGGATTTTGCGGGAGATCCTCTGGACCGATTCACAATTGAACCTTACAGATTTCCGAGTTCGGAACTGAGAAATTCGATAAGTAACCATTTTGTTGAAATATTCGCGAGAGACAAAAAGCCCAGATGAGGTGGATTTGACAAGTTTGACTACTCTAGCACCCTGTACAAACCCCTGCCAATAAATCTCAGAAAGCATTTGTCTCTAAGGATCTGCAACTGCTGCCTGATCTTCGGTCTGATATGCTTGTTCTTCGGATGAAGCTCCCTCAGCTTCTCCTCGAAGGCGTATAGATCCCGAAGCGAGAACTCGTTCTTTCCCAGCCTCCTCACGCACGCGAGGACGTCCGAGGTCCAACCCCTTGAGCTCACGGTGGAATCCTTGAGGAATGAGAACCTGCGCCAATCATCACGAACGTCTGTATCCTTCCTAATGCTTCCATCTTCTATGATCGGGATCCAACCATCTGTAGGAAGTCGGTCGAGAAGGATGTTGCAGCCCACCCATCCGCTTCTTCTTGCCGTGGGGCGGAGGGGTCTCCTCTCCTGTATCGCGGTGAGGGAGATGAAGTGGGAGGGGATCATGAAGAGATTGAGCACCTTCCAGGCGTCCCTTGTGTAGTGCAGGAAGAGGAAGGTGGGGGCCTATGACATCAACGTGGAGGAATTTCTAATAGGGTCTGTGAATCTGCCGGACACGGAGGAGCATGCGGTCGAGGAGAAAGAGGCAACAGAGAAGAAGGTGGTCATGAACCCCGAGAGCAACATTGAGTACATCATAATCACGGATGGGGGAGTGCCGGTGATTGTGCAACCGAAAGGATGAACAGTCACTGGATTTGACAGTGGACTATAATGTCCAACGAGTACGCCTGTGTAGTCCGCTCAGATACAATACACTACTCAATCGAATCGTCATCCGGCTCAAATGTTTCCATTTGATTGACTTCTGAATTCTTCCTTTTCTTCAAGAGGACCCAAACGATAGGTGGCACGATAATGAAGAAGAGAACTACAAGCGCAAGTGCCGAAAGGGGGAAGTCCTCATCGGGAGAGCCTCCTCTGACCTTTGGACCGATGGAATAACAATAAACGTCCTTTGATGAGACGATAAGGAGAGAGCCATCTGACGTGATGGCTACATCCTCCACATAATCTACATACTCCGCAATTCCGATTTCAGTCCCATTAGAGAAGTACACCTCGACGGCTTCGACATCGAAACCGCCTAATAGGCCTCCAATAACCACGATCGAGCCATTGGAAGAAAGGGGCACTGATTCGATCATTCCCTTGTCCGTTGTGACAAAGACCTCATTGCCATCAATATCCAAAACATAACCCTTCAGAGACGCCCAACAATCAACGCGCATTATGAACTACCTTCTGGCGTGATGACGGAAGGGAGTAGGAAGATATTAGACGATGAGATTAATGGGTTTAAGAGTTTTATTGAATCCTCGATTTCTGCTTGATAACCCGCTTATCTTTGCTCAGGTCAACCATAGCGATGATGCTTATCCCTAATGGCCTGCCTGACAACCATCGGAAGTTCTTAAGTGGAGAAGTTTCCCTATGGACCATCAGTCTTTTCCTTGTAACTATCAATGATTCCTTTGGCGGATGCTATTCGTTAGCTTCCGCTTGCCAATCTTGGCTCCGCATTCAGAACAGGTTTCTAGCGTACTTGAAACTCCACTGCCGCAAATAGGACAAGGCACCTTCTTGCGCTGACTTTCGTTGAGCTCATAAGATTCATCGGATGTCTCTTCAGGCTTCTTTTTTCGCTTTTGGAGTCTCCAAATGGCAAAGGTCGAGACAACCACAACAAGAACAACGAGAATCGCAACTGTTATTGCATGGGGATCTATTCCAACATCTCCCTGTTCAGCCTTCGTCCCTAAGGAATATCCATAGATATTCTTCGACGAGACAACCACAAAAGTTCCATCGAGCGTGAGCTCAACATCTTCCACCATACCCGGATAGTTGGCACTTCCAACCTCAGTTCCATTCGAAAAGAAGACCTCGACAACGTCATTATCAAATTCATAGGAGGTTCCTCCAAAGGCCACAACAGAGCCGTCCTTGGAAAGAGCCGCAACATCCATCCATCCGCTTTGTGTGACAAAAATCTCATTACCATCTTTATCTAGGACATATCCTTCGAGAGAAGCGCTTACGATTACCTGAGCATCCTGAGAGATTGCGACGTATCCTCCACCATAATGGTTCCACAGCAGTTCGCCAGCTTCGCTGAAGAAATACATGTTTCTATCATCGGTTCCGACGGCAATCCTCCTCGGGGATTCTGAAATCGCAATGTCCAGGATCGCCTTGTCGAAATCTATCCCGAAACTATAACGCCAGAGTTCATTGCCTTGTTCATCGAACGCGAGCACGGCGCTTTCGCCCCTGTAAATGTAATCCCACGTGTCAAGGTAGTCAAGGTAAGTTCCTGTTCCAACGAGAATCAGACCTGTAGAGTGTCGAACCAGCCAGGGTTCGCCCGGCAACTGTTTCGACCACAGCAACTGGCCTTGCCTGGTCAAGTACTTCAGAGTCCCATTGATGACATTGAAATCGTCGTCCAGGGGATTGACTATTACTGCAACTTTTGAGCCATCTGCATTCGCATCTGGTTGCCAGAGTACGTGCTCGCCAAGATCAAGGCTCCCCACGTGACTGCATCCCAAGGTCGTGAACTCAAGGTAAGCTTGAAAACTGGAACCCCATGATGAAACAACCAGGTTCTCGTCCTTCGTAATGAACGCACTCCTAGGCAACTGCCCTACAGGCTTGTATTTTCCGAGGAGTCTTCCCTGACCATCAAGGCACAGAAGACCTTGAGCCCTGTTCAGTGCTACCACTCGGGAACCGTCTTCAGTAACGTCAACATCGTATGTCCAATCGTCAAGTGGGTAAGTCCATTCATGATTCAATGCGATTTTGTTCGCATGAGCCGAGCCCATAAGAGCCAAGGATATCGTGCATAGGCAGATGACAAGAACAGAAACATCCTTCCATATCGACAAACATAACCCTCCTTTCTAGTTCGCAAATGAATTTGCGCCTAATAAGTGTTTGGAGATGTCCAAAGGGAATTTTCAGATTTTTGCGTGATTCTTCAGACCATCTCTCCGAAATAGCTCCGAAAGATCTAAGATCATGGCAACCTTTTCGAGTGGCTGAGGAGGAGTGGAGGTGGCCGTTCTAAAGTCTGCCTTGAAGTACGAAGCAGAAGTAAGGAAATTCCTGAAGACGTTAGGATTCAAGCACGTTGATGGCGGTGAGAAATTCAAACTTGGCGGAGTCCAAATAGACGCTTGTGGTGGGTTTGATGACACACTCCTGATCATCGATTGTCACACAACATTCGAGGAACGCAGAAAATCTATCCGAGCAAAGATTATCGAGCTGAGAGGGATAAGAGAGACTGTTCGTAGAGGCTTGAAAAAGCGCCCTCCCTACCAGAAGTACAAGAAGATAAAACTAATCCTCTCGACCAAGAACATAATCATATCCAACAGGGATAAGAAATTCGCTTCTCAAGCTCCCCAGGTCTTCTTGTGGACGAAGGACCATATTGACTACTACAGGCGACTGTATGAGAAGATTGGGGAGTACGCCAGAATGGAACTCTTGGGTGAGATTGGCGTCAAGCCACAGGACCTTGGCCGGATGAAATACAAGGTGCATGCGCTCAGGACTAGGCTTCGAAATAGGACTGCATATCTATTCTATGCAGATCCAGAGATGCTTTTGAGAATATCCTATGTTGCTAGAAGAGAGGTTGGTAGAGAGTCATACTATCAGCGTATACTGAAGAGAGAGAGGCTCAACCGAATAGCCCAGTTCCTGGATGATGATAAGAAACAAGGCTATTTCGCCAACAACATAATCATAAGCTTCAGGAAAAAACCGAGATTCTCATCTCATGGAAGATCTGGAACTCCTGAAGGGCTACAGTTTGGTTGGCTGCATTTCCCGAAAGAGTATAGAAGCGCTTGGATTGTCGATGGTCAACACAGACTCTACGGCATCGCCAATGCAACAAAAGCTAAGAGGAAGATCAAGGTGCCTGTTCTTGCGTTCCACAATCTTCCAGAGCCGCAGCAGGCCGAGCTATTTCTGACTATCAACAAAGAGCAACGACCAGTCAACCCGAATCTTCTTTGGGACTTGGAAGGAGAGATTCATCCAAACACCCCTGTCGGAATAGTATCCAGAGTGGTCAAGAAGCTCAATAGGTTGCCACCGCTGGAAGGTCGCATATTCATTCCGCTCGAAGGTTACAAGAAGAAGGAGAAACACCTGAACATTGCGAATTTGTGTGATGGCATAGATGACCGACAGTTGACAGAGGAAACCACTGAATCCATGCCCAAAACCTCAAGGAACCCGCTCTACAAGAGAAGTACGAGGCGGAGAGTTGAGGCAGTATCACAGGCTTTGGCAGATTTCCATTTGGTTGTGGCGAGTGTGTTCAAGGAGGACTGGAAGAAGAAGAAGAAAGGATTCTTCTTCACCAACAACGGACTAAACGTAATGCTCAGAGTATATGAACACATGGTCGTCTTCTACAAACACGCGCCAACCACAAAAGAAATAGAATCAATGCTCAAGCTACTGAAGAAGTACTACTCTGAGAAGTACTCAACCCCAGAGACTGTTGGTGAATTGAGAAAGTCGTGCAGTAGCGAAGCAGTGAGAGGGAAAACTGCAGACAAATTCATGGTTGCAATAGGTCGAGTGATTCGAGGATTTGCTGCCGAAAAGGTCCTTGAAGGAGATGAAGCCCAGAAGCTTACTGGCTTTGAGGCTGAGATGAGGACTCTGGTTAGTGAGAAGCTAAGACTCGACGACGAGAAGAAGTGGAAGGCTAGAGTGCCTGACAAGGTAAGAAGAAGAACTGAGGGAAAAGCTAAACCCGACGAACCACCGTGGAAGGAACTGACATTGGGTGAGTGTCTGGATATCATAAGAAGGAGAGATAATTGGTCGGACTGCTTTGAGAAGATATTCATAGCTCAATATGGGACGAAAACCAAGTTTCTGACAAGATTTGAAGAATTGATGGAGTTCAGAAACAAGGTCAAGCATGATCGGGACCTCAGAGAAAGGGAGAGAGACCTTCTCAGTATATATCTCGCTGAGATGAGGGAATGCATTTTGCCCAAGTAGTCATTCAGATCATGAAAATCTACCACAGACTCCTATGGATTCAGAAGCTCGGACAAAACGTGATCAGGAGTCTTTGATGAGCACATGTGTGAGATGACATGACGTAGTGGACAGATGAGAGCCTGGCATATCTTGTGCTGTTGAGTGTTTCGATGCAGAGTATTGTTGAGAATACGTCTTGCACGACCATAGGAAGGTTCTAGCTCGTGATACACGTCAAGTTCCGTCAGATGTCAATACCTACAACATAAATCGGCACCTGTATTGCACTCTTGAAATGCGGAAGATACTTCTCCACCTTCTCAAAATTCAGCGATCCCTCCCATTTCAAACCATAGCGCACCTTCATCTGTTTCTGGAAATTCGCAGTGGCAACGATATACACACCAACATCAATCCTGTCTAGATTCGAGTATGAGGCCGTCTGAAACTTCAAGAGATCCATCCCAATAAACGACGCATGCCCGAATCCCACCTCGATCCCAATCCTATCCTTCATGAAATCCATTTTCGCTTTCGGGTCCCCTTTCCCCCCGAAAACCAATGGCTGGCTTTCCCAACCCTTGGTCGTGAACTTCTCTTTAAGGATCTTGTTGAAAGCAGGACGTGATAAGGAAGGAACATCGATGCTCGGATCAGTGAGTATGCTTTCGATCTCTTGCTTTATAGCTAGCTTGCTGTTCAGAACTTCACTGGCGAATCGATAGGAGTAAGTTCTAAGCCTTATTCTCGCCTTGGCCATCTTTTCCTCTCCGCTTTCTGTCTGATTGTGGTGCCCTTTTCTCAATCCTTACTGGATTGTGGAGACCGATTGCTCCCTGCTTTCTTGATGGAACTCATTATCTCTTCTCCGAGTTCTGTGAGAGAATATATTCGTCCGCGTTTCGCGTCCGGGTTCCGGCAGTAGACCAATTCCTTGTCTTTCAACGAGATGAGGATGTTGCTTACGTGCCCGATGCGCAGGTTGCAGCTGGTGGAGATCTGTTTTGGCGTTGCGTATCCTTTTTCCAGGCAGAACATCACTTTTCGTCTGTTTTCGCCGGCTAGAATGAATCCAACGAGGTTCCAGAATTCTTCGGGCGGCACCATTGGGCAGGAATATGATCAGTGTAAGTTATAGATAGACACATTCTACACAACGAAGTGTGGCATAATTTCTGGATTCGCACTAATAGTTGAACCTATTCTTTGGACCACTGCAGAAAGACTGGAGAAGGGGGATTCAATGGAGGGGAACGAGAAATGCAAATGGTTACACGAGATTCTCGAGCAACTTCCAATCACATCCTATCCCTTTGATCTTGAACAACTCCCGAAGAACGGAATATACTTCTTCTACGAGAAGGGAGAGACTTGGGGACACGGAGGCTCGAAGCCCAGGATCGTGAGGGTCGGCACTCACAGGGGGAACAACTTCAGAAGCAGGATGGCCGATCACTACCTGATTGGCAGGAGAGTTTCTCACTCGATGAAACGCTTTGGACCGAAAGACAGGAGCATATTTCGTAAGAATCTGGGTAGAGCAATCCTGAACCGGGAGCATCCAGAATACCTGGAGACATGGAATATCGATTTCACCCCCAAAAGGAACAGGGAGAGAAAGAGCCACCTGCGTGACATGGACATCGAAAAAGAAACGGAGGAACTCATAAGTGGAGTTCTGAAGGAGAACTTCAGCTTCAGATTTGCAAGGATCGAAAAGCAGGAAGAAAGAATCGGCAGTGGAGGTTTGGAAAGGACCCTAATAGGTACGCTGGCTGCGTGCGAATCTTGCAGACCCTCGGAGAACTGGCTGGGAAACCACTCTCCCTTGGAAAAAATCAGAAGAAGCGGCCTCTGGCAGACACAACACCTGATGGAAAGGGCAATCGACTCAGAAGAGATGAGAAGGTTTGAGGAAATCGTTAGGAATACCCTACAATACCTCCAGCAACATCGCATACAGCAGGTGAGAATTTGATGGCGGAAAGAAATCGAGCTCTCTATTTGATAGCGTGTTGTGCACAGAAACGTCCCGGCGGTGGTCCATTATGGTCAAAAATAAGGGAAGAGCGGAAACTGAACAAATTCCCTCAGCTCAACTCGGCCCGAGAGGAACTGATGGACTTTTATTCAAACATCACAGAGGAAGAGATTGATCGGGTTTACAAGGCTCCCGGAGGGACCTCCGATAGAGCTCACGAGAAAAGACTGAGAGCATTCCAGAAGAACCTGGATCTTGAAACAAGTCCGACAATGGCAGCAAGAATGAGATATCGGGGTTTCGCCTACAAGAAGATTCCGTGGATGGGGCGAGACTCAGCAAAAGGGGATCCGAACAATGTTCTGATAATGTCCGCACTCATGGGTCTGATACATCCGGACGATTTCATTCCAGATTACGAGCTGATGATGAAGGACTCTTCATCACTTACGAGAGGACCCTCTGGAAGAGTGAAAACGGTTTCCAGATATTGGCAGGTACAAATGAGAGAATTCCAACCAACATTCGCTGAGACCTATCCTGATTTGGAATACATTTACTGTTTCATGAG
Source organism: Methanomassiliicoccales archaeon (assembly GCA_004377185.1). GTDB lineage: Archaea > Thermoplasmatota > Thermoplasmata > RBG-16-68-12 > SOIM01 > SOIM01. The sequence continues at coordinate 35,623 of SOIM01000050.1, read as the reverse complement.
CACAACCACGGGATATGTGGACGCGATCAGGCCACTGTTGTCTGGGTACGATTCATATGTTGTTGATACAAACAGAAGAGGAGTGGCAAAAATCACCTCTTCCTGGGGAGAGGGTGTCAAAAGGTGCGCACCGACTCTAGTTAGACCTGCAGATGTTGAGAGAAAACTGGAGAAAATGGAGTGTGAACTCCGCAGTGAAAGGTGATGACTTGTACATAGCGGTTCACAGAGGGACGACGAAGCATATCCTGGAGGATGTGTTCTGCAATCAACTTTGAGGGTGCGAGGTGATTGGCTTGACGACGAAGAAGGGAGAAGGAAGAGTGTCTGAAGGTCGTAAGAAGAAGATCGAATATATTGAAGTCAAAAAATGGACGAAGGGAAATCCCAAAGCCAGACAAAAGGGGAAGATAGTCTTGGACTGTGTCTACCCTGATTGGAAGAAAGTCAACAAAAAGAGGACATCGAGAGACGAGATTCAGGGACTACCGTTAATGAAGTTCCTGATTGAGGACATCGGCGGAGACACTGAGATCTTCGCATTTCCGGGGGGATTCATATCCCACATCGCACCTGGTGACAGAACAGAGGAGAGAGTAGGGAAACTCTCTAAGGAAGTCCCAATGTTGGTGTGCGGGTTGGACAGACATGGAACGGACATCGCAACGCCATACGTATTCATTGAGGGAAAGCAAAGGATGAGAATACGCCAGTGTTCAGTGAGCCACACAGACAAAACCAAACCAGAATACCTCAAGGATGAAAGGACTCTAGAACATGATGGGCTTCTCTTTGCAATCCTGAGCTGTGGTGAGATGTTCTCAAAGGATCTGAGAGAGATTGTGAAGAGCAAGTCGCCTGATGTAGTGATTGATCTCGCCCACTTCTCCTGCTCCCGATTGCATAATTGGATCCGAAGGATCGGTGAGATAGCTCAGGATGGCTGCGGTTTTCTGACACAACATCTGTCAAATCCTTTTACCGACACAAAGTATCACACTGGAAATGCTAGGCACATCGGCACAATCAACTACATACTGTCTCAAGATGGCGGAACATTCAGTGTTCAGAAGGCTTCAGTTCGGAGGTTTCTGATCTGAGTCACAGACTGTGTTGGAACCCTCAATCTTGAGGACACGTTCCGAATCTCGATTGGCTACTGTTCGAGAATAACGGAAGTTTCGGTATGTTCAGATCAGAATGGCCATTAATCAAGGAGGAGATATCAAGCGATTGCGTGCTATTGCGTTCTGAAACCTCAGAAACACTGCGCCATTCTTATTGGAGACGCAGGGCAGAACAAGCATCACATCCTCATCGCTCCAAGGCTCTGCAGGCCTCTCTTGATGTTCATTTCATTCTCAGGGTGGATATCAGAAAACATCAGTGGAAGATGAAGTCGACGAGGGAGGAGTGGAGGAGGGGGAAGGGGTATGATTTCTTGTTGTTGGCGCATGAGCATTTTCTTGTGTTTAGGAAACTGGAGGAGGATGAAAAAATGATACCATTCAAGGATAACGTGAGATGGTGGTGAATCGGAATTCTCTTGTGGACACTAGTGAAATCGACTGATCATTACCAACGAGACGATTGCATCAGCCAAGTCCCTACGATTCGGTTTGAAACCTCACTACAACCTCAAAAGATCGTACGTATCCCCAAGCCTACTTCAGGAGGTCCCTAGATCAGGCCCATCTCCATCAAAAACTGGGATGGTTCATGCGGTCGCTGGCCGAATCTTGTGTCTTTAATTCTGGTGAAGCTTATGTAAAGCTTCTTCTTGGTTCTAGTAACTGCCACGAAACAGTTCCTTCTTTCTTCTTCCAATGCTCGAGTACCTTCCTTTGCTCTGTAGTCAGGAAAGATGCCCTGATTCATGGAAATCAAAAAAACATATTCGAACTCAAGTCCCTTTGCTGCGTGACCTGTCAACAAGGCGACTCCTTTTTTCTTGAGATCTTTTTTCGGAGAGAGGGATATAAAATTCAGGAAATCCCCCAAGCTCCTTTCATTAGTAGGCCTTTCGTATGTGTAGTGTTTGTAGGTCTCCTCGAACGACTCAATGTCCTCTATCAAGTCCTCATCCTCGACTTCTTCTCCAATGATAATCCCTTTTAGATGCTCGTAGTAGGGCCAGAAATCCCGTTTCGAGTTCCGAAACCGGTCCAAGATCTCAAGAACAGGGGCGGGAATGGTTCCTTTCCCAGATACGCTAACCAGATTCTCAAGCAGCGAACTACCGTTCAATATGTCGACAATGCTCTCGTAGTCCAAATCCCAATATTTGCAAACATCATGGAAATGAACCTGATCGTTTTCGTTGAACACAAGTCTGAGTAGGTCAATTAGGAGATTCATCTCTCTTGTATTGAACCTCCTCTGCCCCATGGGGGAGTAATGTGGAACCGAAAGACTATCCAGCCTTTCACTAACTCTCTCCAATATGTATCGGTTTCTGGAGATGACGCACGTGCTGGTAAACTCGTTCAATTCCTGGATCTTGTTACACACGAAAAGGGCCTCTTCGTTTTGATCGTCAAAGGCATTGACAGTAATAGATTGTTCACTCTTTCCCGCTTTTGGTAAAAGGTCCCCCTTTGATTGAATTCTGATCCTATTGTGCTTTATCAGTTGGTTGGCAGCGACAAGAATATCATTTGGACAACGATAGCTTTCGTATAGCTGAATGGTCTCCGCATGATACTTCTCCACCAAAGAGACAAGATACTCAAACCGAGCATCGTTCCATTCGAAGATCAATTGGTCTTCATCGGCAACAGCAAACAGATTCTGGAAATTCTCTCCGCAAATCCGGGTTATGAGCTCGAACTGAGCCTTGTTCGTATCTTGGCCTTCATCAATTAACACGTGTTTGTACACAGTTCTCAATTGGTCCGCTATGAAGGGTTTCTCCTCAAGTAGCTTGTTTGCATAAAGTATTAAGTCGGGAAAATCCAAAACTGATGCGTTCCTCAGTTCCCTATCATAGATCTCGTATATGATCCTGAATTCTTCTGAGTATTTCTCCTCATTTCGGTTTAGTTGATCGTGAAAAATCAGTCGGTTTTTCAATCTTGAAATGGCATAGTAGTATTTGGGTATAGACTCCTCAATGAGTCTCAAGTTCCCTTTGTATTTCAGTGATAGCACTGTCTGTTCAGCGACTTCTCGTAGTTCTTCGTTCAGCCTTCTCCTGACGCCATCTAGCAGGAGACTCATATAGTCTTCAGGCTTATCATAAATGACAAAATCTTGGGAAATTCCAATGTAGCTACCATACGATCTAATTAGCTCATGAGAAAAACCGTGGAAGGTCCCGACGAAAACTCTCTTGACTTCATCGCCAACAAGCTCTTTAACTCGGTCCTTCATTTCTCGAGAAGCCTTATTTGTGAAAGTCAATGCGAGAACCTTGAAGTGTTCTCCCTCTGATTGGTTTAGAATGAATGCTATTCTTCTGGTCAGAACTGTCGTTTTTCCAGCACCGGGTCCTGCAAGCACAAGCAATGGTCCTTCGGAGTACGTGACCGACTTGGTCTGCTGTTCATTTAAGCCATTCAGTATTCCTGTCACTCTTCCACTTCCGAAAGGGCTGCATCCATCAGATCTTTCACCACACCTGGTACGTTCAGTTTCTGGTCAATCACGTGGGCGGCAAGTTCCTCAGAGAATCTTACCTTTATTGTGTCCAAGAACTTATTGGTCAACTCCTTGCCTGAGAGAGAAGAGTTTACTGGTTGACCGCAGAACTTGTCGAACTTGCCCTTGAATTTCTCTGTTATTACTTTGTCAATCTCATTTCCATACACATCTATACAATAGCTTTCGAAATCGCATCCATTCGGCAAGTAATGGATTCTGTCTTGGGTTTTGGCGAGATCGTAGCCACTCTTAACTATGGTTTTCTTCAAGGCCACTTTAGTATTATCTTCTCCGTCCGAAAGAATGCGCCACGTAAGATCGAAAGCATCCATGTTAGCTATTTTTAGAAATGGTGAGTAAGTTCCACCTTCGCAACCCACTACTGAAATCCCTAACTGGCCCGAAGTCTGACCGACATGATATGGGAATACTCTTTCCAAGAAGACTCTCTCACAATCTCCTTCACAAAGAACGAAGAGCGAAGAGAAGAATAGTTCTGCATTCCTATGCTGTATGAATCTTTCGATAAGGAGTCTCTCATCTGGCAACAGGTATCTATTGCTTTCGTACGCAGCATTAGGCAAACCGTACTTGAACTCGAAGCTCTTCTTGTATTCTGGTATTCTCTTAATCACTGTTATCCCTTTCTGTGCTTTGAATACTAAGTAGTCATGGATGTCTGCCTGATCAACAATGAAGGGTGAATGAGTGCTGATGATTCTCTGACCTTTCATCCTCGAAATCTGCTGGAAAACTGCCCTTTGAGCTTGGGGATGAATATGAGCTTCAGGTTCCTCGATGCCGATGATCGGTGTCGCCTCTGGGTTGTCCACAATTTTTGGAAGCAGGATATCAAGATAGGCATTGAATATGATAAGCACTGCGATGTTCTGAGTCCCCATGCCATGCTTGTTTATTGGAAGGGCCAAGTTGGAGTTTGCAGTCTTCAAATATATATTCAGATCATCAAGCAATTCCCAATTCCTTCTAGCAAAAGCATGTAGATGGAGTGAATCTGATGTTAGTTTCATGCTTTTCTCTAGTTCTTTGAGTTTGAGAACCAAATCATCCACTGTTTCATCATCCTTGAGGATTAGGTCGTCAATCTGTTCAATCATCGCCCTTATGTCATTCTCCTTTTCTTTGTAGTCGATGCTTTTCTTCAGCTTTCCCCAAAAGGATGACTTGTTCCTGATTTCTCTGTTGATGTCTCTGGAAGATGTGAGATAGTAGAACGGAAAGAACGACATATGATTTCTTCTGACGGCTGAATCTGCAGACAGCTTGATGTTGCCTTTGTCAACGAAATATCTATTCTCGACGAATCCCTCCTTGTCAACATCATATCTATATTCATAGCACACCCTCACAAACTTGATTGGATCCTCAGGGCACTGCACTTCATCGAATCGTATAGCCTTGTCGAAAATGTAAAGAACGTTTTCTGAGAACCGGTTGTCCTTTTCTTCCCTGAATTCCAGAATCACCTTTATCGGATCTGATTTCTCGGGATCGAAGTTCTCTCCGCTAGCATAGAAGTCATCTTCCATTGGTGACCTCCTGATATCTCCTATTGCATGATTAATTGCATCCAAAAAGGTTGTCTTTCCTGTGTTGTTCTCTCCAATAAGAACGTTAGTGGCAGAAAGATCGACGAGAGTATTCTTATGACTCCGGAAGTTCTGGATCTCCACTTTCTTGATAATCATCCTCTCTTATCTCCACATAGTCCTAAGGCAAGGTTATGCTAAACTCATGTCTGCACACCAATCTTGTCGTTCCAGTGTCGTGACATATGAGAATGTGCATATATTCATTTTGATGCTCTGTTCAACTACAAGCGAATCGAGCATACTGCCACAGAGACCCCTGCAAATTGAGTCTTAGGTCGTGGATGGGGGCCGTAGTGAATCAATCTACCGTTGAGTGGTATCGCAGCCCTCGACTCTCATTCTCATTCCACGAAGAAGATGTGCCCAGCAAATGAAACTCACACCTTTGGATCAACCAAACAGCTTAAATTCCTCAGACACGATACAGGGAAGGGGGGATGTAGTTGACAGTATTGGAGAACTATAACGGACGAAGCTTCCCAGATAAAAGCAAGAGATACGAAACGAAAGACCGAATGATTGCCGGCCAGACTCCAAACAAAGTTTGGCTCTACACGGTTGATGTGTGTGAAGATGTAGAGTCCGGCAAAACTCTGCTCAGACTTGTCAGGTGGGTTGCCAGGGTGGAAAATGGGGATTCGTCCACTAAGATTTGGAGATTCGGAGGTGCATACAATCTCAGATCACTGAGTCATTGGGATGCCATATCCCGAACAGTCGACGCGCTCCTTCATGAAGGTATTCCGTTGAAGGAGACTGGCATCTTGAAGCCACATGAGATAGAAAGTCAGACCATACAGAGCAAAGAGGAGGAAATCAATGTCTTGGAATCATTGCTCAACAGAGAGAGAACTGCACTTGTTTCTCACAAGGCTCAGCTCAGAAAGTCAAAACAAAGAATCATAGAGATGAGGTCGCATATTGGGGATTATAGGGAGACTCTGAAGGAGTTCAAGACACTCGTGGAGAGATTTTCCACCAATGAGAGAAAAATCCACGAATTCATTGAGAGGGAAAGGCCATTCTGGGTTTTTGGACTTGAATATGTAGCCATCCGTAGCAAAGTTGCCTTTCCTCCCCCGCCAAGGCGAAAGAAGTATGAATTCGATCTCATGCTAGATAGATTTGACAGGTTCATGGATTTGGTCGAATTGAAAGGTCCCAATGAGAATCTATTCAGCAGACGAACAAAGCACAGGTTTAAGATCAACCAGTCTCTTTCCGTGGCCCTGGGTCAAGTAATCGCGTATCTCAGCGAGTGTGACAAGATTCGGAGGAAGACTTTGGTTCGGCCGAACGCCTTGATTGTGATTGGCAATAAGAAAACAGACGATCCAACTCAAAGGAGATTGTTAGCGAGCCATATGTCGCGCGTCGAGATCTTGACCTACACCGATTTGCTGAAACATGGTGAACAGCTTTTAAAGCATATAGAGGGGAAGAAGCTTTAGGAGTTGAAGCTTCGGCATCAAATGATAAGGAAGAGAGGAGACCATTGTTATTGAAAACCAATAGCACTGGACATATCGCCCTCATTGCTTTACAAGATACCAAAGGCTCTTGATGTGAAGTGCGATAGGAAGAATGGCGCCAAGTAGACACATAGTATGCGAAATGCTTTCGGGGAAACACTTTTAACAGCCATGAAGGATTCAACACCCACCCAGGGGGAACGGCAACATGGAGGAGACCATCAGCCACGCCAAGATAACCATAGTTCTATCGCTCATTCTAGCAACCCTGCTCTCACCCCCGACCACCGCCTACTCCAACGGCGGATACGGCGCCGACCCCTCCAACCCCGACTACGGCACCCATGACTGGATCGCCCAACACGCCCTGGACTGGCTCCCGGACAACGAGAAGCGATACATCCTCGACAACCTTCACGACTACCTGTACGGCACAGAGCTCCCGGACAACGGCGGCGCACCGGACGGCATCGGCGACAACTTCAACCACCACGTCTACCATCATTCCTCCGGCGTTCTGCAGGCGAGTCCCTCCAAAATGGCTCATAATAGTGGCCCTGAACCTACACCATGAAGACCTGATAGGCTACGATGCCATCGATGTCCTGAACCAGCTGGGATTCCAGACTATGCGAACAGAAGGTTTGATTCGCAGAGGAAGCATGGGATCAAGTACAGGCCTTTGTCATATCGGTGACTATCTTGGATAACCACAACATTCCTGGTCTCTAGAGCTCTCAGCCAGTTATCAGCCTTATCCGATGAGGCCTTCCTCTGTCGATCTCAGCAAGTCCGCAATGTTCTAGAATTGGAGCAACATACGAACCAGCCAGCAATCCACCAGTATACTGTTGTACAATCCAGTCCAGCGACCCTTCCTTCACGTCATTGCGCAATCCAGTTATTCTTGCCCAGCCTTTTCCGGAGAGCTCCTTGTCTATCCTCTCGAAACATCTCCAAGGCAACTTGATGGGCCATCTTCCTTTTCCTACACGAATGCCCATGCCTTCAGCTCCGACGCTTTCGACAAGAAAATCAGCTCGGCCGGATGGCGTATTGAGTTTCAACCCAGAACGGAGCGCACGACGTAGATGGTCGTCAAAGGTCATGTGGCGACAAATGAATTCCACGATAATAATGGTTGGGGCGCGTCAACCGCCAAATGATATCAGCGTGCGATCGAAAGATCTTCAGATGTCAATCCTACCCTCCCCATCCTCCCAGCTCTTGGGGACCTTCCCTTTGCTGATTTCCGTGAGAGCCTTGTATATCGCAGGCTTGACAACAAGGTCAAAAGACAACGCGCAAGATGGACACAGTACTAGACAATTCGCCTGAGCATCATTGCCACCAGACTTCTTTGAGATTATATGAGAAAAGCGAAGACCATTGTTCTTGATGTTGGGGAACTTGCCGCCACACATTTCACATCCCTTTTCACATCGCTCTACGAACCACTTTCTTCTCTTGGCAGTTGGTTTTGCTACCATATGTCCAGACCTCCAGACGACTGGTCTAAGTGCCCTCTGACTGCTCAAAGTCATATTGGGTTCTACCAGCCAATGAGTCACATCAAGGCTAAGGTCATAAGGATTTCCCCGAAATCATTTCATATTCGCACAATCATTCAACACATATCCGTCTGGGCAATCCAAAGCCTGCAAAGGAGGGGAACAAATGATCTCGAAAGATGAGCTGGACCGCATTACTTGGGAGGAGGCGCGTGAGAAGAAGGGGATTCGTACAACCAGATATGATCAAACTGGACAGACAGGCGTGTTGGAACGACACGTGGAAAGGATCGCAGTATATCTCCAGATAATCGCGGCTGTCCTTGTCATTGAACTGGTGATTGGACTGGTCGGCCTCGCAATAGCGTTGCTTGCCTAACCCTAGTAAGGCTTGAATGACAGTATCTGATAGGACACAAAGAGCAAGAACCATCACATTCCCTTCGCTTTCAGGGTAGTGCAGGGTTTTCTCGATGTTGGTTTCATTCATAGGGAGTATGTCATCAAGCATCAGTGGAAGATGAGACGACCTGGAGGAAGTGAAGGGGGAAGAAGTGGGACTGCTGTTGTTGGTGGATGAGCATTTGCTCATATCACAATTAGGTGTTGAGATGGATGAGAGTATAGGGCATCTGACTTAGGTCATTGAGGAATCCCGATGCAAAACAGCTTTGCGGAGTGAGTGTGGGATGATAATGACGTAAGAATCTGGTACATCATTGCATTGCGAAGTATTTGTCTATCATATTGAGCCCTTTTTTGACATCATCAAGCACACGCCCGATGTTCATATTCCTCAACTCCTCCAGTCCTTCATAGTTCTTAACGAAATACAACTCGGAGTCATAGTACCTTCCACGGGAAGCGGCCTTAATCCCCCTCTGGAACTGTTGAGGATCGAAGTTCTTCAGCCTAGATAGCCTTTTGAGTAACGGTTCTTTGTTCTTGTCCAACCACCTCAAGTATCTCTCTGAAGGCTCCCAATTCCCAATGAAACGCAGAGAGACAGTCAGTTGGAGAGTGACAAAAGAAAAGGCGACTTCCACGCACAAGGGACACTTCTCATTCTCCCTGAGCCTAATCTGCTTCCAAATCTGCCAGTACTTCTTGGAATGCAACCGGTTCACACCTTTGATGCCGAGAGTTGTCTGGATTCTATCTAGGAGTGCATCTCGAAAATTCTTGCTCTTCTTGTCAAGATGGGTGAACCTTTTCCACATTTCATCGGGTATTCCGTCCATCATCTCGATGTCTCTGTCAGTAAGCTTATCCACAACCATGTTTCTCACCTCCAAGAATTCTATGAATTCGCCAAGTAGTTTCTTTGAGATTTCATCAAGTTTCCCTTTTGACCTGCAATCTTTCAAGAGCTCGTGAATGCTACTCCAACTGGTCCAGACCAGTTTCTTCGTTGAGAAATCGGGGAATCTGTTTCTGGAATAGCTTTTTGCTGTCTCAATTGCTGAGGGCATATCAATATCATTCGTGACATAAAGCAATCGGAAATAGTCCCCGTAGCAAGGAATTCCATGGCTGAGGTACCTTATGAGTTGCTGTTCCTCAAGTATTTCAAGAACTTTTTCACTCCCTTGGCTATCAGCCGACCTGTCATCCGGTGATCCTTCCCTCTTAACTTCGACATATATATGGCATCCTGCAACCGAATCGGATTTGGAGAGAATGACATGTCCATCAAGTATTCCGGGGGAGTCTATCCACTCCTGAGTTGTTGCTATGACGTTCGAATATTCTCCGAGTCTTGTCCAGCCAAGGTGCCGGAATAGCACATCTCCAAAGACAGGGACCTTGACAATCGTGTGAAGGAATGCTCCAGTTATTCTGTTCTCATCTACGTTATCATTCATTGCTATGTAAGCATTGCTGCAATTCCTCATCACCGGAAGAAAGTGCTCCCAGTATTATAGCTATCGGCCTAGGACAGTTGAATGCTACCAAGTCCCAAAACAAGGGAACACGTCACCATTACTGCTGGAGACACAAAGCGGAAAAACAATCATATCCCCATTTCTTTCAGGGCACTGCGGGCTTTTCTTGATGTTGGTTTCATTCTTAAGGAGGACGTTGTCAAGCATCAATGGAAGATGAGACGACCAGGGAGAAATGGAGGAAGGGGAAGGGGCATGATTTCCTGTTGTTGGCGCCTGAACACCTTTTTGTGTTTAGGAAGGCTTCGGAAGAGGAGAAACTGACGCCGTATGAGGACAGTGTGAAATGGTAGACAGAAAGAGGACCTTCTCTTATGGAGACGAGATTAAGTTGTGGCAAGTCTACTCCTCAGTCCCTCTGATCCTCGATTCATGGCCAAGTCAAAGTAGTCCTCCAAAATCAAAGGAAAAGCTGAGTTGACTTCTTCAGATAATTTCGTGATCTCTCTAGCCCTAAGGGCAATACGGTCATAGTCCTGAGGTTTCAATGATAATCCGTTCGCGATTAGCCATTCAGAATGAGGCTCGATAGCAAGAACAGCAAAGCAAGGTATGATCTTGCCTGTTGATTGGAACTCTTGGACACCCCCAACATCGCGTTCAGTGAATCTGACACGAGAACCTTGAACCGTTTTGACCTCAATGGCATATCTCTCTTCCCCCCTCTCACATGTGATATCTGGTCTCTCAACAGCTCTTCCTCGGGTGCTGAATCCAAGTTTTCTGAAAGTCAACTCCAATAATGCTTGGCAGATCCTACCGAATTCATGAGAGCCATACTTCTGTTTCAACTTCCTAAGCTTGACATAGACTTCTGCATTCATGCTATCAGACTGCTTTGATCTTCGGTCCGTTGATCGACCACTTACCGAACCTGTAAGTAATGGCCTTTGCGTCTTTGAAGGTCGACTTCAACATTTTCTGGAACTCACTATCCTGGCTGGAAATCACCAGTTGGCTTTTCTTGGCAACCCGAGCGAGTATTCTGCACAGAGCTTCTTTGTGTTCCGTGTCGAGATTCTGTGATGGATCATCAAGGATTAGAAAACCGATATTGTGGGAATAAGCACCTTTGTTTGCCAAAGCCAAGAAAACGGAAAGAGCCACACAATTCATCTGACCAGTACTGAACCTGTCTTTGGCGAGAGTTTCGGCGCCATCTTTCGGATTTGAACCAACAATTCTGTAGGAATTCCGTACGCGACCGCGTGTTGTCTTTGGTGTAACCTCAATCTGCAAATCTTTGTAGTATGGATGACCAACCAGTTCTCCGTAGAATTTCTTGATTTGGGGCATTGCATCATCCACGAGGGACTTCGCGAAATCTGATTGTACAATCTGAACTGCCCCTGCAACCATGTCTACAACGGCCTCAAGCTTCCCCAATTCCTTGAGAGTTTTGTCTACCCTCTTGAAGGCCTTCTCCTTCTGTAGTTTGACAATTTCATCTCTTCTTTCTTTCCATCTCAAAGCTACAGCAATTGCCTCCATTTGAGTCAACCACAACTCAATTTCTTGGAGTTCTTCTTCCCTCTTTTTCAGGGGCTTTTCGAGTTTCTTTCTTTGGGCCTCCAAATCCGTGCATTTTCTACCCAAAAGCTCCATACCTTTTTTTCCAGAGGAGATTGGTTGACCCAACTCCTTGGCGACATCTTCCAGAATATCATCAACTTCTGATTTGGCTTTCTCCAGACGGTCTTCCAGGTCATCGCATGTTTCCAGCAGACTCTCCAATTGATCTTCCTCTTCTTGCATTTCGGCAATCCTTGTCTTCAGTTGCTTCAACTTCTCCCCCACCACCTCCTGAACTTCCTCCTTAAGGTGTTGACAGGCATCATCTGCGTCGATTTTCTCCCCGCAAATTGGACATCTTGCAGGAGCGAATTCTTGAAGATACTCAAGGCCGTCCAATATCACTCTTTCCTTGCTGCCAGTTTCATTCCTCTCTTTCTCAAGCCTTATCATCTTCCCAGAAGTTGTGTTCAAATCCTTTGTCAACTTCTCATGTGAACCGTGTTCCTTTTCGAAGGACTTGATATCTCTGTCTGCAACTCCTTGTCGAGTCATCAAGTTTGCCAGGTCGGACTTGAGTGAGTTGAGTTTGGTAAGCGCGCTGGCAAGAGAGGAAATCTCTTCTTGACCAGGGAGCCTCCGCCTAATTCTTCCAACAGAGCTCCTCAGAACTTCGGCTGCATTAAGAAGGCTTCCATGAGAACCTGGTTTGGGAATCTCGGGACATTCAGCCCCCACAGATTTTGATATTCTCGAGACTGAATCAAGTGTTTTTCTGAAGGTCTTATTTGCCAATGAGAGCCCTACTGATGCCTTTGGGATCTCGAAGCTTGCAGCTTTCATTTCGGCCTCCTCATAGGCCTTGGATGCTTCATCCAGATGGCTTTGAAGCTTGTTCAAAGCACCCTGCCTCCTGGCTGACAGACTCTTGATCGCGTCCTTGACCTTCTTGAGATCTAGTCCATCGGAGATGTTCCTCAATCTTTCTAAACCAAACAATCGATCCATAGCCTTATCCCGAGCTACAGGGTCATCAGTGAGCATCCCTCTTACGTTCTCTTGGTGCAAGTATACGGCCCGGACAAAGTCATCAAATCCCAAGTTGAGATTCGAGTATAATTCGTGTTCAGGGTTTGCAATATCCTCACCAGGTCCTTCGTCTAACTCAATGTTCAATTCGGCCTGTTTCTTGTTTCTCTTCTTTGACCTTGTGACTTTGAGTTTCTTTGGGCCAGTCATTTCAAGAATAACGTTTGCCTTACTATATTGTTCGTGAAGAAGCTCGTCCCTGCTTCCTCTTTTGTCTATCGCGACAGAGGCGAATTCGTCAAACAAACACCACTCAATAGCCCCGAGTGTGCTACTCTTTCCGCTTCCATTACCCCCAAAGAACATAACGACCGGAGTGCCGAAACCAACGGTCAGGCTGTCCTTGTAACCTCGAAAGCCTGAGATCTCTACGTTAGCAATCCTAAACTTTTTCTGGGCCACCGCACTACACCTCCTCGAGTAAGCTCTCAATAGCTTCGAGCTCAGTCACCGTGCCCTCCGTCAGTTTTCTCACAATCTCCTTGAGAATGTCCTGAACAGCTGTCTTCCCGCCTGCTGACTCTGAGTCGAATGCTTTGGCAACCAGGACAACTGCATCATCAAGCATGGGGCTGTCCTTGTAATTCTCCTCAAGACGATTCTTCACAAGCTCCAGGTAGTCTGTCAAGATAAGCCCTCCATTTGAGTCCGCCTCCCAATACAAGAAGAGGGAGAGGGTTCTTAATTGTTTCTCCGTATGATATCGTGATTAGGGAGTTTGAACACTGCTGAATGATGGAAAAGGCATCACATTCTTATTGCGTTCACGGTACTGCAGACTTTCCTTGATGTTGGTTTCATTCTTAGGGAGGACGGTGTCAAGCATCAGTGGAAGATGAGACGACCAAAGAGAAGTGGAGGGGTAAAGGTGGACGTATGCTATTCTCGCGTGCGTGAGGACGTCAGAGGTCCAACCCCTTGACCTCCAGGTGGAATCCCTGAGGAAGGAGAACCTCCGCCAATCCGTGCGGACGTCCCTCGCGCTCCTGATCCTTCCATCCTCGATGACTTGGATCCGTCCGTCCAGTGGGAGGCGGTGGAGGAGGATGTTGCAGCCTATCCATCCGCTCCTTCTTGCCGTGGGGCGGAGGGGTCTCCTCTCCTGTATCGCGGTGAGGGGGATGAAGTGGGAGGGGATCATGAAGAGGTCTCGCACCTTCCAGGCGTCCCTTGTGTAGTGCATGAAGAGGAAGGTGGGGGCTCTGTTGTGCTGGATCGCTTCTTTCAGGGGCTTGTAGGCGGAATCCGCCAGCTTTCTGCCGAACCGGGTGCTCTTGCTCTTGAGCTGGTACTGTTCGTCACAGGAGTCGCAGGCGAAATCGTGTACGCGTGTTTCGGGTGTGGTCGCGTCCAAGTGTGTGGAATCACATGCGAGGCAGTACATGTTGTCCTGGAGCCATTGTTCGGCGATGATGCGGGCGATTTGGGTGGGGGATTTGTAGGAGGATGCCACATGGATGGGGAGATCAATCATCATTTGAGGAAGAAAACACAAATGGGATCTTGATCTTTTCTGACTTATTCCATCCAGGTCCAACTCAGATTGGTCTGTGACCCGCGAGTTTGGGAGTAGGAAACTCAGGACCAGTCACGAATAACTCATACGCCAGCCAAAGGCTTATAAGAGATCTCACGTTTTCCCCTCAATCTTTACGAATCTAGTGTGGAGGGAATCATCTTGATAGATAGAATGATTGATAGAAAGATTGATGAAGTGTTATGGTATTCGCCAGTCGGTGGGATTGTGAGACCAGACATCGTTTGGGGAGAGGTAACGCAATGGTTAGCAGAGAAGAGAAGAATTGGACTGCCCAAAGGAGGCGATTTCGAAGTCTCATTTGATGACGATGCGAACTCAATCGAAATAGTTCCTATTGAGACTGGGATACCTCGCAGGGTATCTAGGGAGGAGTGGAGGAGATTTGGTGATAGATTCAACGAAGTGAAGAAGAAAGGATACGACCCGCTCAGACCAGGACATTACGCAGATATCACACACAACTCGTCATACCTAGTGGCAATCCTGAAAGAGCTTGGATACTCAGAGTGATGGAGCATGAAAAGCATAGAGGATTCTTTGAATCTCAGAATAAGTCCAAAGGCATGGCACGTACAGCGTGCCAGATGGGGACATCCAATACATACCATCTGCAGCTATATGGCCTCGTTCCCGCCGAAGGTCCCACATTACTTCATAGATAGATTCACCGAAGAAGGCGACATTGTATTGGACCCGTTCTGCGGACGAGGAACCACGCCTGCTGAAGCTTGCTTGATGGGTAGAGTAGGGATTGGTAGTGACTTAAACCCGATAGCTTACGTTCTGACAAAGGCCAAGGTTCAGTCCCCCACTAAGAAGAGCCTGCTTAACCGCCTATCGGATCTTGAGTCCGGATTCCGCCGCCAAGATACATCAAGTTTGCCACGCAAGATCACGATGCTCTACAGGAAGAAGACACAGCAACAGCTCTTGTATCTGAAAAACGAGCTCGACTACAGAAAAAGTACAGTCGACAATTTCATAATGGCTTTAGTGCTGGGTGGAATGCATGGGGATTCTGGAAAGCCGAGCTATATGTCAATTCCGATGCCCAATACATTCAGTATGTCACCCAACTATGTGAGGAACTTCATATGGACACACAGACTGAAACCACCCAAACATGACGCCTTTGATGTAATCAAACATCGCCTCAAGAGAGCGTACAAAGAGAAGATATCTCCAACAAAGGGAAAGGCATATCAGAAAGATGTTCGCCAAGTCACATCAATCATGAGGGGTAAGAAAGCAGATCTGATCTTCACATCACCGCCCTACTTGAAGGTGATCAGATATGGAAAGCTCAACTGGATAAGATTGTGGATGTTGGACATTGAACCATCAGACTTAGATGGGTTGCTCGACGACAAACACGCAGTTCCCAAATACATGGATTTCATGAAGGAAACGATAAACAACCTGGCGCGAGTGTTGAAGGACGACGGACTCTGTTTCGTAGTAGTTGGTCAAGTCAGCGGACACAGAGGTCCTGGTCAAAACGAATCTGTTGAGCTCGGAAACAGAATCCGTGAAACCCTCAGAAACAAAGTTAATCTCGAGATCGTTGGATTGTTGAATGACCGGTACGACAGACACATGAAAGTATCTCGAATATGGGGCAAGAAAAAGATGGGAAAGGCCACAAAATATGACCAGATATTGATCCTGTGCAAAGATGTCAAGGCAGTGAAGAAAAAGGAATTCAAGAAAAAGGCGTCATGGCGTAGGGTTTCTATTCCGTACTCCCAAACAACTCTTCAAACGTAGGGACACTCTTCATAGTTCTTTTTCTTTTTCTGCTCGTATTATACGACTTCCTTTTTTTCTCAATCTCTTTTCTGATTTCTCCAAGATCGGTCGTGCCCAAGAATATTGTACCACTCCCCTTTATCCTAGTAATCATGTTTCCTTGAGGGTTGACAAGGAGTTTTCCACCTCCCTTAAGTGTCTTGACAAGCTGTCCCGCCTTCACCAATTCGGAGTTGGTTATGAATATCCTGCCGAACTTGCTTCTTTTGTAAGGTCTTCCTTCTGAAGTCACATGAAACACATCTCCAACAAAGCGGCCGGGGTATGGGTCTTCCGGCTTTAGATGTATAGTGTCAACTTCTATTGGAGGCTTGTCATCCACATATTCCTCAATTACAGGAAGCAGATCTCTGCGTTTCTTTTCAAGAGTGCCCATCGTCGGGTCTTCATTATCTGGAAGCCAATAGAAGAGTTTGATATCAGAAGAGCCGAGCTCCCTCTTCCAATTGTATTTCTTGAATATGTTTTCGTCCACAGTCTTTTTGACGAATATGACATACATGTCTGAGTGTTCTTTCCTGTCCGCTTTTCTCAGGATTCGCCCAGTTGCCTGTATCCTTTGTCGCACAGAGCTGGAAGAGACCCTAACTATCCCAACATCAGCTGCTGGAACATCAACCCCCTCTATAAGTGCCTTCACAGACAACATAGTGTTCGATGTATCCCCTCCAAACCAGTCCATTGCCCATCTGTTCCAAAGGTCTTTCTCATGGCCAGAGTGATACATTACGGGCCTATATGAAGGGTTCTGCAACAGCTCCTCGAGTTTCCTGTCAACAGACCGTTCATATTCTGTTCTCTCAGTCCTACCCCTTCCTGACTGAGGGTATTTCCGGTGTTCAAGGGGCGCAACAATCT
Source organism: Methanomassiliicoccales archaeon (assembly GCA_004377185.1). Classification (GTDB taxonomy): domain Archaea; phylum Thermoplasmatota; class Thermoplasmata; order RBG-16-68-12; family SOIM01; genus SOIM01. The sequence goes on along the minus strand of SOIM01000050.1, from coordinate 18,631 downwards.
CATTCAATTGCTCAATCCTTTCGTGGAAGACTATTGTCTTACGGTCGTTCTCAATAGCTTCGTTGAGTATGTGATAATACGCACCCTTCCTATTGACAGCATCATTTACAATTTTCCGGCGATCTCTGACCAGTTTGAAGTACTGACCAATAGCCCTGTCGGGCTTTTCGTCGGTCTTGAGAATCACCTGTAGTTTCTGATCCAGAGAAGTCCCCTTCATTAGGTCCAATCGATTTCCGTATATCAGCCTAATCTTCTCCAACACCTTGGCCAGCTTCTTTGTGCATGCATCATACGATGACCTCTCTTGGGAGATCAAATCAACTCCGACGTAGTTGACAGTGAACTCGGATATTAGACCTTGTTCCAATGCCTGCCTGTAATTGAGTTCGTAGAATATGGAACCCAGTTCTTCAAGAATGAGAGGTTGTTCCAAATCGGCATCAGCGTCATTCCCATTGCCTGGCAAATCCTCCCTCTCGATTGGTGTAGCAGACAATCCAAGAGCTGAGTCTCGTCTGCATTCGAACACTCTCTTGAAGACCTCACCAGTATATCTATGACATTCATCCGCAATCAGAAGATGATGGATTTTACGGTCCAGCCTAGAGACATCATCCTTAAGGAAATCATCTCTGATAGCTGAGTTGATTATCAGAACCATGATTCTTTTTTCATTCTGTTTGTCGTCGAAAGAGTCTTTGAAGCCGTCTCCCCTGAATCCAATCTGAGAAGAGGGTATTGCAAGAAGTTTCGACAATTCGCGGGCCCACTGGTACATTAGGACCTTTGTGGGTACGATCACAGAAATTCTTGCGTCAGGAAATCGCCCAATATAACTCTTCACCGCTAGGAGAGCCATGACCGTCTTGCCTGCCCCAGTAACGACTGACACTATGCCATGGAAAGGGTCGTGCTTCTCGACTCCCTCGCCGCTAATCCACTGATTCACAGCTTCCTTCTGCCAGGAATAGAATTTGAAGCAGAGAGGGAAATTGACAATTCCGTTGTCATGGACCAGTCTATCGAGAATTGATCTGTTGAACTTGGTAGAATACGAGTCAACCAAGAACTGAACGTCGTCCTCTGAACGAGCGTCAACGAGACTCCTCAGGGCCCCAATGTTCAACGTGTAGAGGTCTTCTTCTGAGAGGCTCCAACGTTTGGCCAGTTTTTCCCTGTGGGATTTCCTCTCTTTCTCGATTTTGTGTCGCGACAATAGAATCCTTCTTCCAGTTGAGCACTCTATTGTAGAATCCTTAGGTATTGGCGTAAAAAGAAGCATGTAAATCTCTCGGAGAAACCACTGGTCTTTTCCTATCCCACCAGATTGGACATAGATATAGTATTTGGAGAGCAAAGTCTTCAATCGGATGTCCTTGTCTCGATCATCAAGTATCTGGGCCTTCGGTCCATAGTCCTTTATTATTTTTTGAACTTGGATTACCATGTCGGCCTTTGTGAACGCATCTCTTCTGGAGTCTAACTTGCTTCCTCTGGAGTACTTGTTGCGACCGACCTTTTTCAAAGCTCCCATTGCCACCAGTAGCGTGAGCATCTCTCTCAGGGACCTTCGTGACCCTTCTCCAGCATAGTTGAAATCGTATCCCCCTTTCTTCTTGTGGGTCTTCTTCTTGCCTCTGGGGCCGCTGACTTCGTCTTCCTGTTGCTCAAAGGCCAGTTGGTTAAAGAGATAAGAACCAGATAGCGTTTCATCAGATTTCAGGCCACCAAACTCACCCAGAATATCCCGAGATGCGTCAATGGCATTGGGCAATCTCATCTGGTAGCCCCAAGCGATTTTCACACTTTGCCCCACAAGCTGTCCGAACCCTCCTTTCAGTTCCCCCTTTATCCATTTCTCTCCAATGGGGTAAACCGTAATTGAAACATAACCCTTCACGCAATGTGAGCAATGGAGATCGGGATATTCAAGGGCCATCAATCTATGAAAATTGCACAACTTCCCGCGATATGGTTTGCACTCACGACATCCCTCCACAGGTCTTGGTTCTTTACCTCCTCTTCGTCGGCTGTGCTTCTGACAGATGTGTCCTCTGATCCTTTTCAGAAAGCCACACCGTACGAGATTGTCCACCGTCTTGGCTGTGTGATCCTTGTGATACCGCATACACTCACTACACTTCTCCAACGGGGTCTTCACTCCCTCTTTCTTGTGCTTTCTGCATACTCTTGGCTTCTCTGGAAGAATGCCCCCCCATGCCTTGTCGATATATTCGCTGAGTTCAACGGGTTCAACCGCTAGCTCCAAGTACTTCTTGTATTGATCTTCATTGAAAGGCATCGGATAAAGAACTGGAAACCTCTTGGCCACTAGTAATCCCTCTTCATCTTTCGCCAGGACTTTCCTCCAAAATCGTCCCCATCATAGACATCCTCCCCCCCAACACCAAAATGTGTTCCAGCAAGGAAATGAGTTCTTGGTGCAACGCCTGAATCGAAATCGGATATCTCTCCTAGATACACTGGGTAGCAACCAGTAGCCGAAACCCGATCATAGATAGACCGCAGCAAAATGTCGTGCTTGCCATCAGAGAGTTTCTTCTTGTCTTCATCAAGAAGTGTGAAAAATTCGGCCTGAAACGATCTTGAGACTTCGCTCCTCGGGAGGTTCATCCAGATATGCCCATTCTCAGTTATGTAGATCCTGCCACAACGTGGGCGAATTTTCCTGACTTCAGCACAGATGTCAGGGTACCTTTCAATAGCTCTGAAGTAGAGACCTCTCCGGGTCCAATAGAGATAATCCTGATTCCCTGCTCTATTCCATACGGCAAACTCCTCTCCGTGTATGAAGTGAAGCCCTGGCCAGAGATTACCGGTCTTCAAGCCAGAAGGATCCAATTCAAAACCAAGAAAATCCAGAACTCCATCTAGTTTCCCCAAGTACACCGACTGCCAGAAACCGTCCCTGATTTCACGTCTGGCTATCACTTCTCCATGTGGAGTGACCATGAACCTTCCTCTTTGGTCTCCCTTGTGCGTCCCCATGGCCTTGATTAATCTTTCTGGCAGGCTTGATGCATCGTGCTTAACGTCCAGGCGAGTCCAGCAGACCTTGAGCCTGTCATCCACCTTCTTAACGGTATATCGGGAACCTCTGTACGGTAAAGGCCACACATCACCTGGATTGACCGTGACGAGCTTCTCATCAACAGCTGGAATGGAGGTCGGTTCATCCAGTATTGACGCCATTGCTAATCCTCCGGATCATCAAAGAACTCCTCTTCTTCGTCGGCATCCTTTGGAACCATGCCCTCGAACTCTCCCGGAGCAGAGAACCCGTTGAGAAAGTCAAGCATTTCCTTCCTTTCCTCAGGTGTCAGTGGTTTGGTGAAGTCTTTTGGCGGCTGAAGTGTTATCCCTTCGTGATAACGACCAATATATATCGGCAACATCTCTGTGGACTGCACTTTCGCGGTTATCAGCTGCTGCTGGGTCACTGACATGCTCTCCCACTGTTTCTTCAGCTGGTTCGGAAGAGGCTGTTTTGGTATGAGCGTAATCACATACCCATCTTCGGTTATTCTGAATGAACCGCCTGTTGGCTTGAGGATGCGCATCTGCAACATTACTTCGTCTGGTAGTGTCTCCACGATATATTGCCTTGGGCCCTCTGGATTTCTCCACCACACCCTGTCATTGAGGTGTGAGTACCTAGACCCGTCATAGAATCCGGTCCAGATGTCTCCTGGCTTGAGTTCCTTGGGTGTTGTTTCAATGTCATCACTGAATTTGAAGGGCATATCCATCTCACATACGTAAATGGGAGTCCATGTTTCTTTCTCAACCATCTTGATGATTACATCGCCTGTCTCAGTAATACGAAAACTGCCGCCTTCAGGCCTGAGCTTCAAGAGCTCTTTGATGATGCGGTCATGTCCAGATTTCACGAAGATCTCCAAACCATTCTTGAACGTCTGCCACCAGACTTTCTGTTCACTACTGAAGTGGTACCTTGTTCCACGATAGTGGTAAGGCCACTTGTCTCCGTTTTCCATATCTTGCTCCATTTCGATCTCCATCACCCTATATTGTTTTGCTACTATTTAAGTCCATCTTTACACTCACACCTATCCTATCATTTCACTAGTCAATCGAACGCGGTGTAGCTAACTGCCTATACTCTTCAACAGACACAATGTATTCCGAGACCCACCTAGATAGGAACTCATAGACTTCTTTGTCCATGGGGTGGCGTCTTTTGAGACCAGAGCCATAGGCCCTCGCGAAAAACGGTGGAAGGCCCACGCGTTTTGCTGCGATCGTCAACCGAGCCTTGGCCGTTCTGAGCTCTTCATACCATTTCTGACCGGAGCCAAATCCTCTGGCCTCTCGAAGCTCTTCACTCGTTGGACGAGGATTCGTATCATAGTACGCAATAAGCATTGAGAGAAGGTCGCCCACAGAGGCCCTTTTCTCTGCAAGAGACATCAATTTGCGCATATATTCCTCAAAGGCATCATAAGTCCACGTACGGTCGGTTGATGGAAAATCCCTGGGCGAGCGGCCTTCTTGATCAGCAGCTTTCTTGACGAGTGCTTCGCGCCCCTCAGCGTAATCGATCATATTGTCAACCGACATTTCGGAACTCATGCGCTGGACTATTGCGGAGATAATGAATGTTGGTTTCTTACCTTGGGCAATGAGCTTCTCGACGAGATCTTCAGAAACATCAACGGTAATCCCATACGTTCTAGCTTGCACAGCGCTATTTAGGCTCATATTTATGCGAATATTCAGCTGTTATAAGATACTTTTGGTACCGAAGAAGTGCTCAGAATGGAAGGTCGGAAAGAGTGGGTTAGGGTATGAGCAATAGATAAGTCATGAAACCGTAGTGGACATACCTAGGGTTCGCGTCACACAGGAAATTCGGTTCTTGACTACTTCGTTAACTCTATTCTAGGTACTATACCCTCAAAGGAGAAGTCCACACTATACCTGCATAAGGACAGGTTGGCCACAACATTTGTCGCTGCGATCAGATCCGGGGAGAAATCGGATGCGACAATGATTCCTCTTACTTCCCTGCCCTTAGCAAGATACTCCCTGACCCAACCCATATAGGGTAATATCTGAGCGAGACTTTTCCTGTCGGCTTCACCTGCTTTGAGTTCGATTACAACAAATGTGTCGTTTCTATCCTTGGCAAGTAGATCAATCCTACTAACATCGGTTGAGTATTGCCTACCCTCCCGTTCTCCATCGATAAATAGATGCAGGCCTTCTTCAAGCACCTGCAGTCTTCGCTCAAGGAAGTTCTCGAGATCTTTCTCCAGAGAAATGGTGGCGGTCTCTGCAACTTCGAACAAAAGGCTTTCATCCTCTTCGATAATCTCAATCGTGCCTTCGCTCAGGAAATCTCGAAACAGTTCAAACTGATCTTCGGGCAGTCTTCGGAAAGCTTTTCGGAAATATCCGGATGGAGCCATTCCAGGAAAGAAGGAATAGAAGAACTGCCTTATGTTGACCGTTTCCTCGGACACCAAATCGGGTTCAAACAGTACTCTGTGAGGATACAGTGAGTCTTTCCAAATCCGTTCCTCACTGTAGAAATATGGTTTGGTAACGCGAACAATACCGGACACGGTCATGCCTCTCACATAGAAGAGGACATATTCACCGACTTGAACATTCTTCAGGAGAGCTTTGTAGGTATCTCCAACTCCCCACGTTTTTGTATTCAGACACAACGGCCAGTTCTCCGGAGTAGTAACTGCGAGCCAGTAGGACATGAGGTCAAAGAATATCCAATGAGACTTAAGTATTTCGCAATGGAGTTGAAGGAAGGTCGTTCAATAACCTCGAAAATCTGTCAAAAACTCCCGGATCATTCTTCCAGGGAAAAATGGTAGGAGGCAACGATGCAACCGACTTTTTGAGGCCACAAGGCAGAAGAACCATCACATTCCCATCACTTTCAGGGTATTGCAGGCTTTTCTTGACGTTGATTTCATTCTTAGGGAGCATGTTATCAAGCATAAGCAGAAGATGAGACGATCAGGGAGAAGTGGAGGGGGAAGGGGCATGATTTCTAGCCCTTTTCAATTTCGTCCTTTATCATTTGCCGTAATCTCTCTTTGAAGAACTCATTTACTGCCTTGCCACCTGGATTCTTTCCGCTGGGATGATACAACACAACATATTTCCTTCCATTGCATCGGAAACCCAGTGAGCCGGAATCCATATACATCTCTAGTTCCCTTTTCACTATCTTCCAAAGCTTCTCATCTATTATGTCCTCCAACATAAGAGCGTGAGGCAACAACTTCGCTCCACAGCCCCCAAAGGACACTATGATTGAAGGCTCTAGGATTTCGATTTCCCTCTTGAGAAACCAGGCATTTCCTTCTTCTTCATAGTCATTCTCAATCGTCTCGTTGTCAATGAAGAAACGCACGGACTTTCTTCTGAATTTACCCTCCTTCAAAGGATATTTAATGGCATGACTCCAGTAGATGGGTCCGCGCCCTTCAAAACTGTTCTTGAATATGTCATCACCTAGGAACTCCTTCACAGTCTTTGGCACGGTTGCCTTTTTCGTCTTCAAATAGGCTCTGCAGCCCATCTGCTGATATTTCTCGTGGAATTCCTCGTTGTGAACTGCCTGCTCAGAAACCAACATCACCTTGACATTCTCAGGATCAACGTCACAGAATACCGGATAATCTCGAATCCGTTTCCTGATTTCGTGTTTTTCCAACCTGGTCGTCTTAGCATTCATTGCATGTTGAACGAAGCGATTCCAAAGTTCTTTTTTGTCACTCATTTTGCTACATCCCTTCAGAAGAGAACCGCGAAAATATGCCCACCATTTTTCCCTAGAGTTGAGCAGACTCCCGCAAATTGACCTCTAGATTGATTGCATATGTAGCAACTCTTATTCCACCTGATTCCAATTCCTCGATTCTTGACTTCAGTTTCCCGGGACAATGACGGCCAACCAATAGGCCGAATACGGATCCTTTGTTGCGATTCTGCCTTCTTAGACGGTCGACATATCGTTTGACTTGGTTGGTATGCTTCATCTCAATCTCACCGACCTTCAATTCTACCACCAGTAGGTCGTCGGTCTTCTTTTTGTGAAAGAGCAGGTCGACTTCTCCTCCGTCTATTTTGTATCTAACGCCAATCTTGCCATTCGTGTTTCGGTGGAGTTCGTATCCCCTATATTCAGGAATTAATTCTAAGATGCGCATTCCAAGTATGTAGTCAGACAGTTCTCTTTCTGATAGTTGAACTGCTATCTGAGGATTTTGATTCTTGTCCCATTCCAGAATCCGGAGGTAGTCCTTCCATTCCACCTGATAGACGTTGAATCCATGACCGCCACATTTCATCATATTCGGAGAAAGGTCTCCTTTCTTCGCCATGACATGTATCGTCTGTCTTTCCAACCCTCTTCTCAACAGGCGATGGGTTTTGAGCCATACTACCCTTTCTTTCAGCTTGTCATGTTCGTCAAGAATACCACCACGTTCGACTACCTCGTAGATATGTCTAATCTGATTGGGATACTCATCAACATTGCCGGTGCAGTAAAGAAGAACGTAGTCTCCTTTCTGAATCTGTCTGAATATCTTCTTGCCCTGTCCACTCCTCCATACACCGTAAAGGCCCAATTTGAGTGGTTCATCTGCCCATCTTTCAGCACCTAAGCCATGTGTTGAGCGATGTCCGCTCACTTGAACCAGATATACGTTTGTAGACATATCCGCACCATCCTGTCCTAGAATCAATCTGCACATCTTGCTACATGCAATCCCATATCAATCGCCCGAAATAATGTCTGGATGAGTTGGGTATGACGCGACGAATATCAAACCACCATCACCGTAGCTTCCTGTAAGGGTAGCCTGGAAGGTCAGATCCATTGCCATTTGAATCAACAAGACGAGCCCCCACCCCGAAATGATCTTCTGAGTCATCTTCATCAATAAACACAAAGAGAAACTCCGCGTCATGAAAGTCTCCGGTTTTGACATAGCCTTGGAAGTTCTCAATTAGTTTTTCTGCTGAATCACGACTCAGGTGCTTCTTTTCACGAGCAGTACACCCAAGGATTCCCACTCTCTTTCTTGCGTCTACATCCAGCAATTTGTAGACATCTTCGTCCATGTCCTCATCACCATACCCTCCAGGAGCGGTTGGTTGCCATTCCAACTCGAGAGCAAGTTCCAACCAGTATTTTCCAGTCGACTCATCCCAATTTCTCCAACAAAGGTCAACCAGATACTCTTTTGGTGGTTCCAGATATGTCTGTGTATACTTCATGTATCCGTCTGGATCGATTGCACCCACAGTCTTCGAGTTGGTGTCGACATAGTATCCTTGCTTCTTGCCCAGCTTGTAGAAGAACCCAAGAGTCTCTTCGGTCCAAACGGTCGTGTCGAAGTCAATGTCACGCTCGTACTCTTTTGACACAAGTGGTGTTATCACTTCCTCCAGATAGGCCTGGTACACGTCCTCCAAACGCATCTAACATACCCCCGATGTTGAGATGTCAAGTGTTCATAAGCCTAAAAGGTTTCGACCTCCTAGAATCGAGGATATTCTGCAGAAATCATAGGAACAAGCATCAGTGGAAGATGAGACGACCAGGGAGAAGTGGAGGAGGGAAAAGGGGTATGAATTCTTATTGTTAGCGCATGAGCATTTGTTTGTGTTTAGGAAGGCTTTGGAGGATGAGAAACTCAGGCCGTACAAAGACAGCGTCAAGTAGTGGTAGCCACCAAGAGCAAATGGTGTTGCAGTCATCAAGGCCAAGACACAAACTGTGATTCTCTTACTTCAAGAACCAGGACTTTCTTACGAACCGACATCATGATCCGATTGGTAAAGTTGGGCATAAGAAATACAAGGAAATGGAAACGTAGGATTAATAGGAGACGATTACATATAGTTGCATTCTCCATTTGCAGAGGACGGGGCATAGATGAATGAAGAGAACCTCATCATGACAGCCAAGGAGGCGTCAAGACACTCCCACTCTCCGTACTCTAGGACCAGGGTAGGTGCAGCAATTCTCACTGCAAACGGGGATGTGTTCTCTGGATGCAATATAGAGAATAGCTCGTATGGCTTAACGATATGCGCTGAACGAGTTGCCCTTTTCAATGCTGTCTCAAGTGGGCACAAGAGTTTCAAGGGAATCGCCATCTATAGTGATTCAGACGTGTATCCCATGCCTTGCGGCTCCTGCAGGCAGGTGTTAGTGGAATTCGCTCCAGAAATGGAAGTCTTGGTTGTAGGAAGAGATGGGAAGAGAAAAAAATATGTTCTGGAGGACCTGCTCAAGGACTATTTCCGAATTGAATGACCTTTGGATTTCTCTGGTTTCTTCTTATTGTCAACTCCATTAAGCTTAACTAATGGACGATGGAGTGGGTCCTCAACCTTGAACACACCTTTTTCAATCTGCTTGACTCTGACTCCCGCCATTCTAGGCCTCCTCAAGTACCGGTCTCGAGATTAAGTGGGCATATTCATTGATAGCTATAACAACTTTTGGCTCATTGAACCTGGTCTTGTCGATGCTTAGATCGCTGTCCACGTTTAGGACTCCAACAGACTTGTGGGTCTCGGGGTGACGGATCGGCACACAGACAAGACTCATCATTTCATTCCACACCTTCCCAGGGTCAACATTGTATTCTTCGTGTTTGTGGATTCTGAAATCTTCAGAGTGTGTTGTATTATCTCTGAATGCCTTACCGCACAATCCTGTGTGTTGATCAAAGGATATGAATCGATCTGGATGTCCTTCCATGTTGATTGAGTATTTGTCCACTATCGCCAGCTCCTTCTTCTTTTCGTCAAAAAGCATGATATTAGTCCTGAAATGTCCAAGATATTCCCTCCCATATAGAGAATCAAGCATAAGTCGAAGGAGTTCTCTCACATCTAAAGCCAGCGGAGTCGATCTAATGTCAAAATACACAATGCAAATGTTGAGTGCTGCAACTACCACGAGCAGCACAAACTTCAGGAACAGACCAATATTATCAAAGAAGAAGGGTATGATGACAATCATTGTCAAAAGGAAAGACTGTACTGGTCTTCTTCTAAGAAATCTTTTGGCTCTCGACTTCCATAACATCCTATCACCAAATCGGACATCAATCAATAAGTAGATTTATAAATTGTGATGCGGATTTTCGGTAATAGTATGAGAATTGCCATCGACCTTGACGGTGTCCTTGCTGATACCATGTCTCACCTATGCATCTGGATTGGTGAAAAATATGGCATAGCCTTGGCAAAGGAAGAGATAATCGAGTGGGACTACAACTTCGGTCCAAACACTATTACTAGCGAAGTCCTTAGAGCCTTCAAGAATGAGTCCTTCATTAGTTCGCTTGTAGCCACCAAGGGCTCAAAGAACGCCGTCAGGGATATTCGTACGGAACACAGAATCCTCATCGCAACGTCCCGTCCGCTCTCAACTCAGATTGAAACCGAGAAATGGGTTTTCAAACACTATGGTGCTATAAAGATAGTATTCGTTCGTGAGAAGCAGAAGATTGACGCAGATGTACTTGTAGATGACAACCTAGAATCAGTGTTACTATTTGCCAAGATTCGAGGTCATTCGATTCTTTTCGAACAACCATGGAATCAGGATCATGGCTATATTGAGAATTTTGTTGAGTCTGGAAAGATCGCATGCTGTTCAGAATGGTCTGAATTACCCAGAATGTTGAGAAAGATGTCCAGAAGACCGTGAAGCAACACAGATCTTGATGTCACTCTCCTACCTCTACGATAGATGTATTAGGGTCTCTTTAAGGTGTACCTGTTCTCTTGCCTGGTGTTGGCGCAGCCCTCGTGTGAGTACTTTCCCAGACTAATGTGTTTTGTCGAGTCCTCATAGTCGATGTTGCTCCTGCTAGCAAATTTCTGAACAAGTTCGATGGCTCTGATTCGATCGCCACTGGCCTCATATGTCTTCAGCCTCGAGAGGATTTCCAGCAGAGATCTGATGACTGCTGGTTCTTTATTAGAATCGGATTCCCATTTTTCGCACCAACCTAACCATTCAGAGATAGATTGAGTTAATTCCTCCAAACAGTTGGCTGCAACATATAGTGCGTTTCGATTGCCACTATCGATCAATTCTTCGATCAAAGCAATTATCGGACTTGTGTCATGTTTCTTGAGATGAGCTACCAGCATGCCGTGATGACTGTCTGGAAACTTCCCTTTGGATATCCATCTTTTCAGTCTTTCCAAAACGAACTCGCGATTCTTAGGGTATATCCCTATTAGTCCAAGGCTAATCTCTCCATTGTCAAGGCCTTTCTCCTCCAGTATTTCAACCGCAAGCACCAACGCAGACACTGGTCTTTCTCGATGTAGACTAGGACGAGACAAGTAGACAGATGCGGCAGGCACTCCTCTAGTCCTGAGAACTTCTTCCAAAAGAGGAACAAAGATGTCTCTTTCCTTCTCACATGCCTCCTCCAGACACCACAACAGGAGATGAGTGTTGTCTTCTGACACAGATTGTGCATTCGCCTTAAGCAACCTGAGGTTGTGGTCTAGGTTGGGCTCCGTTATACTACTAATCAAATTCAGCAACATGACCAATGCAGAAGCTTCTTTTCTCACATTCCCTGAGGTTAGACTCTCGAACATCCAATCTTGTCCCTCACTCGTTTCTGCGATTGCGGATAACAGAGAGCCAGCAAGCTCACCCCCTTTCTCTCGATTATCCATCACTTTCTCTGCGAGATCCCTCGTGGTTTCAGGCTCAGCGACAAGTCTGGTCTTCAACAGACCAAAGGATTCATCTCTTGACCAACTGATTGGGATCCTTTCAAGATAATCCCCCAGAACCATCTCGTAGTCGGGGGAGTCTTCGAAAAGAATCCGCATAATAACGTGGCAGTATGAAATCGAAGACATATGGACTTCTGACGAGTTCTCTGGCGATATCTAACAGTTCTGGTTTTGCAATGCTCTCAAGTAGGGCGCATACTCTCCTTTCCTGCTCTTCCTTCTGTGTCTCATATCGAAGATCCCTAATTTCCTCCATCAACGGCATCCTTTTCAGAATGAGAGATGGCACTGATAAATGTTATGTCTATCGCAACAATGGACACTGGGAATCATATCTTGCCTGACCTCAACATCGGACTTCCCCCAGAAAGACTTCGTCCTAGATCTTTTTCAAAGATGTTGTCTATCCAAAATGCCACTCTTACTCCGGCAGATCGAAATTCCTTTGGCGGGCAGGAAGATAGTGAGCTATCTCGGTGATCTAGGGCTTCCTTTTAGCAGATTCTGCGATTCCAGACTTCCTGGATTTGACCAGTCTTCTGATTCTGGTAGACATACTGACCATATAGTCCCAGGATTTTGAATCTATTGATTTCGGCTTCTGACCTTTTCTGTATTTGATGTAATTGTCAATGATGTCAACCCAGGGTGATGATCGGTTATATTTTCGAATCCACGACGCCATCTTCATCTTCCTATATTGAATTGGGGGGCCAGGCAATACAATTGGATATTCATCTGCGAAGTAGAATTCATCAAAATACAAAACTCGAGAATCAGATGTGTTACGGACTTTGGTTACGACAAACGCCGATCTAATGACTCCTCTCCCATCCTTTGCTACCACATCAAAGATTCTTGCCCCTGCATCTGTGTATCTTCTAATGTCGGGATGACAGACACTGTAGGTACCCACTTCCCATCCAGGGTCAATTGCGTGTTTTTCCACGTTCTTGAGTCTCCAATTCGTTTGATTACAGTAGTGTAAGAGGAATCTTTCTTTCATTTCCAACACATGCCTGTACCATTCTATCCTCTAGAAATGGTGCGGCTTCTCTCGTCAATTTCAAAATCCTCAAAAACCGTTGGTACATGCTTCTGGAGTTCTTTGAGCATCTTGATGGCTGCTTCCCTAATCTCCCACTGAGCCTCCGGTTTACCTCTCAATTCAATGATATGCCGCCACTCTCTAAGATTCGCCGTAACAACAATCTGACTTTGGACAGCGTTGGGAAGTACAAACCTAGCATCTTCATTCTTGATTCCCAATTCCTGCAACTTCGAATAAGTCTTCTTCGCTTCGTTCAAGAAGTTGACGAAAGTGGAATGGGCTTTAGGGTTGCTTCTAATCGTTTCTGGTTCGACGTAGTTGAATCGGCTTTCGTCCACGTATCGTTGTGACTGTTGAGTGAAAGAACATATCCTGTGTCTCACCAATTGGTGTGTGAAGGATCTTGAAATCCCTGAGATTCTGAATGTGGCATAGGCATGTTCCAGTACGGACAGATGATTCCTTTTGATGAGCATTCTCACAAAGGCCTCTGCAGAGTCTTCTGAACTCTTCTCAAAAGAAAGATATGAAGTTCGTCCTGCTGCCTCTATTAGCTTTTCTGCGTCTGGAGTAATAAACAACAACTCAACTTCCATTCCATCTCTCCGTCTTTTGAAACACAGTTATCCATTCCTCCCTGATGATTCCACCTTTATGTTTTCTACCTGGAGGCAACGATCGATTGCGAATCTCATCATTCAACATTTCCACAAGTTCAAAACCTCTCTTTTCCGCTTCACGCATGAGAATCTTGTACGTGGGAATATTTGTCCCACATATGGTGTTATTGCCGGTAACTAAACAGAGAAAACCTCCTTGCTTCAGCACATTGTTGAAGTCATTGAGAATGGAGCGAAGCGACTCAAAGTAGTTGAAGACGATTCGAGATTTCCTCTTGTCAATGTCTCCGATCTTGCCAAGTAATGATCTCAGAAGCTTCCCATCTCCCTTCCTAGAGCAATCACAGTCCACCCCTCCGATTCTTTCAGTTCCAACGGCCTGCCTATTGAGATGCCTGACTTCCTCGGGTGTGGCCAAACCCAGCCACCATAACTCCAGCTTATAGCTCCTGAAGTAGTCCTGAGCATTGATGTAAGGAGGGGAGGTAAGAACAAGGTCAATCTCCTCAACTCCGTTGTTCTTCAAAATGCTCGAGGTTTGTTTTGCATCACCATGAAACACTCTAACGAGGCTGCTTTTTCCGTCAGTTGCCTCAGCCAGTTCTTGGATTCTGTCGAAGTTCTTTGTGACAGCTTCTTGGAAGTAGGCTATTGGGGTAGGCTTCCATCCAGAGTTGATTCGGCGCAGAACCACTTTCGACTTGTAAGTTTTTGCCATACGAGGATCAGCATAGGATGACTTTCTGATGATTGAAGAGAAACTGACCAGGAGAAACTTGTACACATCACAGGAGAAGTTATCCTTGGATTTCTCCACACAGAACTTTATTCTCGAGAGCTCGTCCTGAGCTTCTTTAGAAAACCAGTAATCGATATTTGGGAAATCCACTTGCAGCCTTCCGTCTCCTTCGACAATATCCTTCAATACAGACTGGATTGCAAGACTCAGTTCATCCAAATCCGGAGACTTAGTCTTGGATTCAGATATTAGAACAGCCAATGGGTTTATATCAATGCCGACTGCATTTCTGGACTTGAGTCTGGCCTCCAGCAGTGTGGTTCCAGACCCACAAAAAGGGTCAAGTACAATGTCATTCTGACAAGAGTACTTCTGGACTAAATACCTCGGTATGAATGGTATCAGCTTCGCAGTGTATGAGTGAATTCCGTGAGCTGCGGAAACCGAGTCTGTAGGATACATGCTCTTAAAGCAAACTTTGGTTGGATTCATCCTTATCTGCACCTTGAGGTTGAGCGTACGGAAGCAACCAAGACCTACCAATTCCTTCGGAATAGAATGGTTCATTGTGTCTTAAGGGAGAGCCGTATATCAGCACTGTATCACGAGGATTGGATGATAGATACTGATATAGTCCCAGAGTCTGAGGCTTTGTCCCCAATGGAGAAATGATGTGATTGTACTTTGAGTACTGCGGACTGCGGAGTGTTGATTTCAGCCTCTCATATACTCTGACTGGATTCCGTGAATCGATGTGTACTATCTTAGATTCTCCTACAATATTGATAATCCCTGAGTTCATGATTTCAGTCCTTCCCTCCCATTCATCATGATACGCGGGTTTTCCTATGAAAAGCAAACACTCCGTAGGGTCCATCTCCTCAAATAACGCAAGAGCTCTATCGCCTTCATAACCTAGTAGGAGCACCAGTAGAATGTCCTTGGACAAGTCATATTTCCCAGAATAAGTGGGCACTGGAAATATCCGATGAATGCCAAAGGATAGAGGTTGAAACAAATCGGTAATATAATCTTTAGGTTCGGTGTAAAGGAACCTTATCTTATCACATATCCCCCTCACATCCAAGGCTTTCATCATAATCAGAAAATGCCATTTGATAATTGTGGAGATGTCAATTGACACTCTTGGTGCTTCACACGAGTCGATTCGTCTATAGAGTTCTCGAGCAATCTCGTTTATCACAGGAATTGGCTTATCCTCATCAATCACAAACTCGAACAGTTCACCAACCTTATCGAGCT
The DNA here is from genome assembly GCA_004377185.1 of Methanomassiliicoccales archaeon. GTDB lineage: Archaea > Thermoplasmatota > Thermoplasmata > RBG-16-68-12 > SOIM01 > SOIM01. The sequence goes on along the minus strand of SOIM01000050.1, from coordinate 3,153 downwards.
TTTCTTTCATTTCGTCGATGTTCTTTTCCCTCTGGCTGCTTCTGTGGTCTGTGTATCTAATCAAGAACACAGCTCTTGATTCGTAATCGGGAGCTAGCCTTCTTACAGAACCCAGACATCTTTCTTCTGGACTACCGCAACAGACGAAAACGTCATCAGGCTCATCACCTGATATGTTTTCGATTCTCCTCAGCTCCACAGGCTCAAGAATTGTTTTCATGACTATCGACACCGTCAACGTACTCATCCAAGGATGTGGTGTTCTCGTTTATACTCTTCTTACCGAGTTGTCTCAGAAGTAGTTGTTTCTTGACGTTGCTTCTCTTACTACCGTCCAAGAGTCCCGCCAATTCTGAGGTTGTGAATTCTCCTCCTCTTGGCCATCTAGGCCTATAACTAATCTCTAAGATAGGGGAATAGACTCTGTTCAGAACGAATTCCCTTGGTTGCGATCTTCCAGACTCCTTCGGTTTCATAGAACTCGTCTCCTTTCTCTCATACATGACTGATTCTCTCACTGAATGAGTCAGTATGTGGTTCAGAAGTGGCTGAGATGATAGGTTGGATGGATCAGTGAGGCTTATTGTCAATGTTTCAGGTTCAGTCGAATGGTGCAGCAACCTTTCTCTGAAGATATCACCAAGATCCACGATAAACTGGTACATCACTTCGCCATACTCTTCGAGATTGGATGGAATCTTCTCTAACCAAGCCCTTGAAACAATATAGGCCGCCCAAGTCTGATTCTCCACAGGTATTCTTCCCCCATTCTTAACATCGATGCCTTCATCTTCAGCCTTGTAGAACGACATGCCCAAGAGATTCTGGAAGATTCTAGTTATTCCGAAAGAGAGGTATGTGAAGGTCTCAAATCCAGCATAGACCTTCTTCCGGCTCTTCCTACCCTCAACTTTCTCCCTTTTCCTTTGGAGTCTGAATATTGCAGCCAGTTCCAGTTTGTTGCGATACTCGCTCATTTTGTTCGGCGAAAAGCTCAGGCCAGCTTTCTTTCTGATGTTCTCTATCTCCTTGTCGATGATTTCTCGAGGCAACTCCAGTTCCTTAGGCTCTTCCAGAATTCTCCTTATGTCTTTTTCCTCGTAGCCCTCCATCTCCAAAAGTCTGCCACAAATCCTGGACAGTAGACTCTGATAGGACTTCTTCTCATTTGGGTTGAACAGGTTGTAGTCCAATGTCCATGTGAAGTAGTCTTGGCCATCTTGGAGAGGTTGGCCTTGAAGCGTCTCATTTGTGTACATACCGTTGAATTTCGTTGCGATTTTCACTGTGAAATTCCTTGCGGTCTTAATCCACTCATTCACTATGACCTGCTGAAAAGGACGGAGGTTCTCAAACTCGTCAAAGAGTAGATAGAAATGAATATCCTTCAGATCAATAAGGTTCTCAGATAACACTCTGTAGACTTCATCAAGAAAATCAGGGCCTGTTCTACACCAGTCAGGAGTGGGCGTTGCGAAGGGGATTGCCAAATCCTGAAGATATCGTTCTATCTTTCCCAATTCACCGTCGATAAACGTATTCAAGTCGACGAAAATCCGTATGTCTTCCCTGCCTGGAAGATTCAACCTTCTACAGATTTCGCGAGTAATCTCTTCTTCAGTCTTTCTCTCAAATCGAATTATTTCAGCAACCTTGAGATCCTTCAACTTCTGCAATGTTGTTTTGAGAATCTTGAGATTGATTTCATTGAGACTTATTGTCCAAGCCGCATTCAACCCTGCCGTTAGAACCGGGTCTGCATCTGCCCCGTAGTTCCCAAGTTTGTCGATTAATTCTTTATACAGTTCATAATCAGGTTTGATGCGGGTCTTCAGAATTCCCATTTCCACTATGGGATGGTAATCATATATTAGAAGCGATCCTCTTTTCAGTCTAAAGTAAATTCCGAAGAAATCTGCGCCATTATCCTTTGCTTCTTGAAATGTTCTAACGTTAAGACGCGCCATCAGAACCTCAGGAATCATAGACTTGAGAATCATTGTTTTTCCAGAGCCTCTTCCGCCAAATATGACTATGGGCTTGGCCTCTCTTATCATATCATATTTCTCTTTCTCTGGTTCGGCAAATGCATACGCAAGAGTCTTATAATCATCGTAGAAGAACTCAGCTCTCACTCTACGAAAGGGGTTGGGTGACAAAGGACTCTCAATCTTAGTCAGGAGATCTTTTGCATCCTCCTCGTCTGCCTCAGCTTTGAGATGCTTGATAAGGTCATGCAGCCCTTTCTTGTAGTCTTCTGAGAAGTTGATCCCGCCAATTGCTGGTATTATGACAGATTTCATTTTACTTGGAGAGATGAAGAAAAGAGGCACAAACTTGATGTCTCGTCTTTTCAAACCTTTTGTTATTGTAGCGTATGCTTCAACTCCTCCGACTGACTCCAAATAGCCTTCAGTAACTACCCCAAGAACATAATCGACCAAATAGAGCGCTTCATCGATTTCTTGGAGCCATATTCGTCCCAATTCCGTTGACTTCTTATCTATCCAAATAGCAATATTCTGTTCTTTCAAATCCTTCTCTAGGCGAATCGCCTGTTCCTCGCCATCACCATGATAATACGATATGAATGCCTTCATTTGACACCCATCCGGAAGCAACGGATATTGCGTGGCTCCATTTTAATCAGACACTGTCCTGTCTCGAACATCACTTCAGGCTCCACCTCCCACCACTTACCCTTTCCGATGAGGAATGGGTTTGGAAACAAACTGGCCCTCTTCGCAACGTGTTGCGACCAGTTGGATCGTATTGTTGTTGAGCCTTTTAATTCTTTGCAACGACACGTTAACACAAGAATTCTCGCGAAACGAAACGATTATTGCCATATGCAACAGAGATTGTGGGAACCTATGGAAACCAGATTCATTCTTCCAAACACAAGCAACAAGTGTATTCTTGCTCTATGCCCCATACCGGAACAAGGCAAGGTCTACATCTTCTTGTGCAGACAACTCTTTCCCAACGATACTGTCCGAGAATCAAGGACACACGCAACAACAATTCTCTCTCATTCCGTCCCCTCCACGCTCCCCTCAAAATCTAATCCGCAGGACGCCCAATCCGTCACTAACACCCCCCTCCGGCGCTCAAGTCCTCATCTACTTCTCACCCCCCACAACCCTCCAGTCC
>SOIM01000002.1 GCA_004377185.1 Methanomassiliicoccales archaeon | reverse complement strand
CTCGAGGCCTTGGGGGGGATCGGGGCGTTCTTACGTTACAAGTAGCTGCTGAAAACCCTACCGTCGGGGCGGCGTAGGTGTATTAGCAAAGATATGCGTGGGCCAGTATTCACGCGCCCATTTGCCGGCAAATCATAGAATACGGATAGCCAAGTATTTCGCATCTTGGCCTGGCTAAACCAACGGCGCCAGATTCGGGGTCCGGTCCCGTAGGGGTTCCTAGGTGCGAATCCTGGCCGCCGTATTTCCGCATAACTACTAAGCACCATTTGGACACACTTGATTTTGCTTTATCTGGGCACTGCGGTGGTCGCTTTCATCTTCGGGCTCATCTCTGTGCTCCTCTACACAGCCAGGACTTTGGGTGAATGTGACAGAGGACTCCAATCTCACGGTAGGGGGAATCGTCCCCGCTCAGACCACGATTTATCTTCATAAGGGATGGAATCTCGTTGGCTATTGTTCCCCCTACCCGAGAACAGTGGCAGACGCATTGAGTGGGATCTCGGAGTACGAGGTAGAGGGTTATTCTGATGAGGAACCTTATCATCTGCAGCGTCTGACCAGTTCCTCACTCATGGAACCTCATCAGGCTTATTGGATATGGGTGCCTTCAGACACAACTTGGGTTCTGATGAACGAAACGTAACGAACTACTCGGAGTTTGGAATAATCTTTTCCTTCTTTTGGGCCTCGAAGGCGGGGTAGGTCCAAAACATATGGACAAAGAAAAGTGTCTTTGTACATATTGAACCAAGCCATTTTTTGTAGCTATTCTTCAAGCACAACTAGACATGAAGATTATTTTCACTCATTTAGCTGAAATTTCGCCTTACGTATCACGGGTAAGAGAAGTTTGTGACAGCAAATTCAGGCGAAACCAGTGTAGCCCTTTGCCCGTTGTCATATGCCCGAATGAAGGGAAATGGGATAAGGCAAGGAATTCCGTAGGAATTCCCTAGAGCCGACCTTCCAGAGTTCTTACATCTTCCTTTAAGCTAAAGATCTGTAAAAGTCCAAGACTTTTCCAATCTCATCCTCAACAGCAAAATCGTGTCTACATTCCAAAACTCTAGCTCTAACCTTGTCTAATTCAGGTTGTTCTCTCAGTCTGCTTGATAATTCATCCATTTCACTTATTACAATACCTATTCCATTCTCTTCAATAAAGTCCTGTTGAGTTTTATGATTGAAAGATATAACTGGAAGCCCACAAACAACGTACTCCAGGACCTTGTTAGCTAAGACCATATCTGTATGTTCTTTGTTTCTAGCTGTATTAAAACCTGCCCAACCATAGTCGTACTCTGTCATCTCTTGGAGTAATTCTTTCGTGTGTAAATGACCATGATAATGGACGTAACCATTCTCATTAGCAAAAGCAGCATAATCTGGATTTTCTTTGGAGGCATAAATGTGGATATGAATTCCTTGATCAGCAATAGCCTTGAAAATATCTTTTAGATCATAATGACTCCCTAAATTAACACTATCTATGCTTCCTTCATAAACCATATGGATTTCTCCATCGTTCTCAGATAGTTTCCTTCTCAAAGTGGAAGGTATTAATCTTCTCGGAACATAATTCGGAAATACGAGAGTAGGTTTTTGGTCAATTGGGTAAGTACTTTCGCATGCTTCCTCAACACCAGTTGTTACATATATCAACCCATCACATTCAGTAACTGCTCTTCTTTCACTTTCCAAAGCGTGAGGGTCTCTTGGATGCAAGGTACCATAAGGTGTGCTTCTTATAGAAATCAAATCATGAATATCATGGATAACGGGAATTCTCCCTTGAGACGCCTCTATTGCTGCTACCGTAAGAAAATCCGGTGCATTGTGACTGTGAACAATGTCAATATTTTCAGTATCAAACAGTTCTCTTATTTGTTGTGGAAGCTCCTCTTCTTCTAGTTTAATCATCCTATCAAAGAGTTCATCGCCGTATCCGTAGAATTGTGTTAACGTTTTTTTTGTGTAAGCAAAGATCAATCTAACATCATCTTCTGTACTTCTAAGACCCTCAGCATATTTCAATGCCCTGATACATGGTTGTGGTTCTAAGAATAAGATCTTCACAGATGAATCATGAGATTTGGATTCTATAAGTCTTTGTATCATGTCAGTACTTCCGCAAGTTAGAGATTCTGGCTGTGAAAAGGAGATAGCATATCTCCATTGGAGGGAGAAAGAAGGTAATGCACTCATGTGGAAGTGGAGAAATCCGCAGAAAACCCTCTCTATGCCTAATTTCAAGGAAAGATGGACAGCTCACGCTAGTCGATCTCCTTGAAAGCAAGGATGTCCTCCAACAAATCGGGCTCATACAGGGCTATGATGAACAGAGATGGGCTTAGAAACGTCGTGGAACAATGAGGAACATGACAAAACTTAATTAGCCTCCTTCGATGTTCATTCTGACATGCACAAGACAGTGGACGTTCATATCGGTCATGACATACTGGACAGGAACCGAGAGCTTGCCAGGAAGAACCATGACTTTCTAGAGGCGAAGAGTATCTTATCATTCGATTTCGTTGGGTCCATCGGCTCCGGGAAGACCCTTCTCATCGAGAACATCATCGAGCGGTTAAAGGAAAAGGGGAAGAATGCTGGTGTCATCGCAGGTGACGTGGCCGGGGAGGAGGACTACAAGAGGTTCCGAAAGCATTCCGTCCCTGTCGTCAACCTGAACACTGGCAAAGAATGTCACTTGGACGCTCACCTCATAGAGCACGCGTTGGAAGATCTGGATGTCGATGGATTGGACGTGTTGTTCATCGAAAATGTGGGGAATCTTGTCTGCCCGGGGGACTTCCCTCTCGGAACGGATGAGAGGGTTGTGGTGGTTTCGGTAACTGAAGGAGACGACATGATAAAGAAGCACCCGGTGATCTTCGCACTCTCGGACATCATCGTCATAAACAAGGTCGATCTTGCAGAGGCAATGGAAGTGGACCCGGCCGTTCTTCGGAACGATGCCGTTGCGTTAGGTACGAGGGCCAAGGTGATTGAGACCGATGCCAAACACGGACAGGGCATAGACGAACTCATGGGCGCCCTTGGACTTTGATCGAGGTGATTTTGCTTCGTGATATTGCGTATTTTTGGGGTTGTTCAGGGGGTGGGGTTCCGACCCACAGTCTTTCGTGTGGCCCAATTGATGGGAGCAAAGGGGTACGTGAAGAACAAAGGGTCTTACGTTGAGGTCTGTGTGGACAAGGACGAGAAGGCGTTCATTGACAAGCTGAAAGAAGAGCTCCCTGTTCTGGGAAGGATCGACAGGGTGGAGATGACTGAAAGTGATTGTCACGAAGAATACGACAGCTTCGTCATCCTTTCGAGCGAGGAGGGTGAGAGAGAGGTTTCCATTCCTCCGGACGTGGCCACGTGCGTCCACTGTCTGAACGAGATATTTGCTCCCAGAAACAGACGGTACTTGTTCCCTTTCACCAACTGTACGGACTGCGGTGCCCGGTTCTCTCTCATTGAGGATTTCCCATATGACAGGAAATACACTTCCATGTCCGATTTCCCACTCTGCGGAATCTGTAACGAAGAGTACGGAACCCCCGCGGACTGGAGGTTCCACGCTCAGACCATCTCTTGTCCCGATGACGGTCCTGCATATGTTCTGTATGACAGCGATGGCAAGGTTATGGAAAAGGAGAGCGCGATCGAGGTATTCGCCAGTGAGATAGATGCAGGAGGGATTGGTGTGGCAAAGAGCTGGGGCGGGATGCACATCGTCTGCAAATTGGAAGCCATACCCGAGTTCAGGAAATGGTACAACAGGCCTTTCAAACCGTTCGCAGTGATGGTCAGGAATCTGGGGACCGCGCGGAAATATGCGGAAGTGGGAGAGTATGAAGAGCAGTTGCTGACGTCCTTTCAAGCTCCAATCGTTCTGCTGCCTAAGAAGGAAGGTCCTCAAAGAGAGGTTCTGGACCCGGCCTCTCCTGGACTTGGAAATGTCGGTCTCTATCTTCCCTACACCGCCATGCAACACATTCTGTTTCACCACACTAGGAGCGATGCTTTGGTCATGACCTCCGCCAACCTACCGGACGAACCTATGCTTACCAACAACGAGGACGTGTTCTCTCTGGGCTTGGACCTCAACCTGCTTCACAACCGGAGAATCGTCAGCCGGGTGGATGATTCCATCCTGATACCTTTTGAGGGAAGGAAGCTCTTCATAAGGAAATCCAGGGGCTTCGTCCCTGATCTTCTGAACGCTTTTCACGACCGTTCCGTGCTGTCCGTTGGACCCGAGGAGAATGTGACGGCGAGCATGTCCAAGGATGGTAAACTGATTGCATCCCAGTATATCGGAAACACCACGCGTTATGAGGTTCAGAACTTCTTGCGCGATACCATCGACCGCCTTCTCGGGCTTTTCGGAATCAAGGAGATCGATGCCGTGGCAATCGACCCTCATCCCATGTACACGACTCGAAGGATCGGGGAGGAGTTTGCTGAGAGGTTCGGTTCGGAGATCTTCGAGGTTCAGCATCATTGGGCTCATGTGGCAGGTCTCATGGCGGATAACGATTGGGAACAGCCCCTTGTCTCTTTGTCAGTGGACGGAGCGGGTTATGGCCTGGACGAAAAGATCTGGGGTGGCGAGATCCTGTACTCCCAGTTGGACTCCTTCGAAAGATTAGGGCATCTTGAATACCTCCCGATGATAGGCGGGGACCTTGCCACAAAGGAACCAAAGAGGATGTTGTTCGCCATCTTCCAGCGGCTGGGCGTAACCAAAGACTATTTCGAACCGCACAAGAGCGAGGTATTCATCAAGGCCATGGAGAAGTCCCCTCAGAGTTGCAGTCTTGGACGGGTTCTTGACGCCCTTTCCAGTTATCTCGGAATCTGCGATCTGATGACATATGATGGTGAACCAGCCATCAAGTTGGAAAGATATCTGGATGTGGGAAAACCGCAGTACGAGTTCCATACCGAAATCGAAGGCTCCAATCCATCAGTCATTCGAACTCTTCCTCTCTTCGAGACACTGGATTCTCTGGCTCGCGGTAAGAATCTCACGGAATCTGAGAAAGCGGACATGTCCAGGTCCTTCGTGGAAGAACTGATGAAGAGAATGGTCGAGGTCTGCGTGCATAACGCAGAAGAACGCGATCTGAAAACCATCGGTCTCACAGGAGGCGTCTCCTACAATCTCCCGGTCGTTAGAATAGTGAAAGGTCTCGTAGAGAATTCAAAGATGGATCTGCTCCTCCACAACTCAGTCCCGAATGGGGACGGTGGCATATCAATCGGTCAGAACGTCATAGCTGGCAATCTTCTCTAGTTCTTGCCATAGATTTATTAGGTCAATTGCAATCTTTCAACCATGTGTTTAGCTATACCCGCTAGGGTCCTTCGAATCAACGGTGATATCGCAGAAGTGGATTTTGGAGGGACAGTAAGACAGGCAAACGTCTCTTTGGTGGATGCAAAGGTTGGCGAGTATGTGATCGTTCATGCCGGGTATGCCATTCAAATCCTCGACAGGGAAGATGCCGAGGAAACACTGGAGATGTTCCAACAGATTCTGGGAGATACAGATGCATGAGCTTTCGATCATGTCCGAGATAATGGACACTCTTGTGGCGGAGTCCGAGAAGAACAATGTCACGGCCGTCAGGAAGGTCTTTTTGGAAGTGGGTGATCTGACTTTCTTGGGACACGAGCAACTCAAGTTCGCTTACGAGGTTTTGGCCGAAGGGACCGTTCTCGATGGTTCCGAACTCGTTCTGGAAACAAAGCCTGCCCTGGTCAGGTGCGAATCCTGCGGCTATGAGGGAGAGCTGAACTTCGATGAGAATCCAGAATACCATCTCAGGGTGCCCGATTTCTCCTGTCCGAGGTGCGAAGACTCAGTAACTATCGTTTCAGGAAATGAATGCATAATCAGAAAAATGGTTGCGGATGTTGAGGAATGATGTACCGATTCAGAGATAGGGAAATGGGAGAGAGGATAATCCAGAAGATCAAGCAAATGGGCCAAGAAATCACGCTCATGCACGTGTGCGGGACCCATCAGGATACCTTGATCAGGTACGGACTGCAGGGAATGCTGGCGGAAGCTGGAGTTGACATCAGACAGGGTCCAGGCTGCCCCGTTTGCGTGACCACACCAAGAGAGATCGAAGAGTCGATTCTGCTTGCCAAATCAGGGAAGACCATCCTTGTCTTCGGAGATATGTTGAAAGTCCCTGGTGCTACCTCTTCACTTTCTCAGGCAAAAACGGAAGGATGCGATGTGCGGATTGTGTACGGTGTGGATGACGCTGTTCGACTTGCCAGTGAACTGGACAAGGAATGCGTTTTCATGAGCATAGGATTCGAAACGACCACTCCGAGCTCTGCGGCCGCATTGAAAGCTGGCACGCCAGACAACTTCCATGTCCTGACATGCAACAGGCTGATACCCCCCGCATTGAAAGCGATAGCCGAGATGGGAGAGATACGGTTGGATGGATTGATAGAACCGGGTCATGTGAGCACAATCATAGGCTCGCTTCCGTACGAATTCATTTCCAAAGAATACGGCATTCCGCAGGTCGTGGCAGGATTCGAACCCCTTGACCTACTCATGGGAGTGTACATGCTGGCCAAGCAGAAGAAAAAAGGCGAGGCCAGGGTTGAGATTGAGTACACCAGAGCAGTGAGAAGGGAGGGAAATCCCAAGGCCGTGGAAGTCATGAACTCGGTCTTCGAACCGGTGGACGTGAAATGGAGAGGCTTCCCCGTGATCCCTGCCAGCGGACTGGAACTGAGAGGAGAATACAGTTCGAAGAATGCAAGGCTCGCTTTTGAGGACGAACTTGCTGAGCTGAAAGGAAAGGAGTTCGCTGAACCAAAAGGGTGTCTGTGTGGAGAGGTTCTGCGAGGAATAGCCAATTCGGAAGAGTGCCCTCTTTTCGGGACCGGATGTACGCCCGAGACCCCCATCGGACCCTGTATGGTCAGTACTGAGGGTAGCTGCAATATCGTATACAAATATGGAAAGATGGGCTAGCAAATCCTGGGAACTGGATCCCCGGCTGGCATGTCGACAATTCTCTTGCCTCCCATCACGGTTTCCATTACCACTCCTCTGATGTCACTTCTTGCTTCGCCAATGATTGCCGCTTTCTTGCCTGGATCTGTCTTACAAAGGCTTTCCAGGACATCCTCAGCCTTCTCTCTCACGACAGCGATTGTCACCTTTCCCTCGTTTCCTATTGCCAGTGGATCGATGCCCAGCATCTCACATGCAGATACCACCCCTTCAGTCAGGGGAATATGCTCCTCTCGGATCAGAATGCCGACCTTGGATTTCTCACTCCACTCGTTCAGAGTATTTGCAAGGCCACCTCTCGTGGGGTCTTTCATAGCTACAATGCCTCCCTCCTCCAGTGCGGATGAGATCATCTTGTTGAGAGGATATATGTCGCTCTGCACCTCGCTCTCAAAACCGTATCCTTCCCTCGTCGAAAGAATGGTAACGCCGTGATCGCCCATCGTTCCGGAAACAATGATCGTGTCACCATCTCTCACGTTGGAATCCTTGATCCAGTTCTCCTCGAATTCCCTGTATTCCTTGACCACGTCGATGTTCTTCTGCAAGCTTTCCCCCCCGAAACCAATCCCTGACGTGTTTATGAACATACCATCCAGTGCTCCTCTTTCCACGACCTTTGTATCGCCTGTTACGACAGGGACTCCAGCCAGTTTGCTGGTTTCGCTCATGCTTTTCAGGATTCTCTCCAGCTCCTCTATCGGAAAACCCTCTTCAAGCATTAATGCGCAGGAGATCGCAGCGGCATCCGCTCCGACCATGGATATGTCATTCACAGTCCCCGCCACGGCAAGGCTTCCTATGTCACCTCCCGGAAAGAAGAGTGGTTTGACCACGTATGAATCGGTGCTGAAGACCACGCCTCCGACAGCAGCGGAATCATCCAGCTCCTCCAAGGCGATCTCCACTTCAGGTAGCGAGGCGCTCCCGCCGAGGTTGGCCAGAATGGTGTCCTTGATCAGCCTGCCCATTTGCGATCCACCGGCCCCGTGGGCCATCGTTATCAGTTTCTTCTGGGCTATGGTCACACCCGCTCGACTTAATCGCACCTATTGTTATATGATTTGCGATTCCATCCTTGCAGTATTGAGAAAGTTTAATTAGCTCTGTGGACGTTGCTGTTTCGAGAAGGGGGTGTAGGTCTGACAGTCGAGATCGAGATACGGAAATTCAAGAACATGAATCTGACGAACGGAACAGTCTTGGAAGCTTTCCCCAGCGTGGGACTGGTCAGTACGATCGCGTCAAGCTATCTAATATCCACCCTTGAACTCGACCAGATATGCGCTCTGGAATCCGAGGATTTCCCACCTATATCAATGGTTTACTCCACCAAACCCAAGTTCCCTGCGCGCATCTATGCAAGGGAGGACCTGAACCTGGCGATATTCATTTCCGAGTTCCCTCCTCCAACCAAACTCCACAGACCGATTGCAAAGAGGTTGCTTTCATGGACGATGGATCAGGGATGCAGGAGGATAATCTCCCTTGAGGGGCTTCCCAAATCTGGACCCAAAGGGAAGGATCAGGAACCCGAGCTTGTAGGTGTGGGAAGCAACACGGCCGCTCGGGAAGAGCTCAACAAGAGCGGAGTGCCGCAATTGGAGGTTGGCATGATCTCGGGCGTGTCCGGGGTTCTGTTGAATGAAGGCAGGTGGATCGATTTCAACATTATCAGCCTCCTGGCGGAAGCGATGCCCAATTTTCCGGATGCACATGCGGCTGCCAAATTGGTGGAAGGCATCAACAAACTGATCCCCGAGATCGAGATCGAGTCCCAGCCCCTGATCAAACAGGCTGGTGAGATGGAGAAATACCTTGAAATGCTGAAAGAGCAAGCCAAACCTGCGATGAGCGAGCCAGCAGTTCGGATGTTCAGATGATTGGTTAGACCATCAGGAATCCACCGTTCACGTGCAGTGTCTCACCAGTTATGTATTTCGCATCTTTCGAAACCAGAAAGGAAACTGCGGAGGCGATCTCCTCCGGTTGTCCCACCCTGCGAAGGGGTGTGATTTCTTCTCTCTTCTTTCTGTCCGCGGGACTGTCGTACGCGATTATGGCCGTCTCTATCGCACCTGGGGCCACTGCGTTCACTGTGATGCCATGTGGGGACAGTTCTTGGGCCAGTGATTTCGTGAAACCAATGATGGCAGCCTTTGAGGCAGCATAATGAGCCCCGTGATTCGTACCTTTGAACGCTAACATGGACGATATGTTGACGATGCTCCCCTTCCCTATACTCTTCATCTCCGGGATTACCGCTTTCGCACAGTTGAAGCAGCCAGTGAGATTCACGTCAATGGTTCTTTGCCAGTCCTCTTTCGACAGCTCATCAATGGTAGCTCTCTGATAGACGCCAGCGTTGTTTATCAAGACGGAGACGCTTCCAAGCTCTTCGGATATCCTTTCCACCATCTTCTGGACCATTTCGTGGTCCGAGACGTCCATCTTGTAGATGCTTGAGTTCCGACCCATGTTTCGTATTTCTGACGAGACTGCCTTGGCTTCATCTTCGTGTGTGAGATAATTGACAGCTATGTCGTACCCGTCCTCCGCAAGTCGTAAGGCAATTGCCTTTCCAATTCCTTTCGAAGCTCCCGTGACAAGAGCTACTTCTGTATCCGACATTCTTTCGCCCCGTAAGATATCTGACAATGCAATAAAAAGGTGGAGGGCAGGAGAGATGAACCTAGCAGGGTTGTAGACAACGTTGTTCCTCAATACAATGGAAGATTAATTGGGATGATTTCCGGGAGTTGGGGATTCTCTTATTCTAGTCTCTATTCCTCTTCCGATTCACCCTCTTCCTCTAGAATCTCTTCCTCTTCTTCTGCAGGTCGTACAGGTTCTCCTGCCAACTTCCTTCTTAATACGAGATTCATCACAATTGAGATTATTACAAGTATCAATACCACCACCAGGAGTATCGTATTCATATCGGTCCTGGATACTCCCTCATCACTCGTCTCTTCAATAGCACCTAATTGCTCCTCTGCCTGTTGTAGTGATTGATCCAATGCTGCCAAATCTCCCAGTATGTCGTCCAACTTGGACAAGTCTTCCAAGGTCGCGTTAATGTCTTCCAGTCTTTGGCTTGTATCCACTTGGAATGAATCGATGTTGTTTGCGACATTCAAAACATCATTCGCGATTGACTGGTTGGTGGCCGAAAGATTTGTTGCTATGTTTATCAGCATGGTCTTCAGCTCTTCGATTTCCGCTATTCCGATACCGCCAGCCAACAGATCGTTAAGCATGTCCTTTATGTCAGAGTGGTTCTCACCCGTGCTGTCATCATGTGACTGCAGTGCCAACAGAACACTAGCTAAGTCACTCTGAAGGCTGTTGTAGAAGTTTGTCATGGAAGCATCCAGGTTGCTCAATTGAGTTTGGAGCGTATCGTTCGTAGCTGTAAGATTGTCATCTATGTACCCAAGCACAATTTCAAGCCAAGTTCTCAGTGCATCATTGTCGGTGGTCATGCTGTTCAAGAGATTCGTCAGTTGATCGGATAGAGAGGCGTTCATGCCGCCGACTTCGTTCGTTATATCCACCAGCAAGTTCTGGATATCCGAAGACAAAGAAGCGTTCAATCCAGCAATGGCGTTCAGTATGTTGGTCTCAGCACTCGACACCCTGCTCGTGAGAGAATCGTTCACACCCGAAAGCTGTGCGGACAAAGCATCGATCTTGATTGGGATGGTCTGGTTGAGATAGTCTATGTCATTCTGCAAATCGGTGAGGGTTGTGTTCATACTGTCCAAGTTCAGTTGAATGTCAACAACCCTGTTTCGAATGTCATTCACCGTGTTGTTGATGTAGTCTATGATGGCTCCTATGTTGTTCAGAGGATCCAATGGATAAAGGTCGCTGATATCCGGAATACCGTCATTGTCATCATCAGGATCGGCGCTGTTGCCTATGCCATCCCCATCCGTGTCCACCCATTCGGTAGCATCAAGTGGGAAGGTATCTCGCGAATCATCGACCCCATCGTTATCATCGTCCAGGTCATAGATGTCGATCGTTCCATCCCCATCCGTGTCAAGGGGCACCGAGAGCGGATCCTTTGGATCACTGCCAGCTAGTATTTCAACCGCATCAAGATAGCCGTCATTGTCATCGTCTTGGTCCAAGATGTCTGGGACCCCATCTCCGTCCGTGTCAAGTGGTACGGATAACGCGTCCTTGGGATTACTTCCCGCTTGTTCCTCAACTGCATCAGGATAACCATCATTGTCATCATCAGTGTCCGCATTGTCTCCCACACCGTCCGAATCCGTGTCCACCCATTCGTTCGGGTTCCTGGGGAACGCATCACTTGCATCTAGCACACCGTCGTTGTCATCATCAGTGTCCGCATTGTCGCCTATCCCATCTCCATCAGTATCCATCCACTCGGCAGGATCCAGTGGGAAGGTGTCCTGGGTGTCGGATACACCGTCCCCGTCATCATCATCATCCCATTGGTTGCCAGTGCCATCCAAATCAGTATCATAATCGCATACGACTTCTATGGGCCATGACATAGGTGACTCAACAGAAGCGTCAGCTGTAGCTGTCACTGCATATCTGTATACCCTTCCAAGAATTACATCTGTGTCATTGTAGAACAGTGTGTTGGGATTCAGAGAAGCGATCTCGTGATACATAATGCCATCATCGGAGCGGTAGACTTTGTAACCTGTGAGATTCTTCCAGTACTGCGATGCGTCCCATGTGAGGTTCAGATAGGTTGCGTCCCTGGAAAGGGCGACGCTCAGGTTTCCGGGCACTGTGGGCGCGCTTTCGTAGAATATGAGGTAGGTCTGGCCTGCGCTAGCACCGCCATCGTCGTCATAAGGCGCGCCTATGAGAATGTCATCGTATCCGTCCCCGTTCACGTCACCTGCTCCCGCGACCGACCATCCAGAATAGTCCCCAGCGTCCTCTCCCCAGAAGGATGCGTCTGCCATGGATAGGTCGGTGTCCATGGCCCAGCCGGAGGCCTTCCCAAAGA
>SOIM01000049.1 GCA_004377185.1 Methanomassiliicoccales archaeon | reverse complement strand
AAAAATCCAGAATCTTGTGCCGTCGACCTCAGACCAGTTGGCCTCAAGCCAAGGACCTTCATCTATCCGTATTTCCACAATCTCCGCTGTCCCATCAGTGTCATTGGCCATGCCCCAAACCATATGATCGCCACCGACCCGAGCTCCAGGGGTCGGACTCCGAATGCTGCAGGTCGGGGGAACATTCTGAGCGGAGGGAGTAGCATTTGCTTCATCCGACTGTGGGCCTTCACCTACGCTGTTCTTTGCGCTGACAGTATAGTGGTAGGTCTGTCCACTCACCAGTCCCGTATCTGTGTAGGTGAGCACGTTTCCGATCTCTCCCAGGAATGTCAGTGAGTCTGTAGCGAGTCCTCGATAGATGATATAACTGCTAATGATGGACCCACCATCACTCATTGGCGGCATCCACGTGAGTACTACAGTTCGATTGCCTGCCGTCGCCTCGAGCTTCCGAGGCTCTGATGGAGCTGAGGGAGAAGTTGGTCCAATCGGAGCTGTCAAAGGGTAATGATCTTTGCTTGCTCCTGAGAGGAGGACGTAGGGACTGTCCCAAATACCGTCACTCCCGGGCTGATCCTGCAAAGGCCCACTCTTCTCATCAATGTCCGTGAAGTCGCTCCAGTAGTTGCCACCTGAGGGATATGCCAGGTTCCACTCATTCATTCCTGTGATGTCATTCGCCTGATGGTCGTTTTCCACGAAGTTGTTATGGTAGATCTGGTTGAAACTTGAGTCTGCAATGTAAATGCCCCATAGGCCATATGAGATGTTGAGATTGTGTGCGATTACGTTGTAGTCAGAATGCCAGAGATACAACCCAGCAGCGTTGTGAGATAGTCTATTGTTGGAGACAGTATTGTGGTGAGATGACTGAAGAAAGATACCATACCTTTCGTTGTATGACGCTGTGTTGTTGACAATCGTATTATATGATGAAAAGCTGAGTCCGAGTCCTTCAGTTCCATTGCTCAGATCCTGGTCCTGAACGGTGACATCCGTACAGTTGGCAAGTATCACCTGACCCGCACCGTGTGGGATGGTCCCACCATTGACGTTCTTCCAGTAGTAGACAGGTTTGCGGTTGACAGTGTTGGTGGTGTCAATGACATGAGTGCTCCATTGTTCCACGGAATCTCCCCATATGCTGATGCCATTCTCGAACATGATGTTGCCTACGATCACGATGTTGGTTGACGAGTCAATCGTAATTCCGTAGTCGTTGTCGGTCACGTTGTTGCCACTGGCAGTGCTGTTCTCGACGGAATCAAACTCTATTCCTGACCTGATTCCGGAGGACCCGGTACCCCCCGTTATTGTGAAGCCTGTGATGTTCACCCAGTCAGCAGATATGTGAACCGCATCCTCAATCCCACTCCCGTCAATGGTCGTGTTGTCTCTTGTCTCTCCGACCAGAGACAGGGATTTGTAGACCTGGATATTCTCGAAGTACGTTCCGTTGTAGATGAATATGACATCTCCCGGAAATGCAGCGTCTATCGCTCCCTGAATCGTAGTGTAGTTCCCTGGACCCCCTCCGCCCACATACAAGGTGGCGGCCCTCGCCTCTGGGAGTATCGCAATGATGGCAACGAAGGTGCTCATGAACACCGTAAATGCAATGATCACCGCCGTTCTTCTCATTCTCTCCTCCGCAACCGTATTCCAAAGCAGCTTTTGAGCTTATAATCCTTGTTGCGAAACGCCAGAGTCTAGATGTGTCGCTCTCCAATATGAACTACGCCACTTCAACTCGCTGGAACCAGGCCACCGATCTCAATGATGTTAGCCTCTGATTATTGCTGAGGCTCTGACGTCCTTCTTCTCCGCATGTAGAACACCAGGACAGCAACAACAGCAACCACGACCACAGATATGATGAAAGGGTAGATCAGCTCAATCCTCTGATTCAGGTCGCTTGGCAGTTCCAGTGCGAAAATCTGTCCCCCATAAGCGATGAAGATAGCATCGTCTTGAGATGACCAAACCGGGTATCTGAGTACTCCTATCATGGGTCCAACAAAGCCCGCACGACTGGGCTGGTCAAATAGAACATCAACCTCTCCAGTGGCAATATCAAACACAAAGAGTTCCCTGGAGAACTCACTCTTCAATGTGTAAACGATCTTGCTTCCGTCTGGGGACCAGGAAGGGAAGCTCTCATCATCTGGCGTAGACGTCAGTTGCTTTATGTTTGAGCCATCGGCATCCGCGATGTACAGGTCTCGGTTTCCCTCAGCATCGGACACATACACAATTCTGGAGCCTTCTGGCGAGAATGTAGGCGACCCTTCGTTGGCCTCTGTGGCGATCAACGCCCGGATACTTGAGCCATCATTGGCCATGACGTAGATGTCCCAATCCCCGTTTCTGTTGGTGGTGAATGCGATTTCCTGACCATCTGCAGACCAGGATCCCATGATGTCAAAGGAACCATCATTCGTCAGCTGGATGGGGACGCCACCGTCGGCTGTCACCTTGTAGATGTCGTAGTCCCCGCCCCTTGTGGATGTGAAGGCGATCCAAGAGGCCGTATCATCCAGCTTTCCGTCTCCATCGTAACTGCTATCCGTGGTTATCCAAGTCTCCTCACTTCCATCCTCGTTCGAGAGGATTAGGTCCAGGGAACCCAGCCGATCTGTCACGCTGAGGAGCTTGCCGTTTCCGGTCGATGTGGGCATGTTCCATCCTGAAGCTCCGAGGACAGGTTCTCCTGGAAGCCTTTCTATAGCGTCACGGTCAAAATCGATGGCAAAGTTGTTGGAGAGATAGGCCTTCCATTCAGTATTGAAGTCCTGGAGTGATTTGTCGAATACCGAGGAGAATACGATTTGGAGATTGTCATCGGTGGTCCTGGTTCCATCCCAATCCTTGAACGTTTCCAGGAAATCGAGGAAAACCTCTCTTCCGTACTCGTCTATGATGTACTTGATTATCGTGTAGCCTTCCCCAAGCGAATAGTAGTTCCACTGGAAGAGGTCTGTTATGTCTATGAGTTCATTGGTGTCGATGAGACCTTTGACCCAGTACCTGACGTACTCATCACTCGCGGACAGATGCTGGAAGGCGAAGTATGTGGGAAGACCTTCCTCCAGCCACGGGGGGTACAGACTTCCGTTGTAGTCCTCGGTCTGATAGTACCTTATGATGTGGACGAACTCGTGTGCGGCAATCCACACTCTCATATCCAGGTAGTTGTCGTTGGATTGTGTCGACCACTCTGGCGGAAGGCCGAGGAACATCTCAGGGGCTCCTGATGAGGACATGTCTGACGGGACAACATAGCCGAAGTAGCTGAGGTCAAGCGTTTGCGGGGGAAGGATGTTTGGATCGGTGGATATGTTGACCATCGTTCTATCAGGAACGATGAAATCGAGGAATTGTGTCGCCTCTACGAAGACCTCCTCAAGTGTGTCTCCTTCAGTAGAGACCATGTTCTCTATTTGGCCCTCGAAGCTCAAATTGAAGTGCTCGGTCTGGAGATTGTTCCCACGAGTTCCATTAGATCCATCAAATAAGTTGCTGGGGTTGAGGTATGTATCATCCAAATCACCGTTCTTGAAGATAGAGATAAGCAATACTATTGCGCAGAGGATGGCCATGATGGCGAGGAGCCCCTTCCTGGGACTTGCTCCAATTGATGAAGATATGCACCTCACCTCCGCGTGAGACATCGAGAACGGAGAATAAAAGGATTCCGAATTCCAGCATTGCCAAAGTGACGACTTGCCCGTGCGATAATGTCGCAGTTCCCTATGGACGACGACTAATCTGGTCGTACTTGTTCGGCTTGTGAGGTCGGAATA
>SOIM01000035.1 GCA_004377185.1 Methanomassiliicoccales archaeon | reverse complement strand
AGGTCGGTGTCCATGGCCCAGCCGGAGGCCTTCCCAAAGATGAGGTAGGTCTGGCCTGCGCTAGCACCGCCATCGTCGTCCAAATATGCTTCTATGAGAATGTCATCGTATCCGTCCCCGTTCACGTCCCCAGCACCCGCGACCGAATATCCAGACATGTCGCCCCCGTCCTCTCCCCAGAAGGAAGCAGTTGAGTCTTTCAAATCCGAATCCATCCTATATCCTGATGCGGTTGCATAAGTAGATGAAAGAGGTAACGCGGTCAATATCAACAGCATCGTAATTGCCATTGCCAAGCCCTTAGCCTCTGCTAGTCCCACCATCTTTCTAGATGGTCTGTCGTCGCTTCGAGATAGCTCACAAAACTCTTTCCTAGATTCTATGTCACATGTGCTCTTACTTCTCATGGAATCGCCCTCCTCCTAGTCTTCAGCATCTCCCTCATTGTGCCCTCCCCGTTTTGTCGTTTCCGTCTTTCTGGTAGAAATGCTGGGGGGTTCAATAGTATCTGCAATTAAAAGCTTTCCGACCAGATTTCGAGCACAACACGTGTGTGAAACTCTCCTTGAGCGCAGACGAGGAAATCTCTTGTTGCATAGTCGAAAACTAGAGATAGAAGTAGCTATCAGGGCTCAAGCATAAACTGAATGAACTCTTCCAGTGTTCTCGGTTCTAGGGTGTAATTGTTCTTCTTCTGGTTGCCGAGTGAATCGTGAGGCAGGGGGCCGTAGTCATGTCCTGGGTAGACCTCGATGTCATCATCCAGTATACGGATCTTGTGGAAGAGGCTGTCCCAGAGTTGTTCGGAACTGCCTCCGGGAAGGTCGGTCCTGCCGCACTCGTTGATGAATAGCGTGTCACCAGTGAAGAGATTCTTACCGACCAGGACCGAGATGCCGTCCGGGCTGTGTCCGGGTGTGTGGATTATCCTCGCCTCCAGTTCTCCAAATCTCAACGAATCCCCATCGTCAACTGCGAGGTCATCTCGACCTGCGGAACTCGCGTGTTTGACTACCTTCGCACCTGTCTCTCTTGCCAACTCGGCATTGCCACCAATATGATCCGGATGTCTGTGAGTGTTGAATATGTACGTAATCCTCAGTCCCTTCTTGGACACGAAATCGAGTATCTTGTCGGTCAAGCCAGAGGGGTCTATCACTATCCCTTCTTTCGTCCTCTCATCCGCCACGACATAGGCGTAGTTGTCTCCAAACCTCCTCTTCATCTGTTCGACTATCATCTATACCCCAACTAGTTAGGTGTTGACTGTTGCTACCTCATGAAATTCCAGTCCCTTGTGGCATACTTCTTCTCTGCGAGTTCATCGGCCTCGGACATCTCCTCCTCTGTGAGCTGGGTTCTGTCGAATTCCAATCTCAACGATTTCTCAAATCCTTCTGCAAGAGCTGAAACCACATCCTCAAAGTCCATTGACTTGGAGAGCATTTCGTTCAGGCTGGTGACCCTTTCCTTGGCACTCTTTATCAGTTTCTTTCTTGTCTTCTCCGAGGGGACTCTCAGAAGGGTGAACATCTTCTCAGGGTCCACGTCAATGAGTATGGTTCCGTGCTGAAGAACAACTCCTTTCCTTCGCGTTTGGGCATTTCCAGATATCTTCTTTCCACCTACAGCAATGTCGTTCAGGCCCTGGAAATGTGCACGGATTCCCAAATCCTTCAAACCTTCAACGATGCCCTCACAGATGAACTGGTAGGACTCGGGAATGGATTCAGGTATCGCTTCCCAGTTCTGGGGAACGATCGCGCTGTACGTGACCTCAGCGTCGTGAAATACCGCGCCCCCTCCCGTGATGCGCCTTACGACATCCACTCCACGATCCTCGCAAACTTCCAGATCCACCTCTTCCACCAGGCTCTGAAAATATCCTATTGAAACAGCAGGAGGCTTCCAACCGTACAGTCGGAATGTGGGTGGGGCTTCCCCCGATGCCACGCGGCGCAACACAGTCTCATCTATCGCCATGTTCGTAGCTGCACTGAGATGACCCGTTTGGAGTAGCCTAGTTCTCATCTTCCTCCCCCAGACATTCCTTCAGCCCGTTGAGCAACCCCTCCAGGCTAATGCCGTACAAACGAAGTCCTTCCCTTGAGAAGAACTCCTCCAGAACCTTTCGAATCTCCTTCTCGTCCGCTTTGACCCCTCTGAGGTTCTCCTGCAGCTCGTCTATGGCTTCTTCCGGATGGGCGAAGAAGTCCCCCGTGATGACAACCTCGTTTATCTCTCCGTTGAAGTCCATGGTTATCTTGAGGAACTTCCCCGCTGGATCTTCGACGATCACTTTCTTTCTCATTCCAAGGTCTCCCTCAATTCTGTCTGGAACTCCTCATCCGTCAAAGGTCTTGGATAGTTATAAGGTCGACCCGCAGGTCTTTCGTTGTAGTAGGGTCTGTTACAGCCTTCGCAACCCTGGGTCTCGAATATGTCCGGAGGGATTCGGTGCAGTTCGCTGTCCTCCAAACCAAAGGATGATATCTTTCCGTAATCGTCATACGTCACGTCTTCCTCCCTTCCTTCTGAGATCAGATACTTGGCGATCTGGATTCTCCTGTACTGGGAGATGGAAGGCGGTGGTGATTTTTCCATGCGAGTTCCTCTACACGGAGTGAAGGCGAAAAGACCTACCGGAATGTCATTCCTCACAATTCCTGTCAAGAGTTCGGTCATTTCCTTCTCTGTTTCACCCAGGCCTGTAATGAGATGGGTCCCAACACACCCTTTGAATTCGTTGATTGCATCGAATAGGAAGCTGAGATTGTCTCCCAGAGTCCCTCCCCTGAAATCCGGGAACAGTCTTGGCGAAGCAACATCCAGAGGAAGGCCCACATATTCTGCCCCCAGTGTCAAGAATCTCTCCACATCAACCAGTCTGCTTGTTCTGATTTCAACGCTGATGGGTAACGAGGTGATGTCCGTAATTCTCTCAACATAATCTGATACGACCTGCAGATGGTTCTTGCTGTTGACAACCTGGATGCACACTCTGGAGAACTTCTCCTCGTTCTTCCCCAACGCACCAAAAACACCTTCTTCTTCGAAGGCTGGCCAAGGAACCCTGCAGAGGTAGTCTTCATGGGACTGGCTTGTCCTTGCACGGGTGCAATAGGCGCAGTCGTACCTGCACTTCCCGCTGTTCAGGAGATGAGCTGTCCCAGGTGGCACAAGCGAAGAACCTTCTTTGAGTCCGAGGGAATATGCTGTTCCAAGAGCTATGTGGATCACAGTATGCAACACTCCTCCTTCCAGTTTGTTGGGATTCCCTTCTCGGCTGCAAGATCTCTTGCTGGCTTTGATGGATTCACAATCCTGTCACAGCCTTCCTCTATTGCGAGCACATCAAGTTCCCTACGATAGCTTCCCCCAGGTCTCATACAGCCCAAGTAGACATTCGCGAACTTCTCTCTTGCTCTCTTCACGACCTCTCTCACCTCCCCCAGATTGGGAGGGGACATATGAGCCAGTTCCGTTCCGCCTGTGGGCATGAATACGTTCAGAACGATGGAATCCGTCCCCAAGCTCTCAAGGATATCAAGAGCCTCATGTTCTCCTGCCAGTTCTCCCTTGTACAGTCCAATGGTCAGGTGTGGGTAGGTTGGTAGGTGGTTGGACAAGGATTGAAAGGAATCTATGTAGTCATCCACCGACTTGTTCAGCCCGTAGACCTCTTTAATGATTCTATTATCTCCCACGAAGTCAAATGAGACAACATCAATGAAATCGGAAAGCAATCCTGCATCCCTCTCATCCATCAAACCGGTGTGGGCGATTTTTCTAGAACCCTCGGGGAGCTTGCGGAGCAGCTCAGAACATTCCAGAATGGGCACCTTGCCATCCAGATTGCAGCCTCCAGTGACTAAGTAAGAGGGGGCTTTCTCTATCCTCGCTGTCTCTTCCACATCCCTCATGCCCTCAAGATATCTTCCAGCGCAATGCAGACAATTGAGAGGGCATTTCTTCCCAGTTACGCTGATGGGAATCGTTTTTGAAGGCCGTACGAAAGAGATGCCATTCACTGTCTCCACCTTGAATCTGTAAGGAAATATCCTACTGCCCTTTAGAAGTTCACAGTCCAAACCGTCTCGGATGGTACGTAGATCCAGTAGCCAAACCCAGGAACCAGCGTATCCGAATTGGATAGTTTCTTGAGATGATAGAAAGGCACGGTCGAATCGGCAGCCTCTACTGTAGTTGCACCCGTATCGTTTTTCAGGTACCATACTGAGTAATCAGTCTGGACGGAAGGATAGCTGACCAAGTTCCAGCCCTGGTAAAGTGTGATTTGGGTGGTGATGGGGACTGTGCCAACGACTCTCAACAGACCGCACTGCTCGACATCTATCCAGTACCCCTTGCCCCTGTCCACTGACGAAGTGAGGTCAAACTCATTGATCGGTTTCCCGGGTATGTACGACTTCCACGGATTGATTGCGTCCGTGCTGTCATAGGTCCATACTCTTCCGAATCCTACAGTCTGGAATACTGTTGCCATATCTTGGCCGGAAGTGTTCAAGATCGAAGAAACGAGTTGCATGCCAAGCACTGTCGGAATCGCAACCTTTGCCATTTGGTTGGGAGATTCCTCTTCATTGAAACAATCATCCACTGCTACCACGTAGAAGAAGTGACTCAGGTGATCGGCTCCAACACTCGGTACGTCATAGCTGCTCACACCCGCTGGAACGGAAGCGATCTTGGTGTACCCAACTCCTGCCGGAATGTAGGTCGTAGAGGAATAGATGTCATATCTGACCACATCGTTCTCTCCAGATCCATCATCACCAGAAAGCGTCCAAGACACTGTGACATACGCCAGGCCAGGCCCGGATAGCTGAGCATCAATGGTCCCTGGTGGAAGCACCTGCATGTCCGCTGGCAAACCCAAGTCCTCGATGACCGCTTCTATCTCAACGAGCTTTGTTGTCTCCACTGTGTCCCTGTTTGACAAAACGAAATACCAATCTTCAGCGGGGTCTGGAATGTCGAATGTCAGAATTGACTGCGTTCGGTTAGGAATGATGCTGTAGCCCTCGAAAAGATAGCCTTTGAGGTACTTCTCAAACTCTGTTTTGTTGACTACGAAGGCGTCCAGGTGAATTCCAGTGTAGATCTCCTCATCGTGGAAAGGTCTCCCGTCATCCATGCCAAAACCATTGACTGGATGCTGTACACCGACCTTGGTCTCATACTTCACCTTCACACTGTAGCTCCCAGGCGCCGGAGGGGGCCCTTGAGAGATTAGTGGATATGGTCTTGATTTGTTCTGGTCAACCGTGAAGTTAACGTAGTACATCGGCTCGTTGTTCAGTCCTGGTACATTGATTATCAGTCTGTTCGGATAACGGGGATTCCATGTTCCTCCGCCGTACCTGCTGTTCAGGTGGATCATTATGCCTTCGTCGTAGTTGTTGTCACCCATACTTCTCTGCCGACTTTCGCTAGTGGTGAAATAAGCTATTCCGTCTCCATCGGTGTAGTACCAAGCTCCTCCAAGGGATAATCCGAACGGTGGTAGGTAATTCCAGTCTGCCACAGAAACCCGTACGCCGTCAATCGGATTCCCGTTCCAGTCGGTGACTTTGACGGTCACGTTCCCTCTGTCAGATCCGCCATCGCCATTGTGGTCATAGATGCGGTGTGTTTCGTTTATGGGGAATGGAGCTTCCATCGCACCGTCCCCTCTGTATGTGATGAAACTACCCCAGTCCCGATTCCAGCCATAGTGGTAGTTTCCCCATTTGGCTATCACCGAGCCACCAGCGCTCCAGTAGTTGTCCATCTGGTGCCAGCCTCTCTCATAAAAGGCCCCCCAACAGTGGTCACCTGCGATTCCAAGCACTTCGATGTACGGTATCAAGGATGCTCTCATCGCACCCAATGTAAGGTCTGAAAGCTCCCCGCAGTTGCCATTGTGTTCGAACTGGATTCTCACAATCTGCCTGGGACGGTTCCCATCACCATGTTCTTGGGCGTTCAGCGCCAATGTGGATTCAACCCAATGGCTTGTAACCTCGACTCCATGGGTGGCTTGACTCCAAGGTCGGAGAATGACTCCAGTTGCGTTCCGTGCGGTCTCTCCACTGTTGTTGTAAAGTCTTGGTGCGCTGTAGGATTCCCCGTTCCAGAGGTATTTGACACCCGCCATGTGGTCTTTGAGCATGGGGGGATTCTCCTCGATGGGATATTTGACACTTAATGCAGAATCATCAGGCCAGGAGGTGTCCGCCATGTTGAAAACTGACCAACGCCAGAATGTGCCGTTCCCTGCAGGAGGACGCGGGGACGCTCCGCCATGTCCGGAGGTCCTGACTATCGGATTTATGTAAGTGGGCAATTCATCGGAACCCTTGGGATGCACTATCCACCAATAATAGATGTAGGGCGGGTATTCGTACCTGCTGGCGTTGCAGCAACCATCCTCATCCAATACCCAATACTCAACTGTCGAGAATTGATCTGGAGTGCCGAGATTGTATTCCACGATGTTCGCGTACTCGAGGTATGCATCATTGTAGTACAGCGTTTCCGTATTGTTCAACCACACCTCTGCCCAGGTGGCTCCATGCATGAGCGTTCCAACCGCCGAATGAGCTATGGAGAAGACCAGTTCGTCCACCATCTTCTGTGGAACGGAATTGATATAGTTCGCATATTCCAAGGCCCTGGCCGGGACACTTCTCTCACGCAAGTATACCGAGCTATTGTCCGAGTAGAACTGTCTGTGGTTGGCCCAATTGAAACCAGTTATGGTGTTCTGGTAGAGGAGCCATCTTGGTTGGGATACGCTGCCAATGTTCTGATAGTAATGGACCCTTCCGTTGTTCTCCCCAGAGATCAAGTCGGGTATGAAATCCAAGTTCAAATCAACCAGGGCTGGAACCGAATTAGCAGGGAAGTCGACATATTCGTACATCAAGGGGTCGTACGTCCAGTTGGTGGTGTCGTTTCGGAAATAGTGTAGCCTACCCAAGTTGTCTCCCACTGTAAGGTCGAAATCTCCATCATCATCCATATCCGCGAAACGAGGGGCGCTGTTGTCCCCTACGTCCGTCCATTCTAGCCCGACCATTATCTCCACGAAGGATCCCATCTGATTCTCGTAATAGTGCAGAGTGCCATTCGCTTCTCCGAGAATAATGTCTGGATAGGTGTCAAAATTAATGTCTTCAATATCAATCGAGGCAAAACCGCTGTCCGCTGTGACACCCGGAATTACCACCACCGGGGCCCAAACAGGCAGGCTGACCGTCCCTTGATTCTCGAAGAGGTGAACCTCACCGCTCTGCGTACCTATTAGGAGATCCAGAAGCCCGTTCGAGTAAATGTCTGCGATAACAGGATGCGCTCTGCCCACGACAGAAATCCCCATGAACATGGAAGTGTTCCTCTTGTAGACCGCACCCACGAAGACATCATGTCCTTCAAGATAGTGCAGTGCAGGGTCCAGATTCTCAAAATAGTCTAAAGTTCCGATTTGGGTCCCCACAATCAAATCCAAGTCCCCGTCCCCGTCCAGATCAGCAAACTCCGGGGCGCTGTTGGCACCTACATCTATGTCAGTGTCCACAAGCTGTTCGAACTTCCTCGTGATGTTGTCCTTCAACCAGTTGGGCGACCTGTTGATGGCATCAACGAAGGCCTGTGGCATACCGGCCGTGGGGTCGGGTTTTCTCATTTCCACCAAGCTATTGCTTGCCTCATCGTACCTTATGTAGAACTGGTCTCCTTGAGGTATCCAGACCGTGTCAGATAGGTAGTCCACTGACTGCAACAGGTCCGGCTCATCGGAAGTCCTTGTGGTGGGAATGTCATCAACCTGAGATGTCGTATTCACACCCACATCGTTGTTCGAATTCTGCGTCAAGAAGCCGAATTGAAAAACCAACAACAGCCCAAGAGCGAAAACAAATATCCGGCCCACTGGAGATACAACCCTCTCTTTCATGCGACAGTCTCCTCCATTTATAGTCCATCTTGTCAGATGGCTATTCTCGTATTCTCTCCTATCTATAAGTATCTTTTCAGAACCACTTTCTCCCCGGCACAGCATAATATAACATTGAGCATATGCCGATTCGGAGAAGGAGCGGAGAAGGAGTGTCCGAGTTATCAGATCAAGAGCCACCTTCGGGCATTGG
Source organism: Methanomassiliicoccales archaeon (assembly GCA_004377185.1). Lineage (GTDB taxonomy): Archaea > Thermoplasmatota > Thermoplasmata > RBG-16-68-12 > SOIM01 > SOIM01. The sequence continues at coordinate 4,028 of SOIM01000035.1, read as the reverse complement.
ATACCCACCAAGCAGGGAGTTCTTCCGAGGAGAACTGGAGACTGAGAAGGGTCTGAAACATCTCAGCTGGGGAATCGGATTTTACATTATCGCTATGCTGCTCATTGTGGTTGGGGCTTTGCTTGCGTTGAATATCGCAATCAGTGGAATCGAAACACCGTCCTCTGAGCAAGCATCGGAATTGGTCGGTATAGGAGGAATGATCTGCGGGGGAATGTTCCTCATCTTCTTGGTCATAGTCCTCTGGTTGCTGGGTCTTTATGAGATGAACCTGGGAAAGAGGGAATTCGGTCCAGAGCACTCGTCCAGGGTCAAGAATGGAATAGTCCTAATCCTCGCATATATCGTTCTGATGGTTGTGAACGTAATTCTTCAACTTGAACAGGGACCCAATCCTCTGACTGACTCTTCTGGGTACATATCTTTCCTCAGAGCGCAGTTTGTGATATCTGGGGTGTTCAGCATGGCTTCAACGATAGCCCTCAGCTTGGCGATCGTCAACCTCGTCTATGAGCTGTGCACCGAGAGATACAAGAGGATACTGTGGGCCGCTTTCTCGGTGAGCATTGTCATATCGGCACTAGGTCTGGTCCTGGGCTTGGCTTTGTTGTACGTCACCGACTTGGGTGGGATGAGCATTGAGAACCTACTGCAATTCGCGAACCTTGCGATGCTGACACTGGGTCTGGCATTCATACCCTTCATACTGTTCTTCTTCTGCTACAGACATGCGTACAACCGGGTCAGCGATTGGGAGATCAAACCCCACCAGGATGCTTTTCCGTGGATTCGTGGTGAGGCGGCAGATGAGGGCTACCCGCTCCTCCCCCGAAAACTCGCAGGGGTGTGTCCAAAATGCGGAACACCCAGATATGAGGGTGAGAAGTTCTGCGCGAACTGCGGAACGAAGTTCAAGAAATACAAGGACTAGAATCAATCCAAATAGCAGGTGGCTGTCTGGCAAATGATTGTGTCTCGGAAGTCCTTTTCCAGGGTCGGGTCTTCCAGCAATATCTGGGCCGTGTCCTCGCTTGGGATTCCTTTTGATGCGCAGTCAACGACAGTCGCCACCACCTTTGTTGCGGTTTCTCTGTCTTCAAGGAAGGACTCCAAGATTCGGTGAAATCCCCCAACTATTCTTATTGAGGTCTCTAGATACAATTTCGATTTCCTCTCAGCGATATGTTCCGCTACCGTGTCCACAAGCCGCTCAGCATCCAGGTCCTCCACCAAGGATATCTTCCAAACGTGCCTGATGAATCCGAACGGACCCATCTTGTCTATCGTGTCAGCGTCGTGCACGACCTTGGCCTCCAGAGTTCCAGCAACGACCTCCCCATCATGGGCTTCTATGCAATGTACCACCTGTTGAATGTCTTCGGCATCCACACCCAAACCTTCGAGATATTCTCTGGCGAGTTCAGCTCCCGTGAAACAGTGGTGCCTGTTTCCTTTCACCAAACCTAGATCGTGCAGCCAACCTCCTGCGATACAGATATCCATACGAGCTCCTTCTTTCCTCGCAAGATGAACAACTATCCTGTTAACGCGATGTAGATGTTGATTTCCTTTTGACTTCCCTTCGAACGCTAGGTACCAATCATTGTGAACTGCGTATTCCTTTATCACGCCAAGGATTTCCTGGCTAAGGGTCATTGCTAACCAACCACTTGCTCCTATTGAGGAGGTGCTTTGAAGAGAAAACCGGGGTCCTCGATTATCAAGTAATCGGGCTTTTCCTTCGCTTCGATGTCCTCCACCCATTCCCTGACCTTTTGCAAGGGTGAATCGCCCTCCTTCCCTACGTACTCGAACGGAAGCAACCTCTTCTCCTCTGATGACAGACCATCCTGTACAATGTAGAGGTGTCCCCACCCAACATGGTCCAACATCCTCAACAGGTCCACTGGCTTGTGCATCCCTATCCTGAAGTCTCTCATCGCCATCTTCTGAGTCTCTCTTCTGGCCAATTCCATTCCCTTGTCAATCACTTCCTTCGCATCCGAGGAAGACCCGAGTTCCTCCTTCATCCTCTCAAAGACAACACTCGAAATGCTCATAAGATTCCTGAAATCCTTATTCCCTATGCCGTCAGGGCAGGGAGCCACCAGAAGGATCTTCCCTCCTTTCTTTGTCGCCCGGTATGCCGTATTGATGGCCTTTTCCGCTTGGTACACGTCCAGGCCCTTGGACATCGCACTGACGATCGTCACATCCGCCCTTCTGTCAACGGGTACGATGTACACCCTGTCGAGTATGGTGCGGTCCTGTTTGTGCGTCTCGAAAATGTCTCCGCCAGATATCTGGGCCAACTGTCCTTCTGGATTGACCACACAGAGGATGGAGTAGACAAAGCTCCCCTTTTCCGCCAGTTTCTGTACAATCAAGCTAACGATTTTGATCTTATGATCGAACACCGGATTGCCATCCACAACCCCGCTGTCAACGTTCTCCGCGAATCCCAGCCCTCCGAACATCTTGAGATGCTCGGCCGTGATGATTTTCTCGCCGCATATACCTGGGCATATCTGTTTGGGGCCCCCGGCAACGCCAGCGAAATAGTGATAGTCCAGGTCGGACAACGGCAAATAGATCTCAGAATCATATACGAGCCCATTTATTTCCACAGGTACGTCATCAATCTCTCCCAGTGTGATCAGGCCTTCATTGCAGTTATGGACCGCTACCCTGTCCTTGTATTTGTTCCAAATCTCTTCTCCCAGGATTTTCGGGAATTCATTCTCATTGGGTGCCCTGTGCGTTCCGCTCGCAACCACTATCCTTACGTTCTCTTCCTTTACACCCAGTTCTTGGAGTTCCTTGAGGAGGACGGGCAGCAGGATTCTCGTGTGTACGTTCTCTCGTGTATGGTCGTCCACTGATATCGCGCATAATCCGCCGTTGTATCGGCTCTGTATGATTTCCTTCAACGAGGGCGTCCCTTCTGGACCAACTGGATGAGATATGGCTTCTCTCAGCTTCTTCTTGACGTCCTCGATCGGAGGATGACCCTTGGGGGCACAGTATTCGATGAGTCTTCCCTCTTCCAACACATCTTTCGGAACTATCCCCTCCAGCGTCTCGTCCCCATAAATCAGTCGACCGACGTAATCCATTGTCCACCTCTGGCTTTGCTCTTGATTGCTCTCAAGCGAATTAGTGTATAAAGCCTTTTTGAGGCATCCTGTTCGAGAAATCTATATCACTGTGACTATTATCCCTTCATATAGATTGGAGAAAGCGGATGGCCGAATCATGCGAGAATTCGTGCTCTATTCCCGAAAAGGGAGAACCGACGGTGATTTCAAAACGCTAAAGGAAGCGGGAAGACTGGATACAGTCTATCAATGCATCCTCACATCCATATTCAAATCTCATGCGCACCGCCCCGGTGTGGTCTTTCATGCCGTTCTTGGCGGTCCTCCAAGACCTCCCTTGCGAATTCGTATTGATGGTGACACATTGAGGGACGTACGCGTGGACGAAAGGAGCTGGGAAGCCATTTTGCGCAGTGTTCTCAGAGGGAAAGCTCACCCTGGGATATCTGTGGACGTGATGTCCATACAAGGACTGGTAAAAAGGAAACATGCGGATGGATACAAGATCTACGTGCTGGAGGAAAAGGGTGAGGACATTTCCGAGTGTGACCTGTCGGGAGACATTCTGGTAGTGCTCGGAGATCACATTGGCCTGCCAAAGAAGGATGAGAAGTTCCTTCTTAGATTCGGGAGAAAGATGTCCCTCGGAAGAGAGACGTACCTAGCTGCCAGTTGCATTGACATTGTGAACTATGTCATTGATCGCTCTGTCGAGCATTGAATATGCACAGCCTTTTACTTCTCAGTTGGACCTTCTATGGATCCAGATTTGCATTGTTCTTTTTATATGAGTGTTGACCGAGAACTCTTCCAGTCAAATGCGGGGAACTACCCGTGCGCCAATACATCCCAATAACGATGGCTTATCTTCAGTCCCCTCAGTTTCAGGATCAGTCTAGATGCAAGATCAGGGGGAAGGAGAAACACCGA
>SOIM01000033.1 GCA_004377185.1 Methanomassiliicoccales archaeon | reverse complement strand
GGCGATTCATCCGCAGCCTAAAGGCAGCGGCATTCTCGCCCCAAGTTCAGTAAGCTGATGTCATCCTCTATCTCAACCAATATGTCTATGTCGCTGTTCTCTCTGGCCTCTCCGCGAAGGACCGAGCCGAACAGCCCCACTCTCTTGACTCCATACCGTTCCAGGATTGGAAGAATCTTTTCCTTTATCTTTTGGATATGATCCGTCAGACCATCACCTTGTCGTCCGTTCTGCCCAACGTCTATGGAACAAAAGAATCTTTTGCCGAGTTCAAGGATCTGAGATGAGAGTTCAGGAGTTCGACAGGGTGAAGATTGAGTCCAGAGGGCACTCTAGCCAATAGCCTTGTCCCGCGAGAAGAATGTGGGAGTCTTGTAGGACCTTGAGGAAGTACGGTGAAGATAGTGGATCGAATCCTTCCACCCTTGTCGCACCCGTTTCTGCCTTCAGTTCTCCTACTGTATAAATCGAACTGAATGAGGGGAATCCTACGAGGTTCCAACCTGTGTGAAGATAAATGGTGGTTGAAGAGGCCACTATCCCCGCTACAGTGAAATTCGAATCCCCAGTCACGTTTGCCCAAAGGCCCTCTGTCAGACCGATATCTTCGAGTTCTCCCGGGTAGGGTTTGAACTTCATGTGCCACTTCCATTTCTGAGCAGATGAGTTGTAGGTCCACGCTTTGTCCCATTCCACTGTTTGGAGAACGGTTTCTGTGGTATCATTTGATTGAATCAGAGGGACTGATACAAGATTGGATCCGCCAGATAGGGGCCGAGTGAACTTTGCTCCTTGGTTCTTCGAGCAGTTTGTGAGGTTGTTTATATCGAGAGCACAGACCTGATAGAAGTAGTTGTTCGAATCGCCTTCACCAGAGAGGTTGTCAGTGTATTCGTTCGTCCCTTTGGGTACCGAACCGACAAACGCATAGAGGGTTCCATTGGCATCATATGTCACGTTCCTCAGAATTGCATAACTGACCACAGAGTTTTGACCAGTTCCGTCGTCTGCAGAGAGTGTCCATCTGATTGTCACATTCTCAAGGTTATTTCCGCTCAAATCCGCCTGCAATATGGTCGGTGCTCCGGGTGTGGTTGTGGGAGTAGCACACGCCTCATTCGATAGAGGACCCTCTCCTATTGCATTGACAGCTGAGACCCTGTAGCAATACATCTGCCCATTTGTCAAACCGGTATCTGGATGGGTGAGGACATTGCCTATCTCGGTAAGAAAAATCTCTCCACCTGATGTGATTCCTCTATATATTCGGTAGTTTGTGATCGGAAGACCTCCGTCGAAAGAGGGAGTGTTCCACGTAAGAAACACCTGTCTGTCTCCTGCTGTTGCTGACAAGTTCAAGGGTGCTGAGGGAGGAAATGCTCCCGAGGGATTCATCAGAGGGTACCTGTCCTCGCTGTTGAAATCTATGACGTAAGGGGTGTCTCCTATGGAATCGCTGCCTGGGATGTCTTGGTTTGGACCACTGAATGCATCCACGCCGGTGTAGTCACTCCAAAAGTTTCCACCAGAAGAATAACCATCATCCCATTGGTTGGTGTTTCTGGCTTCATGTGCTTGTTGGATGTTGTCGATGATGTTGTTGTGATATATCCGGTTGTTGTCGGGGAAATCGGAGAAGTGGACACCATTCCCATTGCTCACAATGCTGTTGTTGGATACAGAATTGCCCTCTGATTCACTACTTATACAAACGCCATAACCGTTGTTGTAGACGCTGTTGTTCGTGACTGAATTGTTATAGGAACCTGGGCCGGGTGAGTCGAGCCCTAACAGAAAAATCCCAACTTGGTTATTCCAAACACCATTGGCATCGATGATGTTGCTATCGGATGTGCCCAGGAAGATTCCCCTCCTGTTGCCCATCAGATTGTTGCCAGACAGAGTGTTGTTATCGGAGTGGCCCATACCGATGCCAGACGAATAGGGGGAAGAGGCGGTATTGCCAGTGACGGTGTTGCTGTGAGAATTCCACAGGAAAATGCCTGTCTTGGTATCTGACGCAGTGTTGTCCGCGATGAGATTATCCCTAGAGAATCCGATTTCGATTCCGGCACCACCATTCGTGAGGACCTGATTCTGTACGACAACATTGGTGCAATTTGCGAGAATCACCTCGCTTGCACCCAGTGGGACGGTCCCTCCAGTGACATTCTTCCAATAATAGACCGGTCTTCCTTTGACCACGTTGGAAGTGTCGATGATGTGCGTGTTCCAGTGCTGGAGGCTGCTGCCTGTGATGACGAGTCCGTCCCCACTCATCACATTATTTCTCAACACGTTGCTACTCGATTCTTCGATGGTTATTCCATTAGTATGTGATGTTTGATAGTGTGAGGATAAGTAGTTGCCAGTGAGAGTATTGTCATGAGACTTATACAAAGTTATGGAGCCCAGGTGACCTACGACGCTGTTGGCAACCATTGCATTATGTGAGGAGCCAGTCAAATAGATGCCAATGCCGATCTCTAAGTGGGCATTGTTGTGAACTGTGTTGTTGATGAATCTGTTGCTGTCTGCGCCAATAAAAAACACACCGTTCACATTACCAGAGAAATTATTGTTGTTGATGTTGTTCATCTTTGAACTCGCGAGTGATAAACCACAATTCGCGTTGGAGAGAACGGAGTTCTCGCTCAGGATATTGTAGTCGGAGTTCCTGATATTGAGGGCGCACGGCTCTATGCGGTTGAAATCTGGCGGACCATTTGAAAGGATATCATTCTTGGTTATTGTGTTCATGTCGCTTGAGAACAGCTGGAGTCCGTTCCTACCGTTCAAGGCAACGGTGTTCTCGTCTACTAAGCTATTATGTGAATATCTCATGTAGATGCCGTCATACATGTTGCTGGAGGCGTTGTTGTACTGTATGGTGTTGTTGTCAGAGTGGGAGACGAAGATCCCCGCAGCATAATTCCTTGAGACGGTATTGTTTGTAATCGAAATGAAGGATGAGAACCCTATAACGACGCCAGTGGTTCCTTCGCTTAGATTTTGATTGCTTACAATTATATTCACACAATTCGCGAGTATGACCTCGCCAGTATCCAACGGCACCATCCCACCTGTAACGTTCTTCAAATAGCGCACAGGTTCCCCGTCGATAGTGTTGGAAAGGTCGATCACATGTGTATTCCAGTGCTCAAGAGAATCACCGTCCATGTGTATTCCTTCCCTTGTCATCACATTGTTGGACAATACTGAGTAGCTTGTATTGAAAAGAACCATTCCATAATCATTGTCGAAGAAAGTGTTGTCTGTTATGGTGTTGATGTTCGTGGATTCCAAGTACAGCCCGGCCCTGTTACCCGAAATTTCGTTGTTGGCGATTGTGAATACGTTTGAGTTAAAACCCTCCACGTAGATGCCATTCTTGTTGTTCTTCGAGATGTTATTGTAAACGATGGTGTTATGAGAGGCTGGACCCTCCACGTAGATGCCATTCTTGTTGCTCAGGGCTGTGTTGTTTTGAATGAGGTTGTTATCGGAGTGCCAGATATAAATGCCATTGTAGTTGCCTTCCACGACGTTGTCCTTCACGGTGTTATAGCCTGATCCCCAAACGGTGATGCCGTAAGTTTCATCGGAGACCCTGTTATTGGTGACATCGCAATTATTGACGAAGAAGAGCCTTATCGGGGATGTCCCAAACGAACTCCCACTGTTCTCGGCAGTGAATCCTGAAATGTTTACCCAGTCAGCCCACACAAGGATTGTATCAAGCATCCCGGAACCATGGATTATTGTCGTATCCCTATTCTCTCCAATCAAAGAGAGAGGTTTGTTAATATGGACATCTTCGTGGTACGTCCTGCTGTACACATAGATGGTGTCACCGGGATCTGCAGCATTGACGGCGGACATTATGGTCGAGTAGTTGCCGGGACCCGTTCCACCTACGTAGCGAGTGATTGCTTGGACATTCTCCGGTAGGATTGTCAAGCCAAGATAGAGTGTGCTGGTGAATACGATTGCTATGATTGCCAGACTAATCCTCTTGACTTTCATTCATGAACCTCCTCATTCTCCCGGAACAGTCCAAGTACCACTTGCGCTCATGAATATCCAATATCCCTTCCCAGTCTCGAATTCCCTCAGCGGAGAACCTCCAGAATCGTTGGGGTCATACCACTTCCACGGCGCCTTTCTATCGGTGGGATCATAGTGTAGGACAAGCACATACAGGCCAGCCAAGCCGTGATTGTCAAGAATACCAGGTAGGGCGTTAACCTTGAAGTTTGGATAACCCACAAAGAACCATGCATCAGCACTTATTGTGAGATTTATCATAGTAGTCTTGGGAACTATGCCAACTGTAACAAAGCCCAGATTCTTCCTTTTCGAGATAACACGGATTCCCATCGTGTTGTCCACATCGGTCAAAGAACCCCCGATTCCAGGAGTCCATCTCAGCCACATGGCCGTTGCTGAATCGTAGATCGCCACTTCTCTTATTTCACCAGATATCGCACCGAAAACTGCTTCCACAGAGGTATTATTCAACTCAAATGGGATAGAAATGTCGTTCGTACCTTTATGCAGTTCGTTGAAGAACTTTCCAACCTTGTTAGTGTTGGTTTCGGACATCCCACTTGTGATGTTGATTGCTCTGACCACGTAATAGTAGTTGCTGGGGTTTGTCGCCGTGCCAGATATGTCAAGATAGGGGGGCGCTGTGACTTGGTCATGTGGAGAACTGAAATTGAACCCGTCGACGGTAAGTGCCCGGAAGATATTGAACCAGACATCAGGTTTGGGATCTGCAACCGTCCAGTTTAGTTTAAGTCTGTCACCCACAATGGTTATCCAGAACTCCTCGGGTGTATCCGGAGGTAACGCTGGGTACAGATTCCTGCCTGCTGCCCAGACCATGGCGTTGTAGAGCATCTGCCTGTCATCGTCGCTAGATAGCATCTCCATGAAGCTTGTGAGATATATTCCTCGGTAGCTTGCATTGTCGTTCGCAATCACAGCGCCAAAAGGTGGCGGGGGTGTTGCATCGGCCAGATATTCTCCACCTTCCAGAAGGATACTGGGGACCCATCCGTTAGGATCAGGCACTGACAATCCAGGAGTGCAAGAAAGACCGCTTCCTGTGAAGAACGGGTCAGGCATCTGGAAGAACACTGAATGTTTTGGTTGAAGCTGTTGATACGTCCAGACTCCTGCGGTATTTGTGAACGGTGCTGTGGAATCTATCCCGAACATGGGTGCGAGCAGGTTGTTGTTGGGCAGATGCATGGTGCTCAGTGTCAGTCCAGTTCCAACAATTCCGTGCTCCATCGTTTGGACATAGGTTTGGATCGCATCTATCTCCGAAAGAGTGAACTCTGCTGTCGGAAGCATGGTGGAGTTGGAGCTCGATATCACCAGCACGTCCGCGCTCGAGTTAATCAGTTCCATAAGCGTGATGTTTTCCTTGTCCAGATAGGTGTAGTTGATGTCGATTGGATGCGGACCGTATGTGGCCCAATTCGTACTTATTTCATCCCATGGAGCCACGAACGGGTTGTCCGTTCCCCAAGAATCCAAGATGACCACAATGACCAAATCTGGATCGATAACCTCGATGTTCTTGCATACCTCGTTATTGAGTGTGTTTATTTCCCACCTTACTGGCCAGGCTCTCATGCACACCTCGTATGTCTCAGGTATGGGTGAATCTGGAGGGTCCCAGGTGAGTGTCACGTTCTTGGATTCGCTTATATCAAGAGAGGGGATGTTCCTCTGGTCCACAATAAAGCCGTCCACTGTCAGGTAGACATCGATTCCCTGAGCTGCGTTGTCCTCGAAGACATTTCCGAGATTGGAGAGAGTGGCCGTGATGTCAACGGCAGAGGGTCTGACACGGTCTGGAACTGTGAGATTCGATAGTGCAACATCATGGACTCCGGAATCATATCCAGTCCAAACCATGGCGTTGTAGAGTAACTGCTTGTCGTACCAGTTCGAGTTCTTCTCCACGAAGTTGGTGATGTAAGTAGCCCTGTAGCCTCCTGGGTCGTGGGTGATGACGGTCGCGTTGTTGTCCGGATGCGACATGGCTTTATATTCCCCGCCATCGAGACGGTCGGCGGTCCAATTCAATGGAATCCAATAATCGTGGTATGGAGGATAAGGGGGATCGACAACATAAATGCCTGGAGTGCAGGTCGTCCCATCCTCAGTGTCATAGCCGACCGGTATGCGGTAGAACAGGGGATGCATCTCTATTGGATTGATGATGCTGAGGTTGTAGAGTCCAGTCAAGTATGTATACAGATTCCCAGCCTTCAAACCGAACAAGGGTCCAAAGGCATAGCCGTGTTCAGGCAACTTCTCCCAGTCAAGAGTCAAACCCGTCCCTATCAGTCCGTGACCTTCCTGGATGTATCTTCTAATGGCATTCCGTTCGTTGTATGAAAAATAATACCCCCACCCGGCTGGGTTATCCATGTAACCAGATCTTGAGCTTGAGATTAGGAGAACGTCTGCATATGAATCGACCAGTTCTTCATATGATATCCTCTCCTTGTTGAATCGTGTGTAGTTGATGTCTATCCTAATGTCTCCAAGAAGAGTCCAGTTCTCGGTCAAGTAGTCCCAAGGCGCTTCATGCGCGAAATCCGTACCCCAGGAATCCAGGATGTAGACCTGGACAGGTACGTCATCCGTGATTTCAATAGGCATGCAGGCCTCGTTGTTGCTCGGGTCCTCGTCCGTGATGCCGACAATCTCTGCGTACGTGCATAGCTGATACGTTCCCAGTGCAGACGGGGTCCAAGTGAAGTATAAATGCGATCTTTCCAAGTGGACAAGACTCGAGATGTTCTTCGTATCTATGACGCTACCATCAACTTTCAAATCAACACGTATGGTTGACAAATCCTTCTTGCCAACATTGGCAACGGTCGATCTGATATTCACCGGGAAGAATGGCACGGCAAATCTTGGAGCGTTTATTGAAGCTTCCACATCGTAGTCGAACACCTCGAATTGTGACCAGACAAAGGTGTTGTAGAGTAGTTGCTTCTCATCGAAGTTGGGCATTACGTCCGCGGCGATGGAGATCATGACATTTCCTTTGTATATCACAACAGCAGCGGTCATTCCCGTCGATTTAGCACAATACTGCCCGCCATTCAGATCTGCATCGTTCCAGGCCCAGTCATTGGAAGGCAACATTGTCGGGCCATAGGCATTCGGAAACGTGCTACTGACATTTCTGAAGATGGGGTGATTTGTACACTCTGGAAACACCCGGATGCTATTGGCTCCACCACCTATCCAGAACGGTCGATCAACTATCCCAACCAAATCTACCAATCCATTGTTATTCGAAATATTTGAGTTGAAAGCAGACCCAATGGTCACAAAACCTTGTCCTTCCCTTGTCCATCTTTGGATGGCGGCAACTTCGCTGTCATCCAGTTCGGTGCCTATTGGTTCAACATAGTAATAGCCTGACCCAGAGAGTACCAAGACATCCGCTCCAGTTCCAGCTATTGCCTCGTAAGTAATGGGATGAATGTTCAAGGAGGTGTAGTCAATCTCAACGACATCCTCACCATGCAGAAACCAATTGGAGTTCAAGTAGTTCCAGGTCTCGATCGGTCCAGGCTTCTGAGTGCCGTAAGACCTGAGGATAGCCACCTTTGTGTAGTTCCGTGAGGTGACATTGACTTGCCTGCAACGATAGTTGTTCCAAAGAACCGTCTCCCTGGGAACGGGCGTGGTCTCAATACAGATGTCGTAGACACCTATCCCCAGTGGATTCCACGAGAAGGTCACGGTAGTGTTTTCCTCGCTGGCAAGATATGGAATCGTTTGTTTGTCGATTGTGGTCCCATTCTGAGTGAGGTTGACCTCAATGTTGTACTCATCCTTCATTGCAATGTTGGACGCTCGGGCACTGATGTTTCTTGGTTCAAGAAACACATAATCCGGCAGGTCCGTCAGCTCAGTGACGGCGATATCATGTTCCAACACCTCTCCATAAACAGCTAGGTCATCTATGAACCATCCGAAGAACATATTGCCCAGCTCGTCCATAGTGTCGAATTTGAACTTGAGCTGCACCAGCTCTCCAGCATAATCCGACAGATTCAGATTCAGCTTTCTCCAGTAGGTATCGGTGCCCTTCTCGGTTGAAATCAGATGCCACCCCTGATCATCTTGCAGAAACACTTGAGAGACGTCGACACCGTCAACCGGTTCACGAGCAAGATGATGCCATTGAGTCATCGCCAGACTTGTTCCCTTTCGGGCATCTATCCAAGGAGTGGTGAGTTCACCCCAGTTTCTGGTCGAAACGAAGGGAGATCCCGACATGTTCGTATAGTAATTGCACACCACATCTCCGAACCAGTCGTATCTGTGTCCGTACCACCACGATGTGTAGTTGCTGTGGTAGAAGGGCATATCATTGGGATTGCTTATGCACTCCTCTTCCCCTTGGCTCATGTGCCAGAGCCCGTTAGGATACAGGCCTCCATCGTCCCCTCCAGTGAAAGTCCAATCCCCTTGCCCGTGGTCCATATCATCATAGAAGAATCGTCTATTGACGTCAATCGTTCTCGAGCAGGCTGGAAGACCCGTTGTAGTGCTGGCGGAACTGCTGATGTTTCCATCTTCGATGCAGACCCTCAATTCTCTATCCGTAAGATTCTGAGTCGGGTCAAAGTCAAGATCCAGGTATATCATGAAATACCTTGTTTGACCCTGATCAATGACCACTAGCTCCCCCGCTTCGGGTCCAGCACATTCCACCATCGTGCCGTTGGGGGGGAGAAGATAGGGCGAGTTCGAGTTCTCAGCGATGATGCACTCTGCATAGCTCATGTTCTCGTCATAGTTCCTGTCATCCCAAGCAAATGTTCTGTTGATCCCTTCAGACGGGAAATCATAGACATCCACGGTTATGTTGTTCAGGGTTATGTCCGCCCCCTCTGCTTCGAGAGCAAGCCAGAGCATTGTGAGATTCACGTCCCCTTGGAAGGTGTTGGTCCATGGCGCCATGTCTTTCCAGGTCACGTTGAGAGTTCCGGCCGCCGTGGGTGGAGCTTCTACAGTCATCGGCCCAAGGGTTAAGACAGCAGCAAAAACGATCGAGAGCGCAACTGATGTTGAGACTACCTTCCCCACATATCCAGGAGCTTCTCTCATTCTAGCCTCCTCCTAGTCCAGCCTCGTCAGGCAACCTGACACATCCCGGCAGTCAGAATATAGGGTGATGTGAATTATAAATAAATATTGGTGCAAAGTTTTGACTAGTAGCTGTTCAGCATGGGCCATCCCGTGTTCATGCAGCGTGAACGAATTGTTCACATTACCTGAACGAAAAGTTCATATTACGTGAACACAATTAGCAAGCATGAACCTCCAAAATCTATTCGGAAGCAAGGAGAGAGTCAAAATCCTCGAACATGTCATGACCAGAGACAATCTAAGAGTGACCCAGATCTCAAAAGAACTGAAGATAAGCAAAGGTCTTGTGTCTGAATTCATGAGAATTCTACAGAAAAACGGCCTTGTAAGAAGAGAAAATGGTGCGGTCTACTCTCCAGCTGACAATCCTGCCACGAGAGAGGTCAAGAGAATCATAAACCTCAGCAAAGTGAGGCTCCGAAGAATCAACAAGGAGAGGATAGAAGGCATCGGCATCTACGGCAGCTGGGCCCGTGGAACGAACGTGATTGACAGCGATGTGGATGTCTGGGTCAAGGCAAAAGAATACCCTCCGCAAGAATACTTGGCCAAGCTGTCATCACAACTGAGGAAAATGTTGGGTGGAGAGGTGCGGTTGCTAGTACTTACTCCGAAAAAAATGAGACAGATCAGTAAGGACGAGGTCTTCTTCTCCAGTTTGGTCAGAGATTCAGTTCTTCTGTGGGGGGAGGACATTGCCTAACTACAAGGATTGTTTCAAGCGCGGTCTGCTGCGGAATGTCAAGCCGTCTGGATAAGACAAGCCTGTCTACTAGACGGCACCTGAGTCAGGATTGATGAAATTCAAAGAATATCCGAACGTCATTGGGGAAGGTTCCACGCTTTCTTGGTTGATCCACATAACGAATTGCGGGTGGACTCATCGATGCCAGATTCGTTAGTATCGATTTTCGGAAAGGATAAATAGTCTCCCCAGTAACATATTCACCAACTTTCTGGACCGTAACAGTTGACCCTGAGAAGTGTTGCCAGACTTCTTGAGCCGCCAAGTCTATCCATGTATCTTCAAGACCGAATTCCATAAGTCGACGCTGTTCTTGGGGGACCAAATCAGCGAAGCGATAATTCATCGATTTGTCGACACTAACCATAGCATCCTTCATGACCTGCATTCCCTTGAGATGCTTTGTTGCATAGATAAGATAGTAGATTGTGGTGCCATTCTCATCTGCCATTTCGAATGGAAGCACATAATTGGCACCCCCCACTCTCAGTTGCTTTCCATATTCTCGAATCAAACATTGCCTTCTAGTAGTGAATTCCTCTATACTCCTACAGTGTGTCCAATCATCGTTACCGTAGAGCTCTCGAACGCTTTCTTCTTGAACCTCACAGAACCGATCGAGGTCCCGAACCATGAATGTGATTAGAACCTCACAGTAACGATTCATCAGAATCTTATGGACAAGGCGCATGGGGAATCCGGTATATCCAAATGGATCTATGAATGCCAATGTTGGGACGAGAGTTTTTCCCTGCGTACGAATCTCATCAATTTGCTTTTCAAGGTCGCCAAACTCTCCGTGGTGACTTGTGACGTGGAAGTTGGCGGGAAGACTCCCGAGCTTTCCGAGTTCTTTCTCCAAGACAGCAAATCTTTCAGAATCAGCCTCAATGAAGATGAATTGAACATCAGCTTCGATTGGCGATTGATGGTTCACGGCAGCTTGCAAAACGATAATAGGCGATCCTGGTTCGCCATCTTTGTAGACGCCAGGGCCCGCAAAGCCATCAATGTAAAGGATTGATTTGGCCCAACTGGCCAATATTGGTAGCCACGCCTCGAAGTATCGCCTGAGAATGGCGTGTTTGGCTTTCGTATGAGGTTTCATCGGCCACACTTTATCTTTGCGAATATCCATGGGCTCCCTCATTTCTCGTTTGGTTGGCTTCAGGAACCAATCCTGATATCCCTCCCTTTCTCATTGTAATCCTCATCATTTGGCACTCAATTGTCTACCGATGCGTCTCAGGCCACCATGTCCCCTTAAGTCCCGCTCTCCTGAGCTCTCCACGAAAGATAAAACCTGCTGTCTTGTCAAACCCATTGCTATCACCCAGAGATTCTCCTAGAACCTTCTCAACCAAGCGAACGTTTTCCCCTCTAACGTGAAGAGATTCCCCGAATATGTGGTCGGGCTGAATCTCCGCAAGGCGCTGTGCAATCGCTCTGAGATCTTTCCTAACGTCTGGACGGTAGCCAGTTTGGGGAAATATCGGGGCCAGAATCACACCAACCTTTAGCCCGTTCTCTTTCGCTTTCAAGAGCATATTGAGGCGGCGCTCAGCTGACGGAACACGTGGCTCAATCAATCGCGACAGTTCGCGATTCAACGTCGCAATTGATATCTGAAGGCGTACCTGGTCAGCATACTCAGCGAGGAATTCAATATCCCGTGAGACAAGGCAGGAACGAGTCTGGAGACAAATACGGACGCCTTCAGGAAGAGCGTGCTCAAGGATGATGCGTGTCTTAGGTGCGAGCTCGGGGAGGTACGGATCATGGGTCGATGACATCATGACCTCCTTTCCTTGCCAGCGTTGCCAAGGTGTTCTCTCAATCGCTCTATCAAGGTTTTCGGGTACAAGAAAGTAGTTGCCCCAGGGTTGAAGAACTTGCTTGCCATAACGGGATCTTCCGAATCGTTTGTGAATTGAGTCAACGTAGCAGAACGGACAGCCATGAGTGCAACCGACAGCGAAGTTCAGACACCATCCTTCAGAAAGGTTCTTTCCAATCCCTCCGTTATCTCGACTGGCCAGTTTAGACGGTCGTATAAGTGGGATGGTGCAATTGTAGGTTCCTCTCTGAATCATTCTTTTGGGTTTTTTCGCTCCATGATATGGCCCTCTTGCCACCTCGGTCAACTCCCCAACATACATCATTGGTTTCTTCTGCATCAATCTTGTGTTAAGCTCAGGCAATATATCCATCTAGATATAGTTTAGAGTGGAGGACATATATAGTCTAGAGCTGGAGGGGTGAGTGAAAGTGTTAGGATTCTGGGATTGAAGTCCAGATTCATCCAACTCTCAGTGATTTTGGGAAGGAACGATGACCGAAACCCTGGATTGTCTTCCTTACCCAGATTTCGACACTACTGATATATACTACCAGCTCCAAATAACCATGTTGTATGAGGGATAGCACGACCGATGAGCTTGATCGTCCTCCCAGACAGATATCTAGAAAACCCTATTTTGGCAATCTAGTAGCGACGATTTCGTTCTTTGCCATCGTCATCGCAAGCGTGTGGTTGTTCTTCAGCCTGAGCCAGAGTGAGCCTGAGCCAAGAGACTATTGTCTTGGCCACGCAGGATCGATCGATGCCAAGGCTACAGGTCCTACATCCGCAACTGTATACTTCTGCAAATTCTCAAGGGAACCTTCACCAGTAAACCTGAAGATTGTCCTGCAAACGGAAACCTCTTCCGGCAATTACATCTTCCCGAGCAACGAGACCGGGACGAATCTGGTGCTTGAATTTGGACACGACCTGGGTACCATTGAGTACGTGGACCTTGACAATGACGAAAAGGTTGACCTGGGAGACAGACTGCTGGTAACCGATCTCATTCCGGGTTCGAGATATTCGATAAAACTTCTCTGGAAGGATGGTTCTACGCTCGATTCTGAGGATTTTTTCACACCTCACAGCTAGAGTGGTATTCCTCCTTTTACCCAGACTTCTACACTATCATTAAATAGTCCCGGTTTCGATTCGTTGATTTGTATGAGGGATAGCGAGAAGAGTGAGGCTGACCATTCTGTGCATGGCCATCCTGAGAAACCCCATTCACTTCCAAGAAAGAACCGCATAGTGCTAGTTGCCATCACCTTGACTGTGGCTTTGGTTTCAATCTCGATTGTTGCCTACCTTGCTATGACTGGAGAGGTGACTGAAGACAAAGAAGAGGAGACCAGATGCTGTTGTATGTTCGGTTGCGTCAGTGCGACAAGCAATTCTACTGCCACGTTTGAGTTTCCCGGTTTTCAGGAACCCCTGCACCTACAAGTTTAAGGATTACTCTAAACAACGCGACTCATATGGGAACTTACGTCATCCCCGGAATCGAAGATGGAGTGGAGCTCCAATTGGAGGAAGGGTCTGATTTGGCTGACATAGAGTTCCGGGACTACGCAGACAATGGCCTGGTCAATGGCGGGGATCAGTTGTTAATCTCCGGTCTCGCCCAGGACCAGTACTACACCATTCGGCTGTACTGGACCCAATCGAATGAATTCATCTGTTATGAGAGGTTCTGGACACCACCTTAGTGGAGTGTGCTATTTCACTGGAAAAACTACCCAAACCCAACCAATAAAACCGTCCTCAACCTGTCCCCCATCTCCTCCTTGTAACCACTATAATAGATGTCAGCCTTCGGCATCCTGGACCTCGCTTCCTCGGCAACTTCATCCAGATCCTCCGGAAAGGCCTCTGAACTGGACACAAACACGACCGCAACCTTCGCCTTTGCAACATTCACATCCTCGAACCAGGGGGACCTGAACGCCTCGTAAACGGACTTCTGGACCCTGTCGCTGGGCCTCCCATCACCCGCTCCCAGCCTCATCTCACGGCACCCTTCGAACGCCTCCCTCAACACCCGCTTGTCCCCTTTCGTAATGACTCTGGAAAAGCTCAGAATCGGACTGGTCATCACCTGCCCCATCACGCTGAACGCCCTGGTCAAAGGCAGATCCGGAGCTATCTTCAGCAGCTTGTCGTTCGAGAACAGCACCAGGCAGTCCGCCGTCCTGCTCAGTATGTCCGCTCCCTCCTTCGCCACCGCCCTCCTCCTCTCGGACTCCACATGGAAGGGCATGGTCGCCAACGCCATGGAAAGGATGCTCAGCTTCCTCGCCACCTTTGCGGCCACAACCGAACCCCAGGTGCCCATCTCGCCCCCCAGTCCGGTGACGATGTAGACCATGTCCGCTCCGCTGATCTGCTTGGCTATCTCTTTCTCTTTGGGTGTGTAGAGCTCCCCGGAGACCTTCTTGGAGGACAGTGCGATGGCCTTCAGGCCTTCCTGCTTGACCTGGATCACCTTCTTCACGCCTTGGAGGGAGGGGTGGCGTGCGTCGTTGAGACCTATCGTTTCCATGTTGGGTATGGCTGGGATGTCCTTGAGCGTGTTGCATCCGGCTCCTCCGCAGCCTATCACCTTTATGATTGGACGTTCGGGTGTGTACGGGTCTCCCAAGCTCTTGAGGACGGGCATCAGGTGGGAATGTTTGGGGAGTGAGATAAAGGTTCTGAGAGGGAAGTGGAGAGAACTTACTTATACATGCAGATGACCTATTGCTACTGAACACGATGACCTCTTGAAGGAGAAGGAAAAGCAAGGGGAACTTGAACCACCGGAGGAGGGAATGAATGATAGGGGAGATGACTAAGATTGCGGTTTCGTTCTATGTCATGACATCGCTGGCTGTAACGCCAGTACCTCAACTTGAAACACCTGAACCTGTGTACGAAAGTGAGTGGATTATCGAAACAATAGATGTCACTGGCAGTGTTTACGGATTCACATCCTTGGCGCTAGATAACGCCGGCCATCCTCACATCAGTTATTACGATGGGGCTTACGGCAACCTGAAATACGCAGAATGGACCGGAAGCGAGTGGAACATAGACACCGTGGACTCCAAAGGCCATATCGGTTTTGACACATCAATCGCTCTTGACAGCAACGACTATCCACACATAAGTTATCGTGACGGCGGGAACGAACGTATCAGACATGCTAGATGGGATGGACACGATTGGCAGATCGACGTAATAGGCCCTGGAGGTGGACCAAAGAGACACACTTCCATAGAAGTCGATAAGAACGACTATCCACACGTGACCTATCATGACAATGTCAATAAGGACCTCAAATATGCAATGTGGAATGGAACGGAATGGGTCATCCAGACCGTGGAATCAAAAGATGATATGGGCTGGCACTCTTCCTTGGAACTTGACAGCAATGACCATCCTCACATTAGCCATTGCGACCATGGCTCCAGGACTTTCAACCTGAACTATGTGAGATGGAATGGAAACGATTGGGAAATCGAGGCCGTTGACACCGCTGGTAAGGTTGGGATCTTCACTTCATTGGCGTTGGATGGTGACGACCACGCTCACATCAGCTATCATGCTTCAACCAATCACGATTTGAAATACGCAGAATGGACCGGAAGCGAGTGGAACATAGAGACTGTTGATGCTGAGGGTCATGTCGGTCAAACCACTTCGATAGCCCTTGACAGCAACGACAAACCCCACATAAGCCACTATGACAATACCAATGGCAACCTGAAGTATGCCAAGTTGGATGGAGGCGAGTGGAGCAATGAGGTGGTTGACTCCGATGGTAGGGTTGGCTTGTGGTCTTCCATCGCCTTTGATAGGGAGAACAGACCGCATATCAGCTACTGGGATTACACCAATGGCAGCTTGAGATACGCCACCAAAGCCAAGCCCGGGCCACTTCCGGTTTCTGCCGACATAGACATCGACCCGGACACATTGAACCTCCTGTCAAGAGGCAGATGGATCACCGCCTACATCGAGCTGCCAGAAGGTTCGGATGTTGCTAACATAGACGTAAGCACAATACTGTTCAACGGAACGGTTCCCGCAGAGAGCAGACCCACTGAGATAGGTGACTATGACGAAGACGGCATTCCAGATCTCATGGTCAAGTTCAGCAGAGCTACAGTCCAGGAGCACCTAAAAGGATATTTCGAGATAGGCAAGGGACGATACGAAGTCACGTTAACGATAACGGGCAGATTACATGATGGGACGACCTTCGAAGGCAGTGACACAGTCACTCTTCTTGTATCTGAGAGAATGGGCGTGGAACCTAGTCCGTTCGAATCCAGAGCATCCCAAATGCGGCAAAGCGGGGGCCCAACGGCTGTACTGATATAGAGTTGGGGAAAAGAGACCTACTCTTCCTCTTTCTTCTTCTTGCTGACCGCGCCCTTGACCCCCCTGCCGAACCCTTTTACGCCTCCCCAGACCTTCTTGGCACCTTTTCCGGCCACTTCTCCAGTCTTTTTGAGGCCCTTTCCGACGGTTTCTCCAGCCTTTTCTCCTGTTCCTTTCTTTTCTTCTTCTTCTTCCTCTGGCATGTTGATCCCAATTGGTTATTGAGTTGAGAGTAAAGTAGTTTTTGGGGATGTTAGGTGCAATTCCACGCCCTGAATGGACGTTCACTCCTCGTCTGTCTCTATCCCCGCATCTGCCATAAGTCCCAGGAATGCTGCTTTAACTAGCTCCTTTTTCTCTGAGGAGAATATGCCACTATCTTCGATAATTCCCTCCTTCTCAATATAGTCAAAATATATGTCATAGCCTTGGGTAGGTGGAAGCCTCCAGAAAATGTTCTTCTTCACATCTGTGTTCATGAATAACATCTTCTTCTTTTCGAACGGAGCAACAAAATAGATGTCACTTCCTCTTCTGACCACTCCTGCTCTCATACCTTCTTGAAATCCTTTGCGAATACGTTTTCTTGTTAGTATGTCATTTGACAGGAGAGCTTCAAATATGGGTCCAATATCGTATTCTCGGACTCCTTTGGTTTTGCCCCATGTCATCAGAGCGTCCACAAACCTATCACTGAACTGAAGGTATCTCTGAAACCAATAGTACCTTTTCACATGATGCTTGACAAATTCATCATGCAGGTTTTCGATATCGGATATCGGTATTTCCTGTTCCCAAATCTTCTGCGGATCCTTCGCTGTGTCAGTAATGTGACAATTCATGATGCCGTCACGAGTGTAGGATGTCACATGGATATTCCTTAACTGTCCGGTCCTGATGCCAAAAGATATTCCGGTTTCATTACCTGTTGACCACATCCCGACAAAAGGTACTCCTCTTACAACTATGTCTGATTTGATTGTGGTCCTCTTATTCATGATACAAAGATTCGTCCTTCCTTTCTTAATATTCTTTCGTTCCTTACGACTTACTGTTTCAGTCGTATCAGCCTGCTTGGTCCAAGGCTTCTTTCGTGGTCTTCACGTCCACATGCTTTGCAGCTTTCTTCCGCAGACTTGAATCCCCAGTCACCAGCGTATGCCCGAACCTTTTCACAGCCGCCAGGACGGGCACATCAGACTTAGCTGACAGAGCATCCCAGTATTCTTCCATCTCTTCCATTGTGGGGTCATCTATCCGCAGAAAGTTGCGGAAGTAGAGAATATGTCCGAATATCTCCATTAGGGAGTACCCCATATCTGTCAGAGCGCTTTGGACCTCCATAAGCACATAGGTTGAGGTACACAACTCCACGCGTCCGGCCTCTCCAAGATCCAACAGGTCGCTCTCGTTACCTTCCCACAGAATGCCGGAGATTAGGATATTCGTATCCAAGAAGTAGCTAGAGCTTGCCATGGAACACTTCCTCGAAGACCTTCTTTCTGGCTGCCTTGAGCGCCTTCCACATGTCCTTCTTCGTAATACCCCTAGCTTTAGTCTCGCGCCTGAAGTATTCCTGGAGCTCCTCCTTCATTGTCTTGATCCTTCTGAGGACTATCACGTCCCCCATGGGCTCCAGAATGACTTGTTCCTCCTTCAGACCGAGCTTCTCCCTGACTTCCTTTGGTATGGATAGCTGCCCGGCCGAGGTTATCTTGGCCACGTATATAGGTCTCATAATGTTCCCATTGTACACATTGCTTGCATTGAAAATAAAGGTTTCGGTACTCATTTTAGCCACGCACCTCGCATATCTGGCCTTTGATCAGCCATAGATCAACGATAGAATCCTTGCTGAGAGAGTAGGCTTTGCCTAGGGAACTGCCGGGGAAGTTCTCGAAGTAGATTCCAAAATCTATCTTCCACTTGCCCCAGTTGAGTCCTGCTAACTTGACGATTGCAGGGACGTTTGGTTGGATCGAGATCGCCATTGTCATTTTCTTAGACGGTTCGCCGGGTTCTCTTGCCAACTTCTCCAAAGCTTTCGGATAACCTACCCTGAAGTACACTTCAAAACGAACTCCCAGATACTCGGGCAAATCACTGGGTATCGATACGTAAGGAGAGGCATTGGTCGGATTGCTCAGGTTCCGAATTAGATCTCCGATGACATCCTTGAGCCAATGAAGCAAACCAAATAGGACCGTGCCGTCCACGACAAAGCACAACCTGAAGCCACTTCCAGCTGTAGCAACGGTCACATCCACGTAGAAGACCATCTCGATGACAACTTCTTCTAGAACTCCAAGCAACTTATCTGTGAACCTGTGAATCAGATTGCTCACAAAGATTCCAACGAAGTCTAGGGAGTAGGGCACGTTAGTTTCCAGCCAGGCTTCTCCGAGGCTCTCTCGAAGCGTCTCCAATATTGTGTATCTCATATCAAGAACAGGCAATCTGGGATTCGCCCAACCTCTGGTGGCCTCCTCAAGAATCCACTGTGGGCTGCCATCGTACCTCCTCTGGTAGGTCAGACCTTTGTGCCAGTGTTCCTTTCTCATGCCTTCGAAAACGGACGCGTGGAGCATATTATCCGCTTTCAACGGAGTCATATCCACTATTCGATGTTCAGGATCGTACAGAACGACTTGATCACCTAGGTCAAGGGGATCGAACTTGTCAGGATTGTTCATCGGCCTCTCCAGGTCCACAACCAGATAACCGCCACCACCCCTGTCCGCCCATCCAATGCTCATACCGTCCAGAATGGAAAGAACAGTTCCATTTGCAGACCGAAGCTCGTAACCATCAAGGCTCATTCTTGAATCCTGGTAGGAAGGACGCCAGACCGGATTATACAGCTCGACCCAATTGGGACCCGAAGGCGGATTCATCTCGACCTCGTTTATGACCAAGTGATCTTCCTTAGGTGCCTGGTACTTCACGCTTACTCCTACATCTACGTTGACAGTGCCAAGCTGTGGAACCAGAATCGAAGGAGGGGGACCTATCGCGTCAACTAGCGACACATCCACGTTCTTGTAAACATCCAACTCGGGCACGTAGAGGTCTAGAGCCCAACCATCACCTTCTGCATCCAGGCTGCTGGCATGAATTGTAGCCAAATGAGGAAACACGAGCATGAAAGGATCTATCGTCACCCTTGCGGTCCTTCCCTCGCCAAAACCGATGTGTCCCTCTATAATCAAGTAGTATTCGAGATTGTCAATCGGCTCTTCGAATTCCACCAGGAACGAAGTGAAGTCAAAACCCATTCCCCAGAAATTAGCCTTTGTTCTCACCCAAAGCGTGCACTGACAGTTCTCTTTCTCCTGATCATTTGCCAACTTCACCTCGAAAGCCAAACCTGCAAACTCGAAAGAGAAATGCTCAAGACCGAAGAATTCAAGGAAACCTTTCAGGAGACCAGCCGCGCCCGAAAGAACGTTTGACAGGAATATCTGGAGAAGGATTATGGCGTAATCCAATGCATCGGCCACAAGACTGACGACTTGAGTTGAGTAACCCATCAGCATCCTCAGTGCATCCCGAAGAAAATCGGAAAGCTTCTGGAAAAGGTCGTACACGTCCATCAAAGGACCTGCAAGGACGTCCCACACGGTGCTCAGAAAATCAATGAGATCAGTAAGGATGGTGCTCGATAGATCGTAGTCCACCCCTTCCAATTCCCAGCCCGAATATACGACAATCGTGGTTGAGAAGTTGATCGCCAGAGACGTGTTCAACCAGACCGGCAGGTGGGTTCCAGAGCCCAGTAGTGTTCTTTCTTCTGTTATTACTTGAATCGGTACGCGACCAAGGACGCGCAGGGTCCACGTGGTCTCAAATGGCCTTTCACTCGAGGAGAGAATGTCCGTGTAATGCTTCCCCTTGATGTCTTCATAACCGTACCCAACATCACCTTCGTTCCGACTCGAGGGATTGAAATCGACGTACAGCAATCCTTCAGGTGCTTCTGTTGCTGGGTCCATGTTACTCCACTGAGCAGGGAGATAATCGACCAGCTGATCCACTCGAAGACTGACTTCGCTGATCGTGCCTGTTTCTGATGCCAGACCATAATTCCCTTCCCAGAATTCGAAAGGTTCCCCTGTTCTGATTGGAAGGAAGTATTCGGTGTTGGATGCTTCCGATCCGAGAATCATTCCATCCACGAATTTCTCAACCGCTTGGAATGCCATGTCCAGAAGACCGGCACCGTCAAGGATGTCCACCGCTCCACCGACGAATAGGGAAAGAAGTGCATCGCTTGTCTCTCCTTCCGAGGCTTCGATGACCTTTGTCAATACTCCCTTGTCGCCCTGTCCAGATCCAACACCAACTTCCCTATCCTTCACCGTTTGATACGCAGAGTGAACGTCATCATTAAGAGCCAGTTGCAAGCCGGAGAACTGTTCTTGGGATTGCACTCCTCCTTCAGAGAAGACTTGCCGGATCTTCTCATCTGGGATATCTCCCTGAGTAACATTACCATCAAAGGCCCAATCGTAGCCCATGTCTGCATTCTCTATGATCTCTTGCTGAACCACACTGAATGATATCCGATTGTCTACAAGCTCAAGGGCAAGCGACTCGACCGTGGCCTGCATTGCTGCAGGGTAGTCCACGAACCTGTCGTAATTATCTTCCAGAAAGAACTTAAGGTCCTCGAGAAGTCCGAACTCTCCGCCCAAGAAGGAAGTGAGAATCCTCTTGATCTCTTCCTTTCCCTCTTCGCTCTTGTAGAACTGGATGAGCTTGTCCATTGCCTCTGTGATCTTCACCTGCAACCCAAGAAGTAGCGATTCATCATCCGTTGGATCTATCCCAGATTCTCCACCATTGCTGACAAGATAGCGGTAGTCTGCAACCAAATCCTCAATCCGTCTCACGGCATCTCTGGCGATTTCCAGTGCCGCTTCTCTAACACTCTCTCTTATGTTCTGCGCTGTTGACTCTTCCTCTTCTGCCCTCGCGAAGTATCCTTCAAAGAAATCATGCCAGATGTTGGATTGATCGATCCTTTCTCCTATATTCACTTCATTGAATGCGATCTGGTGGTTGAGGGACTCGAAGCTCACTTCTGCATGGAAACAAATGTGGTCATGGCCCACCGCGAGATCATCATCGCTCAGGCGAAACCTATGGGATTGTTCGCTTCCGTTACTGTACCATGTATGGTATTCATCTTCAAGCCTTACGACGAACTGGACAAGAAAACCATCTTCTTCAATATCTATGGAAGGGTAGGACTCAATGATTTCTCCATTGTAGGTATTGTACCTGCTGTCTTCTCTGTTCCCGACCAAGAGACGAAGGAAATACTCGCTCTCTAATCCCCCGTCCAGAACGAGCCTCTGTACTAGCCAATCTCCCAGCAAATCATGCCAGCTCTCAGGAGATTCCCCTGTAAACCAATCCCAAATGTCTTGTATGGCCTCTCCGGCGTGCTGCAGAATCCCACCCACGCTCTGTATTCCCTTCCAAATCAAATCAACGAGAGGCATTATCCCGAAGTAGTCAAGATATTTCAGAACGAATTGATCCAGGACCCCGTAGAGGGCTTGAGCCAGTATGATCTCGAGGTTGATCTCATGGGCGCCCTCCTTGCCAAGGCCGAGATAGAGTGACACCAAATCAGCGGCATCTACCGTTCCTTCCACAGCGTAAATTGAGAGCAACTCGGACAGTTGCTCAATCGGTGGGTATTGAATGGAGTGTTGTCCAGACAGACCAGTTTGAGAGTCGATCTCATCGGGTACCCAGGGGTCCCACGTCCTGAACTCTTTGGCTGTTTCCAGCAAGAGCGCCAAGTTGACCGCCAGCTCTACATCCTTAACTGTCACAACATCCAGTGCACTGCTCTCTTCAGTTGTCAGTTCTCCTGTGAGCTCTGGCGGAAGGCTATCATACTTCAATCCGACTCCTTGGAGAACCTTGAATTGAGCGATCGTGGTGAGAATGTACTTGACAAGACGAGCTAGCTCAGAGAAACTCCCAATCGATTCAGATTGAAAGGACTCCAGTTTTGTTATCAGGAAGGGGAGAGGAACATCAATCTCGCTTTCGAGCCAGAGTGTTCTGCTGAGGAAGAGGCCTGAACGAGCGTTGGTGATGGTAATGTTCACATATCCGCTTGCCAGATAGGAGTGGGTTGTGTTTGTTTGACCGTACTCGCCTCCCAGCTTGGTGTCGATCTTGTTGAAATCATTCTGATCATAGTGATCAAGAACCCCCAGTCTTGTGCCATTGGTCTGGAGGAAGTCGTGGGTACTTTTCATTCTGGGGAACAGACCTATGAAATGTCTCGTTTCTTCGACCTGGTATGATCTGATATTCGCAGGGAAGCGGTAAAGGAGATGATCTGACAGAAGTTCTTGGAAGGTCTCGTTCAGACCCTCGTAGGTAATTCTCTCCGCCGTGTTTCCAGGTGAATTCGCTTCTTCCAGAGTCTTGCGAATCGCCTCAACACCGATGAGGTATATTTCAGAGCCTAGCTCGCCCTCCAATTGTACGGAAACATCATCCATCGCCAGAAGATCGTTCCTTCGAAGACGGTCTTCAATTTCCAAGCGTGTGACCGCCCCCAAATAGGCAACACTGAAAGAAGATAGGAGGAAGATTGTTACGGCCAGGACGGCAAACGGCACTCTAGCTCTTTCATCCAGAGTTATTCTCCTCTTTGTCAGTAGCATCGTCATTAACCTCCACAGCCTTTTTCCAACCTGATCTGCCGTCCTAGGGCCATCTATCTCTAAGTAATCCTTGAATTGCATCCGGCAGTCTCTCTGATACCACCCCCACTAAGGTGAATCCCCCAAAGGGCTCTCCTAATTCGGTGGAGATGTGTCTTAAACCCCTTTGCTAGAAGTACGCTAACTGTTCAATGAGTCACCCGAAAAAGACTGACTAATGTGAATCCTCAACGTAATATCTCAGGCTCATCCTATGCTTCTCAGCTCGGACCTTGTTGAGCTTCTTCAGCCTCTGAGGTGAGAGGTTCTTCTTTTATTTCTCGTCGTATCCACCAAGTGACCCCTATTGCAACTGGAATTCCAATGATGAGTGAGGGCCATAGAAATGCCGCAAGCCACGAATAGACCCAATCATTTAATGTCCAATCCTCGAAAGCTCGGTTCCATCTACCATCTAACCATACAATAATTAACCAAACTATCGTTACTAGGAATGAGAATCCCCTGCTACCTCTGCCGGGTGTAACTCCACGATGTGGCAATTTTTCTTCTTCTGGGAGTTTTCGATACCATTGCCAGTATATTACAATCGCTGCCACAGCAACGGGAAGTACTATGAATAGAAGTTCCCATAGAATCACGTGGAGTATAAAAGTAATACAATATCCTACTGTCCATCTACCGAGCATGCCTGGGAAAAGCCCAGATGCTTGCCCATTATCCACAACCCACAAGAAAACTAAGATTCCGCCGATCGCTGCACCTATTCCAACCCCGATAATCACCAAGATCATTTTCCAATGCTTTCGAAAAAGGTTTTTCCATACATCGCTTAATCCTTTCATGGTTCCCGTCATGCTAACCACCTAGATTGTTCTTGCTCGGAACCAGACATGGAATCTTCTTTACTTATAACCTACTTATAACTGATTGTTTAGGATCGAAATTATTCCATTTAGATAAAACAAAACTTCTAGCTAAAAGCGGAAAGAAGAATATTAGAAACATACTTCTTTTCTATTCACGTTCAACTATTGTTGCTGCTCCTTGTCCGCCACCAACACAGAGATTAGCGCACCCTCACTTCTTCTTTTCCCACTGCAGGATGCGTGCAACGGTTCCTGTTGATCGTGCCCCAGTTGCACCTAGTGGATGTCCGATCACAGTGGCACCACCCTTCACATTAACCTTGTCTGGATCGAGCCCAAGTTCTTTAATAGCCCAGAGTACCACGTCACGCATCCTCATCTAAAGAGTTCAACTACCATTTGGACGCTTTTGGTAATCCTCTGAAGAGTAAGCTCAACGGTCAAGGTGAAGATCCCAGGCTTTTCCTTATCTGGAGCAAACAGCGTGAAATGAATTCTTGCCGTCTCACCAGGATGAATGATGCCGTCCCTCTCGGTATTCTCCACGCACCCATCTGACTTCATCTCCCAGCCCAAGTCGTTCTCTATCCGGGCGTGGCAGAGTATGTTGATGGGCCAAACGTTTTGTACATCAATATAGCCGGAGATGCTCCCCTTCAGCGGCATACGGGGGTCTCCTGCCCACTGCGCGTCCAAAATCTGGAAATCAGGGTCGACCTTGTTGAAGTGCCAGTTTCTGGAAACGTACGTAGACCCTTCCATTTCAAAGAACGGCCATGTGATGAGATGATCTCCTCCAGAAGAATAATAGTAGGTAATGCCTCCTGTCGCGATCCAAGGAGGATTCGGGGACGCGGGCTCAATCTCCCACTTTCCGGTTCCGGGAACGCCTGGATCAGGGCAGAAGAAAGCCACACCAGAGTCTTCCATGTCTCCATCCCCGTTGAAATCTTCCTCATTAGAGCTCTCACTTCCCCAGAGGCCTACGCAGACCCTACCGGGGGAATCGAAAGGCGTCCCATAACCCACGAAATATCGAGGAAGCTCGGTCCATTGGTTCCAGTCTTCGTCCAGAACGTGCCAGTAGTAGGTTTCGTAGTATCTAGGATAACCGACATACAGATAGTAGGACGAGCCGAACACCATGGGCCATGAATGAATTTCAGCATACTCTTCCTTGAAAAGACCCGTGAACCCGAAGCCGTAACTGGCGGTGTTGCCTCCTGGCCCTCTGGGAACAGGCATCCTGAAAGTATATCCAAAGTAAGGATCTCCCCGCCATCTTCTCAGTGGACGTAACGTCATGCCACACGGACACATAATCGATCATGTCACCATCATTGTTCCAGTCCCTTTGGTCCGCGCCTTCACACACGATCCCGCTCGCGATGATATTTCCGGCATTTTGCGGGTATTGTCCTGCCACACCTGTGTTCACGAACTTCTTGCACTTGCCTGAGCGGGCGTTCACGATGAAATATCCTATCACTCTATCCATAGTGTCTCCATCATCGTTGTAGTCGTTGTCATAGCCCGGAGCTTCGTCATAATACTCACGAAGCTCGAAAGTCACTACGACAGATCCGTCCTCTCTCTCATAGCTGTATCCAGAGTAAATCGGAAAACCAGTACGACAGTAGTGGTGTTTGGGTGGTCTTGATGGGAATTTCCTTGCATCTATCAGTCCAATGAAGTGATCTTGGAGGTCCTTGTCGCCAATGGCTTTGTTTACGTTGACATTGTGCCAAGATTCGGCTGCAAAATAAGACACGAATTCTCCCGAGAAGCTGGGATAGTAGGCCGGACCCGCAAGCCGAATGCCTCCAGGGACCCAACGAGGGCTTACGCCGATTCTGAAGAATCCTACGAAATTCATATCCTCATACGTGGTGCCGTAAACGATAAGGTCGCCGCTGATATCCATTGCAACACCCGTGCTGAAGAACACGACAGCATCCGGGACAGTGTCGCACTGCTGTCCGTCAGGGGTCATGTTGGTGGCCTCATCGATGCAACCATCTCCATCATCATCTATTCCGTTCACAGACAAGCCCATGTCAAAATAATATGCCAACCATGAAATGAGACCGTCGTTGTTGATATCGCCGAGATACTGTTCATGACCGGTTCCCACGACATAATAGCCGCTTGCGCCATAGGCTTCTAGTCCATATCCTATCAAGTAAGGCGGATTGTCCATCAGCTCTTCAATGGTGAGTGAATTGGTTCCAGGAAGACTCCCATCATCATTCGCTATCGGGAACGGTCCAGATTCATAGCTGAAGGTGTTGTCATCAGATTCTGAAAGGGGGCTAACTGCCCTCTGTTCACTCATTTCCCTGCGCATTTGCAGAAAGGAGAGATACCGATCATATGCTGACGACTCTCCATCTCCTTCATCATTCCCTCCAAAACTGCCCACTAACGGTACTGCCGTGGATATCAACACAAATCCAACTATGAGTACCAAACCTGCTCGGAATTTGTCGTGGTTGGATGGCATGCCCTTCACCTTCTCCATCATCTTCCCCCAGATCTCCAGTCCAATATCTGTTGGTTACAAATGTAAAGCAGAATACTTAACAGATTTGGTTCAATTGCTTATAGGACTAGTTCAATCGTTTATGAAACTAATCAGTAATGCCGTTCAGTCACCTCCGAACGTGATGAAATCCAGAAACGCACACAGACATCTGAAGAGTGCCATCAAGGGGAGTTATCGACATAATACCTGAGGCTAATTCTATGTTTCTTGCTTCGAATCATGTTGAGCTTCTCCAATTTTCTTACATGATAACTCACTGCAGGCTGACTCACACCAAGACGTCTCGCAATCTCCTTTTGAGTTCTTCCAGGCGTTTCTTCCAGAATGTCCAGAATGAGTTTTTCGATCTTCGTCGGATATGCTCCCTCGGATACCTTTGCACCGACGGGGAAGAACCTGCGATACTTGCCATCTCTGATGGATTTGACGAAATCCTCTCTTTCTAAAATCCTGAGATGGTGGGCGAGAGTCCCATTCTTCAGGCCTAAGGCCGCCTTGATTGCATTGAAATGGTCCCCCGGGTTCGCGATTACATACCCCCTTATCATCCCTCTTGTCTCATGGTCCATGACCTTTTCTCTTTTCAATTTTGTATATAGCGGGAGAGAGAAGGTCAAAAACAAGTATTTCAGCCATTCAAATATTGAGAATACTGCGACAGTTATTGCGCAAACAGTAATGACGGTGACTACAGTGGGTATATCGATGATGGGCCCATCTGGTGGACCGAGCGGCTCTTCTGATGGTTCGCCGACCTCAATATAGTCCACGTAGGTGGTGGATACTAGCCCCGCTCTGTCTTTTACTTGGAAGTAAACTTCTTTTGTCCCGTACCCATCTGTCAACGTCCACGCTCTTGTTGCTGTGGGCGACTCCCAAGGTTCGGTGTCCCAAACGCCATCGTTACTGAATCTGACTTGTGAAACGCCAGAGAGATTGTCCGAATAAGTCAGTGTCAAAGCAACAGATGTCGAATTTGTCCGTTCTTCACCACCATCTATGACAACCGATCCTTTTGGGGGAGTTATGTCCAAACCAATTTCATCAGAATATGTAACGGATTCACTACCAGCATTGTTCTTGATCTGATAGTAGACTGTCTTCGTTCCGTCTCCAGGTGTCAGCATCCAGGATTTGATTGGAGAGGGTGATTCCCAGGGTTCGTAATCCCAAACGCCATCGTTGCTATATCGAACTTGATAGACGCCTGATGCCGAGTCAGAGTATGTCATTGTAACCGTTACGGAAGGTGAGCTTGTCCAAGCATCTCCATCATTTATGACGATAGAACCTGTCAGCCCTGAGGCGTCCAGGCCAATGTCGTCTGAATATCCGATGGAAACCAAACCTGTATTGTCTTTAATCTGATAATAGACTGTCTTCGTTCCGTCTCCGGCTGTCAGTGTCCATGCTTTGGTTGGAGAAGGGGATTCCCACAGTTCAGTGTCCCAAATTCCATCATTGCTGTATCTTACCAGACATACACCAGATGTCATGTCCGTGTAGGTCAATGTTAGCGTCACAGATGTTGAGTTTGTCCATGCGTCATAATTGTTAATGATTATTGAGCCAGTTGGTTTTGCAGTATCCAGATCGATATCATCCGAACGAGTGGCGGTCAAACCAGCATTGTCCTTTATTTCATAGTGCACTGTCTTCCTTCCGTCTCCAGGTGTCAGTGTCCAAACTCTGGTTGGAGAAGGAAGTTCCCAGGGTTCGGTATCCCAAACGCCATCGTTGCCATACCTTACCTGATGAACACCTGAAGTCGAGTCTGAGTATTCTAACACCAGTGTCACTGAGTTTGAGGTTGCCCATCCATCTCCATTGTCTATGACCATCGAACCCGTCGGAGGAGTTTCGTCGATTCCACCGATTGCGTCAGGGGGTGTCGGCACTGTTTCAGTATTCCAAGATGTGTCTCCTGCAACTGTGTAGAATTCGTAGTAACCGTCCCCATTTGGAGCTGCGAACAAGAATGAGCCTGTCGCCTTGGTCCCTGATACCCCGTTATCATAAGACCATTCCTCCCAGCCCGACCAGGAGAGATTGTCAGAACTGTACCTGTAATAGAGGGAGATGTTCGCCAAGTCGTAATCATCTATCGCTACCCAATCAACGTTGAATGTTGAAGTTGTTTTCCAATAGGGTGAGAGAGGTTTTGCATAGGATTCTGGGGCTGTGAGATCTTCCCCTCCACCTCGATAATATATGTCACCGTATCCGTCTGCGCTATTGACCCATACAACATGAAATCTATCACCGTCCGCCGCGATCGATGCCCCCCTCTGTAACCACGCTCTTCCACCCACGTTGACCAGTTGCTCATGCGTCCACACATTCCCATAGTAACTTCGGTATTTGATATTGCCATTTCCTCGAACTTCATGCCATACAACATGCACTTTGCCACTATCTATTGCGATTGAAGGAAATGCCTGACCTTCAGCTTGGGTATCGGTGCTGACTTCCTGCTGCGGTTGCCAGCTGTTCCCGTCAAAGTGTCTATAGAATATGTCCCAGTCCCCGTCTTGGTTGTCTGTCCACACCACGTATACCCTGCCGCCCTCAATTGCAATAGAGGCCCCCCATTGACTTTCGTTCCCAACGTCAGTACTGATCTCCATCTCAGGGTCCCATCGCTTTCCGTCGTAGTATCTATAGAAAATGTCCGAATCTCCGTACTTATAATCATTCCAGACGACATGGACTTCTCCGTTTTCCGCTGCTATTGATGGGTACTTCTGTGTTTCATCTGATATATCAGTGCTAATCTCTTGTACGGGGTTCCATATCGACCCATCATAATACAAGTAATAGATATCCTCCCAAATCCCGGAACCCCCCTTGTTTTCCCAAACTACATGGACATTATCGCCATCAACCGAGATTGAGGGATGTAGCTGGGTCTCTGGCAATGTAGCATTGTAGATTCTCATTTCGGGTTGCCAAACAGTACCGTTGAAGCACCTATAGTGGAGGTTCTGCGTGGTTTCCCCAGTTACCCAAACGACATGTGCCTTGCCATTTTGCGCTGCTATTGCCGGGGAGTGTTGTGGTTCTGAGAGGACGTCATTGCTTATCTCCTGAATCGGCTGCCAGCTGGTTCCGTTGTAATACCTGAAATAAATCTCGGAGTCCCCGTTCCAGTCATAATCAGGACCAAAGTCCCTCCACACGAGGTATACTCTATCACCATCCACTGCGATCGAGGGACTGTCTTGAGGTTGCAACAAAAAGTCAGTGCTGATCTCTTGCTCCGGCCCCCATGTGGTTGCATATGCATCCGGGCTGATGAGCGTAACGACCATAGCCATGCCCAAGAACAGAACTGAGAAGAGAGAAAGAGTCGTAAGGCGAACGAACATCAGTGTCCCTTTCTTCCTCCGCAATGTCATCTATCCCCCAGTCTCCTCACCAGATTCTGTGCGACTCTGTTCGAATGAGATTATACTTCCAGAGGATATTTAAGATTGGTTGTTCAATCCTTTATAGGACGGTGAGCCACAGTCAGCCAGATTATCAAACCAAAGATTTGAACTGAATTGTTTTTATACCCACACTAGGTTCGACGCCTCAATCGTAGGAGGAATGAAGAATGACCTATAGTCAAAGTGGCAATCAAGGAGTCCCCCCACAGGCACAGTATCAGCAACCTCCACCTCAACAACCGGCACAGCCCCAGTACCAACAACCTGCGCAACCCCAATATCAGCAACCACAGTACCAACCACCAGGACAACCCCCCGCCCCGCAACCACCCAGGAAGGGGAAGGGCAAGATCATCGGAGCTATCGTGGGAGCTATTGTGGCAGTGGTAATCATTGTAATCCTGCTTCTGCTCTTAATGGGACCAGGAGAGAAGACCCCCTTCACGGCAGAAATGACCTCGACGAACTCAATGAACGCTAACTTCAAAGGCGAAATCAAAGGTGATATGGCCAAATTGCTCCGCACTCAGATCGAAGATGTATGCGGGAATGGGGACGGACAGGTCTCGGACAGCGAGGTCACTTGTTTCGAGCAGAATGCGCCAGATAACCTCGGACAGGAGTTCGAGATTGATGGCGTGGGCGGTGTAGGTTCTGGAATAACCATAGATCTGAATGGTGCAACCGGGAACATCAACAGCGCGAGTGCGATTTCTGTAACGTTCGCGGGCACGATAAACTGGCCTGGCATCGATACCAACAAGTTGACATACAACATCTACTTCGACTTAGACCCCTTCGTGGGCCAGGATTTCAGATTCGTAGCTCCGTCCGGATACGAGATCATGGATGTCTCCGGATTGAGTGGAGTGAGCTATGGCGCGGGCAAAGCAACGGTAACTGGCACAATTGCTGACGAGGATGTTAACATCATGATAGTCAAGACCGGGAGTGGTGTCAGCCCAGAGAACGAACCAAACAACAATTTCGTGAGCGCGAATCCCATATCCGACGGAGCGGTTGTGACTGGGCACCTGGACCAAAGCACTGAAGTGGACGATTTCTTCAGCATAACGTTGCAAGCTGGTGATACGATAGACATAACACTGTCGGGCCCCAGTTCTTCAGATTTCGATTTGGAATTGTACGATTCCAGTGAAAACGATGTGGATGGAAGTTATCGAGGTGAAAGCGACGAGCAGATTTCGTATTCAGTGACCTCTTCCGGAACCTACTACGTACGTGTCTATTCCTACCTCGGCAGTGGCGGTTACACACTCTCTGTTGATGTGCACTGATCTACAGAGATTGGACAGGTGAAGCAAAACCAGAATATTGCTGCTTATCCGAGTGCCCTACTTGGATCGCGCCCCCTCAATACCCCCATGAATCCTCTTCGTCAAAGAAGTGAACCTTTTGCCTGGCAATCATCTCTGCCAGCTCGGTGAACCCTTTCTCCACGTTCTTTCCGGTCTTGGCGCTCGTATGAGTGTACAGGGAATCGAAGTCCTCGCAGAGCTTACCTAGATCGTACCCCTTCACGGCCTTCCTCTTCTTCTTCAGGTCGTCCTTGTTCAGAAACATGTGCACAGGGATGTTCCCCGCGATCCTCCGCCCGTAGTCAATCCAATCGAAGAGGCCGTCCAGTGTGTCTTCTTGGGTGGTATCGCACACCGCCAGAAACCCGTCCGCGTTAAAGAAGTAAGCATCCTTCACCAGGTTGCTGAAGTTGGTCCTGCCCACGATATCGAAAACATCCAAATCCATTTCCACGTCCATGCCTCTTTCTATGAACGGGATCAGCACCTTCTTCTGGGTCACGACCTCCCCGAAGTCTGGATCGCAGTTCTTATCGAACTCCTCATACACATAACGGTTCACAAGACTTGTCTTGCCGACAGTTGGGTCCCCGACCATGCACACCTTGGCCCTCATCTTTTGTATTCTCATGGGCGCCTCCACCTCCTAGAAGCTAAGGACGGGTTTGGAATCGGGTTTGATAAGGGTTTCTATCTGTTTATCATTATCAGAAATAGAAACAAGTTGCACGCGAGTCTATGACCTGAAGGGAAAAAGTCTGAGGAAACCATAAGAAGATGGATTCGAGACCTTGTGAAGTTCCACAAGATAGCAGAAAAGGAGGGGGAAGCCATCGAAAGGCAGGGTTGCTTGAGGATAAGGAGCAAACATCTGTGAAAACCTTATGATTGGGTTCTCCATTATCCTCTCGATACTCGATTGTGAAGTTATCGTCTGAGTGCGATGACCATTCCCCACAGTCGGGTATCACCATCGGTTTCTTATCCTCTCATTTCATTCCTCGGCTGGGAATGGGGATGCACTCGAGTTGGTATGTGATAGTGGATGGATGGGTCTTCAACAGGGAAGGAAGACCGATTGAGTGTAAGGAATGCGGCTCCTGGGAGTTCTATGAGTATTGTGCCTATGTAAGGCATCCGATCACTCTCAAGGGAAGGAAAGAGGTGAGGGTGGAGAGGTATCAGTGCAGGAACTGCAGGAAGACAGTCGTCCAGTCCTTCGATTTCATAGATAAGTGGAAGCAGTACGCCAAGGACGCTCAGAGGGTGGCATTGAACGCAAGGATAGAGGACATGAACTCATCCAGGCACGTTGAACACAGGATGGAGAGGGATTACGACTGCAGGCCTTGTCACAGTACGGTGAGATACTGGTGCAATCAAGTGGGTGATAGAGTGGACCATGTCTTCGGAAGGGAGATAGTTCCTAACATGGAGTGGAACGGTAGGTGCACCATACATCTGGATGAGATATACACAAGGAGGAGGGGGAACTCCTCCTCACTCACGGTCGCCATGACGCACAAAGGATACTTATGTCTGAGTGGAAGATTCTCGGACACGGCCACATCGGATGACGTCTCCCTGCTTCTGGATGATGTGGATTCGTTCCTTGTGGATCCATGGAGGTTCGTGACAGATGGATCGGACATATATCCCTCGGTTCTCAAGGAGAGATATCCACATGCCAAGCATGTGGTGTGCTTCTTCCATCAATTGAGGACCATATCCAGATGGGAGAAGAGGCTGGAGAAGGAAAGTAACAGGTTCAAGAAGATGAAGATACTCAGATACATCATAGACAGGTTCAAGGAACTCTTCCATCAGATATGGGATGTTGTTGGAGGGAGGATAACCAACAACAGGGAGGAGAGGTTGTTCAACCATATCAGGAGGATATTCCATCAGATAGTGTCCTTCTTCTCCCTGAAATGCGGGAACAGGTTCCTCAAGTTAGTCCTGTTCCACTGGGACCTTCACAGATTCAAGAGAGGACAATACGCGGGAAAGGCTCCAGTGGAGGTGATGGGATTCGATATGAATGGACATGATTGGCTGTACTATCTTGGATTCCCAGAAAGGAAGGACCTTGAGAGATCGATATCATCTCTCGATATCCTCTTTCACAATTGTTTGTTCCTTATCTGCTTGAGCAGGAACGTCAGGGTTATATATTCGGAAAGCACATTTCGAACCGACTAGGGTGTTTGCATGAGGAGGGAAGGAGCCATCAGTGTTGTAGCATTGATTCTCATAGGGGGATTCCTAGGGCTCCTGATAACCGAATCTGCAAACGTTCGGGGGACTGACGTGAGTGGAATCATATACGATGGCTCGGGCGGGCCTTGGACACTGGCCGGAAGCCCCTATATCGTTGTGGACGATGTCACTGTCCCGGTGGGCGAGAACCTTACGATTGAACCTGGCGTTCAAGCAAAAATCGACTATTATGTCAGCATATATGTGGACGGGTCCCTCGTGGCAGTGGGCACGGAAATGAACAAGATTATCATGACATCCAATTCACCAACCCCGGAGGACTACGAATGGTATGGAGTCGTGGTTAGCTCCAGTGGATACGTGGATGTCGAATACTGCGAAATGAGCTTTGCTTTCAACGCCATCTACATCGATTCGTCTGATGGAAACAAAATCATCAACAACTACCTGACAAAGAATAGAGATGGCATAGAACTACAATGGTCCAACAACAACCAGATAATAGACAACAATATATCGGACGAGGGGGGAGGGATCTATCTCTATCACTCTGACTACAATGTAATCACTAACAACAGTTTCTATTCAAATAAGGGCTCGACTATCCTTTTCGAATATTCAGATTACAACACGTTCACAAATAACATTATGGCGCACGATTTGGCCGGAATCCACTTCACATGGTCAGATCACAATAACGTCTCGGACAACACGTTCATCAACAGTGGAATCTATCTAAGCATGGGCCAATTGACTGATTACACTACCCATACGATACAAAACAACACAGTCAACGGGAAACCGCTTCGCTATTTCACTGATTGTGCAGGGATAACTGTCGATGGAGAATCTGTGGGTCAGGTCATCTTCGCCAACTGCGACAATATAATGGTGAATAACCTGCGAATTGGTAACACCTACGGTGCGGTGCAACTGATATACACATCGAACTCGCGGGTCACTAACAACAGTCTGTGGAACGTATCTTCTGGAGTCTATCTTAAAAATTCAGATTGGAATAGAATTTCGAACAATAACGTGTCACTTGCTGGACGTGCAATAAGGATTCTGTCATCAGACCACAACACGATAGAGAACAATGGCATCGAATCAAACATGTATGGCGTCTATTTCGGTTGGTCTAGAATGAACACGCTCGCCAACAATACGATATCATACAACGATGAGAGGGGAGTTGATATATATCAGGGCTGTGAAGACAACATCGTAAGAAACAACACAATCACGAACAACGAAAGGGGTATCTATCTAGCCTCTAGAAGCAAAGGATCCAGAGTCGAAGGTAACACCATATCCAACAACGAGGAAACGGGGATTGAAATTTACATGTCAACGAACAACTACATAATGGGCAACAGCCTTCTCAACGACGGGGTTTTTATATGGGGTAATCAGCTCTCACACTACAACACCCACATAATACCGGACAACAACGTAGTAAACGGGAGACCATTGTATTATCACAAGAACTGCAGCGGAATCGATATAGACGGGATGCCTATCGGACAGCTCATTCTGGCAAATTGCACAAATGTTGACGTAAGACACCTGAAGGCAAGCAACGCTTTCGTGGGGATAGAGATAGCTTTCTCCACGGGGGTAGTTCTGACAAGCAACAACTTGACCAACAACTCTAGAGGAATCTATCTTGACAATGCCTTGAGAAGTGAGATTACAAGCAACAACATATCGGGCAATGGGAAGGGGGTCCATCTCAGGTATTCATCGAGCAACATAACCTATAATAACGTATCGAATAACGGACTTGGCATCAGCATTCACCATTCACCGTACAACAACATAACGGAAAACCAGGTGTCAAACAATACTCGCGGAATTTATGTTGAATATTCATATGATAACAGAATATTCCATAACAGTTTCACTGATAATGAAAATCGAGCTTATGACGGTTCGAATGATAACTTTTGGAATGATAGTTATCCGTCAGGTGGCAACTACTGGTCTGACTACTCAGGTGTTGACCAAAATCATGGACCCAACCAAGACATACCAGGTGCCGACGGTATAGGTGACTCCCCCTACAAAATCGGACTTGGTCAAGACAATTACCCCCTTGTGTCGCCTTACGGATATGAGACGATTCCACCCATAGTGGGGATAACCTCACCCACTGAAGGAGAGATCTTTGACACCACCCCGATAACGGTTGCAGGCACAGCATCAGACATGGGTGGCAGTGGTTTAGAGCGTGTTGAGGTTCATCTAGATGGGGGGTCTTGGTCAGATGCCGTAGGAACGTCAACTTGGAGTATTTCACAGAATCTCAATCCCGGTACGAACTTCATTGAGGCAAGAGCGTGGGACAACGCAGGCAACCCATCGGCAATAGTATCGATAACTGTAGAGTACAACCCACCAGGCAATGACCCCCCGACTGCTTCTTTCACCGTCACCCCAGAGACGGGAGATGTGAATACGCTATTCACCTTGGACGCCTCTTCGTCCTCGGATATGGACGAACCCTCTGATGCTTTGGAGGTCCGATGGGACTGGGAGGACGATGGAGTCTGGGACACAGACTGGTCGAAGACGAAGACTACTCAGCACAGATATGAGAATCCTGGAATCTACACAATCTACCTTGAGGTGAAGGATAGTGGCGGACTGAAAGACGAGGCAACAAAGCAACTCAGAGTCGAGTACTTCCCTACTCCAAGGATCACGAATCCAGCGGAAGGGGAGACGATATCGGGAGAATATACGATAACCGGCACGACACATGACCCAGATGGAAAGGCGGAGAGGGTGGAAATAAGTATTGATCAAGGTGATTGGGTCGGAGTCGATGGAATCCTTTCGTGGAACCACACTTGGGAGACCACGAACGTTTCGAACGGAAACCACACAATCTGCGTGCGCGCATATGATGGAACCAACTATTCAGTGAATGTGAGCGTGACGGTAGTTGTTGATAATCCCCCGCCAAAGGACCCATTAGATTACCTGTTCTGGACAACCGTGGCACTGATAGTCGTCGTTCTCTTGATAGTAATAACGTTCATCCTAATCAAAAGGAGGAAAGCGAAATCAAGAGAGAAAGTGTGAAATGAATCGTCTTCTCGATCTCATCAGAAATGAGTGTACCTCGTAATTTGTCATCAACATATGCCAACATCAGCCTGTTGTCAGACGGAGCCAAAATAGAAAGACCACTGGATTTTTGTATCTGCAGTTCAATAGTCTCAGAATAACCTATGACTGAGAAAGCAACACACGAGGAGATTGGAACTGAGGTAGGCGACATCTTTGGGATTCTGAATGCTCTGAAGATCTCCGGAGACGTCAATCAGTTCCAACAATGGCTGCGCACGTACCATGGTGCAAAGAGACTTGATGATTACTTCGAGGGATACAAGTTCCTCCTTAAGACAATAGTGAGGACTTTCGTGACTCATCTTGTCTACGATTCCGCTCTGGACATTAAGGAAGACTTCAAGTTCTATAGAATGAATTCTCAGGGAATGGAAATCCACAGTGTTCCAAACGCGTGCGACAAGACGGTTCTCATAAAGAACCTATATGAGTCCGCCAAACCGATGTGGAAGTCGAGAAGTTGGACACAACTGGAAAAATCGGCAGAGACTTACATGAACGAAAGTATTGCCATTTTTGACCGGATCTTTGACAAACGTGTCGATGTCCTTGTCGACCTCAAAACTTCAAAAGCAGACGCTCTGAGATATGCAACGATCTTCTACACCATGGCCCTCCTGACCTTGAGCGAATCGGGACGACGCCTTCTCAGCAGACCTTTCTCAAAACAGTCCTCAAGTCTCACTCAACCACCGGCCTGGTTCCGTACAGTACGATGCCTTCCGTGATGATGTCCAGATAGAAAGCCCTGTTGTTCTTGGCCTGCTTGGTCCAACTCGCCCTGCTGAAGTTCATGACGTTAACGTCAACGCCCAGTTTCTTCTCAATGTCGCTTGTTTCCACTGCTTTCGCGGTTGAGATTATCAGAAGGTCAAGGTCACTGTGCCTGTCGTTCTCACCCTTCGCGTGGCTCCCGTAGAAGACTATCGAGCTAGTTCCTGGAACATTCTCGACAAGGGATTCCACCACCGAATTCTTCTCCAGCCACGAAAGATTGTAGGCTATCTTCGCGAAACGGAATGCCTGGTTGTCCACATTGGCGCGATATAGAATCTGGTTTTTGATTACCTCCCTCACTATCAGATCATCTCCTAAAAGGGCGTCAAGAGAGCGTTTAAGGGTCATCGGGCTCATCTCCAGCAGGCGCGCCATTTCCCTCAAATAGAACCTCTCGTTTGGAGAAGAGAAAAAATGTCTGAGTACTCTCAAGTGTGTAATCTTCTGATACAAGTGTATCATATATTAGCACATGTGTACCAGAATATATAACGCTTTTGCCCGCAAGGTTCTAAGCGTCGAAACGGGGATTCTCCAAGCACTCTGGAGAGAATAGAAGAACAGGGCCCTTCTCAGGAACCCATTTCATCGAGGGATTTCAGACATTTCCTGTCCGGTTAGACAAGATCTGACCGACTGAAGGGGGCTTACGGCGGTGACCTGGCACCTTTTGCCCTTTCTCCCTACATAGCCAGTGTATCTCTATTCTGCCTTCTAACAATGAATGCAAGACCAAAGGGCTTGTGAACTCAAAGAGGGATGAAGAGCAGGAAGAGAGCACAACCACATACAAGTGATAATCGAAGAAGTTTAATGCCTTTACCCAATCTGCCAATTGAATGAAAGAGAAGAATCATCAGGAAATCGCTTTGCTGGCAGGACTACCTTCGGAGGACTCAGTGTTGAATCCAATCGATTTAACAGAGTACGGCAAAGAGATTCACGGAAGAGAAGCACCCGAGATACCGCCGTACTGCGTGCTCGCATTCTTCAAGGAGATGTACGGATATATGGAGGAGACTTTCCATCCAGAGGTGATATACTACTTCTCTGAGAAGAACCCGATGTTTGATCCCATCCATGTTTTCGATTATGAGGGTGTTGACATCGCATTCGTCTTCCCAGGCATAGCCAGTCCTAATGCCGCGGCGATTCTTGAATTCATGATTGCCTTCGGGGGCGAGTATTTCATATCCATTGGCGGTGCAGGAACCCTTTCGAAGGACGTCAAAAGAGGTGACATCATACTGCCCACCAAGGCCCTACGGGACGAGGGGACTTCCTTTCACTATCAGGAGCCTAGCAGATACTCCTATCCCAGCGATCTGATGCTAGAGTACATAAGGAAGTCTCTAGAAGAGAACGATGTTCCATTTCGTGAGGGTGGAACGTGGACCACGGACGCTTTCTTCCGGGAGACTGTTGAGAAGGTGGAGGAATTCTACAGAGAAGGATGTTTGACCGTTGAAATGGAGGCCTCAGCGTTGTTCTCTGTCGCCAAATACCGAAACAAGCACATAGGAGGACTGTTCACTGCTGGTGACTGTGTGGCGGGGCCGAAATGGGATTCAAGAAGGGAGAGAGGAGATAAGGAGACCGTTCAACGAAGCAAGGTTCAACTCCTCGGCTTGGCCCTTGATGCTTTTCGCCTTCTCAACTCGGAACTGGGGAAGGGAGAGAGCCCTTGAATGGCTAGAGTTCTCCTGAAAACAAGAGAATCCACGTAACCTTTTGCCAAAAGGATTTCTCGTGTCCAAGAAAAGAAAAAGAAGGAGGAATAGGATTTTTGTCCAATACCTTCGATTCTTTTCGCTCCGTCGAGATAATGCAAATATAAGGGGGCCTAAGGCGGTGAGCTGGCACCTTTGAGCTTGCCGGAATAGGAAACAGCATATTTCTTGAGCTGATTCTCCAAGTATCCTGTGATTTCCTTGGAGGTTGTGAGATTACCTGCAAGAACTGCCAGTTTTGCGTTTTCACAAATCTGTAGAGGTTTTTCCAACTCGCGAAGCTCTGACCTTGAGAAAGAAATGAGTATGGATCCAAAGAAGAAACCGATGAATGGCAAGACCAAGAAAAGTGCAGTGGTGGCAGATAGAAAGGGTATAATCACAACAACAAAGGGGATAGAGAAGATAGCAATGCCGAGGCCTGCAAGATTCAAGCGAGAGAGAGTACGGGATCGGCTCCTTAGGGTCTCCTGCGTGTGGTTAATATAGCCAATCCATGCGTCGAGCGTAATCTTCTTCCCGCTCTCGACCTCAACACCACAGTGCCCGCAGAACTTCATATCGTCTGTTACTGGTGAATCGCACCTAGGACATTTCATCCATTCATCGCCTCCTAACAACACAGATACCAGGGTCTACGATAAGCTTTTCTCCAAAGAGTCAGCCAGAAGAGCTCGGGAGAAAAAGGAGAGCAGGCCCCATCTACAGAGCCCATTTCATCGAGGGATTTCAGACACTTCTTGCCTAATCGGATAGAATCCGACCGACCGAAGGGGGCTTCCGTGGAGTGAACGACAGGAAGACTATCTGTCTGTTTCATTGCGATACGTTGATATACTAGCATTACAGTGTATTACATGGTGAACAAATGCCCGTGTCCATTAGCCTAAGATTGCCCAAAACTGTTCATGAGCAGTTGCAGGAGATCGCGGAGGAATCGGACAGAACAAAGTCCTACCTGATTCGAAAAGCGATTGAGCGCTATCTAGAGGAGTATGCGGACTACAGGATTGCTCTTGATAGACTGCATGACAAGGATGACGAGATTATTTCTGCAAAAGAACTGAGGAAGCGACTTGCCAGCAAGGATTGAGTACAAAGCATCTGTTGAGCGGGATTTGAGAAGAATTGACAAGAAGGATGTGAACAGGATCCTCAAACAGATAGAGAAGGTCCTTGGCGAGAATCCAGACAAAGGGGTTCTGCTTAAGGGAGAGTATAGAGGGTTGTACAAGTTGCGGGTGGGCGACTACAGAGTGATATACTGCAGGACAAAAGAAGGGGTCTTGATACTCCGCATCCGGCATCGTGGGAAGGCTTATTGAGCACTCGACTAGTTGAACAGGCGTTCAATCTTCTTCATCCGTCCATGTATCACTTGCCCATCTAGTCTCCTTTTGGGTTCACTGTTTCGGTTTCCACCATCAGAACAACCGTCCTTTCCTCGGCCCTGGTTCGATGTTCAACC
The DNA here is from genome assembly GCA_004377185.1 of Methanomassiliicoccales archaeon. Classification (GTDB taxonomy): domain Archaea; phylum Thermoplasmatota; class Thermoplasmata; order RBG-16-68-12; family SOIM01; genus SOIM01. The sequence continues at coordinate 42,815 of SOIM01000033.1, read as the reverse complement.
CCTCTAGGTACCGTGTATGCTTGATTCTGGTCTATTTCGATTGTACCGTCTTGTAGATCCAATAGAAGTCTTCCAGATATCACGTAGAAGAACTCATCTTCGTTGTCGTGATGATGCCAATGAAACTCACCCTCGAAGATCCCAAGTCGTACGAGAGAATCATTCACTTGACTTAGGTTTGTGTTGTACCATTTCTCTGAACATGCTTCTACGATGCTTGGTATGTCAATAATCTTCGACTGCCCAACTCTATTGCTCAAGGCTGCTCACCCCTCTTGATTGAGATGTGGATTTGAAGATGAGTAAACACTGGCCGTTTATATGCTCTTCTGAGGGGGGCTTACTACGGTGAGCTGGCAACAATATGGAAATTCACGATATCTCTTAGAATCCTATTGTAAGCCTTCGACTTCCACTCTCCTCCGCAATATCTGGATAGGATTGAATACAACACGATTTGGCCTGTATTTGTGATTTCCGTCATCTAGCACTATTTCGAGTCACTCTTGACCTTAATTTGACAGATTGCCCCATTCCCAACAACAATGGATCAATTATCCGCCCAGAATGGTTCTCGCGAAAGTCAAGATATTCGCCGGCCTTTCCGCCAACCTTCTCACATAGTACGGGTACCAGTAGGTGCCGAAGGGAATGTACGCCCTCATTCGGTAGCCTTCTTTCACAAGCTCAACTTGTAAATCCTTCCTTATTCCGAAGAGCATTTGGAACTCGAACTCGTTTTTGCCTATGCCGTTTCTCTTGGCGAAGTCCTTCGTCCATTCTATTATCTTGTCGTCATGAGTAGCAATCCCTACATACACGCCATTCTTCCTTGCTTTCTCCGACAGCAGCATTTCCAGGAGATGGATGAAGTTCTTGTCTACCTGATCCTTTTTCTGAAAGGCGATTTCCTTTGGCTCGGTATAAGCGCCCTTGCAAATCCTCAGGCCGTGCCCGTTCTCGATGACTTCCAGAATGTCCTTCTCCGTTCGATACAAATACGCCTGAAGGACGATTCCGACGTTCGAGTAATCCTTCCGAATGGCTTTGAAGATGTCTAACGTCTTCTGCGTATAGGGAGAGTCTTCCATGTCTATCCTGACAAAGTTGTTGAGCTGTCTCGCCCTTTCAACGATTCTCTGGAAGTTCTGATGACAGAGGTCGAAGTCAATGCCCAGACCGAGCTGCGTCAATTTGACCGAGATGTTGGAGTCCACACCGCTTTCGGCAATCTGATCCAGGACGGCAATGTACACATCCGTGAACTTCCTGGCCAGGATATCATTCTCAACGCTCTCTCCGAGATGATCGATGGTCGCCGTTATGCCGATCTCATTGGCCCTTCTTGCGGCATTGATGGCGTCCTCAATCCTCTCCCCGGACACAAATAGAGATGCGGCCTTCTTGGCAATACTGGAATTAGTGATTATCCTCTCAAGGAACTTGCTCTTGGAAAGGAACAGAAGAATGCTCTCTAGCGTGTCCGACCCCCTTCTCCCATCTGAAAGAATCACAGTTTATAAAAATGTAGCAGTCAGACCACAATAGGTATTACTACCAAAGACAGAACTCAAGCAGAAAACTTTTTGGCTCGTAAGTGAGATATGGAAGGGAAGAACTGGGTTGAGGTGAAGCATAGAATGGAGGAAACCCTTCCTGTTGACCTGCTCATGAGAGAGCTTTCCAGCAAGTACAACAAGAATCCTAAAGATTGGAGGATCTTGGTCAGTGAGCCAAAGGGATCGCACAATGACATATTCATCTCGACAGGCGAGGAGCTCTGGCAGGTGAAGGTGGACAGCCTGTACAAGAGCAAGCCCATCGGTCTGGGCATGAAGGTCGGTGGAAAAGAGGAGGCGACCAGGATCATAGACGGGAGTGTACCCTCCTACGGCCTGAGACCCCTTCCGGACGACATGATAAGGAAGTTCATCGACGGCACCATCGGCAGGGAGGACATAATGCCCTTAGTGGACAGGGTGTTGAAGTCCGAACCGAGGAGGATTGCGGACATCGGTTCCCAGGCAGTTCTTCAAGGTCCCGTTCGATACGGCAGCCCGGCCGAGCTGTCAACCAAGCAGAGAGACCTCAATTCGAGACTCAACCGAAGCTTGGACAGGCTTCTCTTCGAGAAGGGGATAGGGAAGGAGTACGCCTAGTGAAGTTTCTTTTATAGTATATGAGAAAATAGGAGTTGGCAAAGGAGATTGAAATATGAAGATTGCACACGTTTCGGATTTGCACCTTACGAGCCCCAACTTCGTCCCGGAATGGGGTGAGAACGTTCTGGATATTCTGGGTTCTATCGAACCGGACATATTCGTATTCACGGGTGACATCACGGACGAGGGATATACTCACGAGTATGATATCGCCAAGGAGTATGTTGATAGAATAGGGATAAGAAACAAAGTGCTGGTCCCCGGCAACCACGATGCGAGAAATGAGGGCTACAGGATCTTCGAGGAGGTTTTTGGATCGAGATTCCCCTGTCTTGAGAATGACGAGGCGGTGATAGTCGGGTTGGACTCAACGGTACCGGACATAGATGACGGACACATAGGTCGGGAACACTACCCAATGATAAGGGAAAAGATGTCGACAGAAGGGAAGACCAGGGTGCTCGCGTTGCATCACCACCTCATACCCATTCCGGGGACGGGCAGAGAGAGGCACATACCCGTGGATGCTGGGGAGGTTCTCAGGCTTTGTACCGAGCTGGGAGTGCATTTCGTTCTGTCGGGTCACAAACACCTGCCTTGGGTGTGGAGATTGGAGGATACCTATTTCGTCTGCGCAGGCACGGCTTCGTCCAGGAGACTGAAAGGCAGATCATATCCTTCCTTCAATGTTCTGGAGATAGAGAGGGAGAAGGTCATATTGAAAGAGGTGAACGTATCGGACAAGAGCTCGAGGGAGATACTCAAGGTTGACAATGTCTTCAATTAACGAGGGGATAAGAATGGTGTTCTGCTCAAGATGTGGTAAGGAACTGGTACCGGAAGCAAGTTATTGTGCATTCTGCGGGAATCCGGTGAAAGGGATCAAGACAGAAGAGTACACAGTGTCGTCAGATGATCTCGTGGGAAGGGTCAAGACTCTGATTCACGAAGGGAATGTCAATAGGATTATCATAAAGGACGACAAAGGAAGAGTTCTGCTCGACATACCGATGGCATTGGGAGTGGTGGGAGCTGTCCTAGCACCCTGGCTGGCGGCGCTCGGTGCAATAGGTGCTGTTGCCACTAATTGTACGATCGTAGTTGAAAGGAGAGAGAGTTGAGGAATCTGGACTTGAGGCACCAAAGAGTATCCTGAATAATCTCTAACTCGAAAGTGAAGCTTGGGTTCGAGACAAGACACTAAGTCTCATTGACATCATTTGATTGATTTGCTTCTGAGGACTCCAAACCATTCTCTTCATCGGTGGGGACCTCTTCAGTTTGTGACCTCTTACGCCTTCCTACGACTATGAGTGCTATGATCAACAAGATGATTACCAGCACAAGGATGATCCACCAGTAGTCTGTGGTTGTGAGCGGTTCTTCTTGAGTTTCTTCTTCAACCTCTTTCGTCGTGAAAGAAGTGTCACTGGCACCTACCATGCTGTTGCCTGCAATGTCTCTGGCTCCTGTCAAGATGAAGATTTGATAGGTCGTATTGTATTCCAGATCTCCCGTTGGAATGAAGAACATGGTCCTACCGTCAATCGTCCATACAATCATGCCATCGATCTCTGTTTGACCTTTCACTAAGCTGAAGGAATCTACAGTTGCGGACTGGTCCATTCTCTCGCTGAATGTCACTTCGATGTTGGTGCTGATTTCAACACCAGTCACTCCATTGGGAGGTGAGATGCTAACAATCGTTGGAGGTGTTGTGTCTAATTCAATATCATCCGTGTAGGTTTCAGAAATCAACCCAGCGTTGTCTCTGATCTGATAGTATACGGTCTTTGTCCCATCTCCGGACGTGAGCAGCCAGGGTTTCTCGGTTGAAGGGGATTGCCAGACTTCGGTATCCCAGATGCCGTCATTACTGAATCTTATTTTGGCTACACCTGAGAAGCTGTCCCAGTAGGCAAGAGACAGGGTTACAGATGTTGATGCGGTCAGTTCATCTCCGTTGTTCACATTGACAGAACCTGTTGGCTGGGTAGTGTCCAAACCAATGTAATCCAGATAGGTCATCGACTCCAAACCAGCAACGTCTCTTATCTGGTAATGGATAATTTTGATTTCATCTCCACTTGTAATCGTCCAGGATTTCGTTGTTGAGGGGGTTTCCCAAACTTCCGAGTCCCATAAACCGTCATTGCTGTACCTGACCTGTGAGACGCCGGACGTCGAGTCGAGATATCCAAGTGTCAGTATGACTGATGTTGAGTTCGTCCATTCATCCCCGTTGTTGACAGTAATGAATCCCACAGGTTCTGTTGTGTCCAGCCCGATGCTGTCCGAGTATGTGTTGGACAATAGACCGGCGTTATCTTTTATCTGGTAGTAGACTGTCTTTACCCCGTCTCCAAATGATAGTGGCCATTCTTTTGTTGTGGACGGAAATTCCCAGGACTCACTGTCCCATACCCCGTCATTGCTGTACCTGACCTGATCAACACCTGAGGTTGCATCGAAATATGTTAGCGAAAGAGTCACCCAAGGCGATGTTGTCCAGATATCCCCATCATTTATGATAATGGACCCAACAGGTGGTGTCGTATCAAGACTGATATCGTCCGAATATGTTGTGGAGAGCAACCCAGCATTGTCCCTGACCTGGTAATATACTGTCTTAGTTCCGTCTCCAGAGGGAATGATCCATGCCTTTGTCGATGAAGGTGTTTCCCAAGGTTCACTGTCCCAAAGGCCGTCATTGCTGTATCTAACCTGGTCCACCCCAGAGAGTGCGTCAAAGTAAGTCAGTGTCAAGGTCACAGAGGTGGATGTTGTCCATTCGTCCCCGTCATTTATCACTATGGAACCCGTGGGAGGGTCTGTATCCACCCCGACGATTGAGTCAGCAGATAGAGGAGGCATTTCATTGTTCCCTGAGGAGTCCCTTGCAATTGTGTAGAACTCATAGAATCCGTCCCCGTCAATAGCATCAAACGGAAAAGTACCAGTGGCAAAGACTCCAGAAGTAGAGTTATTGTAATCCCATTCCGCCCAGGGAAACCAAGAGGCGTTGTTTGGACTGAATCTGTAGTAAAGAGATATGTTTGCAAGATCTTGGTCATCTGTAGCTGTCCAATCCACATCGAATGTGGTCGTCGTTTGCCAGTAGGGTGATATGGGATTTGTATTTGATTGTGGTGGTGTGATGTCTTCGGTGCTCCTAGTGTACATGATATCGTAGTCCCCGTCTCTACTGTCTGCCCAAGCGACATGGACCACACCGGGGGCGGACGAGACTACCGGGTATTCTCCATACCAGCTTATCCCTGAAAACGTTGCGATCACTTCTTCGGGCTGCCAGCTTACGCCATCGCAATATCTGTAAGTGATATTATCGCCGACCCCACCCTCCCACCAGACCACATGCACCTCTGCACTATCCAAGGCGATTGCAGGGGCGAATTGCAGCTCTGACCCTGCATCCACGCTGATCTCTTGATCGGGTTGCCAACTCACTCCGTCGAAGTGTCTGTAGAAGATATCGTAGTCTCCATCTGATTTCCTGTCCCCCCAGACAACGTGTACATTTCCCCCACTTACAGCGACTGATGGGAAGCTTTTGTCCCATATGAAGTCTGTGCTAAGCTCCACTTCAGGCTGCCAGCCTAGGCCGTTAAAGTGCTTGTACCGGATGCCAAAGTTACCAGAAGAGATGTTTTCCCAGACAACGTGTATCCCTCCGCCTTCTGCAGCGATTGAGGGGTTCTTGTGAACTTCGAGCCAAGGATCAGGGCTAATCTGTTGCTCAGGCTGCCAACTTGTTCCATCGAAGTGCCTATAGAAGACGTCCCAATCTCCATCATAATCGTCCTGCCACACCACATGTACCTGCCCATTGTCCACCGCAACATCCGGAGCTTCCTGACGTTCCCATCCAATGTCGGTGCTCAATAGCATTTCTGGTTGCCAAGTAGTTCCGTCAAAGTGCCTATAGTAGATATCTCTAGTAGTAGAATTCACCTGTTCCCATACGACGTACAATTTACCATTTTCAACAGAAATTGAGGGATTTATCTGCCATTCACCTGATGTGTCCGTGCTGATTTCCCATTCGCCCAGCCAACTTGCTCCATCATTGTACCTGTAGTAAATGTCGTAGTCCCCGTCCTCAAAATCCGCCCACACTGCGTAGACCTTGTCGTCCTCTGCGGCGAGTGACACGTTCCATTGCCTTTCGGTGGTGCTGTCGGTGCTGATCTCCTGTATCGGTTCCCACATCCTAGCAGAAACATTTTGGTTCGAGATTGTCATTGACAAGGTCGTACACAAAAGGAGTATGATTGTCGACAAGGATACTGTTTTCAAAGCTCTTTTCTCTGAGAGTCTTCTTGACTCCCCCACTTTTTGTCTAATCAAATTCGCGCCCATATCATTCATTCCCACTCCACCAGTCTTTGAAAGAAATGAGTTAGTATATAATGACATTTGTGCAAACTTCTAAATGCTAATAAGGCCCCGATATTGGGACGACCTACAGAAATCCCTAGAGTGCCTGCAAGTGACGGAATACCTTCACAACTCAAGTAGCGCCCACCATGACGATTACCTGACTCTGGCTAACGATTTTCCACACCCGCAATACCGTTTTATATCCGCATTGCATTCGAACCCAACGAGGGCAAAGGATGAATATCGTGGTGTGCATAAAACAGGTTCCCGACACCGCTGCGACGATTAAGCTGGATCCGTCCGGGAAAAGCATCAGCGAGGAGAACATCGCTTACGTGATGAACCCGTACGACGAGTGGGCGGTGGAGGAGGCTCTGCAGACAAAGGAGAAGTTCGGGGGAGAGGTTGTACTTGTTACTATGGGTCCTGACCGGGCCGAGGAGACACTTAGAACAGGGCTCGCAATGGGAGCGGATAGGGGAATCCATGTGGTAGATCCTCAATTGGCCGGAACAGATTATTTCGGAACTGCCAGAGTTCTGGCGGCCGCGATCAAGACCATCCCTCACAACATCATCTTCTGCGGGAAAGTCGCGGTTGACGATAACGCTGGACAGGTAGGTCCTCAAATCGCTGAGCTGTTGGGGATCCCTCAGGTTACCGCAGCGGCAGAGTTCGAGATGGCACAAGATGGAAACTCTGCGAAAGCGCACAGGGAAGTGGAAAGTGCGATGGAGGTCTTAGAAACACCACTGCCCGCGGTCATAACTGCCGAGAAGGACCTGAACCAACCAAGGTATCCCTCCCTTCCTGGGATAATGAAGGCCAAGACAAAAGAAGTCAAGAAGATGACACTGGCAGACCTTGGATTGAATCCTGCAGAGTTCGGAGCGGCTGCATCCAGGTTTGAAGTCCTGGGGATGTCGATGCCTCCAAAGAGGGAGGGGGGAAGGATCATCGAAGGAGAACTGCCAGAAGCAGTGAAAGAGTTGGTGAGACTGCTCCATGAGGAGGCGAAGGTGATATAGGGGGGAGATGAATGGCTGGCGAAGTTTTGGTTTTATGCGAACAGGCGGATGGGAAGTTGAAGATAATCAGCAATGAGATACTTACGAAGGGCAGGGAGATCTCCGCGACTCTCGGAACGGAACTGGCTGCTGTTATTGTTGGCTCGGGTGTGGAACCGCTCGGACAGGAGCTCTCGAATTGGGCGAACAGGGTGTTTGTCATAGATTCACCTCAGTTAGCGAGTTATTCCACTGATGGGTACACAAAGGCGCTCGGTAGGTTGCTCACAGAACAACAACCAAGGCTGGTCCTTTGCGGTGCGTCCTCCCAAGGAAGAGACCTTGTCCCAAGGTTGGCTGCCAGAGTGAAAGGAGGGCTGGCTTCAAATTGCAGTGACCTGAAGGTGGAGGACGGCAGACTCGTGACGACAAGACCGGTGTACGGAGAGAAGACCTACGCACAGGTGGCACTGAAAGGCGAGGGGATCCAGTTCGTATCGATAAGACCCAAGGCGGTCGTACCGGTAGAGCCAGAAGCCCCAATGGGCGGAGAAGTCGTAAAAATGGAAGCGGATGTGGCACCCGAGGACATCAGGACGAAGGTCGTGGACGTACTCAAAGGCGTAGAGGGAATGATAGAGCTCACGGAAGCGGACATAATCGTATCGGGAGGCAGAGGCACCAAGGGCGAGGAGGGTTTCGGATGCGTGGAAGAGCTGGCAAAGGAGCTCAACGCGGCCGTGGGTGCATCCCGTTCCGTTGTTGACGCAGGATGGAAAGCGCACTCCTACCAAGTTGGACAGACGGGAAAAGTGGTCAGCCCGCAACTCTACATCGCCACTGGCATCTCCGGAGCAATACAACACCTTGCTGGAATGAGGACCTCCAAAGTCATAGTGGCCATTAACAAGGATTCCGAAGCGCCGATATTCAAAGTTGCAGATTATGGAATTGTGGCAGATCTCTTCAAGGCCTGTCCGTTACTGACGGAAGAGATTCGCAAATTGAAAGCTCAGCAGTAGTTAAGTCACCTCAAGAGGAGAGGGACAAGAATGGAACCTGACCCGATCTGGCTCTCGGCAATGTGGGGCATAGCGATCGCTGCAGTGATTATCTTCTTCTATGGAATATACAGGAAGGCTCGTCTTGCGAGATTAGGAGTGCCGGAGAAGAGGTCGGACAGGAAAGGAGAGCGGATCAAGTCCCTCATCGTGTACGGGATCTTGCAGAAAAGGGTCATAAGGGAGGGTTATCCAGGTGTTTTCCATTCCTTCATCTTTTGGGGATTTGTGTTTCTGCTGATCGTCACGGGAATCGTGTTCATCCAGATGGACTTCGGGTTCTACATCTTGTACGGAGACAGCTGCAACTATGTCACGCTCTTGGCAGATCTGGTTGGTCTCATGGTTCTGGCTGGGGTTTTCCTAGCGTTCTACAGGAGATACATAAAGAAGCCTTCCAGACTGACGCGGAGGAGGGAGGACGCTGTCGCCTTGACTCTGATATTCCTGATCATAATAACCGGTTTCTTGGCCGAGGGCTTTAGGATTATGGACGGACAGCCAGGGCCTCTTTGCAGGACGTCTCCTGTCCCCCATCCGCTTGATGATGCTTTGTGGTCCCCAGTTGGCTCGGCTTTCGCATGGTTCTTCGGATTGTTTATGTCGGACGGAGGGTCCCTCTGGCCAGTCTTTTGGTGGCTTCACATGGCACTGGCTTTCGCATTCATCGCCTATCTACCGTTCTCCAAGCTGTCTCACATAATCACCGGTCCGTTGAACACCTACTTCCGATCTCTCCGACCAAAGGGTGCGCTCAGAAAGATGGAGTTCAAGGACGACATGGAAACCTTCGGAGTGCAGAAGATAGAGCAGTTCACAGACATGCAGTTGTGGGATCTGTATGCCTGTATGGAATGCGGCAGGTGCCAGGACCGCTGTCCAGCTCACCTGACCGATAAGCCTCTTACCCCGAAGAAGGTGATAACCGACCTGAGAGACCACCTGAACGTCAGGGGTCCGGTCCTGCTCAAGAACAAAGAAAAAGCAGAAGAGGTCCCACCGCTCGTAGCGAGCGTGATACAATATGACGAGATATGGTCCTGCACCACCTGCAGAGCCTGTCAAGAGCACTGTCCGGTCTTCGTGGAGCACGTAGACAAGATCATCGACATGAGAAGAAGCATGGTGATGATGGAGAGCAGTTTCCCGAACGAGCTGAACCCGGTTCTCAGGAACATGGAGACACAGTTCAATCCGTACATGATGGGGAACGATGAGCGGGCAGATTGGGCTGAGGATCTGGGGATCAAGGTTCTTTCACAGGACAAGGATGTGGAGTATCTCTATTTCGTAGGTTGCACGGCTTCATTTGACGATAGGAATAAGAAAGTGGCCGTGGCGTTCGCCAAGATCATGAAAGAGGCTGGTGTCAGCTTCGGCATACTGGGAACGGAGGAGAAGTGCTGCGGAGAGCCGTTGAGAAGGATAGGGAACGAGTACCTCGCCCAGACGATGATAACAGAGAACATCAACACATTCAAGAAATACGGAGTGAAGAAGATCGTGACCGCCTGTCCACACTGCTTCAACACGCTGAAGAACGAGTACCCGGACTTTGAAGGAACGTTCGAAGTCATACACCACACGGAGTTGCTTTCGAACCTGATGAAGGAGGGTAAGATCAGGCCATCGAAGAAGTTGCCCTCGATTGTCACCTACCACGATTCATGCTATCTGGGCAGGTATAACGACATTTACGACCAACCGAGAGAGATAGTGGATACGGTCACAACAAGCAAACTCAAAGAGATGGAAGATAACAGGAGGTCTGGATTCTGCTGCGGAGCTGGCGGGGGGAGAATGTGGATGGAAGAGACGTTGGGTTCCCGGATAAATGAGAAGCGGATTCAACACGCCTTGGACACAAGGGCTGATACTCTCGCGAGTGCCTGTCCGTTCTGTCTAATCATGCTGGGGGATGGGATAAAAGCGAAGGACATGGAGGAGAAGCTCAAGATAATGGATGTGGCCGAGATACTTGCTTCCTCTATCGAGAAATGATTGCCTCAGAAAAACAAAAAAGAAAGAAGAGGAGCTAGACCCAGCCCCTTAGTCTCATCGCCTGTACCACTCTCTCAAGCGCCACCATGTAGGCGGCTGTCCTCATGTGGATCTTGTTCTTCTTAGAGAGTGTCAGTACATCGTAGAAGGCCTTGGTCATCTTCTTGTCCAGCTTCTCATGAACCTCCTTCTCGTCCCAATAGTAGTTGTACGTGTTCTGGACGGTTTCAAAGTAACTTACCGTGACTCCGCCCGCGTTGCACAAGAAGTCCGCAATGACGAACACGTTGTTCTTGTACAGGATGTCATCAGCATCCGGTGTAGTCGGGCCATTGGCCGCCTCGGAGATTATCTTGGCCTTGATGTTCCCCGCGTTCTCTCCCGTGATCACATTCTCCAGCGCGGCCGGGAACAGTACGTCCACGTCCATCTCCAGCAAATCCGCGTTGGATATCTCCTCGGAGCCCGGGAATCCTTTCACCTGCTTGTTCTTGGTCTTCCAATCTATCAAATCGTGGGGTTCCAGGCCATTCATGTTAAGGACTCCTCCCTTAGAATCGCTAACGGCCACTATCTTGCTACCATGAAGTCTGTGCATGAGGTTGGCAAGGTGCTGTCCTGCGTTTCCAAATCCTTGTATCGCGACCGTGGCGCCCTTCAGGTCAATGCCCAGTTCCTTTGCGGCCTCCCTTGTGGTGTATACGCAACCCCTGGCGGTGGCGTCCCCTCTTCCCAAGGATCCTCCAAGTTCGATTGGCTTTCCCGTGATCACTCCAGGTACATTGTAACCCATAATCTGGCTGTACTCGTCCATCATCCAGGCCATTATCTGGGGATTGGTGTACACGTCCGGGGCGGGCACATCCTTTGTCGGACCGATTATCCTCGCGATCTCATCTATGTAGGCCCTGCTGAGCCTTTCAATCTCCATGTCTGACATTTCCTTGGGGTTGCAGATGATTCCACCTTTTCCTCCTCCCAACGGAATGTCGACCACAGCACACTTCCAGGTCATCCACGCCGCCAGCGCCTTGACCGTGTCGACCGTCTCATCAGGATGATATCGTATTCCCCCTTTGCATGGACCCCTCACGTCATTGTACTGGCACCTAAAGCCTTTGAACGTCTTGAAGACCCCATCGTCCATTCTTACCGTCAAAGAGACCGTCAGCAGCCTCTTCGGCTCGCTCAGTGCACCATACACCGAGTCGTCGTACCCAAGGGCGTCGCAAGCTATCTTCAACTGCTCTTGGGCGATCTTGAACGGATTCAATTCTTCTGTCATGTTTCCTTCCTCTCTCTACCTTTTTTGCGGTGCCCAGACATTTGCTGACACCGCGGTGGGGTAGAAATAATTCAAGGATTTAAATGCTATGTTAGAGAGTGGAGATTTCGAAAGGATTTTGTGCTGTTCTTCCTTCTCCGGAGCGTGCAAGGATCCTACTGTATCGTGGCGTTTCTTCCTGAGGACTGCGAGATAGAAGTGGGGAAGCTAGGGACCTTCCTGTTCCCCAGCGGCCTGTACGTCTATACCGGTTCAGGACTTTCCTCATTGGAGGGCAGGATCGGAAGGCACTTGGGAAAGGAAAAGAAGAAGAAATGGCACATCGACTATTTCCTGGAGAGAGCGGCACCGGTGGGCTTTCTTCCATTGATCTCTTCAGAGAAGAAGGAATGCAAAATCAACTCGGTGTTCTTGAAAAAAGGGAAAGTGGTTGCAAAAGGGTTCGGTTCCTCGGATTGTAAATGTCCATCACATCTGGTGTATCTGGGTGATTATCCGCACTTGGAGTAGCCGCAGGACCTGCACACGTTGCATCCGCCTTCGTGGATCAGGGCTCCCCCACAGTCTGGACATACCCCGACCACATTCGTGAATGTCAACGGGCTCTCCACGAACTTGTCAAGTGTGGTTGCCTCCGGGATGGGTTCGCCGAGATCCTCCAATCTCCTCCTCTGGAGGTAGTTCTCCAAGGCCCGACCTATCGCGTCCGGACAGGACAGTATCAGCCCGCCCTTGCCCAGTAGAGGTGCTGGACACCTGATTCCTTTGAGCTGTTTTATTATGGGTTCTATCTCGACCCCGGACCTCAAGGCCAAAGAGATGAGCCTGCTGACCGCCTCGGACTGAGAGGCCGCGCAACCACCGGACTTGCCCATCTGGGAGAAGACTTCGCATACCCCGTGTTCATCCTCATTAATGGTAACATAAAGGGTCCCGCAGCCCGTTTTCAGTTTCATTGTTGTGCCCTTGGTGACAGAGGGCCTGGGCCGTGGCATCAGACCTACCGCTGTGGATTCCCTGGTCCTTGCCGTTGCACCCGTGGAAAGGACCTGCGACTCCCTGCTGGCATCCCTGTAGACCGTTACGCCCTTGCAGTCCAGCTCGTACGCCAAACGATAGACCTCCGTAATGTCCTCCCGCGTCGCGTCATGCTTAAGATTGACGGTTTTTGAAACAGCGTTGTCCGTATGTTTCTGGAAGGCTGCCTGCATCCTGATGTGCCACTCCGGGGCAATATCGTGAGCAGTTACGAAGAGCCGCTGGAGGTGCTCTGGAACCCCCTTCATGCCAGCCAGCGATCCCCGGTCAGCGATTTCTCCGATGAGATCCTTAGAGTAGAATCCTTCTTTCTCCGCCCTCTCTTCGAAAAGCGGGTTGACCTCTATCAGTTCGTCCCTGTCAAGAACCGTTCTCTTGAATGCCACCGCGAACAGTGGTTCGATACCGCTCGAACAGGCGGCGATTATGCTTATGGTCCCGGTGGGTGCGATCGTGGTCGTTGTGGCGTTTCTGATCGGCGGGCCGTCTTTATACGTACTGATCTCGAAGTTGGGGAAGGGACCGCGTTCTTTGGCCAGCTCCAACGATGCCTTCTTCGATTCTTTCTCCAGGAACATCATTATCCTTTCTCCCAGCTCGACCGCATCCTGGGAGTCGTACGGGATGCCCAGTTTGATGAGCATGTCCGCGAAGCCCATCACACCGAGACCGATCTTCCGGTTCCCGAGGGTCATTTCTTTGATCTTCTCGAGCGGGTAGTTGTTCATGTCTATTACATTGTCCAGGAAATGGACGGCCGTTCTGATGGCCTTCCCGAATCTCTCGTAGTCGATCTCGCCATCGCCTACCATCTTTGACAGGTTGATTGAACCAAGATTGCACGATTCATACGGCAGCAGGGGTTGCTCTCCGCACGGGTTGGTGCTCTCGATGGCCCCAAGAGAGGGGGTAGGGTTACCGGCATTCAATCGGTCCAGAAAGACGATGCCTGGCTCGCCGTTGGTCCAGGCCATCTCGACAATGAGCTCGAATATCTCTTTCGCTCTCAGGCTTCCGGTCTTTTTGCCAGTCCTTGGATTAATCAAATCGTATTCCCGGTCCTCCGCGGCCGCCTTCATGAAGTCCTCGGTTATTCCCACCGAGATGTTGAAGTTGGTGATGGCCCGGTTGTCCTGCTTGCAGGTGATGAAGTCCATGATATCGGGATGGTCCACCCTGAGAATGGCCATGTTGGCTCCTCTCCTGGTCCCGCCCTGCTTCACGGCCTCTGTCGCGGCGTTGAAGACCTCCATGAAGGATATGGGGCCACTCGAGACGCCCTTGGTGGAGAGGACCACGTCGTTCTTGGGCCTCAGGCTGGAGAAGGAGAACCCTGTCCCTCCTCCGCTCTTGTGAATGAGTGCCGTGTTCTTCAGGGCCTCGAATATGCTTTCCATAGAATCCTTGATCTCCAGAACGAAACAAGCGGATAGCTGCTGCAACTCCCTGCCCGCGTTCATGAGCGTGGGGGAATTCGGAACGAACTGCAGACTCGTCATTAACTCATAGAACTCTCTTGCAACCGCCTTCTCATCCGCCATGGGATTGTAGAGAAGGTCGGCCCGAGCGATGTTCTTGGCCGCCCTCCAAAACATCTGCTTCGGGGTCTCGATCACCTTTCCGTTCACGTCCTTCCTGAGATACCTCCTCTCCAGTACCGTCATGGCATTTTCAGTAAGGCCCGGAACGCTCTCGACCACCGATTGCTCGGAATCCTTCTGCAGATGTTTTCCTGCGGTCTCCATCAACTCACGTCCGACTTCACGGAACGGGTTCGCAGGTCAGTGACGAAACGACTAACTGCGGAGGCAGATGCCCTCCTCTTCCACTAACCAATAGATGCTGGGGGCAACGCAAACAGCTCAACAGAATGCGCTACTTCCCTCGATTCTACCGTAATAGCGGTGTCTTATTTAACTCTATTTTTGCGAACAATGACAAATGATTTGCGTTAAGGTAGATATTTAACATTAGTATTAAAGGAAACTATTAAAGGCAGGAAGATTATCCTGGATTCCCCTAGGGGGAAGAGGAGGAACATGGGAAAGAAAAAGGAGACCGATTTGAAGAGGAGGATCTTCAATTCGCTGGGCAAGTTAGAGAAATCGGTGAAGGAAATCGCCAAAAGAGCGGAACTGTCCGCTCCCACGGCTTCAAAGTACCTCCTCATTCTGGAAGCGGAGGGAAAAGCGGTCCGGAACGAAGAGCGCCCTCCGTACGTACTCTGGTCGGTGAAGAAGTAGGAATGCCCTCCTCTCAAAGAAGACACCCACCCCACCGTTTCCTGTGGACACCGAGAAAGGTGCCCTGAGAGGGATAAACCTTTTTACCCTGTTGGTGTTTTGATGGTAGACTGCGATGGCAAAATTCCTTAGAGAATACTCGTTAGAGCTCAGTTCGATGATCTTTATGATAGGCATAATCATGACTGTTTTCGTCATGATGAAATACCTTTTTGAAGGCGGCCTACCCTATTTTCTCAAGAACATCCTTGACGGGATCGGGGGTTGGATTGTTTGGATGACCGTTGTCGGTCCCATACTTCTTATGGGCGGTGGATGGTACTTCTTTGACGGTATAAGAAAAAGGCGAGAATTCACCAGATTGGTCACCACGGACAGCAAGGCCGTGTTTGTACGAAACCTAGATAGAATCGAAGAGCTGGCTTATTTCCTGACACAGAAACATCGGGACACGATGGAAGAGAGAAGAAAAGAACTCAGGGTCAAATAGCATCTATATCTGTATTCCCACCCAGATGATCAACCTTCTCGGTTATGTTCTTCACTGTTGCTTCGTCACAACGCAGGGTTATGCGGACCGTCTCACCATAGGATACGCTCTCCACCACACTGTTCTCGTGCAACCAAGATAAAAGGGATGATATTCCATCCTCCATCGGTACTTTGATTTTCAGTGATAGAGGGGGAAGGGAGAGACGGTACACTCTTTCCACCAGATCATGCAGGCCATTATCTTCCTTTATGGAGATAGAGCTCGCTCCGTGGTGAAGATCGGAGCCTTGGATAATATCCTCTTTGATAACCGTTTCCTTGGCAGATATCAGATCTATCTTGTTGATTACTGGAATGATGTTATCCGGCTGTGTCTCGGGGAGAAGTATGTTCAACGCGACCGTCAGTTTCCTCTCAAAATCTTCAGTGGGATCCGATCCGTCCAACAACAACAAGATGATATCAGATAGAAAGACCTCCTCCAATGTTGACCTGAAAGGCTCTATCAGTCGCACTGGCAAGTTCTCTATGAATCCCACAGTATCGGTCAGGAGTATCTTCTTCTTTGAATCCTGGAATCTTCTGGTGGTGGTCGACAAGGTGGAGAACAATCTATCCTCAACCAATATGTCCTCTCCACTGAGCGCATTCAGCAGGGAACTCTTCCCGGCATTGGCGTAGCCCACGATGCTGACCAGTACGAATCCACTCTCCCTCCTCAACTCCCTTCTGAGCTCCCTCTCTTTTGCTATCTTCTTCAATTCCTGATTCATTCTTTTCTTTCTTTTCCTTGCGTGTTCATAGTAGGTGTCAACCCTGTATTCTCCCCCCGCTAGGAAGCCGGGTCTCTCATCCACCTTTCTTTTCGATATCCACTCCCTTAACAGCGGTAGCTCATATTCTATCCTCGCCAACTCAACCTGTAGCTTGGACTCCTTTGTGTGAGCCCTTGTGGCGAATAGGTCTAGTATCATTCCGATCCTGTCCGTGCACCTTATTCCAATGGCACTTTCCAGGTGATAGTGCTGGGAGGCGCTCAGCTCTCCGTCAAAGACAACGATATCCACCTCGTTCTCCTTAACAAACTCCTTTACCTCCTCCATCTTCCCTCTGCCTACGAAGAAGCGTGGGTCCCCTTTGCTCCTCTTCTGCTGAAACTCCTTCAAGACCCTGAAGCCTATGGAATCTACCAACTCCATGATCTCTTCGTTCCTCCCTTCGAAAGATACGAGTACTATGTCCACGTCCCAACCATCAATCTCGAATTGATATAACCCTTTCGTTCTCCAGTGGAAATCAAGGGGTCCCCCCCTCGACCCAGCAAACTTTAAGCGTTATGCTTCTATGTACATATCAATGATTGACCGGTATGGCAGGGAGGTACTGAGCCTCCGCCTCGCGGTTACACAGAGATGCAATCAGAGCTGCATCTATTGCCACAATGAGGGGCAAGTCCCATCACGGAAGGAAATGAGCGCGGGCGAGATCGAGAAGGTGATCAGGGCCGCAGCCTCCATCGGTGTGAAGAAGGTCAAGATCACTGGCGGCGAACCCCTGCTCAAGGAGGACATTGTGCAGATCGTGGCAGTGTGCTCCGAACACCTCAACGAGGTCTCGCTCACTACGAACGGCGTCATGCTCGCGGATTTGGCCCTGCCTCTACGAGAAGCGGGTCTGGCAAGGCTCAACATCAGTTTGGACGCCCTGGACGAACTGGTCTATGAGAAGATAACCGGTCGGAACGATCTTCCCAAGGTGTTGAAAGGGATGGATGCAGCCAGCGAAGCCGGATTCCAATCCAGCAAATTCAACACGGTTGTGTTGAAAGGGTTGAACGACGGGGAGCTGGAGGACCTCGTTGTGTTCTCCGCAGAAAAGAGCGCGACCCTTCAGTTGATAGAGCTCACCTCGAGGAAAGAGGATATCGGTTCCCCCTTCTATCAGACCTATCACTATGATCTATCAGGTTTCGAGGGAGCGCTGGCATCCTGGGCGTCAGGGACCGGGGTGAACGAGATACACAACAGGATGAGATACTCCTTCAGGGTGAACGGCAGCACGGCGGTTGTAGAGGTGGTCCGGTCCATGGGCAACAAGGATTTCTGTGCAAACTGCAGGCGGATCAGGGTGACCAGCGACGGAAGGATAAAGCCCTGCCTGCTGACAAATTCGGGGGAGGTCGATACCCTGCACCTTCTCAGGGCGGGGGAGGACGAAGAGACCTTGAAGGAGCTGTTCGCCAAAGCAATTTCTCACAGAAGACCATACTGGGATTGACATGAAGGTATCCGTGAAGTTCTTTGCAAGCTACCGGGAGGCAGCGGGAGAGGGGCAGATCGAGCTGGAGCTCAATGATGGGGCCAGTTTGGGTGAACTGCTCTCTCTCATTTACGACAAATACCCGAAGTTGAAGAACTGGGCGGAATCAATTGTGTGTTCCGTGAACAAGAAGTACGCGGACGCGGACCTAACCCTGAAGGAGGGCGATGAGGTTGCACTGTTGCCTCCTGTCAGCGGAGGGTCTGGAGCAGGTGATGATATTCATATCGAGGAGTTGTTGGCCTCTCTGAAGACCGAGGGGACCGGAGCCGTCGTTTTCTTCGTAGGAGTCGTCAGGAAGGACCCAGGGGTTCAAGAGCTCAGCATCGAGAGCTACCCGGAAATGGTCGAAGAGAAGATGGATGAATTGGCCCAGAAGGCGAAAGGGTTGTTCAGGATTGAGAAGATGGAGATGATCCACAGGACGGGCACACTGGCAATAGGGGAGAACATCGTGGTCATCGGGGTCAGCGCTCCGCACAGAAAGGACGCCTTCGAGGCGTGCAGATGGGGGGTGGACGAACTGAAGAAGATTGTCCCTATATGGAAGAAGGACGAGGGTGGTTGGATTGGTCAAGATGATTGACGTGAGCGAGAAGAAGGTCGTGCCAAGGAAGGCGGTGGCCGAGGGAAGTATAGTGCTGAAGAAAGGCACGATTGAGGCTATCCATGAGGGAACGGTGGTGAAAGGGAATGTCCTGACCGCAGCAAAACTGGCCGGCATCAAAGGTGTCAAGGACACATCGAATCTGATTCCTCTTTGTCACCCAATCCCAGTTACTCATGCAAGCGTGGATCTCGACGTGAAGGAGGACAGAATCGTATGTCGTTGCGAGGTTCGGGCCGACTATAAGACGGGGGTGGAGATGGAAGCGTTGGTGGGCGCGTCCATTGCCCTTTTGACGATTTGGGACATGGTGAAGTATCTTGAGAAGGACGAGAGAGGACAGTACCCGCACACCGCCATTACGAACATGAGGGTCGTAACAAAGGAGAAGGGCGAATGACCCATTTGGAGCACAAGAAGGAAGCCTTGAGAGACCTGAAATGTGCGGTCGTGACTGTTAGCGATACCCGTACCGAGGAGACTGACGATTCTGGAAGGATAATACAGGAGGCGCTCAGAAACGAAGGTCACAGTATCTCAATGTACAGGATTGTGAAGGATGAGGCCAGCCAGATAAGGGAGGCCGTTCTCGAATCTCTGGAGATTTCCGATGTGGTCATCTGCAACGGTGGAACGGGAATCAGCCCAAGGGACGTGACGGTAGAAGCTCTGGTGCCATTGATGAGCAGGATACTCGAGGGTTTTGGGGAGATATTTAGGACGCTGTCCTACAAGGAGATAGGATCTTCTGCCATGTTGAGCAGGGCCATAGCTGGTGTCGTGGAAGATAACCTTGTTTTCTGTCTTCCCGGATCCCCCAACGCGGTCAAAGTGGCCATGGAGGAACTGGTCCTCCCGGAGATGGGTCATGTGCTGTCGCAGGTGAGAAAGTGATGCGTCCGTTCTCTTCACTGGTTTCCCTTGAGGAGGCGAAGAAGATCATGCTGGATAATGTCAAATCGATTTCTGAGACGGAAACGGTCGCGATCGAGGAGGCGGTCCAAAGGGTCCTAGCAGACGACATCAACGCGGATCTGAACGTACCACCGTTCGACAGGTCCGCCATGGACGGGTTCGCGGTCAAGGCAGAGGACACGTACGGGGCCGGGCAATTCTCCCCCAGATCCTTGGAGATCGTGGGAAAGGTAAGGGCCGGAGAGCAGTCCCAGGTCGGAGTCGAGAAAGGTCAGGCGGTGGAGATAGCCACCGGGGCACCTCTTCCGGACGGAGCGGACGCGGTCGTAATCGTGGAGAGAACGGAAGTGGAAGGAAACGCGGTTAAGGTCTTCGACCCGGTCCACCCTCAACAGAACGTCTCGCCAGCAGGTTCGGACATCGAAAAGGGTGCCATTTGTCTGAGGAAGGGAGAGTTGATTCACCAAGGGAAGATAGGCGTCATCGCAGCCCTGGGGATCGAGAAGGTCCCAGTCTTCCGCAGACCGGATGTGGCGATCTTTCCCACCGGGAACGAGGTATGCGAGCTCGGGAAATCGCCCTCACCTTCCCAGGTATATGATGTGAACTCCTACACGATCCAGTCCGTGGCCAGGAAGAATGGATGTGAGGCGGCACGATATCCCGTGGTCGAAGACACGATCCAGGCGATCGGAAGCGCACTTGAAAAGGCCAGGAGCAGTGATTGCATCGTGTTCTCAGGGGGGAGCTCGGTAGGCGAACGGGACGTTCTTGTGGACGTCGTGAGGGAGAAGGGCCAGGTCCTCTTCCACGGCGTTCAGATAAAACCCGGCAAGCCGACCTTGTGCGGGAAGGTGGATGGGAAACTCGTGTTCGGACTTCCCGGATATCCGGCAGCCTGTCTTACCATCGGGAACGTGCTCATGGCCCCGGCATTCAGAAAGATGGCATCCCTCCCCGAGAGCAGGATCGACGTAGCCAGGTTCCCGCTTTCGAAGAGAGTGGTCTCCACCTTGGGCAGACACCAGTTCCTCACCGTGAAGATAGAGAACGGCCTGGCGGTCCCGGTCTTCAAGGAATCCGGAGCGATCACAAGTCTGGGGGACGCGGAGGGATACATCGAGATTCCATCGAACGTGGACTTTCTCGAAAAAGAGGAGATCGTAGAAGTCAGGTTCTTCTAGCTTCCTACTCTATCGTGACTTCCTTGAGCTCATAACCTTTTGAACATTCCAGGTCCTTGCCCACTTTCAACACCTTGGCCTTTCCCCCCTTCGTCAAGGCCATTGGGTGGCACAACCGATACCTCTCGCAGGAAACCTCTTCACACTTCGGCAGTTCGTATGTGACGGTGGAACCCTCGATCGCGGATTTCCCGTTCAGGGCTATCGTCAGGGGCACTGACTCCACCTCGACCACCTGGACGCCCTCTTCATGGATTTTGCAGTCGTGATGGACCCCACGCAAGTTCTTGATCCTGTACCTTCTCCCTGCATCCAGATTGAAACAAACGGCCTTGAGCTTGCACTCCTTGCACTCCGTGAGAGGGCCTAAGTAGATGAATTCGTTCCCTTCCTTGACCTGCTTCTCGCCAACTAATGTGACCAGCATGAAAGCTCTCCTCAGATTACTCTGGTTGTTCGCGCAAGGTTCTCTGCCGCGTCCCTCGTAAGCCCTTCATCACCCAGGATGGTGTATCTGTCCTTATTCACCTTGTGGGCGGTGACCAGGGCCTCGATTATGTCATCTTCGGGTAGGTCCATTCCCCGAGCGGAGGTTGGCGCGCCAACAGCGAGGAGACCATTCCTGATCCTCCCCCAATCTCCCCCATGAAGATACATCATCATTATCGTACCCACGCCACACTGCTCTCCGTGGAGCGCCGGAGGCTTCGATATGTTGTCAAGGGCGTGAGAGAACAAGTGCTCCGATCCGCTGGCGGGCCGGGAGGTTCCCGCAATGCTCATCGCCACCCCTGAAGAGACAAGGGCCTTCGCCACGAACCAGGCACTTTCTTCAAGCTTGGGCTTGATGGAGTCCGCTCTCTCGAGGAGCAGATGTGCCGTCATCTCGGCGAGGGAAGCAGCATAGCTGCTGTAGTATTCGTTCTTCAGATTCCTAGCCAGTAACCAATCCTTTACGGCTGTTGAATTGGAGATGATGTCCCCGCACCCTGCTGCAAGCAGCTTGTGGGGGCTCTGGGAAATGACGTAAGTGTCCATTATGACCGCCATAGGTGATTGGGCCACGATGGATTCCCGCCCATTATCGCTCTTTATGGACGCCCTGGAGGAGACGATCCCGTCGTGAGAGGCCGCTGTGGGAACACTGAGGAAGGGTAGCCCGGCATTCGTTGAGGCGCATTTCGCCACGTCTATGGGTCTCCCACCGCCTACACCCAGCAGGAAGGAAGTCCCATTCTCCACACTGACGGTCTTGACCTCTTCTATGGTCTCCTTGTCCGCCTCTTTGATTATGAAGTCCTCCACGGTGTAGCCAGCGTCCGAAAGCAGACTCGCGACAGCGTCACCGGCGACCTTCTTCGTGGTCTCGTCCACAACCAGCAACGCGGTCTTGCCCAACTTCAGGTTGTCGCAGACCTTCTCGACCTCCAACAGCGCGTCATGGCCAATGACGACGTTCCTGGGAAGCTCCATAGTCTTCGTCTTTGAAAAGTTCTCACGGACTTCCATTTCCTTCCCCATCTAGAAGCTCTCAATGATTCTTCGATTATATAAATATTGTATTCCTTTCGGTAGCTAGCTAAACAACCCTGGCAGCTCGTTGGATTGATTCTATTGAGGCAAAATTTAAGTTTAGGCGTCCTAATGGTGAAGGCGATGGGCTTCGTCCAATTGCTGAACGTCCTTGTCGAGACGGTCAACTCCAAGGAAGGGGAAAGCGAAGATCTGGCCAAGGGGGAAGAGGAGTTCCTCAAAGGCAACATCCTCTGCGATGAGGGGAGATACGAGGAGGCCGTCGTCCAGTATCAGGCCTCCATAAAGCTGGGTCTTGAGGACGACAAACTGGTCCATAACAACATGGGCGTTGCTTACGATTCCCTCGGCCACCATGAGAAAGCCTTGGACAACTACAGGGCAGCGATAAAGCTGGACCCCAATTACGAGGTCGCGTGGTACAACATGGGGAACGCGTTCTCATACCTCCATGAGTACACCAAAGCGATCAGGTGCTACGACAAGGCTCTGCACCTCAACCCGGGATACCGAATGGCGGAGTACGACAAGGGTCTGGCACTGGCTCAGCTGGGCAAGGCCAGGAAGGCCTTGGATACTTATGAGGACATACTCAAGAAATACCCGGATGACCACATAGCCTGGTATCGCAAAGGAATCCTCCTGGAAGAGATAGGCAGGTTCCTGGAGGCGACCGAGGCGTACAGGAGGGCAACCAAGATACGACCCAACTTCCTGGACGCCTGGAACGGGATGGGGAACGCCCTTTACGCCATGGAGAGCTATGAGCAGGCGATCGACAGCTATGACAAGGCCATAGACGTGGATCCCGAGAACGAGGAGGCCTGGAACAACAAGGGGTTTACCTATTTCATGCTGGGGATATACGATGAAGCGTTATCATGCTATGACAAGGCATTGGAGATCAATCCTGGTTACAAACACGGATGGTACAACAAAGGATACACCTTCCACGGGATGGACAGGCTGGAGGAAGCGATCGGGTGCTACGAGAGGGCCCTGGAGATCGACAACGAGGACGAGGTTCTTTGGAACAACCTCGGCAATGCCCTTTACAACTTGGGGAGGTACGAGGAATCCTTGCCCTACTTCTTCGAAGCGATAGAGGTCAACCCCGACTACGAGATAGCCTGGAACAATATCGGGAATGCGCTGGACAAGATGGGGAGGCACGAGGAATCGATACAGTTCCACGACCGTTCCTTGGAGATCAAGCCCGATTTCGACTACGCACTTTACGCGAAGGGGCATGCACTGGCCAATCTGGGCCGGCCGGAGGAAGGCCTGGAGCTCATAAACGAATCCCTCGAGCTCAATCCCAACTACGACCATTCCTGGTTCGCGAAGGCCGAAACGTTCGAGATCATGGGCAAGATCGAGGAGGCCAGGGACGCGCTGAACAACTCCCTCATTCTCAACCCAGGGTTCGAGGAAGCATGGGTTTTCCGTGGGGAACTGATGGCCGAAATGGGGAACTACGAGGAGGCCCAGATATGCCTCTCGGAGGCCCTTCGATGCCTCGATTTCATACTCATGATGTCCCCTGGCAACATCCACGCCCAGTATGAGAAGGGGGACCTCCTGATCAAGCTGGGGAGATACAAGGACGCGGTAGCGTGCTTTGACGCGATAGTGGACACGGACGCGGAGCAAGAGGATGCCTGGGTAAAGAGGGCGGATGCCCTGTCAAACAGCGGTAAGCACACGGAAGCCGTCAACTCCTTGAACGAAGCGATTGACAACGGGCTACAGAGCTGGAAGGTCTGGTTCGCCTACGGTAGGTCGCAACATCTTGCTGGCGATCTTGAGAATGCGCTGGAAGCCTTTGACAAGGCCTATTCGATGGATGACGAGGCCGAGATACTCATTGAGAAGTCCAAGGTTCTCTACGAGCAGAAGAAGTACGGTCAGGCGGTCTCAACGGTCGACAAGGTGCTGGACTCGGACAAGAACGCGCATCTTGTTAAGGCCAACTGCTTGAGGGAACTGGGCAAGCACAAAGAAGCTCTCGCCTGCTACAAGGATGTCGTGTCGAACGGGTCGGTGGAGGACCTGGGCTGGTTCGGAATGGCCCTGACATATTCAAGGATGGGTAAGCATCGGGACTCACTGAGATGTCTGGATATGGCGATTGCTGTCAATGATAGTTGCGGGGAGTACTGGTACGAAAAAGGGAGGGCACTCTTGAAGCTGAAGAACCCTGCCAAGGCGCTGAGATACTTCGAGGTTGCTCTGGAAATAGATCCGGACTTTGAGGAAGCCAGCAAGGAGATTCGAAGGCTTCGGAGCCGATCAGAAGGGTCTACGAAGTAGGGCGGCACCATGATTTTAAAAGGGCGGTACGCAATCTTTTCTACAATCGCTTCAGAATTAAGAAGTAAAAAGTATATAGCTCAAGGAGCATTTATGCGTCCAGTGCCAAGGAGGTCAATTTTTGGATGAGACGGTGGAGGATGAAGAAGAAACCCAGATGACCCCTGCAAGGTTGTTGCGGGACAGGATAATCTTTTTCATCTCTTTGGCCCTGATTACAGTGGGCGGTCTTGGTCTTGCCCTGGGCTCTTGGCTTCACGACCTCTTGCACGTACCTGTCGTGGGCATGGCATACCAGGTGTTCGGACCGATAAACGTGCTTTACGCAACAGTTGGGCTGATCCTGTTCTTCATTGGGTTGCTCCTGCTCTTTGTCTCGCTCAGAGGCGGGACTCTCACCCCAGAGGAGGTCAGGCAGGTCAAGGCGGAGGGCAGGGCTCCATGAGCAAGCATATGAGGACCCTGGGCCCGGGAAGAGGGCTCACCAACGGGAACCCTGTCATGAGGGGCAGGGGGATGGTCAACGGTTCTGGGCGAGTCAACGGAACAGGTCTGGTCAACGGGAACGGACTCGTCAATGGTACCGGCCTAACGAATGGTAGCGGCCTTGTGAACGGGACCGGGTTGGTCAACGGGAACGGACTCGTCAACGGAAACGGTTTCACAAACGGACTTGCCAGATTGACCATCAAGAGGAACACCCTTGGCATCGTTACGAACAGGGACCTGAGAATCGGGTTCACACTGGTCATCTTGGGGCTTTTGATCATTCCAGTGGTTGCCATGTACCTGATGGAACCCCCTTATGAGACAATGCTTCCTTCACTCAAGATCGACGGAGACTTCTCGGACTGGAACAACATCCCGAGATATGTTGACGAACCCGTGGGGGAAAACCCTGAGGCCAGCATCAAAGCCTACGCAATAGATTTGGAGAAGAACCACCTCTCATTCTACGTTGAGTCCGTGGGGATCATGCTCGGGGACATCAACGGTTACGATTCATGGTATTTCTTCATAGATTCTGACGGGGTCTCCTCCACAGGCTATCTTGTTCGGGACTTCGGAGCCGAGTTTGCGATCGAGGTCTACGGAGGGGACAATGAAGTTCGCGGAGCGCATCTCTATTCCTTCAGTGGAGAGGACCGATACAACTGGAGCGCGTTCTCGAAACTGAGGAAGGTTGAGGCAGAGTCCGCCGGCAGAATGATGGAGGTCCAGACCGGAATCTCCTCGTTGGCTCTGGAGGAGGATTTTCTGGTCCTTTTCTGCGCCTATGACTATGAAGCAGCCCAATCCTGTTCTTCCGTTCCTGTGGGCAGAGATGCTGGCTCTCTTCTTGTCGAGCAAAGGGGAATCAGGAATCTTTTCTTGAGAGGCAGGGAAGAGATAATGGAGGTGAACTTCACCGCGAAAGGCGGGGATGTCATTGTGAGCGGTGTGACGGTTGTCATAGAGGGAGATGGAAGTACGGAGCCGATCGAAGTTCCGTTCACTGTGGAAAAGGACGAGACAGTGACCAAGCTGGTCTCGACGGACCTCACGTTCTCTTCTCTCGGTGCCTTGGTAAGCGCTTCCGTCGAGTCCATTCGTGCTGACAGGCCCTACTCTCTCAGAGGACCTATAGTCAGAGCATACATCGAGGAGGTCCCTCAGGACGTTGTGATTGACGGGGTGTTCGATGACTGGGAATCTAGCAATCTGGATTCTTTGGACGCGGACATACCTCGCAGTACCGATATCGCTGGATTTGACGCGAAGGAAGGAACTTCCGAGGCCTACTTCTACTTGAAGGCTCACGGAAACATCATGGAGGGAACATTCGCCCCACAGAGAAGGGTCAAGCCGTATGCCGGAGAGGCTGGTGAACCCGCTCCTCCGGTCGTAGTGGTCCCGTCAAGAAGGGTGGGCGAGGACTTCCTCCTCATCTACATCGACTCAAACTCGTCCGATTCGGTGGGCGAGGAATACTACGGGGTCAGGGCCAACAACATCATCGAAATCAGGGGGATCCAGGGTCGGATAACCTATTCTGGTCTCAGGCGATGGAGCAACGGGACTTGGGAGCAGATTTCTGGCTTGGACTGCGAGACAGGGCAACAGGAGCTGGAGTGTTCCGCCCCCTTGAGCAGGCTGGGAACTCTTGACAACCCAAGGATCCTCTTCGTGACCACTGACTGGAAGGGCACTGGGGACTTCTCCTCCTTGCAGAAGGATTGGCAGACCCGATCAAGAAGCATCTATCTGGTGGAATCGGGTGGTGCCGGCAGCCATGTAGGCCTTTCCATGCAGAGAAAGGTCTTCTACACCGGGTCCTACTTCTTCGTCTTCTACTACAATGCCGATGAGAGCACCATAACCTGGGAATACAGCGCTGACGGGAACGATTGGTCGAACTCATATTCGACAGCATTCTCAGCGACAAACATCTACTACGTAGCGGTCTGGTACAATTCCTCGGACTCGGAACTGTATATCATCGGTGCCAAGGATTCGGCGGACAAGGTCGTCTACGTCAGGAGCGGTACCGTTACGGACAACTCCATATCTTGGGGGACTGAGTACTCGGTTTCAATATCCAACAGCGACCTTGCCAAAAAAGTCACATCGATTGCGGTGGCCTATGAGGGATACGTTTGGATAGCATCGGAGGTCTACAACAATACGGGTTACAATGTCGAGGTCACGCGCTCTGACGACCCGGAAGATTTGCAGTCCTTTGGCACCCAGACAGCACTGTACACCGATAAATCCGAGAGATTCGGCCCGATAATCGTACCTCTCTCGAGCAATGACATGTACTGCGTCTACAACAGGAACGGAAACATTTACGGGAACAAGTACACCGATTCATCAGGGACCTGGAGCACGGCTGTGACTATAGCCAGCGATGGGAAGGACAGGGAGGCGGGCGGACCTTCGATTGTGGCCGACCCCTCGGACAGCGTTCATCTGCTCTATGCCGACACCTCAGGGAGAATTAAATACAGCGAGTATACAACCTCTTGGAGTGCTGCAACGACTTTGGATGACGGCTCCGACAATTCTTACCCGACAATCTCGCTTGTTCCCTCGGACGACTTGTACGGTTTCTGGATAAACGAAAGCTGGCAGATATCAGGGCAGTTCTCTTTGGATGGTGGGTCTTCCTGGAAATGGATTAACCTGATAACCGCTGATACGGATTACAAGTGGAATGTGACTTCAGTTTACTCTTACACCTATGATTGGGGGATTGCCTGGGTTTGGGATGAGAATGGGGGTCAGGAAGTATACTTCGAGAGGATTCCCGAGTTCGAGCTCATTCTAATGCCTATCGCGATTGTCATCCTGGTTCCAATGATTTTGAGAAGGAAGCGCTGAGATCGATCAGATGCGAATTCGAAAAAGACACCGGCTCAAGAGAAAAGAGATAAAAAGGATCTCCGAGGAGATCTCCAGCCAGATTGGGGTTTCTGTCTTCGACGAAGAGGATGTGGTCGACCTTGGCAATGCACCGGATTTCGATGTTGTCTTTGTAGATGGCCAGATATTGGCGCTCATCTATGAGCGGAAGGCGTTCCCAACCGTGAGGGGAGTTCTGAGGTATGGAGCGAAGAAAAGGTCTGTTACTGTTGATATGGGTGCGGTCGGGTTCGTGTGCAACGGCGCGGATGTGATGGGGCCGGGGATAGTTGATGCAGATTCTGGGATAGAAGAAGGGGACCTCGTTTGGATTAGGGACGAGAAGAACCTCAAACCGTTGGCTATTGGCAAAGCCCTTGTTCCTGGAGAGAAGATGCTGGAGAAGGGCAAGGGGAAGATGATTTCCTCCTTACACTATGTCGGGGACAAACTTTGGAAACTGGATGAGGATTGATCAGGCCCAGTAAGGTTTCTTTATGTACTTGTAAGCGGAAATTGCAGCCGTAGCGCCCTCCCCGCAGCCCGTCACAATTCTCTTGTCCTTGCCCGTATACATGACAATGTCGCCGCAGGCGAAAACTCCCTCAATCGAAGTGCGCATCGAAGCGTCCACGGGTATATGCTTTCCCTTCTCATCTAGCTCTATGCCCCACTCTGTCGCCTTTGCCAGATTCGGAGAGAACCCTATGTTTATCACCACGGCGTCCACATCGATTGCGGACTCCTCTTCCGTCTCATTGTTGAAAAGGACAACACGATTGACGCATTCGTTACCTTGAATCTCGTTGAGCTCTGTCCTGAACATCACGTTGATCTTCGACTTTTCCACGTTCTCCACATTCTCTTCCATCGCCCTGAAGACCTCCTTTCTGTGAATAAGAATAACCTCCTTTGCAATGGGTTCCAGACTGAGAGCCATCTCCAAGGCCGTGTCTCCTCCGCCCACGAAGAGGACCTTCTTATCTTCGAAGTCTTCTGCGCAAGGGATCCTGTAGTAGACCCCATTACCATGGTATTTGTCTTCCCCCGTCACACCCAGTTTCCTCGGCTCGAAGAGCCCCATACCTATGGCAAGAACAACGGTCTTCCCTTCATACTCCCCCTTGGCCGTTTTTACCAAGCATGACTCTTCCTTCCGTTCAAGACCGATGACCTCCTCCTCCTCCTTGATGGCACAACCCTGTTCCTTGGCATGGGTAATCATTAACTTGGCAAGATCGGAAGCACCTATCTTTATGTAGGAAGGATAATCGTGGATGAGCTTTGTAGGATAGAGAAACACCAACTGACCCCCCGCTTTGCCCGCGTCGATGATCAAGGTCTCCAACCTTCTCGATCGCGCGAATATCCCCGCAGTAAGGCCGGCGGGTCCGGCCCCGACTATTATGATATCGTACATCGTCTCGGTCATAAAACCGAGTCGATTTAAGTGTTTTCCCGACCGTTGTCACCATCGCGGTTTTCGTCCCCCGTTGTGTCCATCCAGTCCCAATAGTTTCAAATAGCAAAAATGCCATACCTCATATTCGGGATAGGGATGAGCTTCATGAAGAAACCATTTAGAAAACTCAGGGAAGGTGCACACACATCAGAAACAGAGGATTACATCGATCTTGGAACTATAAAGTTCGAGGATGAATCGCGCGTGTTGGGAACAGGTGCGAAAGCGTTCGTACGGGTCGCTGAGATTTACCGACCCGAGGACATAGGTGACCTGACGAATCACCTGTACGAGGGCAACATCCTAATCATTGACTACGACACGCTGGCGAGTGATGAGCTGGCTTTGAAAAGGGTCACCAACGAGCTTAGATCGGTAACCCAGGATATCGGCGGGGACGTGGCGGGCATCGGAAAGAACCTCTTGATGTGCACACCCGGCGGAATCAAGATCGACAGGAACAAGATAAAGGGCACCTACTAGTCCGAACTTCCTGAAAGGAAGAATTCTCCGTTCTCGAAATTCAGATTGTAATAGTCCCTAGAATGTTCTGTGTGCCTCATCTTAAGACAGCGGATCATCAGTTTGACTTCCTTGTCGAGGTTCATCTCAAAGGTCAGGAAGATGTTTCCGTCAGCCACCCTGTCCTCGTGGTCCTGGTATTCCCACTCGTTCTCCGCCTCGTCTATGATTAAAGCGGTAAGATCCAAATCCCTCAATGAATGAAAGAACCCGGAAGTGGCATCCCTCGGTGATGAATGGCTGCTGAGTGAAAGGATGGAGTCCAAAGAATCCAGAACGACCAGGGAGATCTTTTTCTTCTTCTTCGTCTTGGTGAGGAACCTAGTGATCACCTCGAACCAGTCGCCCGCGTCACGCGCGATGTCCTCCACCCTCCTCATCTCGCCGATGTCCACAATGGAACCCTCATCGATCTCCAATCCCAGGTTCGAGGCAGTCCTCATCAAGCTGCTCTTGCTCTCGTCCAATGTCAGGTAGACCCCTTCCATCCCTTCCTGGATGTTGCGGGAAAGAATGCTGAGGGCCAGTGATGATTTCATCGTCCCGGACGGTCCGGACAGGAGAACTACATGCGAGTTGGGTATGCCTCCGCCAAGCTTCTCATCAAAACCCCTGATGAAGGTTCTGCATCTGCCTTCTTCCTCAGTTGAAACGAGAGAGTCCATCCTAGTCTTGAGCGTGTCCAGCTGCTCCTGCATCTTCTTTATCTCGTTCTTCAAAGACGCTTTGTCCTCTACCAATTGCGGCCCTCCCCGTCTGTGGGGTCTATTCACTCCCCCCAAAAGCCGTCCTTGATTTCGAATCCGTATGGCTTTCCAAATCTTTAGCTTTATCTGTGCAACAATGTCCTCGATAAGAAAGCCGAATGTAGTGGTTAGGACAAATAGACGTAGCCAAACCTTTCAAAAAGGGGTCAACTCTATCTTCACTCACTTCCGAGCAGAGGTAGAGTACTGCTCATACTGGTTTGTTCAGCTTCTTCAGATTCTCATAGTAGTCAATGATTCTTTCCCTCTCGTCCTTCAGAAGGAAGGCAATCGGAGTGACCTCTCCGCCAACCGATTCTATTACTAGTTTTGTGCTCCCTCGAGTTCTTTGGAAGTAGATACGCGAGATCTCATTCCATCGATATGACTCCAGCTTCTTTCTATATTGCAGATACAGTTTTTCTCTCGAAACACCGAGTTTCCGTGGTATGTACTTATTAAATCGAGTCTCCAAAAGGATTATCAATAGATATACTGGGTAACCGGCAAGGACAAACAACTGGAAGCGGATTCCCCGTCCATGTGGTATGAGAAAAGCCCCTGCGAAAAAAATCGCAAAACCTACGGCGACGGCGAATGCCATATAATATTTTGTGTAGGCGTTCTTCTGCCAGTCTATGCTTCTGTTGCTACTTATGAGGTCACTCCCCTACAAACCTACATTCTTTGCTATAATATAACCGATGGCATTTGCCTGGGTGGTCAGAAAGAGTAGGGTACTAATACCAAAGCCAACAATATTACAGTTCGCAACTTTAAAGGAAGGCGGACAAGCAGATGACCCAGGGATTAACAAAAAGACAGGCAATATCGACGAGAAAGCACCATTTCGTTACGATATCGGGTGGCACCCTTTCCAAACCTACGAAAGTTATTTATAACGATGGGCAACAATATTAACGAGCAAGTGAACGAGAAAGGGGAATAGCTTTGGCAATTTTGACAAAAACTCAGGGCATAGGACTTGCTGGAACTCTGACTGTTGACGACCTCACGCGCGCCATCAAGAACTCCATTGACCGCAGCGGGATGAAGGAGACGGAGGCCAGAACGATGGCCCAGCACGTGATGAACTTCTTCGGTTATAGCGAGAGGATCATAGATAACGTTCTCGAACCCGAGGACAGGGATGCCTTCTACATGCTCGAGGACTCGGGCCTCCTGACGACCGAGAGGGAGGAGACCACACTCTACGACGGAAGGGAGTGGAGGATCCACTATTGGCTCTTCAGGAAGGACAAGATCATGGCGCTTGTGAAGTCCGCCAAGGCCAAGGAAGCCATGCACCTGGAGCGGTCCGTCTATGACGAGATTCCCGAGGATATCTGGGGGATCAGAGAAGAAACGCTGGGTGAGGAGTAGGAAGCGCTCCAGAAGTTTTGAGAGCACACATCACTCAGTGTGAGCGAGCTCATCTCTCTACGGTAAGAAGATCTGTTGTATCGCACCCCTGTATTTTCGCATAAGCTCCATCCCGATCGAATAGGGTAGCCACATCCCGCCATCTCTGTACCGATACGCCTTGTCGTACCCCTCTATCTTCCTGATCGCTTGGGCCGCGACCTCATCCGAAATGTAGCACTCGTTCTCCACCTTCAAAGAGAAGTTCAGGGTCATGGGCAGTTTGAGCTGGAAATGTTTGTCTTCGGGTAGGCAGTCCGCCAGTTTGTTCAGGACCTCCTTGTCGAAGACGTGCCTCTGTCCCTCCCTGGAAAGGCAGTGGGGGATGCCCATCTTCAAAAGGGATTCGAGCGATCTTCTCCGCGTGACCAGTCCCTTGTGGACCGTCCTCATCTCATGCTCGAACCATTTCTTGAGAACCCCTGAATCTCTCTGCACGGGACAAAATGGCTGTGCCAGGTATTAAAATGCTGAGGTTACTCGGAGATGACCCTGGTGACCATGAACTTGTCATCGGCTCTCATCAAGGTCAGGTACCCTTGGTAGTGCTTGCACTTCCTCATCTTTATGCATCGGATCCTCAGCTGGACATCCGTTTCACCGACCTCGTACTGCTTGAGAAGAAAAATTCCATCCGCAAGGAAGTCCTCTTCGAAGGAAACCAGCTGGTTCTTTCCGTAGGGTATCTCCGAAACCATGAGTACGGTAGCTCCAAGCTCCTTCAGGAAGCCGAAGAAGTGGAACAGCTCCCTCCTGGGGTTGTCCAGCCTGAACAGCGAATACAAGGCAGCGAGGGAGTCTATCCCGATGATGTCGAACCCGCTCTTCTTCACCCTCTCTTCTATGTATTTGCTGAGGATGTCAAACCAATCCTTTGCGACCTCTTCCTGCTTGTGCTCCCGTCGGATGGCGCCCACGTCAAGGATGTACAGGCTCTCCTCGTTCAGTTCATTCATTCCCAGTTCCTCCATTGCGGACACAAGTTCGTCCCGCCCCTCTTCCAGAGAGATGAAGAGCCCTTTGGAGCCGTTGGTGGCGTTTCCGTGTATTATGCTGTACGCGAGCGAGGTCTTCATGGTGCCTGGCGTTCCGCATATCAGTACGAGTGAGCCCTTGGGTATGCCTCCGTCCAGAAGTTCATCAAACCCCTCTACATATGTCTCAATCTTTTCTACGCTCATGCTGGTCAAAAAACCGAGGTCTGGGATATTTAACTCAGTCGGTCTCATTATCAATTCTGCAAATGGTTTCTGGAAAGGGGCCGACATAAACTATATGGTCGACATTCCTTATGCCTGGGCGTGGACGCTATTGTGGCAGTTCTGCAGGGCTTGTGGCTCATGATTCCAGCCTACGTGGCCAATCCTGCCGCGGTCCTCTTCGGAGGCGGGAAGCCGGTAGATGGCGGGGCGACCCACAGGGATGGTAGGAGGTATCTGGGCGACGGGAAAACATGGAGGGGACTTGCGGGCGGCACTTTGCTCGGAATGGTCGTAGGTTTCGTCCAAATGGGAATCAACTTGGGTGTGGACCACCCCGATTTCTCCTTCGGCGTCTTCCCTTTCTCGATCCTGGTCATCTTCCTGCTCCCATTCGGAGCGCTTCTTGGGGACATGCTCGGTTCCTACATCAAGAGGAGGATGGGCATTGAGAGGGGGCAGAAGGCTCCCGGCCTCGACCAGTACGATTTCCTCATTGGGGCGATCCTTCTCGTGGCGATATTCCAAACCCACTGGTTCCTCGCACATTATATCTATTGGGAAGCCACTTTGGGGCTGATCGCTGTCCTGGTTCTCACTCCGGCCCTACACCGGATTGTGAACATCATCGGTTACAAGATTGGCAAGAAGGAGGTGCCTTGGTGAACGGGGAA
Organism: Methanomassiliicoccales archaeon; assembly: GCA_004377185.1. GTDB lineage: Archaea > Thermoplasmatota > Thermoplasmata > RBG-16-68-12 > SOIM01 > SOIM01. Next base: position 8,845 of record SOIM01000033.1, on the reverse strand, counting down.
ACGATGTGCGAAATATGCGGAGAGAGAAAAGTAACGGACGAATGTGTGAGCTGTCACAAGAAGATATGCGCCGATTGTTCCATACCCCAGATGGGTGTGTGCGTACAGTGCTCCAAACCTCAGGATAAGGGTCTCGTCTCAATGTTGATAGGATGCGGGGCGGTCCAGTACGGAAGCTTCACTCTCGCGAGCGGGAAGCAGACCAGCTATTACGTGGACATAAAGAAGGCCATAACCGATATAGCCACTCTGAGGAAAATCGCAGAAGAAATGGCACCTTACATCACCGACATCAGCAAGATAGGTTGCGTTGAGTTGGGCGGGGTTCCCATAGCAGTTGCACTGGCACTGCAGGTTGACAGGCCCTATATCATCGTGCGGAAGAAGAAGAAAGAGCACGGCATGGAAGCGACTTTCGAAGGGGAGCTCTCAAAGGGAGAGAGCGTGATTTTCGTTGAGGACGTTACCACCACGGCAGGCTCATTGGTAAAAGCGATCGATCTTGTTAGAGAGAACGGGGGCATCGTTGAGAAGGCCCTCGTGGTTGTGGACAGGGAGGAAGGGGCGGCGGAGAACCTGGGGAACATTGGCGTCGAACTCATTCCAATGGTCAGGGCGAGCGACATCGTTCGGTAGCCAGGGACTGTGCTAACGGTCTACTCTCCTTCGTGCCAAACAATCCAATCACATTTAAATACGGGAAGGAAAATCCAAAACTAGATGAGGAAACTCTGGACCCTGTTGCTCTTTTTACTTGTTGTTCTATCCTTGGGGGCAATTGTTCCCAGGTCCTCTGAGGCCCAGCCAGCAAAGTGGACCTTCATGGTGTACATGGGCGCGGACAGCAGTTTGGAGGCTTTCGGCATAGACGATTTCCTTGAGATGGCTTCCATAGGGTCCACAAACGAAGTGAACATCGTTGTCCAGTTCGACAGGATTCCCGGCCATTCAAGTGAGGACGATGATTGGATCACCGCGAAGAGGTATCTCGTTCAGAAGAACATGAGGCCCAATGTCGCCAGTGCTCTCCAGGACCTGGGCGAGGTGAACATGGGGGATCCACAGACCCTTGTCAATTTTACCAATTGGGGGATGAGCTACTCGGCCGAAAGATATGCTCTGATTCTCTGGGGGCACGGTCGCGGATGGCAAGGGGTCGTGCAGGACTCCACTTCAGGGTCGGATTATCTGGAGTTGGACGAGCTCAAGTGGGCTTTCGAAACCATTCTAGCGAACAATAGCGGGAAAAAGATAGACCTCCTGGGTGCGGACGCGTGCAGGATGACGACCGAGATGGACTATCAGCTCAAGGATTACGTGAACTTCTTCGTAGGTTCCCAGAAGGACGAACCCGAACCGGGATGGCCCTACGATTCAGTGCTTCACAATCTGACCAGCGACCCCGACATGGGACCGGCGGAACTGGGCAGGACCATCGCGGACGCATATGTGGAGTCCTACCAGGACAATACCGGACTGGCGGTCGCTCTTTCCGTCATAGACGCAAGCAGGCTGGAATATCTCGGTGAGGAGGTCAGGAGGTTCGTTGACCAAGCAAGAAGTGCGTTACCGATGTTCGTTGATATGTTCAAGTCGGCCAGGCTCGGCACGGAGAAGTACGAAGGAGATTCCGTCTACGATATGTACGACCTGTTCTACCGGATCGAACAGAGTTTTGCCTTCGCATCTCCACTTCCGAGAAGGCTGATAAGCCAGTTGTCCAGCTCGGTGGAGGCTGTGACTTCAACGGTCTCGTACGAATTACACTGGGACAACCCCGTGGCAAGCGTGAGAACCACGTACGCTCACGGATTGTCCGTCTGGTATCCTCTTGGGATAGTTTATTCCTCCTATCACGATCTGGACTTCAGCAATGCCACTGGGTGGGATGACTATCTGCTGGATTTCAAAGCGGCCGTGAACGGTGAAGTGCCCGACCCCGAGGTCTCTCTGCAAATAGACATGACCTTCTTTGATACGAACAGCAACGGTCAGGACGACACGATCCAGCTCGAGCTCACGTCCCCTCAGAACGCTACTCTGGAAATCGATGTCTACCATTATTACTACCCTCCGCAAACTTCACCGATTTCTCTTTTCCTGCCTGCTAGCGTTCCTCGATTTGAGAACGTAACCCTGTCCGAAGAGACTTTCACCGACCTCGACTTCTACCTGATGAATGAGACCAGGGTTTGGATGAACGTTTCTTTCTTCCGGAATGTCCTGGGGGCAGGGTATTCGATCTCTGGGTTTGTCCAGGACTCCAGCGGGGCGGATTTGATAGGCGCGACCGTGACGGTGGAGAACCTCAACAGCGGAGAGAAGGTGGTTGTTGAATCGGATTCTTCCGGTTATCTGGCCGAGGTAAGTCCCGCGAACACTACGGACACAATTCGGATTACCGTCGAATACAATGACTGGTCAGCCACCACCACGATTGAGATAGAATATCCTTCCGAAGGTGAAGTGATTAACTTCGTCCTGGGGCCCGAAGGACTTTCGTCATCGGATTTGATCCTTGTCTGGGGAATGGTTGTCCTCGTTATTTTCCTGGGTATTACTGTTGCGGTGCTTATCAGATTCCTGAGAATGCAGAAAAAGGAACCAGTGGAGAAATCAGGAGAAGAAATCCTGAAAGAACTGAAGTTGGAGTAGTCAGAAGTACTTTCACTCTACTCCCCTTCTGAAGGTTATATACTCCCCAAACCCAGTAATCGGGAGGGATAGTCATGAGGACCGTACGTATTGGCAGGAAAGGGGGAGAGGTGGCGGTTCAGTTCGATTATGATGAAAAGCTCGTAGAGGTTGCCAGGGCGTTCCCGAAGAGGAGGTTTGACCCGGAGACCAAGGAGTGGCTGGTTCCACTGTATCTGTACAAGGATGTAATGAGGATTTTCGAGGATCAGACCTGTGTTGTGATCGTGGACGCGGAAATAGAGAAGTTACTTCTTGAGGGGAAGGAGTTCGAGGCGGAGGCTCCTGAAGTGTTCATACGCAGGGTCGGGAACGATTACATGGTCTCTTTTGACTACGACCCAAATCTGGTCAGGGAGATCCGCTCTTTGGAAGAGAGGAAGTTCGATCCCGGGACCAAAGGCTGGTTCATTCCGATCAGGGACGAAATCAAGACGCTGGAGGAGGTGATATCCAAGCTCAGGCTTGCGAGGTGCCAGATAAAGTTGCACGATGACTTGAAAGGCAGTCTCAAACGCTGAGAAAGAATATTTACTGAGGTTACCATAATGCTTCGAAACCCACAGAATCAGAGGAGGAGGGGTTTGGAAGAGAAGGAAACCAAGGTCTATTCCGTTACGGAAATCACATATCACATTCGCAGGTTGGTTCAGGGAGACCCGGTCCTGGTGGAGTTATTGGTCATGGGCGAGGTCAGTAAATTCTCCGCTTCAGGTGCAGGTCACCTCTATTTCACCCTGAAGGATGAGAACTGTGAACTCCCCTGTGTCATGTTCAGAGGGGAAGCTGAGAAGATCGAGGCGAAGCTGGAGGATGGCCAGAGAGTTGTCGTCAGCGGCAGGATCGATGTCTATGCAAACAAGGGCAGGTACCAGTTGATCGCCTCTGAAATAAGACCGGAGGGTCTGGGAGATCTGTACATCGCATTTGAGAAACTGAAGAAGAAACTGGAGGAAGAAGGGCTCTTCAAAGAGGAATACAAGAAGCCGCTTCCCGCTTTTCCAAAGAGAATAGGGGTCGTGACATCTAAGACCGGGGCCGCTATCCGTGACATTCTGAAGATTCTGGGTAGGAGGTATCCAATCGCTGATGTCGTCCTGGCTCCAGCGACGGTGCAAGGAGATCAAGCACCTCCAACCATTATTGAGGGGATACAAGCACTGAATGCATTAGGCAACGTGGATGTGATGATTGTCGGAAGGGGCGGAGGTTCGATTGAGGACCTATGGTGCTTCAATGACGAGCAGGTGGCGAGGGCGGTGTTCGCTTCGGAAGTCCCTGTCGTTTCCGCGGTCGGGCACGAAACCGATTTCACCATCTGTGATTTTGTAGCTGACAAGAGGGCCGCCACGCCCAGTGCCGCTGCTGAACTGGTTGTCCCGGACGTGATGGAGATTATGAACCAGCTCTATTCGATGAGGGATTTGTTCGAGGACGAGATGACCGATTTCATATCCAGATATCAGGATTCCGTAGCCTCTTTTGGATCGCAGTTGAGGCCGAGGATCCTTCTGGACTTGGTGAACATGAACAAGCAGAGGCTGGACGAGGTCCATTCGAACCTCACTGTCTCTCAAAAGCATTTCTTGGAGATGTCCAGGCAGAGAATGGAGAAGTTGGGCGGAATGCTGGACGCGATCAATCCTCTTGCCACGCTGGACAGGGGGTACTCTGTCGCTTTGAAGCTGCCCGAGAAGTTGATTATTGACGAAATCGCTGCGGTCGAGGTTGGGAACGATATCCGTTTGATGGTCAAGGATGGAGACATCGAGTGCGAAGTGAAAGGGAAGAAGGAGGTCGATAGATGGCAGAAGAGTTGAGTTTTGAGGAAGCCCTCAAGAAGTTGGAGGAGCAGGTCCAGGTCCTGAGCGATGGAAAGCTCTCCTTGCAGGAAGCGCTGGAGAATTTCGAGGAAGGGATCAAGCTTTTCAAGTTCTGTAACAAGAAGCTAAAGGAGGCGGAACAGAGGGTCACCGAGCTGGTGGAAGGGGACAAAGGACTCGAAGAAAAAGAGATGGAATAGTCTCAGGAGTTTGACAACAACCCCTTGAGACGCTCGATCTCCTGACTTATCGTATCATCTTCCTCAGTTGCACACTTGCCCCAGTATTGAGAGTGTTTTGGTCTTTCCCAGTCTACGTGGAGGTCCAGGTGGGACGGTCCTTTCTCGTTCTCTCCAGAAATCTTCAGATGGAACCTGGGGTACTTCTTCTTCCCGAAAGGCTTGGTGGCCACGATTTCCTTGCCTTCTTTGGTGATCCAGTAGCCGTCTTTTCTCAGAACGTTGAGAGAATTCACGCGTTGGATTCTGGGAATGGTGGTCTTCAAACACTGCCCCCCTGAGATTGCTAGATGTATATTGGACTCCTGATGTTATATTTGTTTTCTTTCAATTAAACAGGTCAATTTACGTTAGATTCAGCCTAAATAGTTAAATACATTCCAGAACGCTCCTTATCCCAGTGGGAGAATGCACAAACACTCAGCGGTGATTACGAAGGAAGGTGATATTTTCGTATCCCTATGTCCAGAACTGGACATAGCCAGCCAAGGGAAGACCGTTGAGGAAGCACTGGGGAATCTGAAGGAAGCTGTTGAATTGTATCTGAGGACCAAGACGCCCAAATTCAGAATACTTGAGTTTTAGACTCCACACTCCTCCTCAATCCTCTCTAAATCATACCCGAACGACTGAAACAAGCTCTCCCCCGCCTTGAACAAATGCTCCACGTACTTCTTCCTGTCATACTCATCCCCATCCTCCACCAGCTCAGCGATTTTCAACCTCTTGGACGCCTTCATGCTCCCGCTGTCCACCAGTAGATATCTAACTATCTCACCGGGATGGACGGCGACCCTGTGCTTCTTCAATTGGGTCAGAGCAGCAACCTGATTGCTGAAATGGGCGTACTCCTCCAGCTCTTTGGAAATCCTTGTGGTGAAGATCAGGTCCTCAATGTCCACATCCCCATCCATGACCCTCTCCGCCCAGACCTTCAGCGCTCCCAATGCCTCGGGTATCGTCCTCTTGAACTCGTATGAGTCCTCCGCCTTGGAGAGTATGTCCAGCATCTCGAACTGGGCCTTCTTCACTAACTCCGGGGAATCGCTCCTTCTAGTTTCGATCCCTCTAATCTTCATCTCCCCGTTCTCGAAGAGTCCGTAGTACCTGTTCATGGCCCCCACATCTATGTTCTTGCAGGGGAGGAAAACGATCCACTTGTATACGCCTTCTATCTCCACTGGTATCCCGATATCGTTCTTCAGGTGATCGGCTAGGGCCCTGTGCCCCCCGTTACCTTCCAGCCAGAGGGAGTCCACTATTCCGTGCAGGACCCGGTATCCGTGCTTCTCGGCTATTTCGGTGGAGCGGAGCAGTATCTCCCTGCCGTAGGCGGTGATGGATTCGTGGCATTCTATCCGTCCGTAGCGGGCGTTTTTGTAGCCAGTGTAGCCGAATGAGCAAACCAGTAAGAATTTCAGAATATCCGACCTCTCTTTGTATTCCAGATCTCCCTCCTTAGCCCTCTTCTTGTACACCATTCTTCGCTGGATAACGGGCTTCAGGACTTTAGCAATTAGCCCCACCTGTTTCTCACAGATGTTGTACCCTATCTCTGGCACCCTTATCTTTGAGTCAGGGCAACAAGGACACTTGACCGTCTCGGGCGAGATGTTGAACCTGACCATTATGCTCGGGTAGAGCGAGGTATAGTCCAGCTCCAGTACCTTGTCGTGGATTCCTACCACCGGCTCGTAGATGAACCCTCCCCTGTCGGTGACCATCAGCTCCTTGGCGGTCTTGAAGTCCTCGGGCAGGTTCTTCTTCCAGATCACCACGTGACCGTCCCTCATTGCTTGATTGACCTGCATGGCGGATATGGCAGTACCCGGGGAAAGCTTGGCAAGCGTTTGGACCGGGATGCACGAAAGCCTGGACAGCTCTATCAACCCCTTGAGACCGCTCTCCATGTGCAAGAATGAATTGCTGGTGTCTATGTGCAGTCTACCTCGCAGGGTGTACAACGGCGGCTTGTATTCCACTCGACCATACCTGAAGTATGATCTGCCGGATCTTTCAGGTCTGGAGCTCTGCCCCTCCCTTCCCAGTTGGATCTCACCCAATATCCCGTTCGCCTTTGCTCTATTATATAAATAAGGAAATAGGAACGAATCGCCGTTCTTCATGTAGACCACATCCGGGTCCGTGAGCCTTATCTCCTCCACCATGCTCCTCAGAAGATTGGTTTCATTATCATCTTTGAAAACACGTTCTCCCACCTTGATGGCCTGTATCGGGTCGTTGAACTTCTTTATCCTGGTGGCGCTGTTGACCTTGACCCCGATTTCAGTGTACTTCAATTCCGGAAGCGGATACTCCATTGCCCACTGCTCGTCCAGGAGGATGAACTCATTGCCCACATCTACGTAGGCCATGGGGAATATACCCTTCTCCACCAGATACCTCTGCGCCAACCGGATGTCCACATTGTACAGCTGGAAGTCCCTGTAGCCCCCTTGCGCGTCAATCATCTTCGCCAGTATCTTTACGTCCCGGTACCTGTGTGGGGTTATGCTTAGAACTTCGAACTTCCCATCGTACCCCAGTTTGATCTTCTTCCTTTGGAAAGATACGTCCCTGAGCTTCCGTACGCTCACCACGTCCGCCAGGCTCATCAGGCTCTTTCTCGAGCCGTAGGCATAGAAGGTGGGGAAGAATCTCCTGTCCACCAACTTCTCCACATCCTCCTCGGTCTTGATCCAGCAGACCATGTGGTCCTTCTGGTAATCGGGATAAACATCGAATATCCAGCCTCTCATTGCTTTCCTTCCAACCTCATCTTGAGAAGCTCTATCTCCTTCTGCTGCTCCAGGAGGATGGACATGAACACGCTCTCCAAGGGCTCCATTCTATTCGCGTAGCTGGAGGCGGAGGTATGCATCCTCGCCTTGGTCATGAGGGCATCGAAGACCCTTCTGTCCCTGTCCCTCAGCGCCCTCCTGTAGGGCAGCCAATCGCTCACTATGCTCTCTATCACTAGTCTATATGTGGGTACCGTCCTTCCCAGAATACCACCTCCGTGAAGTCGTCCAAAGTTGTCTGATTGTGGGGAACTGGCAGGTAGTCGATGCTCTCATCCTTCTCGGGTAAGGTTATCCTCAAAACTCTCCTTCCGATCTCGAACCGTACGTTCTTGTCCGCACATCCGTACAAAAGGTCCCTGAGCTTCGCCCTGTGGTAGAGGTTGCTCAACTTGTAGTTGGTGATGAGCGATATCGTCTGGTACTCCTTGGTTATTTTCTGTATGGTGGACACGCACCTCTCCATGAGCTTGTACGCCTCGGGCCACTCCACGTCCTCGTCCAGGAACAGGTAGGGAAAGCTGGAGACCACCAGCATGCAGGCGCCCTTGTTCTTCACCTCTTCCTCCAATCGCTCGTCTATGAGCGTGGCCATCTGGTAGGCGGTGAAGGGCCTGGATACGTTGATGCTCTTGAGTACGTACTTCTTATCCATCCCGAACCTCTTCGCCAGGTTGGAGAGGACGAACGGGTCTACCGAGTTCCCAGCGTCCAGGAAGACGATCTCCCTGTCGAACTGCTTTATCGCTTGTACGCACAGCACCGAGGTGAAGTCGAACAGGAACTTGGACGCGCTGTCTATGAACGCTATCTTGGAGGATTGGAAGGGGCCTATGAGATTGTCTATGGGCTTGAGAGATGAGAATATCGTTCTCACTTCCGGTAAAAGCTCGACTTCGACCGCTACTTCTGTCTCTAGTACGGCTCGCATTTTTCACTCCCCCGTAGGAAAAATAGCTCTTTCGGGGTATTTAATCAGGGTCTGAGGAGAGGGGGGTGAAAGTATTATGGAGGAGGGCCAGAGGTGTGTTTTCTCTATGGAGAAGCAGTGTCCAGGCAATCAATGTTTTCAAACCTCTGTGCACCTATGCATGCACACAGAAAGCTTAGAAAATGATCCAAACGCAGCCCCTGCCTCTAGAAATCTGCGCACCTATGCACGTACACAGCTGTGCACCTATGCATGCACACAGAAACCGAACAATCGATGCTCTTCTGTGCACCTATGCACATACACAGAAACCGAACAATCGATGCTCTTCTGTGCACCTATGCACATACACAGAAA
>SOIM01000008.1 GCA_004377185.1 Methanomassiliicoccales archaeon | reverse complement strand
CCGCATGCGGGAATTGGAACTTCGTGGGATATCCTTCATTTGAAACGAAATCCCTACCTGGCGTGCTTGATAACGGAGGAATGGCCGGAAAATACGACCTGGTCCTGTTCTTCGACCCAACAGACAAGAAGGCTAAGTGGAAATTCTTCGATCCCAATGATCCAGGCGGTTCAACACTGACAGAACTGAAACCCGGAATGGGCATCTGGATACATGTCATCCAAGCGGGAATCTGGGAAGTCAAAGGGGACTAGGACTCAGAGCTCAGTCATTTAGCGTTTGATTTCAGGCTTCTCGAGGAGGATAAACTTTGAACCAATCAGCTTTTATATACGGAACCTCAATAAGTCAATCCCGTTTGGGGGCACAGCTAGACTATTGCCGATGTTGGAGGAGGCTGTAGATATGAAGAATACTCCAGAGAATCTGAGAAGATTGGAGTCTGTGTCAATTGTGATTGCGTTGCTTCTGATGGCTGGTTTTATCGTGAATCCCACACCGGTGGGGGCTCCGCCAGCCACAGGAACCTTGAACATCACTTGGGAGAACCTTGCTCCCGATACGAACACTTACCAGGGAGATGTCAATCTCACCGTGCTTTGGCTCGCACTTGAAGCTCAAGATGCAGACATAACTTTGGAGAGCATACAGGTGGACATATACGGTTTTCCTCCGGAAGGCATCAACCGGACATTTGCCTGGGATGACAGGAACTACGACAAAGAGATGAGCTATGCCGAGTGCGTCATTGGCGAAGACACAAGCGCGCCTTATGTCCTACCGCCTCTGGGACAAATGAGAGAGTGCACTTGGCCCGGCATTGGACGCCCAGTTGTCATAGAACAGAACAGGTCAAGATACTTCACCATATACTTGGACTTGGATTTCGATCCTGACCAGCAATTAACAGACAAGGACTTGCGGGTTTGCGTGAATGAGGGATCCATTACAAGTTCTGCCAGTACGGTGGTGGGTCTTCCAGCCTGTTCGAGAACAATTGAGATCAATACTAGACTCTTCTTTGATGACATGGAGCGCGGGCAGGGCAATTGGACGTTTGAAGGAGGGGATGATGGAGGTATATACCCAGATGGGCTATGGCACTTAAGCCAAGGAGAAGAGGATTGCATAAACAATGTACCGAGAAGGCTCTTCTTTCACAGTGAAAACACGTCATGGTGGTATGGTCGTAGGTTTGAATGGTTCGGCGACTGGATGTGCAACTACTACACGAACAGATCCGAGGCTCCCCTTCAACCCACTAAAAACTGGGGAAGGCTTCGGACTCCATGGATTGACGCGAGAAAGGGAACCAGTCTTGTGATGACAGTTTGGCACTTTCTTGCCAGAGAGATGTACAGTGGCGTTGATCTGGCTCGTGTCTTTCTTAGTGATGGTGAGGGGTGGCATCTTATTTCCGGCGAAAGGACCACGGATGACCACTGGAGGAAACTGATTCTCAATCTTTCGGAGTATGCTGGAAAGCAGGTGCAACTCGAATTCAGGTTTGACACGATGGACGAGAGGAACAACCTTTTCTTTGGATGGTTCATTGATGACCTCTCTGTACACGGAGAGGTAATGGAACACGACATTGCTGTCACCGAGTTCAATATGGAGAGCTTTGTATCTCTTGACCCTCAAAGCGTCACCGCTCGGGTTTCCAATATTGGGATGAATGACGAGTACAACGTTGAGATTGATTTGACCCAGGATGGAGCAGTTGTAGACCAGAAGATAATCACCTATCTTGCCAGTGGAGACACGACAAAAGTAATGCTCACTTGGGTTCCCCCAGGTGAAGGACTGTATGAAATATGCTTCAAGAGCGTACCAGTTCAGGGAGAAATCGTCCTCTGGAACAATTACCAGTGCATGTCAGTCAATGCAACATCGCGGACGCTCACCAAGGTAGCAGTTCTCAGATCCTACGGGACCCAAGGCCAAGGTCCCAAGACCACCTGGGACTACCTGAACGCGCATTGGGACGGATATGGCCTTGACCCCGTAATTATCGACTATACGTCGCTTGACATATATCCCATAACATACGAAGCGATTAAGGACATAGAACCGGACGTGCTGGTCCTGTCCGGCTCAGGGTACTACTACAGGGAGCCCATTGGTACTGAACTTGACGATTCAGAAATAGAGGCAATCGAAATGTGGGCCAAGGAAGGCAATGGTTTCGTAACCATTGGCACTGCATTTCACACCAATGTTTCCAATAATAATGGACTCGTGGGCTTGGTGGGAATAGCTGACCAAACGTACTACCACAGGGGAAGCTCCAGCTTCATCCAAGTAGACGGCAAATGCATTGATCATCCCATATTCACTAGCGTTTCGAATCCGTTTGAGAAAACGTTCAGTCGATCCATGGTTCCTATGAACGGCCTTCGTTGGGATTCAGGCGACCTGGATGGAGGAACGATGTGTGCGTTGGCAAATGATGCGAGTGTTGCTATTGTCGTCCACAAAGGGGCGGTCATGATTTCCTCCGCTGCGGACGTCGTGCCAAATGAAGATGAGAAACAGCTTCTCTACAATGCCTTTGTCTGGTCCCGATATAATGTCTTTGACTATGACGTGAAGGTCTCTGCAAACGCTCCGAGATTCGTGAGACCTTTTGACAGTGCCAGCGTCACTTCGATAATCAAAAACGTGGGAAGGAAGGATCTGTCTGCCGTTCAAGTTGATTTTAGAGTTGATGGGAGCGTCGTGGACACAAGAGACATCATAGATCTTTTGCGTGCGGAACAGGCCTACGAGAATTTCACCTGGGTCCCCTCTTTACTGGGAACCTATCAGATATGTGTTTTCGCCGACATTGTCGGTATCGCAGATGAGAATCCGAGTAACAACGAAGTATGCATGCCGATTGAAGTCACTAATGATATTCCTATCCAGGTTTACGTTTTGGATTCTTGGGGCACAGACTTCTCAGGCGAAGCTCCCTGGGACTATTTGAATGAAAACTGGATTAATCACGGAAGTGCAAGAGTGTACATAAACTACACTCGGTTCAACAAGGAGACGATAAGCTATCAGGATTTGGTCGATTCGTACGCTGATGTCCTCCTGATTTCCAGCTCTCGGTCTGGCAATATGGATAATCCAGACGCGGGGGGCTACCATTTCACGGATTCCGAACTGAATGCGATAGCGAGGTATACCCAAGAGGGTCATGGACTTGTTGCGACTGGTTTGACACTGGATTCAGAAAAGCTAGCTGAACATGGTCAGGTCCTGGGACCTATGTTCGGTCTAAAAGCAAAGAACCTATACTATTACCTATCAGGCATCAACAATCTCCATGTAATCAACCCCTCGGAGAATCATCCCCTTTTCAACAACATTGAGGTGAACTACGATACGGCCAATGGGATGACACTCACGACGGCACATGCGATCAGTTGGGGACCCGGGTCCTGGGAATGGTTCCCAGAGGATTGGAGACCCGAACATCTTGCAGGGGGAGAATACAAAGCCATATCCTACCCGACCGAGAACGCAACTGTGATTACTCATGATCCCGGAGGTTACAAAGCGGTGTATATAACCAACTTCGTCGAGAAGAATTCTAACGTGAACGACAAGCAACTGCTCTACAACGCAATGGTTTGGGTAGGCACGGGCATCGATTCTCCAACCGATTTGTGGATCTACAAGGATGGATCCACTCTTAGACTGGAGTGGACTGAACCAACCTCAGCAAGGGTTCAAGGATACAGAATCTATAGAGCCATGTCAGTGAATGGATTTGATTTCAACAATAGCTATGACGAGGTCCTTGCAGGGACAACTCAATGGATCGATCCCCAGCCTCTCGTTGGAATAGACCCCAATGACTACTTCTATTTGGTGAGGGCTT
>SOIM01000032.1 GCA_004377185.1 Methanomassiliicoccales archaeon | reverse complement strand
GCTGGACATCACCAGTGAATGCCCATTCAACTGAGCCAACGAACTCGAACTCCGGCTTGGTCAGCTGTAGCCAGTAGTAGATGTGGTAGTAGACGAAACCGTTGTTCTGTAGGTTTCCGAAGGCATCGTCGCTGAGGTAGTACTCAGTGAAGAACCACGGTATATGGACCAGTCCACCTGCTACACCATCTGAAGCGTAGTACAGGTAACCCACTGATAGGATGGGTATTGGATCCGTGTACAATCCCTTGGCGAACTTGGATGTCGGCTCGACAATGTACGAACCGCCACCTGCTCCGTCCGGACAGTAGATGAAGTTCAGCGTGTCCGATGTGTCTCCGTCACCGTTTGCGTCCGCTATGGTCCCTACGAGATCGATGTTCTGAGCCTGGTAGTTGGATTCTCGGTCCCATATGGCGATACACTCACCACCAGGTGTCATGCCAGGATAGCCCTTTCCAGACCAATAGTGCGGAAGCATTGTGTGTCGGTTACCGTCCTCATCTGCTACCAGGAAGTGGTAGGTTTGGTATCTCTGTGCTCCACCGAGGTATCTGTAGAACGACCCGCCGAACTTCAGCGGGAAGGTCTGGAACTGGTAGTAGTCGTTGTACAAAGCCCACCATCCGAATCCCCATGCGGGGACGGGTGCCGTGAACGTGTACGACGTGTAGACATGGCCCTTCATGGCCCAGGTGCTCTCGATATCGTGGTAGAGCTGCATGTACTCGTACATGTAGCCATCCTGGTCCCAGTCTCGACCGTCATTGTTCTCGTAGGTGAAACCAGGGGTCAACAGGACTCCAGTGTTCCTCGGATACTCTCCGTAAACACCGGTGTTCACCACGTTGTCCCTGCAACTGCCCGTGACGGGGTCAATGGCGTAGTATGCACTGACGTAGTCATTCGTGTCGCCGTCTCCGTTCCAGTCAGAGTTGGCATCTTGCCACTCCCAGAGCTCGAAGCTTGTGACAACCCAGCCATCGTCTCTCATGAAGGTAATACCCATGTAGAGCTGATAGCCAGCAGCGCAAGCTGTGTCGACAGGTGGTCTTCCGGGGAAGCCTCTCGCGTCTATGTTTCCGACATATTGGTCGGACATGTCGCTGTCCATCTCCGGGTTGGCGTTCACACCGTTCGAACCCTCATAGGCATAGTAGGAGATGAACTCCCCTGCCATCTGAGGATAGTTTGTGAAGCCTCGGAGCTGGTAGGCCATCCACCTCGGTGAGACGTACGCCCTGTAGACCTCGGTAGCCTGTATTGCAGAGTACCAGTCCACATTTATGAGAAGGTCTCCAGTGTCACCGCCTGCATCGGCTAGACCGCCGGTCTCGTAGTAGACGATCTGGTCGGGAATCATGTCACATCCGAACTGAGGTGCATAAGGACTGCCCCCAAGACCGTATGTCTTCTCATCGATACAGCCGTCACCGTCGTCGTCCACACCGTTCCAACCACGTTCCCTGTCACTGAAGCCAACTATCCACTCTATGATGCCATTTCCGTTCTGGTCGCCGATCCATGATTCGTGAGTGTCACCACCCGCGAATTCCCCGGCACCACCAGTGGCATCACTTGACCACCAGCCACCAGGTCCGTTTGGAGTCATCCAAAAGAGATCTGACACATAGTGGTCGAATGGTGGCAGATCACTGACTCCGGGCGGACTTCCATCATCTTGGAATTCCGGGAAGGGTCCGTCCGTGTACGAGAAGCCGTTATCGTCGGGATTGTTGTGTGGCACCACTCCCTTTGCTTCCAGTGCGTCGAGGTCAGCCCTCGCGAACATATAGTTCTCGTAGGGTGTCATCGCTGGAGCGACTGGCGCATCGTCCTCTGCAGCAGCAACTGCTGCGAAGGCCATTGATACCATCAGGAATGATGCTAGAACTGCCGCGTATTTCCATTTCATTTGCCCTCCTCCTTAAGGCTTATTGGTATTTCCTCATGGCGCCCCACCTCGGCGCTCCTTATGAAAAGTTGACTGTGAAAAGAATCGTCATAACCGCATACTCGGTGAGAGTGTTCTGTTTTTGGGATTGGTCTCCCCTCCTTCCCCAGGACTCATAACAGAGCATTTCTTGCTCGATGTTGAACCTAATATGACTTCAGCGATATATAAAGATTGTTGAGTTATCACACGTGAGAATATCCCTGGTCCAACCGCCTCCGTACGCAATAGAAAAAGGACAATAAGAGGATAGCAGAGCACTCAACGACAGAGAACTGTCCAGGGTGGTCCCGAGGTTGTCAACAGAATCCTTTCGAAGTGGTACAAAAATATTTATCTATCTAGAAAACACTACTTACATTGAGAGACTAAAGTAGTCTGCAAGAGATTACGGTAGGTAGGATTGGTTCTTATGGCCTACAAGAAGAAGAAAACTGGAAAGAAAGAAGCTACTTCCAGCAAACGAGCTAGGACATCAAAGTCGGAAGACCTGCTTGAGTGTTTCTACTGCGGGGGGACGGTGCATGACTGGAACTGGAGGTGTCCTCATTGTGGGAAACTCTTCGGCTCAGGGAAGAGGGCTATCGCCATCTTCGTGACCGTCATAATCATCAGTGCTCTGATCGGTACCTCTCCCTACTGGCTCCCGGAACCGGAAGAACCGCCCTATCCTCTTAAGATAGTAAGAGTTGCGCCAGTGAATGGGAACACAACTGCCTACCCTTTCGCCCAACCTACCGTCTATTTCGACAAATGGCATACAATGAACATTTCACTCGACTTTGACTCATGCAATAGATCGTTTTCGGTCGAGCCATCAATCAATGGTGTTATTGGATATGGAGATTGGGGTCTCAGCGCATTAATCTATGGCCCCGTCAACAGGGGTGTGGAAGAGGAGTGGCTGCAGCCAAACACGAAATACTGGATCAATGTAACAACCGAATGCAGGGATGTGAAGGGCAATCATCTTGACCAACCATGGAGTTCTTGGTTCATCACGAGAGATTGGTGACCTCTGGGGGATAGGTTCATTGGGATTCTCATCTCGGTATGTTTGACGGAAAGTATTTATCGACTGTATTCTCTCAGCAATATCCGTGCCAAAATTCCCAATGTGGCGGAAATGCCATTTCACCTCGTTCTTGCTATTTCTCCTTCTTTTCCTATCTGTTCTTTCACCCCCTCTTCTCTCCGGTGAACCGCCCTCGGACACCCTGAACTCCAGGGGAAGAGGAGACATTTTCTGGAACGCCACGGAGACTCATTACATCACGAAGGACTTCCTCGTTCCCGTTGGTGACAGTCTCATCATCGAGGCGGGAACCTCGGTGGTGTTCGAAGGTCCATACAGCATTTTCGTTGAAGGTTCCCTTATTGCATCGGGGAACGAGAGCGATTCCATTCTTTTCACATCTGGCATGGACTACAAGAAGCCGGGGGACTGGGGCTCCATCCAGTTCAATGCCACGAGCAATGACACGAGCGTTCTCTCTCACGTGTTAATCGAGTACGCACAGATAGGCGTCAGATGTGAAGGTTCCTCCCCGGCCGTACTGAACGGCAACATTACGAAGAGCCTTTACTCTGGCATCTACGCAAGGGATTCGAATATGAGGATAGAGAACAATTCAATCACGGGGAACCTTGGTCAGGGCATTCATGCGGTGGGTTCCAATTTGACAATCCGAGACAATGTGATCTCCGAGAACTCGTACAACGGCATCCTGGCGCTTTCCTCCAGTTCGCTCCAGGTAAATGGGAATGACTTGATGTCAAACGGGTATGACGGAGTGCACATCGGAAGCACCTCTGATGCGATTCTATCTGAGAACAACATAACCTTCAACGGTCACAGTGGTGCATTCCTGGGTCAAAACTCGTATGTATCCCTGATATCCAACAACATCACGGACAATTCCTGGTATGGCGTCCTGTCCGACCGCTCATTCTCTGACATCGATGGTAACGTAATATCTGACAATGGAAAACCATTGGGCTTTTCGGGTGTATACCTATTGAAATCAAGTTCAAACATTACCGGGAATCTGGTTGCTGGAAGCAGGGGAGATGGCATTGTGCTGGATGGCTCCACTGGGGAGATCATGAACAACAGCATCATCTCGAATGAGGCAGGCATTAGGCTACATCGCTCCTCCCCCTTGATATCAGGGAACAACCCAATTGAAGGGAATCAGTACGGCATGTACGTTGAAGAGAGCAGTCCTATTGTCACTGGTAATGTCTTGAGAAACAACATATACGGAGTGTATTCAGTCAATTCTTCAGACCTGGTGATAAAGGACAATGTCATCACGAACGCACAGGGAAGGGATTTGGTTGTTGGTGACGAGTATGGGAACGTAATCCAATACTACAACAACGGCGAATCGCGCTACTCCAGAATTGGCCCGCTCAGAACAACGGATCGGGCGAAGATAGATGCCGGCTTGTCTGCTTACCCCTCCTCAGTGGATTTGGACGGTGATGGGCGCCAGGACCTCGTGGTTGGAAACCAGCAAGGATTCTTCCGCTATTTTCGAAACACTGGTGATGGATATGAGGACATGGGTCTGCTCACTAACAGAACACCAATTGCGGACCTGAAGGTTGAATCTTATGCTCACCCCTTTGTTGTTGACTACGATTCGGACGGTGATCTGGATCTTTTTATCGGGCAGGGAGATGGAAACATTTCCTATTTTGAGAATGATGGGGAGGGAATATTCATCTTCAAATGGCTCTTAAATTTGGATGGTGTCGATCTGGGCTCGATGGCTGCTCCATATCTCGAACAATGGATAGGCGATGAGGACCTTGACTTAGTTGCTGGAGGCGCAGATGGAGATCTGGGATATTGGGCTGGGACAGATGCTGATAAGCCATTGTTCGTTGGGCTTGGCTTCATGAAATATCAAAATGATTCTACGAAAATTTTTGTTCCGACGAATTCCTCTCCCCTATATGTCTACTGGAACAACGACACGGTGTTTGACCTTATCGTTGGGGACGGAGAGGGGAATCTAAGCTATTACGAGGGTGAGAGCAACACAACCTTCAAGACTGGGGTGCCCGTCCGCCTTTCGAGTGGCCCTACTCTGAATGTATCAAGGAACTCGGTTCCCGCTCTTGGGGATTGGAACAAGGACGGTTTTGGTGACATAATACTGGGGGGTGACGATGGCTTCGTCCTCTACTGCGAAAATGCGGGAAACAACACCTTCAGAAACCCGATGAGATTCAGGGATTCTGGAGGAGACATAAGGCTCGGGAACTGGTCCGCACCTTTTGTCGTGGACTGGAATGTCGACGGTGTCTTCGATCTCGTTGTAGGAGATGCTGAAGGCAATCTGACACTGTTTCTCGGCACGGAGCCTGGGAACGTCAATCTTTCCGATGGGCGACTCCTCCAGACGAAGGGTCAGCCAACCTACATCACCACTTTGGGTTGGTCCGCACCTGCGTTTGTGGACTGGAACAATGACGGAGATTTTGACCTAATCGCTGGTGGAAGCAACGGGACAATATCATACTATGAAAACGACGGCACCAATGAGTTCGTTTTTCAATGGAATCTCAGCAGCGAGTTGTCCGAACTAGACGTTGGGTTCCGATCCGCCCCAAGCCTGGTTGATTGGGATTCAAACGGGACTCTTGATCTACTCGTAGGAGACCTGGATGGATATGTTCACCGTTTCGAAAGAATTGAAGGGGACTTGCGCGATCTCAAGAATTGGGGTAAGATGGTTGCAGATGGCTCTCCGATACTGGTCGGAGAGAGATCTGTACCTTGCCCATCCGATCTTGATGAAGACGGTGACCTTGACCTACTTGTAGGCGATAACTCAGGCCTTGTCCACCGCTTTGAGAGAGAAGATGGGTTGCTCTACTATCGGGGTTATCTGAGGTCAGACAGCCAGAATCTGACCGTGGACGGATTCTCTGCACCCCTAATCCTTGGATGGGAGTCCTCGTCCACCGATTATGAGATTATGAATGGGATGCACTTCGAGAACACAACAGCTACAATAGTAGATAACGACGTGATTCGAGGCGGAGGAGGCGGATACGCCATCTATGCATCCAACTCAAGCATTGTGATAGATAACAACGGTTGGGTAGCGGGCGGAAAGGGGCTCTATGGTGGCGGAACCAACAACAAATCATCATCTGGAGGACAGGGGATACTTGCATGGGAATCTTCGATTTTCCTTTCAAGAACCAAAGTTCAAGGAGGGGACGGAAGCGACACTTCTACGCAGAATCTGGAAGGAGGGGACGGTGGGATCGGAATTGAGGTAAAAGGAGGGGGGTTGAAGGTCCTCAATAGCTCAGTCGGTGGAGGAGCAGGAAGAACGGGCATCTTGACCAGAGGAGTGGATGGTGTAGGCATTTCAATCCAGGATATTGCTGGCGTCTTCACCGATTCCTCTTCCATCAGAGGCAGGACCGCTTTTCTCGTGTCGAACACCAGCATATATCTGCGAAACAGTCATGTTTCCTCAATTGAACACAGCTTCGACCTGGGAAATACTTCAACTGCAGTTTCAATGAACACTTCCTTTGACAAATCAAAGGTTCTGCTTCGCGACCTGCTTTCCACGATGACGGTGGGTTGGCATCTTGATGTACTGGCACTTGACAATTTTTCAAATCCTGTCCCTAAAGCGAATCTGACTGTCTGGCCGGCAACATTCACAAGTATGGGAGAACTGAATTTGAATCCTGCCATATCTGGCTATGCTTCCCCGGTCGTTGCGAACCTCACTCTTCCTACCAGCGTGGACCTCTTGGTCGGGGACGCCACGGGAAACGTGTCACACTACAAATGGAACGCTGGTCAGTTCGTCTACAATGGAACACTGAACAAACCTGGTGGTGTGCCAGTTGGCGTACCCGGACCCTGTTCTCCTTTCCTCGCTGATTGGAATGGGGATGAAAAACTGGACTTGTTCTTGGGTGCTGGCAACGGGACGATTTCCTTTTTCAACAACAGCGGGAACGGGATATTCAATGATAGTTTCTTCCTTCGATTGGAGGGCGGCACGCCCATCAACGTTTCTGACGATGCAGTGCCAAGAATTATTGACTGGGACCAGGACGGAGACGTTGACCTGATTGCAGGCGGGAACGGATACATCACATACTTCGAAAACAACGGCAGCGACTACTTCTTGCCAGGGGTCAGGCTCAATGCAGATGGATCGGAGATTAGGCACGGTTCCTGGTCATCTCCTTTACTCACAGATTTCGACCTGGATGGCCTTACGGACCTGTTGGTAGGCACATCAAATGGTCTGGCTTTGCTCTATCTGAACGCTAGTAATGAGTTCAGGCTAGGAGGCCATTTGAAAACCAATAACAGCCTTCTTCACGACATAGATGTGGGTAACCGATCAGTAATCGCGACGATGGACGTCAATGGAGACGGATACCAAGACCTCTTAGTGGGCAACTCGGACGGAGAAATCCTGTGGTTCATGAGCAACAGATACGCCGGAAACGTGTCATTGTACACAGACCTGGATGGATATGCTATCGGGATTCCTGTGGTGGAATACGAACAAAGGGATATCAACGGAGACACTGATGGTGAGGATGAAGGAGAGAGGACTTACCTGAGCCCCTCAGGAATTGTGGCTTCAAGATGCGGTGGCGTCGGCAATGCTGCACCTCTTCCTTACTTGGAAGAGTATCTTTCCATTACGATTCAAATGAATATCGATGTGAGTGCCTGCCCACCGATTGTTCACTCCACCTTCCCGTATCAGGGCCAGAAGGACGTTCCAGTGTCTTCTGATATCATCATCACTTTTGACAAAGAGATGGATACGTCATCCGTTAATGGTTCACTATCCTACGCTCCCCCCCTATTTGATACTCCAAACTGGCTGTCGAACCGGACAGTCCAGCTGGATGTCGGCACAAAGAAGTTCAACACCGAATACACGGTCACCATCTCAGGAAACATTGCCAATGATACGTTTGGGAGAGGACTTGACGGCAACACGAACGGGACCTCGGACGGTAGCCCGGATGATGATTTCGTATTTCGGTTCACCACGGAGAGCATCCCAAGAGTGACTTCACATAACCCAGACGGCCCAGGACAACCGACGGAATCAGTTGTCTCCGTATGTTTCAACAAATCCATGAACAAATCCTCTGTGGAACAGTTGTTGACCATCATACCCTCTGTTGAAATGACGTTCTGGTGGGATTGGAAAGGCACCTGCCTGTACGCAGACGGCGATTTGGAGTTTGGAACCACCTACACTCTCACTATCTCTGGGGATGCGACCGACATCAACGGAAACACACTCGACGGGAACGGCGATGGGATTCTCCAGGGTGGCGATGTGGACAAGTACGAATGGCAGTTCTCAACAGTAACAGATTCCATACTGCCTCAAGTGGTGAGCACCTTCCCGACGAACGGACAGGAGCAAGTTGATTTGGACATCATTATCACAGTGGACTTCACGGAACAGATCAGCTCAGATAGCTTGAGAACGGGTCTTGTTGCAGATGGGGACGACTTCGTCTGGGACGCGGGCATTGAACCGGGTCATATTCCCCTACAGGACTTCGGAATATTCTCAATCAATGGAAATGTCTTGACAATATCACAGGCCTCCCTGGAATATAAGACAACCTACTGGTTCACCCTTTCTGGGAACACCGCAACCGGCCTGAAAGACCTTGCAGGAAACCCTCTTGACGGTAACGAGAACGGTACTGCAGAAGGGTCACCAGCCGATGACTACGTTTTCACCTTTACCACAGTGGATCCTGTCCCTCCGAAAGTGGTGTTCACATTCCCGACCCATGGCCAAATGGATGTTCCCTTGGAAGTAACCATCCGAGCAATCTTCGATGACGAAATGGATGCAAGAACGCTGAACGATTCCACGGTCCTGCTGATGGACCCATACCACACTTCGATAGATGTCAACGCCTCCTATTCGCCGTCCAATAACACTCTCCTGCTCACGCCCGAGAATCGCCTGAACTACTCCACCACCTATGAGGTTGTGATATCTGCTGAGGTAAGAGATACTTCCCAGAACCCGCTGGACGGGAACGGGGACGGAATCGGTGGGGACGAATTCGTTTGGAATTTCACGACAGTGCCAGATGTATCTCCACCCTCCCTACAGATACTCTCCCCTGGAAATAACACCCTCTTCACAATTGGGGATGTGGTTAACATCTCCGGGATTGCCACGGACTCGGACAGGATAGACCGACTGGAAATCAAGATACAGTTCGGGAATTGGCGAGATATCTTCGGGTCGCTAAACGAGGCTGACGACAGTTGGTTCTACGAATGGAGGACACAAGGACAGGTGGCAGGGGAATACCGCATCCAGGTGAGGGCGACCGACCCGTCCAATTTGACAACCACCGATGAGATAATCATCAGACTTCAAGAGCCGGTGACTCCGTACCCACTCTGGATTCCAGCTCTGATCACGATAATCATCCTGGTGAGCGCGACCTTCAGCTACCGATACTTCAGGTCCACACAAACTGAGAGAGACAAGGTCGCTGAGCAGAGAAAGGCGGAATTAGAGGAGATGTTGAAGAAGCTGGACGAGGAACATGAAACCCTCGCAAAGAGAGCCCGGGAGATAGAGGCCAAGGAAATGGACTTGGAAACGAAGGAGATATATCTGAGGGATCTGGATTCGCATTACCAATCTCTGGCACAATCGCTGTTTGAGAGGGAAAGAATAGACATCTCTGCAGGAGAGAGGATTGTTGCCCAAGAAATGGGAGAGAACCTTCACGAGATCAAGAGGCACGAGAAGGCGTACATTCTCCTCTCAGAAGCGGAAGCGTCCGAGGCAGGGGAGATGACCAAGAAGCTTCCTGAATCTGGGAAGAAAGCCTTGCTGCTGGTTTACTTCAACGCGCTGGAGGCATACCTTCGAGATAAGCTGAGAGAGATGATTCCGTCCGGCGCCACCATCCTCCTCGGTGAGAGAGGACACATCAACACAAGGTCGAGGGGTTGGGAAGAGAAGTGGTCCGCACTTTCGCTAGGGACCCTGACCCATGCCATAGACCACAACATGCACTTTTTCGTGGAGGACGAGGAGCAATGGGAGGAAACCCAGAGGTTGATGCGTGAGACGATAGACATAAGGAACTCAACGGCCCATCCTTCCGAAGCGAACCCTGACGTCTTGGATGTTAGGGAAAAGGTCTATTCGGCAATCCAGTCACTCTCAGAGATTCTGAAAAGACCGAGGAAGCTGAAGAGGTAGAATGGTCACCGTCAGTTTTAAATTGCCAGACGACCTTGAATTATCCAACACCTTTCAAGGGAAAAGGGAGACTCCGAATGCAAAAAGGTTGTGGGCATGGACCATTCTCCAGAATTCTCTCGGTCGGGGCAGTTTCCTGCCTTATCGTCTCTTCCTTTCTTGTTATGATCCATATTCAATCGGACCAGGCTGCAGCCATCTCACCTCCCTGGGCGGATGATATGGAAATCGGGCCCAGCATGTGGAGTAACTACTCGAACGGTATGGGTACCGAGTGGCAGTGGGGCACGCCTCAGAACGTAGGTCCAAACTCGACCCATTCGGGATCGAAGGCGTGGGGAACGAACATGGACTCGAACTACACACAATATTCACTAGCACATTTGGAGTCTCCGCACTTTGACCTTGCACTGACAACGAATACCCGGCTGGGGTTCTGGTACCACATAATCACGAACAACTTCTCTTCTCACAAATGGGATGGTGGGATCATCGAGGTTTCTACGGACGGAGGCAGTGGCTGGATACAGATAGATGATGTGGCTATGCCAAACCCTGACCCCTACTATGACACCATACTGAGCGACGCAAGAGGGAATCCATTGGGAGGAAAAAGGGCTTTCTGCCATGACCGATTGAATTGGACGGAGGTTTCCGTGGATCTATCCAAATACGACGGTTCCTCCAGTCTCAAGTTCAGATTCACCTTCGGAAGTGACATGTTTGGCGGTTTTCCAGGCTGGTACATTGATGATGTCGTGCTTTCCGGGGACGTAAGGGAGGGGATACTGGTAGAGCCTGACTATTCGACAATCAACCTTGCGGGGACCACTCAGCAGTTCAACTTGACGGTGAGGAATTTGCAATCGACGTCCGAAGTAGTCGACTTGGCGTTCTCGGACGACCTTGGATGGCCAGTTGCGCTTTTCCAGTCAGATGGAGTCTCACCTATTGCGGATTCAGGAGGCCTTCCTGGCGTTCCGGACAGTGGCATATTGGACCCCGGGTCAAGCTTTGATTTCGTTGCTGAGGTGACTGTGCCAGCGGGAACCCCGTATGCGACAGAGGATGTTGTAAGGGTTGTGGGTATTCCTTTCTTTGGATCAGGCCCCAGTGACATTGCGTATATCAGAGTGTCCACACCGATTCCAGATGTTTCGATTACAGATTTTGTGATTCCCATTGCCCATATCGCGGGTGACCAGGCTAACGTTACCGCCTACGTGACTAATCTGGGACAGTTCCCTCGTTCATTCGACGTGATATTGGACATCTACGGACCCGGACCGGTCTCGTACACCCCTGTCAAAAGCGTGGTGAACCTGGATGTCGACGGAATGGACAGTATTAATTGGACGTTCACACCAACCGTGCCCGGGTATTACACGCTCACCATCATGACCATGCTGGCAGGCGATACAATCCCTGAAAACAACGTCTCAGTTAAGGACATGGGGGTATTTGCACCGTTGTTCGAGGATGATATGGAACTCGGTGGACCGGCCTCTTCGGGACAATGGAACCCAGAGACACAAGCCCAAAACGCCTGGGAACTGGGCACACCCACCACAATTGGGCCGATCGAATGTCGTTCCTTGACAGAATGTTGGGGGACAAATCTCAATTCAGAATACAAGAAAGGAGCGGACATCAGGTTGGAAACACCACTAATCGACCTGTCAAAAGCGGAAGAGGCAAGGCTGAGGTTCTGGCACTTCTACGACATTTATGGACCCTTCAGAAATGACGGAGGGTTCGTGGAGGTCAGTGATGACGGTGGGCTGTCCTGGATACACATAGAACCGTATGGCGATTATCCTGGAAGTCTAGATCTGACGGCTCCCACCCCTCCAGGCGGCGGTGCAGGTGCATATGCTGGTTCCAGTCTCGCATGGGAACAGGCCGATTTCAATCTGAACTCTTTCGTGGGGAAACAAATCACGATAGGCTTCCACTTCTGGACGGACTCATCGAACTATAAGAGTGGGTGGGCGGGGTGGTACATCGATGACATGCAAATCATCCAGATTCCAGTGGGGTCGATACTTATCTTCACCGAAATCCAAGACAGCGGTCCGGGCGGTGAACGAATCGAAATCTACAACGCGGGAAAGGAAAGCGACAACCTCAACAACTACGCCATCGTCAGAGAGACAGACAACTCGACAATAGGCGGAACCTGGAGCATCGCGCAAATCAGTCCTGGGCAACACTCCTATTTTTCCACTATTGGAACAGAGCTTGATGATGACGGGGGATTGCTGAGCTTTGTGAACACAACCTCCGATTGGGTGGAAGACCAGTTCGGCTATGGGCAACAGGGAGTGATTCCTGATCCGATCTCGGGAGAGTCCGCAGCCAGATTCTGGAACGGAACTGCGTACAAAGAACATTGGACAAGGTCCCCTGTGACATCCTTTGGATTCAACAACGTCGTTCCCCCTTGGGACAAACGGACTGAAGTCGTGCTCAATGAAGTTCTATTCAATCCCCAGTCAGTCGGTGACGAATTCGTAGAGATCTACTACAAAGGAAATGGTACCATCAATCTTAGGAACTTCATCATCGTTTGTGACAACGCCTACATAATCAGCACAGATGTCATTCTGAACACCTTCTCAAACCACTACGTGCTGATGCCCTTGGACTATCCTGGCCTGTTCTCGGAGATGGAAGTGGGCGGTGAGAACCTATATCTCTACAATTCCACTGGCTCTTATTTGGACATGGTCGGCTGGAGCTCGCAGCACGACATAGGTAACTCCATGGCACGGATGCCTGAGGGGTTCGGCACTGATGATGGGTACGATGATTGGAGTTCCTATCAAGCCGGTTGGCGGTTCGGAAAGGAACCCACAATGGCACTTCTCAATCTTTGGCCGGACCAGATAGGTTACGGCGATCTTGGAGAGAAGGTAAGCTACAGTCTCACGCTCCTCAACCAACCCTCTGATGACTTGATTTCCTTCACTTTCAACTCAAGCTCCTCTTGGCAGATTGACTTTCTGGAACAGGACTGGTCTCCCATCACAGACACGAACTCGGACGGACTGCTGGACACTGGAGTTCTTCCCGCTTCTTCGTTCTACAACTTCACGGTGAACGTCACGATTCCCACCCAGCCTCCGGTAGGAACAGAGATGATAACCGAGGTCTACGCGAATTCCACCATCAACAAGGGGAAGGACCTCGCCGTCATCGTGACGAGGACGTACCCACATCTGGAACCGATGAAGAGCGCGGATCCTGAAGAGATATATCTAGAGGGCGTGGGTGTGAACGAGGTTTCCACGATCGAACTGGAGGTGTTCGGTGGGGGATATCTGGTGATTGAAAGGCATCCTCAGGACACTGTTTTCGTAATCGATGGTTCGCAGAGCATGGACACCAATGACCCTCTCAATCTGAGACTGGAGGCGGCCAAGAAGTACGTGGACAACATGAGCGTGCCTGACAGAGGAGCGGTGGTGGAGTTCAATGACGTGGCCAATCTGGTTCCAGCCCCAATCGGAAATCACCTCGGCAACGACTATGCCAAGATAAAACAGAACATAGACACGATAGGTGCCAATGGTGGAACGAACATAAGTGCCGGCTTGAACGTTGCGAACACAGAGCTGATCAACTATGGCAATTCCTCTCATCTTTGGGTTGAGATACTCTTGACGGACGGAATGGAGGCTTCTTCCAACTACCCGATAACATCACAGAGAATCCAAGAGGCTGCGGATGCTGGAATCATCATTTTCACGGTTGGTCTGGGCATAGGTGTGAACGAGACGCTCCTGCAGGAGATTGCGGACCGTACGGGAGGAAGATACTACTTCGCTCTGGATGCAGAGGCCTTACAGGAAATCTACAGCAGAATCGGGCTGCTCGTTTTTGACGTGGCTGGAAAGGATACAAACGTCACCGACGCGAATCCCATGATCAGGGACGTGATCCCTTCACATATCCATGTTGACTACGGTTCATTCTCGGTCTTTCCTGATGTAATCTACAACAATACGGATGGTACTGTTTTCGAATGGAACGTGTCCGAGGTCAAGGTCAATGAAAGCTGGAAGACGTCCTATGAGGTGACATGTTCTCAACTCGGTTGGGTGCCAGTTGGTGTTTATCCGAAGGCCCGGGTCAGCTATATCAACTGGAACAATGAGAATGCCAGCATGCCCTTCCCTGACACTGAGATTCACGTGGTCCTGCCTCCTCCAAATCCACCCAAGAACCTGAGGACGTCCGTTGAGAACGGGGTTGACATCCGATTGGACTGGGACCCACCTGTTGCATCCAATGTCAGCTACTACCTAGTGTACCGTTCCGAGCATCAGAGGGGATTCAACTTCACAACACCTATCCACAACACTTCCTTGGACGCGAATCCTGCCAGAACCAACTGGACAGATGTGGGCGCAGCGGATCCCACCGCACCGATGGAATATTACTACATCATCAGGGTCGTAGACTCACTCGGCTCAGTCAGCACTACAAGCAACACCGCAGGCAAGTGGACAAAGAGTTTTAGAGCAGGAAGAGACAGTTTTTCCCTCCCGTTGGAACCTTATTATCCCATCAACGTGAGCCAACTGATTAACGAAATCCCGAACACTGAGTTCATCAGATGGATGGATGGCAGCGGGAAATGGGTTACACATACCGTGGGAATGGGTCCGAGCGTCAACGACAAGGTGGCGTTGCTCGGAAGAGGTTACGAAATATCCCTGTCTGCTGCATCGAACTGCACTTTCGTTGGTCTTCCGGGGTCAATGATAAGCTACCGCGAAGGGTTTGGGGAACCCATCCAGTTCAGAGAAGGTCTGGCCGCGGATGTACAGGGATCCAACATATCTCTTGATTGGCAGCCTCTTCCTGGGGTTTCCTCATACGAGATCTACAGGTCCACGAAGAGGGCTGGACTGTTCGATGATGCCCTACAACCCATCAAAACGCTTCCTGCTGGTTTCACGAATCACACTGACATCGGCATCGCCCTGCCTGGAAAGGAATTCTACTATTGGATCATTCCAATCGGTGCTGGTGGGGAAAGGGGAAGCGGAACCTACAGCGTAGGGGTGTGGATCGAAGAGTATCAGCTGGGTTCGGACACGTTCGCCTTGCCGCTGAAACTGCCTGTGCAAGTCTGGATCGACGATGTATGCGAAATGACGGGTTACATAGTTGGGATAATCCACATGATGAATGGATATTGGAGGCTACACGCGAGGGAGATGCCCCGAACGGTCTATGACGCGATCGTTGAGCAGGCTGTGGGGTATCAGATATCAACCGAGGGTTTGGTGCAGTTAGTCTTCATAGGTTTCTGAGACAAGGCTGCCATACCTTGCTATGACATAGCACAACATTCTTATATCTGATGACAGATATTTTCTTCAGGCATTGGGCGAAATTCTGTTCTAATCACAGAAAGAAGAACAAACCCTACAGAAACGGAGCATCGATCCCGTGGAGCTAAGGGGGCGGATGATGAGAAAAGGAAGTGGGCAAGGAAGAGGAGTTGCCAAAGCACTATCCTGGCCGATTGTGTTGGGCTTTTTTCTCACTGCAATTCTATCGGGCTTCCTGTTCTCTCCGACTGCAAGTGCAGCCGGGCTGCCCTTGACTGCCGGGAGCGTGACATTCAGCATCAACGACTACGGTGTCATAACCAATGAGGTCTCCTGGAATATGCAAGTCGAGACGCACATGATATACAAGAGCTACCTCATTATCTACCATGACGCCTACCCCTCTGGAGGCGGCAACACGGACGTTGCGACCGGGTACGGGTCCGGAACGGGAGATTTCACGATAGACGAACCGAACGTCTGGGTCCAGTTCGACTCGATTCAAGAGACGTACTCCTCATTTACCCAAACGGGGGTTTCTGGAGTTTCAAATGACCTCAAGATTTATCAAACAGCATACAGCAAAGCTGGCGAGGACTGGGCAATCCTTGTGTGGAAGCTCGAGAACATCTACGGCCAAGACATCAATGACCTCAGGGTGGGAATGAACTTCCGAACAAGACTCGACAACACACCAGGGGATGACGTGGACTACTGGAATGCGGGGGATTCCATATATTATATTGAAGATGAAACAACGGGAACCACTGCCATGGGCCTGTCCTCTGGAGATCCTGCCGTGCCTGTCAATCACTACTACGGAAACCCTGCCGGAAAGGCTGGTGCTGTGGATCCGAACGATGACAAGACGCTCTATCAGGCGCTCATGACAAACAAGGTTCACGGTTTGGCTGCCGAGATGACCAGCATGGTGGGATGGGAGGTAGGGACTCTTCCAGCCGGATCCAATGTGACCTTGCCGCTTGTGATTAGTTTTGGAACAAGATATCAGGATGTCGCATGGGCGGCTTCCAAGGCTCAGGAGTTCCTGGTTCTCCAAATGACGAAGCTCTACATCACTGAGATTCAGGATTTCGCGACTATGGACAATGTGAAGATCGAAATCTATAACGGAGGGGAAAGATCCGTCTTGGAGTCGGAAATCTATCTCTCTCCAAACGGTCTGACCAAGTGGACATCCGGTGGTTGGAGTAGGAGCATCATTGCACCTGGAGATTACTCGGTCTATTCACTAGGTCCAGGAGAGGCCTTCTCAAGCACGGAAGGCGACAGAATCGGCATTTATTATTCCACAGGTTTCCTACTTGATTCTGTCACATTCGGCCTAAAAGGTCCCGCTCCAGATCCTCTGAAGGACGAAACCATCGCTCGATATTGGACTGGCACTAACTACTCGAAAGAATGGACCAGGGCCCCCACGCCCACCTTTGGGGCACAGAACGACCGAATGGCCCGGCTGGACCCTCCCACAATCGTTCTCAAAGAAGTCTATTTCAACGCAAACCAGCCAAACGACCGGTTCATTGAGATCTACTACCCAGGTATGAGCTCGGTGAGTACGAACGGTTGGACATTGGTCGTGGACTCTGAGTACCTTCTGCCTTCTGTGTTTCTGAACACGAACAGAAGATACTTCGTGCTGAGAGCGGAAGATCTCCCGGTGGATTTCGATATGGATGACGGAACCACCAACGGTGACAACGTATATCTGTATGACCCATGGGGCAGGCTGGTGGATGAGGTTGGTTGGACCACGGCGCACGTCCAAGGTCAGTCCATGGAAAGGGTTGATGAGCCAGCTCAATGGGGATATGATGGTTACAGCGATGCTTCCTCAACGGAGGCGGGTTGGAGGTTTGGCAGCCCCACTCCAGAGACGATAAGCATAGGTCCGGACCAGTCCAGGATGGTGGATGTTGGACAGACCGCGGATTACGATGTCGCGCTCAAGTACTTCGGGAGCATGCCTGACTACATGGACATAACCTTCGTTTCATCCCTTGGATGGAGTACTGTGATCACCGATGCGTTCTACACTCCAATCTCGGACCATGATGGCGATACCATCCCTGACAGTGACCAGATGAGGGTTGGAGAGACTTTGGATTTGAAGGTTCGGGTCACAGCCCCAATGGATCCGCAAAGCGGGAACATCAACACCGTGTACGTAACCGCGACCTCCTCGGTCAACACGAATGTGCTCGATGTGGTTACGCTGAGAACGACTGCTGTTGAACCTCCATACATCGCACTGGACAAGTCCGCGAATCCGGATACGATTTGGGGGGAAGGTTCACTTGTCTTCCCGCAGGAGACCACTGTAACGCTGGATGCGACGGGTGCCGGGACACCTCTCATGTGGTATACGCCTCAGGACACTGTCTTCGTGATAGACAATTCCGGAAGCATGCAATGGAATGACCCGGGAAATCTAAGGCTGTCCGGCGCAAAAGCGTATGTGGACATGATGAAGATACCTGACAGGGCCGCGACGGTTAGATTCACGAGCGATGCGAATCTGGTGAACGGTCATCACCTAACTTGGGACTACAACCAAGTGAAGGCTGACATCGATTTGTTCCCGGCCGCGTCCGGTGGAACGAACATAAGTGCGGGTATGAGAATCGCCACAGACGAACTGGTGGGCTACGGAGACCCGAGCCATATGAAAGTGGAGATACTTCTCACCGATGGCAAGAACTCTGGTGCCGGCCGTGATTTGGTAACTATCCAAGAGGCCCAAAGAGCTGCGGACAACGGCATAATCATCTTCACCATCGGTCTTCTCGTGGGCGGACAAGTGAACGAGGCCCTCCTTCAACAGATAGCGGATATCACTGGTGGTGAGTACTATCGCGCTCCAACGGCGGACGCTCTTGAGGACATCTACCTCGGGATATTCCAAAGCGTCATGAACATTGCAGGGACGCATATAGAGGATCCAATAAACCCAAATCCCATGATACAGGACGCCCTGCCTCCCTACATTCACTACGTTCCTGGCTCCTTCCGAGACGAGAACTTCAATCCTCGTCCTCCGGATTCCATCACCACGAACCCCGACGGAAGCACAGTGTTGGCTTGGGACGTCGACAAGATATTCATCAATGAGTCCTGGATCACCAAGTACGAGGTGACCTCATCACTGGATGGATATGTCCCTGTCGGAATCGCTTCTCTTTCAAGGGTCAACTACACCAAATGGGACAATTCCACCGAAACGGTGTACTTCCCAGATGTTCACATCACCGTGCTGATGCCGGAGCCGGTAGACCCGCCAATCTTGGGCATCACGGCTGACCAGGACGATGTTCACCTTTCCTGGACCATACCAGGACCGAACATAAGCCACTATCTCATCTACAGAGCGACCGACCAGAGAGGGTTCGACTTTTCTACCCCGTGGATTGATACTTCCATAAACTCAGACAATGGCGTGATTCCTACCAGGACCACTTGGAACGATACGGGAGCCGCTTCCCCGACACCCAGGGAATACTATTACGTGGTAAGGGGCGTCAACAATCTGGGGATGAAGAGCATCAGCAGCAACACAGTGGGCAAGTGGACGAGGTCATTCACTGCGGGAATGAACGCCTTCTCTTTACCTCTTGACCCGTTAATGGTGCGGGATATCGAGTGGTACGCCAACTCTATCCCCGACACAATGTACATCGATTGGATGGACACCAACGGCCAATGGGTGAGGCACTGGAAAGGAGGCCTCATCAGAAAACCAGGGCCTTTGACCATGGGAGAGGGATTCGGGATCTATCTTTCCGCGCCATCAGACTTCACCTTTGTGGGAAGCCCGGCATCTATGATCAAATACCAAGAAGGTCTGGGCTCGTCAATCACCTTCCGAAAGGGGCTGACCGTTCTCACCGACCAAGATGATGCCCATCTCTACTGGAGAGCTACCGCGGGTGCCACGAACTACAGCATATACCGAGCCACCGACAGAATGGCTTTCCACCAACAGGTTCTCAACCCTCTCGTCACACTGGATGCGGGCATTACTGACTGGGTGGACTCCGGTGCGATAGCAGGTCCTTCCGAATGGTACTACATGGTGGTTCCGGTTTCCTCCGGAGGACAGGAAGGGGGCAGCACTTACAGCGTCGGTGTGGTCACCGTCCTGTATGAACCAGGGACTGACGACATGGCTCTTCCTCTCAAACCGAGCGGAATGTGGACGTTGGATTACTACTGCGAGAACATGGACAACGTGGTCGGCATAGTCTTCATGATCAAGGGCCAGTGGAGACTCCATGCAAGGGAGATGCCCACAGGCGTGTACGATCCCTTCATCGAACAGGCAGAAGGCTATCAGATCCTGATAGAAGGAACTCCGTCCAGGTACACGTACATCGGATACTGAATTGGGATTAGTTCCGACCAGCAAAGATTTTTACTCCTTCCCCGTTATCGATGTTGACTCGAATAGAGTTATCGTGAGGGAGAGGAGGAAAATGCCGTCCTCGGAAGAAGGAAGTGTGTCCACATTTCATGGAAGAAGTCGCAAGTCGTTGTCATTCGTCGTTTTTGTGCTGCTTACGATTGCATCGTTGCCACTGATAGAAAGTGCTGGCAACTCCATCCAAGCCGAGCATGTGAGCGATGTGATCGTGTCCGACGATGCCAGCGTTGAGATCTCTCCTGACCAGGGAAACCCGATGGGAGATATCGAGCCTGAACCCACTGGCACGATCCCCCTACAAGTGACGAATCCGTCTCCTTTCGCAAGACCGAACGAGGTTGTCTGGTACAAGCTTGTCCTAAGAGATTTGCAGCTTTGGGACGGCCGTCAGGTGTATGTGCGGAGCGTACCATCGATGACCGAGATATTATCAGGTGGTCTGCCCAGCACTGCGATAAAACATCCCTCTGGGGCCATAAAAGAGATGTACGTGGTTTTCCAGGACGATTTTGCTCCGTATGAGACCAAGTCCTATCAGGTCGTGACCCAAAGCTCTCCCACGCTACCGGGCGACATGTCCGTTTCCACCGTTGGAAGCTACATCTATGTCACAGACGGCCCGAGGCAGTACGAAATCCAAACGTGGCACGATATCAACTTCTGGACACAAGGGGTCTATGTCTATTACACCAACGGCAGTGCTGTCAGTGCAAGAAGCTCCATACTCGTGAGAGTGGGCGGGAACCAGCTCTGCTTGGACCAAACGAATTTCCAGCTGGCATGGGGTCCTCCGTCAAAGGTTGAAATAGACGAGAATGGGGCAATGGTCTCCGTCTACCTGGAATATAGAAACCCGATCATGGTCAATTGGGGCTGGGGAAGCCTGACAGATTTGTACAAGAATGTGGACAGCATCTTTGCGAATGTGAGAATCAACATCTACAACGACAGGCCTTTGATCGAAACCATCACCACCAAGAAGATCAACGAGAAGTTCTACAACCACAACGGGTTCGTGATGGAATTCACCGTCCTCTATGCAGGTCATGGAGAGTACCAGACCATCTTTGCAAACAGCAATTACACCATTTCAAAAGGGAACACGCTGAGCTATTTCTGGGAGCGGAAGAGCTCGAGCTCGTTTGACCTTGTGGACGCGGGGAACTTCGGTTCTCCTGAATTCGGGGATTTGAACGATGATGGGGACTATGACCTTGTGATGGGAGAGGAGAGCGGGACGTTGGTCTATTATGAGAACACAGGTTCGAGATTCAATCCGCAGTGGACGCTCGATCCGACCATGTTTGCGACTGTTGGCGATTTGGGAAACAATACGGCCCCTGATTTGACGGACCTGGACAACGATGGAGACCTGGATCTTGCAATAGGAGTACGGGATGGTATTCTGCTCTATTACGAGAACACGGGAACTCTAGCATCACCCACTTGGACAAACAATTCCGCAATGTACAGCGGAATAGATGTGGGAAACTACAGCGCACCGAAGTTGGCTGACCTAGATGGAGATGGAGATTTCGATTTGTCAATTGGAGAGGCGTACGGGACGATTGTGTACTACGAGAACGTGGGAGACAGTACCACTCCCATCTGGTCAAAGAACGACACACTCTTCCAAGTGCTCAACACTGGCTATACAAAGAAACCCGGTCTGTACAGCACTCCTGAATATGCGGACATAGATGTTGACGGCGACTTGGATTTCATGCCGGGCACGGACGAAGCACCCTACATGGCCGTGAATCTGTTCATCAACGAAGGTGATGTGAACAACCCCAATTTCAGCAAGTTGAAGCCCGACACGGTCAACACGGTAAGAGGAGGGAGCACCGAAGGTTACAAAGACTTCAGCTCACCAGAAATGGTCGACCTGGACGGGGACAATGACCTCGACTTTGCGATAGGTTTCGCGGATGGAACAATCGTCTATTATGAGAACAGAGGTCTGTTGAAGGCGGAAAGAGGAGTCAACTCCATGGAACCCCTGGAGAACGGTTCCTACAGGTTCTACAGGGACCAGGACAGCAACGATGGTCAGTACGTCATTGAGAACTACAGCGAGGACTTCTACGACTACTATGTGGTCGCGAACCCAGCCACAGGGGCAGCGGTTCTAAGATACATCCCTGGATTTGCAGACCTGGTGTACAGAGACAGATACGCCGGTGACGAGTATCCTTGGGCTGGAGGGAATGTCAGCTACTATCCGTTCATACCCGAGGAAGATGGCTATGTCACAAGAGGTATTGCAGTTTCTAGGACGTTCTACGACCCAACCGCGGGGTCAAACAACCCTGGCATGATGGCTGGAACCTTCCTTTCTCAGACCGGTACGGCCGCGGGGTTCATTCAAGTACCGATGACGGCGATGGATCACGGCAGCAGGGAAGTCCTCCTTCTGGAGATGCCGTACACCACCAACTACACCGTCTATGACCGGGAGGTGGAGAGATTGAGAACGGATATGGTCATCAGCGGATTGATTGACTTCACAGTCCTGCCCTCTGACATCACCCTCACACCTCACGAACCTGAAGAGGGAGATCTTGTTATTGTCGAAGCGGAGATTCATAACCAAGGTCAGGAGAATGCCACGAACGTGGATGTAGAGTTCTTTGACGGCAATCCGGATCTCGGAGGAACCCAGGTCGGATCGACCATCACAATCGCATCACTACCGAAGGAATCCTCTGAGAGAGTGGTCGTGCCGTGGAATACTGATGGTAAAGCTGGGGCGCATGACATTTTCGTTCGGATTGACTTCATTGGTTCCATCCTGGAACTGGACGAGACCAACAACAACGCGACCAAGACGATATATGTTACAGATTGGTACAAGGACTGGGGCGAAGTGGTTCAGATAACCAGTAGCTCATACAATGATCTTGACCCTGCTCTCGTGGAGGATTCGAACGGCAAGCTATGGATAGCCTGGCACACCTACACAACTGAGGACAACTTCGAAATCTTCACCAAGAACTACTCATCCGGGAGCTGGTCCTCTGAGGAATTGGTTGGGAAAGAACTGAAAAGAACGAGCAGACCCTCCTTATCCGCGGACGACAGTGGAAATGTCTGGATGGCCTATTCGAGTAACATCATTGAATACAATGATTTCATCGCTACCAAGATGGGCAAGTACTACTGGAGCCAGAAGTTCGACATATATGCCAAGAAGTTCGATGGTATGCAATGGTTGACTGAGGATCAGATCAGCTTCGCAACGGTCCTTGACCATTCGGACCAGACACCGTGGGTTGTAGCTACAAGCACCGGAGATGTATGGGTCACATACCGGCACACGCACTTCCAGTTCTATACGGGCGGCCACCAAATGGACAATATACCCTATCAGGACATGAATATCACAGCGGTCATGCATGACGGAGTATCATGGTCGAGCGAATACGTACTGGACGATTCAATAGGAAGCCAGGGATGGTGGGGAGGCCCCAGGATTGTTGAGGATCTGGCTGGTAACGTGTGGGTGATCTACGGCAGCGAGCTCTCAAACGTCCAGTGGGACCTCTTTGCGGTAATGTACAATGGTACAGCGTGGTCAGCTCCGATGAGACTGACAACAGACCCCTCACAAGACATCAGACCCTCGGCTAGTGTGGATGCTACTGGGAACCTATGGGTCGCGTGGGAATCGACAAGAACCGGCAACAAGGACATCTTTGCGAAATATTACAACGGAACCGATTGGTCTTCGGACATTCAGCTGACGAGAGACTCTGGTTGGGACATCAAATCCGCAATTGCCGCTGACATGAACGGGAACCTATGGGTCGCGTGGGAGTCCGATCGAGATGGGGACAAGAACATCTACCTGAAGAGGTACAACTCCAGCCAATGGTCTCATGATATTCGGGTGACCACCGACACTCATTCTGACGAAGAGGTGGCTCTTACTACTGGTAATGTGACGGGGGACGTGTGGTTGGCCTGGGAGACGGACAGGAACGGGCATGGTAACAAGGACATCTACGCCAGAATGCTGAACCCGTCCGATATGCCCGATGAAGCTCCGGAAGCTCCCAAGGATTTGACAGCGACCGTTCAGGGTTCCAATGTCACATTGGGTTGGACAGCACCGATTTCCCCTGATTTGTCCCACTACCTCATTTATCAGTCCGAGAACCAGACAAACTTCAGCTTCGCCACACCCCATCATGACACTTCCGGAGATGTAGATCCGTTGAACACCTCTTGGACGGATGTTGGTGCGTTAGGACCATTGGTCTCCAAGATATACTACATCGTTCGTCCCGTGGACTCATTGGGAAGAATAGGTTTTTCCAACTACACTATCGGGATCTGGAGGAGGAGCTTCGATCAGGGGTACAACGCCTTCTCCCTCCCGCTTGAACCTGAAGTCCCGAGGAATGTAAGCTACTATGTGAATGATATCCCCAATGCAACTCGAATCCGATGGATAAATCCAAACGGAGAATGGGTCACCTACGAGAAGGGGGTCGGTCCACCAGCGAACGATGCGGTTGCAGAAATGGGAGAGACATACGAGATATACCTGACTGTTGCCGCGAACTACACATTCATTGGCAGACCGGCTTCGATGATCCGGTACCACGAAGGTCTTGGGGATATTCTTGCTGATAGATCCTCTCTTTCTGTATCCACTGTGGGCGATGACGTTTCACTGACCTGGTCGCCGGTCCCGGATGCATCATATTATCTAATATATAGAGCGGGACGAAGAAGCTCTTTCGGCATCAAGGAGCCGGTATACGTCTCCAAGCACCCAACTTACACATGGGACGACATAGGCGTTCTATCCTCGGATGGAGACTACTACTACATGGTCATCCCAATGGATGCAATGGGAGAAATGGGAAGCAGCAGCTATAGCGTGGGAGTTGTGAGGAAGACTTTCAGTCAGGGTTCGTCATCATTTGCGCTGGTGGTGGAAATCGAAGTTGAACTGGCACTCTCAGACCTCTGCAACCAAATGCCCGGCGTCGTGGGGATGGTCCACATGATGAAGGGAATGTGGAGGCTTCATGCGAGGGAGATGCCCAAAGGTGTCTACGATACAATTGTCCAGATGTCTGGTGGTTATCAAATTCTAATCTTTGAACTCCAATCAGAGAAATTCACTTCAGTGGGTTGGTAGAATTGACACGGAAATATCGAAGGTTAGAGGGTGAGTCAGGAATCTATTTGTACTCGTACCAGTCTCCACTACTAGAGGAGGAGATCTGAATGGCTGGCAGGCTGAAGGTAGTGGGCAGGAGAACAGCAACAGTTCTACTGGCACTTTCTATGCTCATGATGGTATCACCTTTTCTTATGACAGGGGAAGTAAGAGCCCAAAGCGAAGACCTCTGGATCTGGGGCATGATTTTTGACAGTGACGGTTCTGTTCTATCCTACGACACAAACTTGCGGGTCTGGGTGCAGCACAATGGAACCTGGAAGGGCTTCCCCTCCAACGACACTTGGGATGTAGTGGGCGCAGAAGGAGGGTGGTACAGCTACAATCTCACATGGGAAGAAAAGGAAGCGACCTGGTCGGACGGAGACCTTTATCGAATTCAGATAGATTGCACACCATCGGGTGGCCTGGCCGAGAACGCAACAAGCAATGGCACTGGTTCAGCCGGTGATCCGGTCTCTCCGAGGGGTTCCTACAACAACGAACTGAACTGGTTGCCTAACAACACTTCGCAGCAATGGGACGTCGTTTGCTCGTCTGTGGACCTTATTCCTACTGACATAAGAATCGACAACATACCATACACTCCCCCAATGGGAGTTTATCCGTTCAGCACAGTCAACATATCAGCTAGAGTCACGAACAACGGTATGACCAACATATCGGAAAACAACACGATTGTCCTCAGGAACGCATCAGGCCTTATAGGTCAAGACACCGCGGTCACAATTGGACCAGGGAATTCCACTGGACCCTACTACTTCGCCTGGAACGCCCCAGATGATGGCTACTTCTGCTTCAACATCACGGTTGACTACTACGATAACGTTACCGAAACGAACGAGGACAACAACTCGGAGATGATTTGTCTCACTGTAGGGGCGGCGGACCTCACTCCCTCTGGCATAGGAGTAACCACGGACTACGGCACGGAATTCTATGCGGATGCGTCCGCGACTGGATACAGGTCAAACGTGATTCAGATAACTGCTGGGACCACCGCAGGTATTGTCTCTAACGTCACAAACGTCGGAAGTCTGACATCGGAGGTTTGCAGCCTTGACTATTACAACACAGCAAGGGAAGGAGGCCCTATCGACGGGCCAACATTCTTCGAATCTGGTGTGGTTTCTCTTAACCCTGGGTCTGATGATGGTCCCTTCATTGCATCTTGGAATACACAAAACCTCTCCTTCGGGAACCACTACGTCAACATCACCGCGGATTACTACGACGACGTGATGGAGATCAACCCGCTCAACAACACCTTCATACTCCGATTCCTGGTCGGCCTTCCGGACTACATACCCGATACCATGCCACTCGCCCAGGATGTGACCGCAGGATCCTTAGTCCCGATAGAAGTGAATGTCACGAACATCGGGTTGCTTGATGCCCTTAACAATAGCACCATAGCGTTCTATGACGATTTCTTCATGGGACGGTTTGCAGCACAGCACGTCCTTCCGATAGGAGCGGGACAGAACTCCACCCAACCTTATCGCGTGGATTGGCAGGCACCGCCTGTGGGCGTTCTGACCAGCGTGAACGTAACAATCGTGGTGGACGACACAGGTAACATCACGGAAATGGACGAGCTCAACAATGCAACAACAATTCAGTTCTGGGTACATCCCGGTCCCGTAACCACGCTGAACGTTCGAACTCCTCAGTACTTCAACGGAACGCATCTCTACATCAAATCAACCACCATGCTGAACTTCACCGTGGAGACCACGGCCGGACCGACAGACACCGTCTTTTTCCTGGACGATTTCGGACCATTGGACTATTCTTTGGAAGGAGAGTTCAACTTCGCGCAGTTCTCAATGACAGCCGAAGGGCCTCACCACATAAACTTCTCAAGCGTCGATAACCTTCTGAACATGGAGCCATGGAAATCCGAGATGGTGATAATAGACGATTCTCCCCCAGAAACTCTCATGGACATCGGTGAACCCCTATACGTAGATGGCCCGACCATCTGGGTGAGAAGCCACACAGACATACAACTGAGTTGGACAAAGGAGGATGAGCCGGAACTGGCAGCTGGGAGAGAGCAGACCAGATATCGTATTTTCGAATACGTGCAGAACTGGACGTCCTGGGCGGACTATGCTTTGGGCACTCCCCTCGTTCTTGGTTCTGGAGACGGGGAAAGATACGTGGAATGGTATTCGGTCGACTACCTCGGGAATACCGAAATAACGACCAACCGGACCTTGAAAGTGGATGATACTCCCCCTGTGATCACTTTACTGATAGACGGTACGCCATATGATGATATCGAAGGAACCCCGCAAGTGACGGATACTACTGAGTTCACTCTCACGGCCGTGGACACTGGTTGCGACATAAAGGGGGATATCACATACAATTGGGACGGGGGCGATTCGGAAACATACACTGGGGCTTTCAAGTTCGGCCAGCCCGGGGAGCACACTATCTTTGTGACCAGCGGAGACAATCTGGACAACACGAATACTGTGAGCTTCGAGGTCTATTTCGTTGGACCAAATCACAAACCCATCATCGCCATCATTTGCATAATCATCATGATTCTTATGGGAGTGCTGGTAGGATACAAGAGACCTCTGCTCATGGCCCGGAAGAAAATCAGAGAAGCGGAGGACAAGCTCCTGAAAGAGGAAGAAGAGGCCGTTGGAGAAGAAGAAATCATGGAACCAGAAATGGAAGAGGACACGGCAAGCGAGGAGGTGATCTGAATGGATGAGGAGCATCTGGCTGGATCCTGTCCCATCTGCAAATCCAATATCACCGAAGAACAAACGACGATCGCTTGTGACTGGTGCGGCACCGAGTTCCATGGCGAATGCGAAGAAAAGGAGAAGAGATGTCCGAGCTGTGGCAGGTTCCTTCCCACCGCAAAGATGAAGGCCTTGTCCTCGGACAGGAGATCCACCTCGGTTCTGGTCATCGTACCTTTCCTGATAATTGAGATAATAATAGCTGCGATATCCTGGCTCAACCATCCGAGCAACCTGAGCGTGCCGGATCTGGACAACTGGATCTCGGTCGGACTGGTCGCGAACGTAATCCTCCTCATTGTGGCCGTGATAAGCATGGGCGCGATAGCAGCAAGGGGGGAAGGAGTAAAGAAACCGAAGGAAGAAGAGGCCGAGCCAGATGAGGGGGAGGAGACCGAAGAAGAAGTGTGAAAAGTATATATACTCACAAACCAATCTAATTTCAGTATTAGCCTTTCTTCAGACATGAGGGGGCGTCGGGAAACAGAGGTAAAAAGGGGGAGGCCGTTATGTTCAGTCAAAACCTAAAGAGTGGGCAAAGTCTATCGAAATCGGTATCGTTTATTCTGGC
Source organism: Methanomassiliicoccales archaeon (assembly GCA_004377185.1). Classification (GTDB taxonomy): domain Archaea; phylum Thermoplasmatota; class Thermoplasmata; order RBG-16-68-12; family SOIM01; genus SOIM01. The sequence goes on along the minus strand of SOIM01000032.1, from coordinate 4,705 downwards.
AGTTGCTATGGTGGTTGGAGGAATCGTATCTCTTTTGCCGTATGAAGGTGGTGTTGTCAAGGCTCCACCTACGGCCGGGACACTCAACATAACTTGGGAGAATGCCGCACCAGATACGAACACCTTCCAAGGGGACGTGAATCTTTCTATGGTCTGGCTTGCTATGAAAGCAGAGGGAGCGGACATCACTCTCGAGAGCATAAAGGTGGACACTTGGGGTATTCCTTCGCAGGGAATCAACCGAACCTTTGCCTGGGATGACAGGAACTACGACAGAGAGATGAGCTACATGGAATGCGTTATCGGCGAGGACGTGAGCTCGCCGTACATCCTTCCGCCTGCTGGACAGATGAAAGAATGCACCGGTCCCGACACAGGAAAGAACGTAGTAATACAGAAAAACCAGACGCGATATTTCATGATATACCTAGATCTGGACTTCGACCCAGACCAAAGACACACAGATAAGGACCTGCGGGTGTGTGTGAACAACGGATATATCACCAGTTCCGCTACCGATGTGATAGGTCTTCCAGCCTGTTCGAGAACGATAGATATCAACAGAAGGTTCTTCTTCGACGACATGGAGCACGGACAAGGCGATTGGGAGTTCACTGGAGGGGACGCAGGTGGCGTACACCCCAACGGCCTGTGGCACCTGAGCACTGGTGAGGAGGATTGCTTGAACAACCCCGGCAAGAGGCAGTTCTACCACACTTCTTACACATCTTGGTGGTATGGACACAGACGTTATTGGCTCGACGGTTATTTCTGCGACTATACCACACTTGATGGCCTCACTCAGACCAGAAACTGGGGGAAACTTCGGACCCCTTCGATAGATGCGACCAAGGGGACCAGCCTGGCGATGACCGTTTGGCACCTTCTTTCTAGGGAACTGTACGAAGGTTTCGACCTTGCTCAGATATACTTGCATGACGGTACAGGATGGCATTTCATCTCCAGCGAGTGGTTCACCGATGACCAGTGGAAGAAACTCAATCTCAATCTCTCAGCCTATGCAGGAAGGGTGGTGCAGCTCGAGTTCAGGTTTGACACAATAAATTATATGAATAACATCTTCCTTGGGTGGTTCATAGACGACCTTGTGATATATGGAGAAATTCTGGCGCACGATATCGCTGTCCCTCAAATGTATGCTCCACAATATGTGTCCCTTGATCCTCAGACAATAAAGGCCGATGTTGCTAATATTGGAGCGAGTAACGAGAATAACATAAAGGTCAACCTGACTGAAGACGGCGCGGTGGTGGACCAGACAACGATCTCATTTCTGGCCAGTGGGGCCATGACCCAGGTCAGCTTCAGTTGGACCCCGCCAGGAGAGGGGACCTACGAGCTGTGCGTGGAAGCAACACCTGTTCCGGGTGAGACGGTACTTTGGAACAATGTCCAGTGCCAGTTGGTCACCGCTACCTCGCAGACCTTCACTAAGATTGTGATCCTCCGGTCCTATGGGACACAGGCCGATGGTCCGAAAGCCACATGGGACTACCTGAACAACAATTGGGGCGATTATGGCTCGGACCCGATACTGATCGACTACACTTCACTGAATCTCTATCCCATCACCTATGAGATGATCAACAACACGCAGGCGGACCTACTAGTCCTGTCTGGATCTGGCTACTATTACAAGCCGCCCTTTGGTACGGAACTGGATGATGAGGAGACCGCTGCAATCGAAAAATGGACCAGGGAAGGTCATGGTTTCGTGGCTATCGGGACCGCTTTCAATGAACTGGTTCCAAACAACAACGACCTTGTGGATCTGGTGGGGATTGTAGACCAGCCGTATGCAAGGGATGGCACAACTGATATCCAAGTGGATCCAAAATGCGATGCTCACCCCGTCTTCAACAATGTTCCCAGTCTGTTCCAGGCCTCGTTCGGGCCCACTGCATCACCGAACAACGACCACTCTTGGGGTGGAGAGGACCTCGACGGGGCAGTATATTGCGCAAGGTCGACAGGGAACCGTTCCGCCGCTGTTACGATATTCAAGGGATCGGTCTACATCACCTTCGCCGCGGATGCCGAGCCGAACGAGGCTGAGAAGCAGCTTCTGTACAATTCCTTTGTCTGGTCCAGATTCCAGGCCTATGATTACGATATCAGAGTCTCTGACATAAACGCTCCGAGGTTCGTCCGACCCGGTTATGATGCAAAAGTGAGTTCGGTTGTCTCGAACATCGGCAAGAAGGACCTTCCCTCTGTTCAGGTCGATCTGAAAGTGGATGGGACGCCTGTGGACACACAGTTCATCAGCAATCTAATCCACGGCGAATGGGTCTGGGCCAATTTCACTTGGGTTCCGTCGTCGGTAGGCTACTACGAAATCTGCGTCTTCGCGGACATTGTCGGTTTCACGGACGAGGACCCGGCCAACAACGAGGTCTGCATGAACATTGAGGTTACGAACAATCCTCCCGTACAAGTCTATGTCTTGGACTCTTGGGGAACGGACTTTGCACATCTGGCTCCCTGGGACTACTTGAACGCCAATTGGGGCAACCACGGTTCGGTGCCCGTTTTCATTGACTATCAAAGGTTCAACAAGGAAAGCATCAGCTATCAGGAGCTTCTGGATTCCTATGCGGATGTTCTGATCATCTCCAGCTCACGATCGGGCAACATGAATAGCCCGGTGATGGCTGGCTACTACTTCACAAATGATGAACTGGATGCTATCGCCCAATATGTTCAGGACGGGCACGGCATAATAGCAACGGGCCTGACTTTCGATTCGGACAAGTTACCCAGACACAGCCTCTCACTGGGACCGATTTTCGGTCTGAAGCCGAGCAATCTGTACACTTACCTGGACGGCATCAGAGACCTTCATGTCATCAACCCGGCAGAGAACCACCCACTCTTCAACAGCATGGGGGACTTCTACAACACCGCGGATGGGATGACCCTTACTCCTGGCTTCTTCATGACCGGTGCTGAGAACTGGACGGCTGGCCATCTTGCTGGCGGTGAGTACAAAGCCATGTCCACTCCCACGGACAACGCGGCCGTGATAGCCTACGAGCCCGGAGCCTTCAACTCGGTGTACATATCGAACTTCGTGGAGAACAGGTCGAACACGAACGACAAGCAGTTGCTCTACAACGCAATGGTCTGGGGAAGGACGAGCATTGATTCTCCGACCAATCTATGGATATACAAAGCGGGAAATGGCCTCAGGCTGGAATGGATAGAGTCCACCTCACCGAAGGTTCAGGGTTACAGGATCTACAGAGCTACCACCGTCAACGGCTTTGACTTCAATACCATCTATGACGCGGTACCAGCAGGGACGAGCCAGTGGATCGATCCGGAACCTGACGTCGGAATAGATTCGAGCAACTACTTCTACCTGGTCAGAGCATTTGACGAGAAAGGGAACGAAGAGATGAACCTCGACAAGGTCGGGAAATTCGTCAAGCAGTTATACAAAGGAACTAACGAGATATCGATAGGATTTGAGCTGAGCGACCACACCACTTCGGTGGCGTTCGAGTCGGTAGCCGGCCTGTACAAGACGATAGAAGCGTACGACCCCAACCTGTGTGTTTGGAGAGCCTGGACTCCAACAGGAGGCGCACTTACCCAGATAGACAGAAAGATGGGGCTCAGAGTAAGGATGCAGTCGGACGGAGTGCTCATCAACGTTGGCAGAGTAGTTCATACGAGCATAACTATCACCAGAGAATCCGCATGTGGAGACTGGAACTTCGTGGGTTATCCGTCATTTGCGACAAAAGCCCTGCCGGGAGTACTGGACGACAACGGAATGGCTGGAAAATACGACCTGATCATGTACTATGACGCGGCCGACAAGAAGGCTAAGTGGAAATTCTTCGATCCCAATGATCCAGGCGGATCAACACTGACGGCGCTCAGCCCGGGGATGGGCATCTGGATACATGTCGTTCAAGCGGGGACCTGGGAAGTCAGTGGAGACTAGGGTCCGAAGCTCGACTCTTCAATGAGTCAAAACTTTGTACCAATCAACTTTTATAGGTGGTACTTCAGATATCCATAGTCGTCGGGCATGCATAGGGCTATTTGCCGAAATTGGAGGAGGCTGCTTGAATGAAGACTGCACCAGTGAATCCCAAGAATTTGGATTCTGTGTCTATTGTGATTGCCGTGTTCCTCATGGCTAGTTTTGCTATGGTCCCATTGGGCGTGAAAGCTCCACCGGCGCAGGGAACCCTGAACGTAACCTGGGAGAACCTTGCTCCTGACACAAACACCTTCCAAGGAGATGTCAATCTCTCAATGATTTGGCTCTCCCTCGAAGCACAAAATGCTGACATAACGTTAGAGAGTATAGAAGTGGACGTCTACGGTCTCCCTCCTGAGGGAGTCAATCGCACCTTTGCCTGGGATGATAGAAATGGTGACAAGAATATGAGTTATGCAGAGTGCATCATTGGCGAAGACACGAGCTCACCTTATGTCCTTCCGCCCCTTGGACAGATGAGAGAGTGTACTGGTCCTGATAGTGGAAAACCGTTGGTTATAAAACAGGACAGGACTAGGTATTTCACAATATACTTGGACCTAGACTTTGACCCAGACCAAAGATTGACAGATAAGGACTTGCGGGTGTGCGTGGAGGCGGGCTCCATTACCAGTTCTGCCAAAGACGTGGTGGGTCTTCCGGCCTGTTCAAGGACAATAGAGATCA
>SOIM01000040.1 GCA_004377185.1 Methanomassiliicoccales archaeon | reverse complement strand
AACGTTGTCTCAGAAGCAGCTTCTGCACTTATAATCCTTCTTGCAGAAAGGCCACGCTCGTTGAATGTCGTTCTTCATTATCAACAGCGACAAATCGCTACCCCCTCTGCCCACTCTCTAGGTATATTCCGCCAAGGAATGAGATGCTCAAATCCTCGTCTTCGACCTATTTCTCTAAACCGGTTTGCGAGCTTTTGGAGGAATCTGTCAGGTCAACGAAGATTCCAAAGGAAAAGGGATATATAATCCGCTTTTCTTATTCTGCTGCGAGGGATAAAATATGAGCAGAGAGAAATTGTTCGCTATTCTAGCGTATTTTTCATTGATTTGTGCGACTGTGTCCATGATTGGAATCCCTGAAAACGCAAGGGCAGATACCTGGCATGGCGGCCACATAACGGGAACCGAGGAATGGAAGCCTGGGGACAATGATCACATCGTCAAGGAACATGTCTATGTTGACATGGGAGCCATTCTGAAGATATACGTGGGCTCGGTTGTGAAGTTCGATGATGACATGGGTCTATTCGTGGACGGAAAACTGATCATCATCAGTGGCTACCTGAACTACACGCAAGTCTTGTTCACCTCCAGCAACGGGAAGCCGTCCGAGGGCATATGGTATGGGATACAGTTCAACATGTCGAGCACATCTGATTCGTTCTTGGCCAATTCGACGATTGAGTATGCTACCTACGGAGTTCGTTTTGCCCATACCAACACATCCGCTCGCATACTAAGGGATGTCACCATCACAAACAGCACCTATGGAATTCAAGCGGATACATCCTACATCAAGTTCGTGGGAGGGGAAGTCCGAGACTGTGAATACGGAGTCAACAGCAGTTGGACCGCTACGGAAGCTCCTCAGGGATATGTCGATATTGTGGAAGGAGCCTTCACGAACATCAGCCAGGTGGGAATCTTGTTGCACGCTGACGTTGTGGCACAGAGTGTCAGAGCTGCGAACATAGAGAACAACACCATATCAGGGAATGGTTATGGTGTGCATTTGTGGAATGCAAGCGCTCAGATCTACAACAACAACATCTCCAGCAATATCCGGGGTATCAGGGGTTTCGGCAGCGCTGCATGGATCCTGAGCAACGAGATGTACTCCAATATCCTCAACGGCATATACTTCTCCAAAGGGATATGGGCATCAGCTAACTCAGTAGAAATCGAGGGGAACTTGTTAGTCAACTCTCCCCTCGGGATTACAGTTTTCGATTCCCACGGGAATATCTCAGGTAACAATGTGAGCTACAGCAACGCCTGGGGGATCGCCACGGCCAATACGACAGGACTCATTGAGAACAACACTCTATATGCAAACGGATGGTACAACGGCAATTGGGCGAACTGCATCAACTGCAGCGGGCTTCTTGTCCAGACCCCGACTCCCAACCCTTACGACCTGATGGTCATGAACAACACAGTCGTCAACAACAGCAGGGGAGTCATCCTGAACGGCTACGTCTTCTTGGGGAACAACTCGATCCAGGAGAACTACTATGGGATCATATCTGGCTACTATGGTTCCGGGAAAGCCATCCTGGACAACAATACGATCTCCTGGAACAGCCACACCGGAGTGCGTCTATTCCGCACTTACGATTTCACAATCGCAATCTATAACCAGATCGAGAACAATACAATATATGGAGCCTACTTCGATAATGGTGCAAACGGAACCCTGAACATGAACAACATAGCCAACAACACAAAGACCCAGGACTCGTATGGAGTCTACAACGCAGACAATTCTGTCAAAATCGGTGCTAAGCATAACTGGTGGGGTGATCCCACCGGGCCGCAACACGGGGATAATCCATTTGGGAACGGAGATCCAGCCTGGGGGGAAATGGACTTCGACCCTTGGGAGTCGTTACCAATAGGCGGGGCTGGACCTTGATGGTTTCGGCGAATATCGACTCAATCTGTGTGGCCAACAGGTCACACCCGTTTCATCTCATCGTGATAGTCGCAGTCCTGCTCGTCTCCACTGCGGCCACATCGCTCGACATGCGATGGGAGATGCGAGAATCGACGGTCTTCGGGACCAACGTGCGAGTTAATGATATCTCTAGCGGAGATCAGGGTGTCCCTGATCTAGCACTTGCACCAAATGGTACTCTGTATGTTGTTTGGATGGACCAAAGGGACGACGAAGGTGATATCTACTCTTCCCGATCCCTCGACGGTGGAAGAACCTTTGGCGAGAGCCTCAAGATAAATGACGATAACGGATTGGCTGAACAGAGGTTTCCATCGGTTGCGGTGTCCCAAAGCGGAATGATCCACGTTGCGTGGGAGGATTGGAGGAATGATCTAGATGGGGGATACATATCTGGTGGTGGCGTTGATGGGAAGAACATCGCCGATATCTATTACTCGAACTCCACAGATGGGGGCATCTCATGGTCACCCAACCAGCGAACATCAGGTGACCTGAGGGAGACACGCAAGTATTGGCCCAGGATTTCAGTCAACGGAGATTTGGTCCACATGGTCTGGGGTGATCCGTTCCTTGGAGGTACGAGCTCGATATACTATGTTAACTCCTCAGATGGAGGTTCCAGCTTCTCAGGACCTCGCATAGTAAGCGATGTTAACCATCACGCTCTTTATCCAGATCTCGCGGTGAATGAGTACGGCGACGTATTCGTATTGTGGATGGATGGTCGTAACGGAACCAGTGTTAGGCTCACTAGGTCGCTTGACGGTGGACAATTCTTCCAGACTGACACACAGGTCAATGACAGAGCCCTGACGAAGTACGTTCCTAGGATCTCCGTGGGAGGCGATCTCCTCGGCGTCCTGTGGATAAGCGATGAAGGACTTCGGTTTTCTGCCTCTGATGACATGGGTGCCAGCTTTCGACCGAGTTCAAGGGTAGACGAGGCGACTAGCTGGCTTGATATCTGTCCTTCAATATCCATCTCGGCGGCAAGGCATGTCTACGTTGTGTGGACCGATGAGAGATCAGGAGATGAGGACATATATTTCGCACACTCCATCAATGAAGGTCTGATTTTCGGCGCTAATCAGCGAGTGAACGACGACGCGACTTCGCTCCTTCAGCGACGACCTTCATTGGTCGTCAGCGTAGATGAAGATGTCTATGTCGTTTGGCAGGACGAGAGAAGTGGAACTGACTGGGACATCTACTTCGCAGCCTCAACGCTTCTGCTTTCAGACCTTACCTTGTCGTCATCAGACATAGACTTCAACCCTCTCAGCCCAGTTCTCTACGGAACGGAGGTCCTCATCAACGCAACCATCCACAATGTAGGGGAGGAGAACGCAACAGACATCGTCGTGAGATTCTATGACACCGTTATCTCCCCTTCGAATCTTATCAATGAAACAACGATTCCGCGAATCGAAAAAGGAGGTCAGTCATGGGCAGAGGCCCAGTGGACAGCTACAACTCCGCAGTTTCATGATATCTGTGCCGTCCTCGACCCGGAGAACAACATAGCGGAGAGCAACGAAACCAACAACACTGCTTGCAGGCAGATAGAAGTGATAGTACCACCAATCCCCGCCCCACCTAGAAACCTAACGGCGAGGCTCAGTGGTGAGGATTTCTCGAATATCACACTGGAATGGACCCTCTCACCAGATGATGGCGGTTCCCTCAACGTCACGAGATATGACATTTACAGGAAAGAGAGCTATGACGCGGAGCGAACGGAATATGGGATCGTAGCAAGCGTTCCCAATGCTACATCCTCATGCGTGGATGAAGGGTCAGGAGAGGGAGACCTGAGCAATCACTTCTACTATGTGTGCGCTATCGGAGACGCGAACATATCTTCTTGCACTGTGAATCAGGTCGGCAAGTTCACCCGTCCGCTCGCTCCTGGTTCGAACCTCGTCTCCATCCCGTTCATTCAGTCCGACGAGACCCTTGAGACTGTTCTTCAGACTGTCAAGTATGACAAGGCATGGTTCTACAACTCCTCCTCCCAAGAATGGGAATGGCACATGAGCTTCAAGACATACAGAAGAGACCTTTGGAGTGTCAACCATACTGCAGGACTATGGATAAACGTGACAAAGCAAAGCAACCTCACAGTTGCAGGTATAGTTCCTATCACCACGGACATCCACCTATCAGCCGGATGGAATCTTGTCGGCTTTCCGTCATTGAACTCCTCCTTCACCGTTTCAGATTTGAATACAGTAGTCGGCGCAACTAAAGTGGAGGGATTCGATTCCATCGCACCACCCTTCTATCTCAGAGTCCAGGGAGATACAGAAGTCCTTCAGGCGGGATGCGGCTATTGGGCAAGGATTGAATCGGAAACTGTCTGGGTCGTTGGGTTCTCATAGACTGACAAATCCTCCGAAATGTCGTAGTAGACCGTTGTGAAGCGTTTTCGCCGTACACTTCCTTCGTTGACGGCCGCAGACAAATCTTTGTCATGTCGTCCTTGATAATGAACCGCGACATTCAACAGAGCTGACAGACAGCCGTGACAACAAGGGATTTAAGTGCAAACATCATAGACTCAGTGTTGGGAGGAGAATCCGATGAGGACAAGAGCGATTGTGCCCCTTCTATTGCTCGTTGCGATTCTTGCCACTGTTGGAAGGCTGCCTGAACAAGTAGGATCGGTAGTCTGGAGTCCTGAGGAAGAGATAAGCACCGATTTCGGGACGGAAAACCAAATATACCCTTCGATTGCGGCGGAAGGCGGAAGAGTACATATTGTGTGGCAGGATGAGGGAGACGGGGACGCTGACATAATGCACCGGCTCTTCAACGGCGTCAGTTGGCAGCCCGAGGAGGAAATAAGCACGGACGTCCTGAACGAAGATCAGGGATGGCCTCGAATAGCCCTCGAGGGCGACGAACCCCACGTCGTGTGGGCAGACGAAGGTGACGGGGACCCAGATGTGTACTATCGACATTTCAACGGTACGAGTTGGGAACCAGAGATGGAGATTAGCACGGATTCTGGAAACGAGGTGAATGCTGTTCCGTCCATCGCGGTCGAGAACGGAGAGGTCCACATTGTGTGGCATGACGAGAGTGATGGGGATTCCGACATATACTACAGACACTTCAACGGATCTGATTGGGAGCCAGAACTGGAGATTAGCTCCGACTTGGGGACCGAGAATCAGACCTTTCCGGCAATCGCCGTGGAAAATGGAAGAATCCATGTAGTATGGATGAATCGAGCAGATGGAGACTTCGACATATACTACAGGCTCCATGACGGCATTGACTGGCAACCCGAGGAGGAGATCAGTGTTGACACGGAATCTGAAACTCAGGGAAACCCTAGGATTGCTGCAGAAGCCGGTGATGTACATGCTGTCTGGAGTTTCTCCAGCTTGACGGGAGACGTTCACATCTATCACCGACACTTCGACGGGAGTGTGTGGTTACCGGAGCGAATGGTGAATGTCGAACGTGTCGGGACATTCGATTTCCAGTTCTGGCCAGACGTCGCGGTTGACATGGGGAAGGCCTATGTGGTCTGGCAGGATGGCCAAGTGCTGGTTGATTTCCCATTTGCGGAAAACGACATTCATCTCCGTGTGCTTCATGGTGATGAGTGGACCCCCGAAATGGAGGTCAGCTCAGACATAGGTACGGAGATGCAGGCACATGCTTCCGTTGCGGTGGAGAACGGAACGGCCTACATGGTTTGGCAGGACATGGGGGACGACGACTCCGACATCTACTTCAGAAGAGGTGAGCACTTCATTCCTCCTGAGTCCGAAGCAATTCCACCTCAGCAATACTGGCATAGGTCATCTCTTGTCGATATCGGATGGACAGCTTCCGATGATCTTAACCTGGCCGAAGTGTCTCTATTCTACAGGCACAGCACGGACAACTCCTCTTGGTCAGACTGGGATGTGTTTTCAACGAATGATTCGATATCGGGGACATCCTCTTCTGGATCATTCTCCTTCGACGTACCAGATGGTGATGGCTACTATGAGATCTACTCAGTCGCGAAAGACGTCCACGACAATCTGGAAATGTCGCCCCAAGCCGCAGACACAAGAGTGGGAGTCGACACGTCCAATCCCACGATTGTTGCCATTGAACCAGCTGACGAATCCACTGATGTGCAAGTCGAGGCGAGCATCGAGATAACCTTCAGCGAAGGCATGGATGAAACCGCCACGAACGATGCTTTCAGTTTGATGGGGAACGGAAGCGCAGTCGATGGTACAATCGTTTGGAGTTCCGATAGTATGACGTTGACCTTCCATCCTGCAGAGGATCTGGATGAGGGGAAGACCTATCAAATCACTGTTGAGGCGTCTGCTGGGGACGTCGCGGGAAATGGCTTGACGAGTACGAGCGAGACCTCGTTTGAGACTCGGAAGTCTGGTGAAGAGCAGAGCTTCTTGGATCTGTACTGGTGGATTCTGGTTCTGGTGGCGATTGTACTGATAGTCTTGACCCTAATCGCATGGAGAATGCGAAGACGACCGGGGCCAGATTTTGAAACGCTTGAAGAAGAGTCGACCCACTGAGTCCAGCAACCATTGGCCTGTGGGAATGTCATACTTCGAAAAGGAGTGCGACACTCTTCCCAAAGTCTCATGAATCTAGTCGAAAGGGGCAGACTTCTTCCACATCTCTTGGATAATCCCTCTTGAGAAATCAAGGTCCATCTTCCTGTCGTCGGTCAGGATCTCCAGAGACATCCTGTCGTCATAGCCCACACTCCTCAACTTGCCGAATATCGGCTCGAAAGCAATGTCTCCAGCACCGATGGGCAGATGAAGGTCCGATGTCTGGCCGATTCCTCCCCTATTGTCGTGACAGTGAACATGCCTCAATCTGCTTCCGAGGGAATCCAGAATGGCCAGGGACTTGTTCTCCTCAGTGTTGAGGTTTGCATGACCGACGTCGAGAGTGAGCCCGAGTCCTGGAAGATTGTTGAAGAGCCTAACCAGGTCCTCAACAGGCTCGGAAGTGTTCTCAAAGCATAGCATCATGCCGTGCTCCTCGGCCCTGTTCAGACAGACATCTAGGGTTTCCTGGAGAGCCATCATGTTGTCAACCTTTTTCTGGAGGGGGGCTACCTCAATTTCCTCCACTCTCGGATGTATGGTTGCCAGTTTCGCACCTAGTTCTGCAAACAGATCCAGACATCCGGTCAAGAGGTCTACACGATAATTCCATTCCTGCGCTGGATAGTTCGTCACATGACCTACAACTTCCAGTCCTTTGAGAGCCAGCATGTCAGCTATCCTCTCCCTTTCCCGTTCGACTTGATCTAGCGTCGTCTCGCTTCTCCCAACATACAACTCCAAGAAGTCGAGTTCGAGATTGCCCAGCATTTCGATTTCATTCACCAAGGGGATGCTCTGTATGTTGCTAGCTCCTATCTGCATTCTCAATCACCATCTTCTCAGTCTTCCTACCTGCGGTGAGTGCTATATTGTCCATCAAGAGCCATGGATCATCCGGATTGTCAGAGACGTATCTTCTGAAAGCCTCCAGACCTTCTTCAACGGCAGGTTGATCAAGAAGAGTGAGAACCGAGGTGCATCTCAGTCCGGCGTTTCTCAGTCTTTCTTCCGCAGTTCTGTAGGTCTGCTGCGCTATGACATCCGTTGAAATGTCATTAAATCCAGCAACTCTGAACCACTCCTCGACTTGCTTGACGGTGGGCGTTCGGGCCTCATCGATCTCGACGCTTCCTGGAAAGAACCTGTGTTCCGGATCGTCACGAATATCCTCCATCGGTCCATAGCGATTGAGAATCACGCCTCCAGGCCTTAGGACACGGATGCATTCTCCCACAACATCCAGAGGCTCGTCCAGATGATGAAGAAGGTGTGACATGAACACAACATCAAACGAAGCGTTCGGACAAGAAAGACGTGTGGCGTCTTGCATGCTCCATCTGACTCGGTCGCCGTCCTCCTTATTCCTCGCTTTCTCAAGCATTTCTTCTGAGTTGTCAGCCCCTGTGACAGAGTATCCTAATCTGGTAGCTATCGGAATCGAGAATCTCCCTGTCCCGCAACCCAAATCAAGGAATTCCACTCTCTGGCGAGGACCTACTCTCTCTGAGATAATGGTTATCCAGAGTTCTAGGACTTCCTCAAAGAGAGGTCGTGAGGCATCGTACGTATCTGCAATCCGGCCATAATCCGCCTTTCTCATACTTGGGTTCTGTAACCGATGATCGCCTTCTTAGACCTTGCCACTCAAGACTGAACGTGTCGCCCTTCGTAAGGAAGTACGACGTTCTTCTTTGTCCTCACCCCTTGTCAGTCAACCATGACTGCAACTGATGTAGCTGGAACCATTCCCCCTTGGTGATGGCATACAGTCTGGGATTGAGACGCCAAAACAGATCGAGGACATTCTCGGCAAGGTTGACAACAGCGTCGATCCACTCTCTGACAGTGACCCTTCCCACCGGATAGGACCCATTCTCGAGGACGCCTGCAGGCCCCATGGAATCGTCTACCTCCAATACGACTTCCAATTCGTCTCTTTCTTCCCCCAACCTAATGCCCCATCCTGTGCCAAGAAATGAAAACAGATACTCCAACTGGGCGTGTTCCTGAAGACCTGCCATCCGCATACAATCCGGCAATGCATCCTCAATAGAAGGCATAATGATGACTGACTTCGCACCTCTCTCACCGAATTCCTCGAAGATGTTCTTGCCTCCGATTTCCAATCCAACAGTGGGCTCGAATATGTCATAACCGTATTCGTCTCGAATCTCGTGTTCTTGGATGTCTGAGAGGATGAAGCGGACGCTGGTGCCGCCCATGCTGGGTCATTCCTGTAGCCCCCATTTTAATCTTTCCCAGGAGAGTGAGCCTCAGAACGAGACATGGGGTCAGAGATTTGCGTCGCAGTGCATAGGGAAGTACGACCATTCTCCCAAAAGGATTTCATATCGGAATGAATCTCATGTCTGAGAAAAGGGTGATCCTGTTGAAGCTCCTACTTGATGAAATGTACTCTGGGCTCAAGGACTATTTCGCGGCTCTTGGGTGGGAGGCGCTGACTGTCAACGATGTTGAACTGCAAGGGGCAGAAGACAAGGATATCGTTGAATATGCGGGAAAGAACGAGTTACTTCTGGTAACGCAGGACCAGAAAACGGCAGACCTAGCTGACCTCACAGGAGCCAGGCATGTGCTTATCTCACTGAGGGACATCGTCAAGATAGCTGACAAAAAGATAAGGGAGAAGTACGCAGATTGATTGCGGTCAATGAGCTCGTCTTCCTCAAAACGTCGTCGTTCATATTAGAATCTGACCTCTCCATCGACAACGAGGTTACTACTCTCTCGGGTAGTTAGGGAAACTCTAATCAGTCAGCTAGTCGATTCCAGAACATGGATTGGACCTTCATCGTTTCAGTTCTGGGCTCGGTGATACTCGCTACATTGGGCTACTTCCTGAATGGGAGGCAAAACCGGACTCTGGAGAAGCGCAAGACCAAGTATCATGAGAAGCTCAAGGCCTACAGACGAATGAATGAGTCTTTCTCACGGCTGAGGAACAACTTGCTGTTTCTGAAAACCTACCTTGGACGATCCTTGGAGGAAGGGGACTCGGAGACGCTTGAGAAAGATGTGCTATTGATGCTCTCTCATCTCACTATCACAAGACAGCACGCGAAAATGATGGACAGCCAGGTCGTTCACAGGTATTTCGACGAGTACAACGAAATCGTGAAGACGGAGTCGCTTGAATCGAAGAAAGGACGCGAACGTATCCGTGGTTGGTTGGATTCGGCCTACGCGTCGTTGCTCTTGTTCAGAATTCACATGATGATGTACGACGCGGAGAGATTCGAACAAGCTTTCCTTGATGCCGACATCTTGATCGATGATTGGGAAATCGAGAATTCTGCCAATGCCCTTATGAATTCAGTGATGACCGATCTCATGAAATGGGACGAAGAGGATCCCACCAAGACTGTGAGTGTCCATGAGATCATCAGACGACTTGACCATATTGCCGTCCTCCACAAGAGGATGCGTGGCGCGATGTACAACGATTTGGAGAATACACTGTGAGAGGTGCCATACTAAGGGGCGGTGACATCGGGTCCAATTCAAGTGGAGGAGGAGCGATTCTTGCCACGAGGATACTCCAACTCCTTTGCTTCCTGAAACTTCGTTAGCGGAATTGGGATTGGAATCATATAGCGGGAATCTGGACCCACATACCTAGTATAGGGGACGATGGCCTTTTCTCCCTCCTTCTGCAGCTCCAGAGCCAGATGAATCATCACTCGAAGACTCGTTTGCATCTCGTAGAATCCTCTGAACGGTGGCTTCCCCTTCTTCCTCTCCTGATCCACAGCCGCCGTATATGCCATCCCTGCACCTGTCCTTGAGAGGTTGTTGAAGAAGATTCTAGACTTCCTCAATGCTCGCTCAGCTTGCTTGATTTCCAGGATGAACAGTTGGTAGATGTCGAGTATTGTGAAGTCCTCTGGAACCCTAACCTCAATGTCTTCTCCGTAGTTCACTGGGAACCTGGATTTCAGTTCGCAGGGAACAGAGTTCACATACAGATCAGGGCCTCCTCGCTCACCGAACCGCACATCATAGCCTGAGCGAATAGCATTGAGTGCCAGGCTCAGCTCATCCTCCAGAGAATGAAGCTTCTCAAGGAAAGACTCCAGATTCTGATATTCAACTTCCCCTTGCCTTCGCCTAGCAGATATGCCCTTCAAGGATTTCCTAATCTGGTCTCCGAGTTCTGTCACGTCCGAGAGCCTCACCTCGAAATCCGGTATGTCCTCACAAAGGAGCAGATAAACAGGAAGAGTTAGACATACGTCCCAGCTCGGAAACATGCAGGTGTAGCGATAGTCGTGCATGAGGGCAACATCGCGATAGATCAGGTTTGGCACAATCTCATCAAACGGTATCAGATTCCCATGTCGCCGCCACCCTTCGATTACCAGCCTGGGATTGAACGTTGTGTCGTACCATTTTGCGAATATCGATGACGCCTGAATTCCAGTGATGCCCACTCGGAAGTCGTCAATCTGTATCGGGCTGATAGATTCGGTTGGGACCAGAGGTCGAATTGCGCCGTCTTCTGTAATCCAATCCGAGAAATCAAAATCGATGTATGATTCATCGTCCAGTCGAAGCTCGATTCCGTAAACCCCTCTTCTGTCGTTCCGCCAGCGTACTTCCTTCTCCACGCCCACGGGAATGACTAACATCAACGGACGGAACACCTTGAAGGGTCCTGGCATCTTTCGCTTCATAGGTGCTTCACTATCTTCCATCTAAGATGACAGGCGACTCTGTGCTAATAAACCCTACATGCGGCACGAGATCTGCAGGAAACCTGTTGGCAGAATAAGAGAGATACTCAGATGAGTGCATTCAATGAGTTCGTCCTATTCGTAACGTCGTCGTTCATATTGAACCACGACCTCTTTGGATTGTGAGGAGTAACATCTCCACAGGAGTCCCCCTCCGCGAATCACCAAGTTGTAGTGAAGACAATGGTCACCGGTAGGCTACAGAGCGGAACGCCGTTCTCGCCCTCAATGTAGAGAAGCTCAAAGACGTAAGTCGTCAATGGCTGGAAAGGATTCACGTGGGTGAGGACGAGAAGATCTGAACTCGGCCAAATATCGGACCAACCGCCAGGATCAGGGTCTGGGGTTATGCTCCAGACCAGCGTTGACGCGTTCATCGGAGCGGAGAAAGTGATTACAATGTCCTGCGTGAGCGAGACATCCGTCTGATTGTTATATGGGTCCGTTGAGAGAACGTAAGGGCATAGCGAGGCGGTGAAGAAGGACCAAGGATTGGGCACTGGTCCAGGAACGAGCAGATATCCATCCTTGTCGAGGGCTTCAATGACGTGAAGGGCGTACTCCGTACATTCCAAGAATGGAACCGAGTGCGATAGAACGGCCATCGTGTCATTGAGATACCAGGTTACATTCATGCCGATGAAGGGTACCATCGCCCACCCGAGTGAGCTGGTGTTCATAGGCTCGCTGAAGTTAACCACAAGGTCCGAAGCTAATGGGAAGTCCGTCGTGCCGTTCGCGGGGAACGTGTCCGTGATGAAGGGACTCACAGAGACAGTTGTGAAGCTCCACGGATTCGGAACAGGTCCGGGACCCAAAGGCAGACCCTGAAGGTCGGTCCCTGAGGCGGTGGCAATGACCTGATAGCCCTCTCCAAAAGGCGCAACAGCGCACGTGAAGGAATAGAAGGATGGTGTGACCATGCTTGGAATCCAACCACCTGCGCAAGCAGGGATCGTTGTCAAACCCACACTGGCCATGGCCTCACTGTAGTTCACACCTATTATCGGGTTGAGGGGAACGCCTATCGCACCGTTCACCGGATTCGTATCCACAACCCGCGGTGCAGCGGGCGAAGTGCAGAAGCTCCAGGGATTAGGCACGGGCCCTGGAACAAGAGGATTGCCCTCCAGGTCTTCCCCATGCACCATAACGGTCACATATGCGCCCTCAGGCCAGAGCACATTACGTCGGAGCTCCACAAGGGTGTTGCCCTCGCTCCAGTTAGTTGTATAACCGCTAGGGTCCGGAGGCAGTTCCCACCACACGGAGGATGTGTTCATCTCCTTGCTGAACTTCACTAGAACGGATGCATCAAGCGGGATGCCCACTGCCATATCCACAGGATTTGTTAAGATGATATATGGTGGATTGAGCGGCTTGTTGTGGATCTCCCATACCTGCGGCAGGTCGATCCATATCCAGTACGCCTCGCCCGCCCGCATGATGTCGCTCGTACCCATATGCTTCTGATGGTAGGGCGGCGTGTCGCCCCAGCCCTGGACCTTCTGCCAATCGATCCCCGCCAGAGCCTCGGAGACGGTCCTGTCGATGAAGGACGGATAACCTACTAGGTTCCAATTGTGCCCCAACTCGATCTGAGTCATCTCGGGAACGAGGCCCGCCACGACGAGGTGGTCGTCCTTGGTCATGTCGATCCAGAATCCCA
>SOIM01000013.1 GCA_004377185.1 Methanomassiliicoccales archaeon | reverse complement strand
CTCGCGGTCAAATGGATGTCCAGTCATGAGCTCTCACTTCCCCAAATCACAGTGTGACTGCTAATGCTCCGTCTTCGGACACGGACTGCAAGACAGAATGTCAAGGTCCCTATTGGAACTATCGGTATGTGGTGGGAACTACGGCATCGCGAACTCACTCTGGATGGCTCTGTCGTAGTGCAAAGTGGACGTCTTTGGTGATTTCCTAAGTCTTAAATGAGCATAGGCATATCCAGCGGCGATGAAATTCAGCGTGTGCATGACGAATTACAACACTGTGGATGTTCTCAGCCAGAGTCTCAATTCCATAATCTCAAAGGTTGATATTGACGAATTCGAAATAGTCGTTCTGGACAACGAATCCACGGACGGTTCAGCCGATGTTCTTGAGGATTACAGCCAGAAGTATGAGAATTTCAGATTCCTTTCCAAGAGATGTTTGAGGGGCACTGGCCGCCAACTCGCATTCGAAGCATCATCAGGAGATATCATCATCACCGCCGACACAGATACAATCTACAATGACCTTTGGAGAGAGCTAATCAACACGTATATTGAGAGAGGGTTTCAATTTGGGTTGAGTTCGTGGTTCAGTCAAATCTATCCGAGAGGCCTCCTGAAGACTGTTGGTGGCTGGAGTGATTTTCAGTATATGGAAGACATTGAACTTTGGTGCAGGCTTGCCAAGATTGGGAAATATCGAACATATCCAATCGTTTGTGGAGAGAATCTAAAACGGAATCCAGGACTCAACCGAATCGAGCGAACGGCCCGAAGGTACTTGCGCTTTCGCGACAAGATCACCATGTTTCGCCATATCCCATTTAGTCTGTACGCAAGGGGTTACTACAAGGTCATAAGGGACAAGTTCACTGGCATGAAGGCAGCGTCCAGGCTCCTTTATTATCTCTCCCTGCTTTCGGCGGCGGAGTTGGGAAGCCGGTTTCGTAGGTCACTTCGCGAATATGGGGACATAAGATACATAGCGGAGAATCTGGAGGATATCAGAATCGATCTCGGCCTGGTGGATGAGCGTGAACTTGTGATTCCGAAATACGAGTTTACAGCGAGACAGGAATGTATCAGAGCTTACAGGGAAGGCAACTACGAATACCTACCTGGATTCTACGACTAGGACATATCGAAGAGGAAGTTCTGCTACCAATAACCCAATCTCTTGAGATTCTCGATTATCTTCTTTGTCTCTTTTTCCTGTCTGGCCTTCTTCTTCATGTGCCTTTCCGGCATGTATGTACAGGGACTGCAGAGTATCTTGGTAATTCCTTGATCATACAGCGGATTATACGGAATGCCCCTATCCCTGACGAAGTCCCAAACCTCCTGATCACTCCAGTCTTCTAGCAGTTCAATCCTCTGAATCCCCGGGACAGACGGAATAAGATGTCCTTTCGATTTCTTGGATTTCATCTTGCCACTTCCGGCGAAGTAAGCTTCTACACCCAATTCAGAGAGCTTGTTCTCTATCGGGATGATTCTAAGGTTTCGACAACATGTCTCGAAGTCTTCTTGTTTTGTTCCATACAGCTGCTCATTGAAGACGACGACAGTGTTGAGGCCTAGAAGCTTAGAGATTCTGGATTTGAGATCATGAGCTTCATCAAAATGAAGGCCAGTGTCGGCAAAGAGAATTGGAATCTCGACATCTTGGGAGGCCTCGCGAATCAAGTAAAGAAGCGCTACGTCTCTCACAGCAAAATCCGTGACCACGGCCAATCGCGGATGGTAACGGCTGATCGATCGCTGAATGACCCCTATCGACTTGATTATCTTGAGATTCGATAGTCTCTTTCGAAAGATACCGTATTGGGTCTTTCCCTCAAGATTGTCCACGTGAATTCCATATAAGTGAAGCACAGTTGGTGTGATGTCCCTTGTGTCGATTTTCAGACCGTCGACATCAACTAAGTCTCCCCCTGTATAGGCGAAGACGCCTTCATCTGTGTGCGTTGTGCCCTGGAGGCCATGATCCGAAATCACGAGAAGATTCTGAGGCCTCAATTTCCTCTGAAGGAAGGAAATCAACTGATTGACAAAACGATACAAGCTGTGCTTCGTTTCCTCATTGATTCCATAGACATGTCCGATTCGATCCAGAAACGAAAACTGTATCATCAAGAAGTCTTCCATTCTCACCATTTCGCAGAAGGAATTGGCAAGAGCAAGGGAATCCCTCTTGACCCTCTCAAGAACACTTGGGAACTCTACATTGACAAGAGGCTTCTTCCATATATGTACGTCATCCTTGAGCGGGTCTGAGAACCACTGTATCATATCGGACATTTCAGAATAGTTGTTTGGAATCAGGTTTTGAAGCTCCCTTGGATAGACATAGCTACCCTTGGGCGGGATTGGAAAGCCAGAAACATGAAAACCTTTCACCTTTCTCGGAGGATAGGTTATTGGAAGATTGAACAGACCTACATTGACCCCCGCCTTATTCAGATAATCCCATACGTATGGAACGAGACAGGTTGAGTATGTCCTAGTGAGGAAATCCCTCCAATCCCGCCTTCCCAAAAGGGCTTCCTTTGCATGAACCAAAGCAGTCCCGTTACTAATCTTGAGTCCCGAAAGACGACGTCCCCACAAGTCTGTGACCCCATGCCTGCGTCTGCCCATGCCTGTGTATATTGTTGTCCACGATGGTCCTGTAACGGGAGTCTTAGCCAACAACGAATGGACGCACAGTTCCCCTTGCGCAAGCTCCTCGAAAAGGCGATAGTCAAGAGCATCGAAACCAACAATCAGTAGTCTTGGTTGTCCTGGCTCAGCCGATTTCATGAACAGAAATTTGAAACCTTCAGCCTCAATATAAACCTATCGAGACGAATCTCACGGGAAACTCTGCCCCACACTCAGGCTACGAGGATCGGAGGAGGACTTATGATGTTCTCCGAGCCGAGAGGCGGATATGACTTGGGATCCTTCGACCCAATAAGAAACCCAAGGACAAAGGAAGGAAGGCGAATCACGAGATACGGAGTTGTCTGAAAAGCCTCATAAATGGTCCTTCTGATTCCCCAGCGCTTGCCCCAGCCAACAAGTACAATCGCAGCAAGAGAGATAATGTCCAGAAGCAATACACTCAGCCAGACCAGAGCGTTTCTGTCGAAGGCAAGAA
Source organism: Methanomassiliicoccales archaeon (assembly GCA_004377185.1). Classification (GTDB taxonomy): domain Archaea; phylum Thermoplasmatota; class Thermoplasmata; order RBG-16-68-12; family SOIM01; genus SOIM01. The sequence continues at coordinate 1,127 of SOIM01000013.1, read as the reverse complement.
GAAGGTTAACCGCGAGAAGCAGCAGAAGAACCAAGGTCGGAAGAATCCCTTTGAGCTCTCCTGATCTCAGATATCTAGACCTCTGCTGTCCCCTTATAGATGCATCTGAGAAACTCCATCGCGTCGCCTGTCCATCCCCGAAGCTCCAGAAGAAACTTGATCTCAACAGGTCATAGTACCTCAGATCCCCCTTCTTGCCTGCCCAATAGTGATCAACATTGACCTTGGGCACTCGGAGAAGTCGATAGCCTTCCCGCCTAAGACGATAGGCCAAATCCCGGTCTTCGCCTCCCTTCAGAAATGGATTATGTCCCCCGACCTTCTCAAGAGCGACTCTCTTGAAGACTGCCTGCCCAAGTGTCTCCACCTCGGTTAAGGATGACACGAAGTGTGACTTGCTAATCTCCTTCAGTATTGGGAAGAAGAAATTACCATCGGAGACCACGTGGGCCAGATTACCGTCAACACCTGCAACGTCATCCAGGCTCAGCGCTTTCAGACTGGCCAGGAGCCAATCCTCGTGAAGAATGCAATCTCCATCGAGAAAGAGAACCGATTCACCCGAGGACACAGAATACCCAGCTACCCTCCCAGCGCCTGCGGAAAGACGCCAGTCGTCACTCAGTCTGACAATTCCGACTGGGAACCTTGATGCTATCTCGATAGTTCTGTCCTTGGATGCAGAATCTGAAACAATGATCTCCCAACTCGATATCAGATCATTCTCAGCGGCCTTCTCAAGGGCCTCGAGGATGCTCTCCAGACAATCGTGGACGTTCTCTTCTTCGTTTCTTGTAACCACAATAACTGAGAGATCGCAAGAGCGCCCTGCTTGGATGGTCTGAGTTCTCTCACCCTTCAAGGAATCTCTTGACACTGTTTTCTTGACGTTCGTTTCATGAATTCCCATCGACAAATAAATAAGCAAACACATATTAAAGCTATACAATGAGGATTTGTGTGGTGTCCCCATACAATCCAAAGGGACCTACAGGCATCGGTGTGTTCGTTGAGGAGCTTGCTAGAGGCATGATGGACAGAGGGAACGATGTCCTTGTCGTGACTGCAGAACACGAGGGTCCAGTCATTCGTTCAGCACGTAGATTCGATCTCCTGGAACTCCGTCT
>SOIM01000060.1 GCA_004377185.1 Methanomassiliicoccales archaeon | reverse complement strand
CCAGGGTGATCCTTTGCAGGGAATAAAGCGGTTTGCTAAAGTAGCCGGTATCCCAAACCTGGAGAAATGTATCCAGGATGCGAAGAAGGAGGGACACCGGCTATGGAGGTATTGTACCAAGAAATGTACAAAATGAAACGGGTTGAGGCAAGAAAGAGATTGGTGAAGACCTATGAAAAGACAAGAAGCATCAGCAAGACAGCAAAGCTCTGGGGAACATCTCGCCTTGTGGTACGAAAGTGGATTAGAAGGTATCAGCGCAGCGGAGAAAAAGGATTAGAAGACTTATCAAGAAGACCGAAAAGATGTCCCTGGAGAACTCCCCTACCTATTGAGGAGAAAGTGATCAGCATGCGGAAGGAAAAAGGTTATGGAAGACGAAGAATTGCCTGGTTTCTCCTGAGAGAAGACAATATAGAAATCTCTGAGAATACCATAACTCACATCTTGAGACGAGCTGGCCTTCGAAGGAAAAAGAAGCAGAGGAAAGTGTTCTATCCAGCGAAGTGGGCCTACGATGAGGACACACCGTTCAAGCTCGCCCAGGTTGATACTAAAGATGTCTATGATAAGGGAACGCTCGGTACTATAATCTGGACTCATATTACCAGGAAACACCTTCCCCGTTATCAATGGACCTTCTGTGAGGCAAGAACCAGGCTCAGGTTCTTAGCCTACTCCAGAAAGCTTCACCTTACCAATGGTCTTTGTTTTGTGGCTTTAGTTATGAGCTGGCTTAGATGCTTCGGGATAGAAGAGGAAACCTTTTGGCAGGAAGATTGGGGAGAAGAGTTTGGAGGAGATAATCCAGAAAAACTAAGGAGGCTCAACGAAAAGTACTACAGGCCCTATAGAGCAGTTCTTGACAGAGCACCTAAGGGAAGACATGGGTATCAGGGAAGGGTAGAGAGGTCCCACAGAACCGATGATGAGGAGTTCTACATACCTCTTCTTCTCTCCATTAAGAATGAAAAGGAGCTGTTGAATTATGCGAGGAAATGGCTATACTGGTATAATGTAGAAAGACCGCATTTCGGTGAGGGTATGAACCGCAAACCTCCATTTGAGAAACTAAAAGAATCCTATTCCAACCTTCCCGAGCAATTTGCTCTTCTGCCTCCCGTTATCTTGGACGACGTCTCCACTTTCTGGGCGGTAGGGGATGGTAACGATCTCCTGACACCTTACAATGATAGCTTCGGGAGCAGATGGCTGATAGCTTAAGGCGCTTGTGGTGATTCCACATTCATTCTCATCCCTCGAGCTTTGAAAACATGTTACATAGCGGCGGCGAGGTTTTATGAATTGTCACATTGCCTTGCTCTCGCTGCCCCCCTGGGTCAAGCTATCTCCTCGCAAGCCTTCTCTACTTTCTCAATATGTGTGTAGAGATCATCCGATCCTCAATGTCTTCAGAGCCATTCAGCAGTAGTATGCTTGGAACCGTATGAGGCCATCTTTGAATACTTTTGGCATATCCCTCACTCGAAAAGAGCGTGAAAAACCATCCACCTCGACCTCAAGAGCCCTGTCATCAAAAGAAATGCGAAACAGATGGTCCCTGTCTGTATCTATCGGCATCTTGTTGCGTAGTCGAATGTCTTGGTAGAGTTGGGGAGGCATATCGTTCGGTTGTGCAATTATTATCATTCCGTTGGCCCTTAGGTAGAGAATGTGTCCAAAAGGAGCAAAACAATGGTGGCTACGTAAGCCCACGCCTATCCATGCTTCTTCTTCATTCACGGCATTACTGAATTTCGCCTCAAATTCCAGGTCTATGTCGCGAAACCTCTTTTTGCCAAGGCTTGCCCAAGAATGGCTAAAATCCTGGGAAGAACCAAACTCTAGTCGACCTCCTATGGCTCTTCTGTGCGCGAATGGAGGTGTGTAGAGAATACCCGTGTCCCGACTGTCACGAAAATCTAGCTCCAGAGGCAGTGATATTTCGGGAGATCGACCGCGTCCATCAGGATATCGGATTAGGGCTTGTTCTACTAACTTTCTGACTTTCTTGACAAACTCTGGTCTTCCCCGGGACGTCATCTCATATTCGATATAGCGTTTGGGCGCAATGTCAAAGGCTGACTCCTGTTTGAAAAAGTGGTCCTTGATTAGTTTTACCTCGTCATTTCGCTTCCATGCAGCACAGACCCCACATTCAAACATAACATTGGGATTGTATCCTGTGATGTCGCAAAAAATCAAATCTGCATCTAGTACTTTTGTCCAAATCTCCTCCTGGATAATCTCCGAGGATGTAACCAAATCAATTCTCTCCACAGCAGGTTGGGTTGCAGGAACCATCCGAAAGCGATTCAGTTCATTCGTAACAACCTCTTCCAGGATCTCTGCCACTTCTTCAAACCTTCTTTTCACAGGATACAAGTAAAGACACCTAAAGTACCTGATGCCCTCCCTGGGAGAGAGGCTTTCTTTGATCTTCACATCGAATGGCCAGATTTGAGACATTTGTTGGCACTCCTTTCGTTTCCAGCATCGATAGGACTCCTCGGACACTATGACTGTGTGGCCAACAAAGGGGAAGAATGAACCGTCAAGACCCGCGGATGTACATCTCTTCTTATGGCGAAAAGTGAGAACTGAATTGTTAGGTCCGACTTGGCGTTGCTGGCAGGACCAACGAGTGGAATGATATGGGTGGTCACGAAGGGCTCTTATTGGTCCTTAATGAAGCAATCTCTCGCTTAGAAAATCATAGCGATCATCCAGGAAACCAACTGATTGGGAAGTCCCTTCTAGCTAGTAGGATTGTAGCCTTATTGGGAGGGGAGTCAAGGAGGAAGCGGCACAGTGTCTTAAACTACCGATCACCCGCTCCCGAAGTTACCATGCCCGTGACTCTAACTTAGAAAGTGGTATAATCAATGGGGGCAGGTCATCATCAAATATCTGACCGGGTACTGTATTGCACTGAAGGGAACCAAGGAATGAAGATAGAGCTCAAGAGGACTGATCAAGTAGGAGTAACGGTTGTGGGAGGAGGAGCTGTGAACGCCTTGGGTGTTGTGAGGTGCTTTGGAAGACGGGGCATAGCGGTCGCCTTTGTTGACTCAGATTGTGATCATCCTGCTCTATATTCAAGGTCGGTCCACACAAGACTCGTGTGCCCCGATCCGGACGAATCCGAAACGCAGTTTGTGGACTTCCTGCGAGATTTCGCAGAGAACAGTAGGACGAGATACATGATAGTCCCATTAGGTGATGCAGAAGTGAGGGTTATTTCAAAACACAAAGGGGAACTACAGCAGTCTTATCTCATTTCTCTCCCGTCGTTTGAGGTTATCAAGAAGCTTGTGAACAAGAAGGAATTCTACAAAATGCTCGCTCAGATGGGAGTTCAGCACCCGACAACCTATTTCCCTGAAGATATCTCAGAGCTAGAGTCAATCGGTAAAGAAATCAACTACCCATACATTGTCAAACCTGCGTATACGATTCCATTTCGAAAAAGGTTTCGTACCAAATGCTTTCAGATAGGATGCTATCAAGACCTCACCGGGGCAATTGAGAAGCTACGAGACACGAATCTGGAGGTTGTAGTGCAAGAGATAATACCTGGGACAGATATCTACATGTGCTCTACCTATTTCGACAAACGATCGAACCCTATTGCTGTGTGTGGCTACGACAAGTTGAGGCAGTATCCACCCGATTTTGGATCCGGTTCACTGTGTCGAAGTAACTGGAGAAAGACCCCCATCGAGTTAGCTCTCAGTATACTCAAAGAAATAGGATACCAAGGGATAGCTTACGTCGAGTTCAAGAAAGATCCGTGGGATGGCGAGTACAAACTGCTTGAGATAAATGCAAGAACAAGTTTGCAGAATAGACTACCAGCTCGATGCGGTGCCGATCTCGAGTATATAGCATACCTCGATGCTATAGGCCAATATGAAGGCAGCTCGGTTCAGCCAGAAGAAGGGATCGTGTGGATTGATGAGATCGGTGACCTCCTGTCCTGTCTTGTCCAACTGAAGGACGGAAGGTTGAGGGTGAGAGACGCACTCGCACCTCTACGAGGGAGGAAAGTATACGCCATCTCCGCATGGGATGATCCTATCCCGTCTCTTGTCCATCTATCCAATCTGAGTTCCGCTCTACTACGACTTCTATGGGATCGCCTGACGACCAGTACAAGAACGATGATGGCGCGCTAGAGAGCCTTTGGAACCGAAGCAAGCACACCTCGGTCTTGATCATCCGGTTCGTCGATCCGAAAGTGGCAGTGACCTCCATGACTTACTGAATGACCAGGTGCCACACTCACCGAGTCCGTTTGTACTCCATCTCCAAAAACCACATTGACAAGTGCTGAGATTTGGCCTTCCAGAGATTCTTCGTCGATTACTGGCCTG
>SOIM01000031.1 GCA_004377185.1 Methanomassiliicoccales archaeon | reverse complement strand
CTCCTCCCGCACCTATCTCTGTTGGGAATGTCGAAGGAGACTATTGTTGCTTCTTCAAGGCCCAACTTCTCCATTGTCTTCTTTATCTTCACAGTCTCTCCCTCCATTTCCTTGATATCTTTCGGTTAGGGGTGTAGCCGAATGAATCTACCGGCAAAAAACCACCATGGAGCGGGAAATCCTATCCAATTCAGTCTTCAATCATGCGCAGTATAATAGGTTTGCTTCTCGAATCCGTTCTGAGGAGGCCTATCATGGAACCGTCGGGACAATTGGCCAGGAAGTTTCTGGTCTCGTCGGCCTCAGGGGATGTAGATTCCAGAGCGAGCCGAATGGGTCCAGCTTTCGTTCTCAACCCTATCTGCAGTGATGACCCTTCTACGAGTGCAAACTCCAGATTCCCTACGACTTCCTGCCATGGCCTGAGGAACGCTGTTTCGAAGTGCTCATCCACCCTAGATGCGACCTTGGGCCCATTCTTGTACTCAATACCGGCCGTTGTCCTGCCTCCTGTTCCTATCCTCTTCCTCACTTCGGCTAGAAGCCGCATTTCCTCGCGGTATACCGAACATCTCTTCGAATCCCGTATGTTTCCTCTCATCGCCCTCAATCTTCGATTCTACGGGTGGTATACCATCGGACTCTTGCCTCTCGACAAAGGACTCCAATGCCATCCTAACTAGGATTGAGCGATTTGGGATTCCCAGCTCTTCTCCGATCTCGTCTATTCTGTCTCTGAGCCCTTTGGGGAGTTTCGCGCTGACTGTTACCGTATCATCCGACATTTCTCGTGTCTCCGCGTCGCCAGTCTCGATTCTGGTCGTACTTCGCACATAAGTCTGCCATCAGTTTCCCGTCCATCCCGTGGTTTCTTCTTCTCTCATCAAGGGATGATGCCTTCTCACGATTTTCCTGTCTTCCTCGAAATTACCCCGTTTGTAATAGGTCTCTTTCGTTCTCACGGTATGGCCCGCAATTCTTGCCGTCGCATCTCGGTCGGCGCCATTTACATCGGTATGCCTTTCTCCGGCCTCACGAAGAGCCTTGCATGTAACCAGTCGAATTTCTCTTCCATTCTTCGTATGTCCTATTACCTTTTGAATGCCAACTGATCTCGCATAACAATCAACTACCCGCTCCGCTTCTCTCGATGATAGCCTCTTGCCTCTGCTACTGACTACCAAAGGCCCTTTTTTTCTGCCTTCCAAATATCGAATCAGAAGGTCTCTTGAGAAATCATCAAAGTACACGTTCCTTTCTTGGGACACAGTTTCGATATGTTTTCTTTTTCCGTCTACGACCTTGAAAATAGCCTTACCTTTTGGGTGCCTTATGCGAATTGAGCAATATTTGAAATCAACATCAGGCACGTCAACTCTGAGCAACTCACTGATGCGAGCAAACGTTCCATACGTTAATCTAATCAAGATCTCATCCCTCAGATGTTTCCATAATTGAAATCTGCTCGCATTTACGGGCAATTTTCGTGGCGCGTTGCATAATGCCACGCACTCGTCCACTGTTAAGCCTCTACCTCTTTCAACACTCACCACAACAATCTTCCTCCACAGATACCAAAGCATTGTTTGGCAGCAAAGTCAACGACTTAGAGAAATGTGTGTCCAAGGACCCTCCACCAATACGCTCTCTGGACTTGCGACATCGATTTCCTTTGCACACTCGCGGATGCGATTGTGCTCTACTCATGGAGCCCCACCTCTTCGCTGATCTATTTTCACGATATGGCTCTTCGAGATGCGGACCATCCCGTCCCTCCGTTTCAGGCATATGAAATGCTCATCTTCTGACTCTATGATCCCCCTGAAGACTCGCAGCTTGTCGCCCTCGAGGTAGAGGACCTTGTCTTCACATTCTCCTGACAGTGTCATCGCCTGCTCTAGTCCTCGTAGTCCGTGCCATCCTCCTCTTCTTGTTCAAACTCGTTCTCGCCATCTTCTTCGTCCGAATCCGCTTCTCCCTCAAGTATGGCTTTGAAGTTCTCTTCGAGCCACTCCTCGAGAAGGTCGTTCACGAAGGTCGTTACGACCTCATCTTCCAGCTCACATATCTGTTGCAATTTTTCATATATGCTTTTCTTCAATTCTACCGTCCGGGTCAAGAGACCACCTCTTTCAATGTGCCCCCATTGGCAAAAGTACTTAAAGAGGGTTAGTGAATAGGAGTTTGGGATTTACTTCACAATTAGGTGGTCTTCATGGGTAGCCAGTATGGAAAAAAGCCGAAAAGCAAGAAACATGTGATTTCGAGACTTCCCCCTGTCGTGAGAATCTTCTGGAATTCCAAGATTAGGAAGTACTTCAGAACGGAGAAAACAAGTTACCTGAAGTTCGGTGATGTGCAGTATGTCATGTGCCGGAGGAAGCCAAAATGGAAAAAATGGACGAACCGTTGGGAAGGATACTTCCCACTTGTTGACGGCTTGACAGGATTCGAGGTGTACAACACGAAAGAACATCTGTTTCAGGATCTCAAGAAACTGTCTTCCACGGATCATCCTAATCAGAAGCCCGAGGAACACCCTCCGCCACCTCTTATCCATTCAAAAAGCAAGGGATACAAACTCTCGAAATATGCTTTGAGTTCCTACATGGCGAAGGACTACGTTCTTTCCAGACTCTCTGAATGTCCGGCGGTGGCTGATTATCGGGACATATTCTACTTCGGATTGGATTTGAACCTGCTGATAGCCAGGCAAGGAAATCTGGAGAGAGAAGTCCATAAACATCTAGAGAAACTGTCAGGTGCAAAGAAGGCTCTCAGGAAACTCTGGGTCCACCAGAACTTGACTGAATTTGTTGATAGATTTCGGACTGTCTGGGGAAGCATAGAGGAAGAAGACAAGGGGTACTTCTATAATCACGTGTTGAACCAGATGCGGTCCTTCATAAGGATATCGGGCCAGGAGGAAGGCGAATTCAAGGAATATCTCTCGAGGATTCAAGCCGTGTTCAAGGAATCTGAGGTAAGACGTGGCCGGGACGCGAAAGACTATGAGCGAAACATAGATAGAATCACCTCCGCACACAAGGAGGAAATAAGGACCTACATGCAAGAACAATGGCTTGTGGATGTCACACCCTACTCCCATTTCATCATTGCCAAGACGGCAATAAAGTGTATGGTGATGGACGAGCTCCTGTCGGATGAAGATGCGAATTGGCTGCTAGTGCAACAGAGGATGTCCGAGTTGTATGATGACAAGTTTGGAGACCGTCTAAGTTCTAGTGTGGCAGAGAGGTGTCCTCTCGTCGTGATAGACCCAGCACTGGGTTGGTCCGATTGACGCTCGACTGCAAACCTATGTCTTGATATGAATGACTTTGTGGAACATCTCATTCCTCTTCAAGAATCGAGTTCAGACTGCTTAAGTGATTGCTTTTGGGATTCATCCTCTCCAAAAGGTCAAGAAGTTCCCTTCCCTCTTCGGTTATGTATGTCATTCCTTTGATAATTCCAGCCTTCTTTAGTCTCCTCATATGAAGGCGAAGTTTTTGATCTGTTGAAAGACCAATCTCTTCCCAGACTCCAGCCTTGAATATGAAGTCAGCACAATCTGGATTCTTCCTGAGATAATCTATTATCTTCAAATCGACGTCCCCGAGTTTGAAGATTATCTTCTCTATTGTGGCGTTGGTGCTCTTCACCTCGGCGTTAGCCTTCTCTACCCCTCTCTTCTTCTTCATTGTATCACTCCAGTTCAATTACACTCTCAAGTATCCATCCCTTGCTTTGGGACATTTTGTATTGTCGTATCGCTGATGGATTTGGATAGGCTGGAACGCCATCTACTTCTATTGCTCTGTCCGATTTTGACCAACCGTTCTCAATGAGATTCTTGAGAATGCGCCTTGGTATCGGTACTACCCTTCAGGCATTTCTTCCCAAGTTGTGCTTGCGAACCCAACTCGGATTCGGTAGGCATCAGCTAGCCTCTTTGCGAGTCTTTGGTTGCGTTCGTCATTGGACTTCAATTCACGGAGTGCCCATTCCAACCGTCTCTTCAACCGAGCGTTTTCGACAGATAACTGGGAAAGGCTATTGCTCGCCTCTGCGTTGTCCCCATCCAAACATGTGCGCCTTTCGTGGAGAGGTCCGTTTAGCCCGGAGAGCGATGAATATGATTCTTCCATTCGGTTCATCAAATCAGCATTCTCAGCCCGAAGGCTAGTCAGTTGATTCTGCTGTTCCTTGTTCTTGACATCCAGTCGTTCGACCCTCTCTAGAAGAGAGTTGTACTGGACAGAGATTGATGACAGTGACCTCTTCAAGCCTCTTACTTCCTCCTGCTTATCTCGAAGCTCTCGTTCCTTAGTCTCAAAGCGCGTCAGGAGGTCGTCATGGTTATTTGAGATTGAGGAGTAAGACTTTTCGAGGGTGGACATTTCCTCCTCCCTTACCGATATCAATCTTGATGCCTCGGCTAGTTCGTTGTTCTGCAAGGATACAGTTTCCTTCACCGTCTTGATCACTTCCTTCAATTCCTTGATTTCCTCTACCTTCTTCGGGTCATCGATTGCCTTCTCGACAGTCTTGATAACGGGTTTCTCCACAATCTTCTCGACTACACGCTCCCTAATCTCAAACCCTTGAAGGAGGTCTCTTATGTATTGTGAGAGCATCAGATCCTTCTTCTCTGCTTCCTTCGCGAGCTGCTTCTTGAAGCTCTTGGGCAGTCTTATGGGAACGACAGGATATTCCTTGTCGTATCGGGCCTTAGCGTTCCTTCTCTTTTTCCTGGGCTTCTTCTTCGGCTTCTTTCTAGCCAACCACATGTGTTCTCCGCGTATACGAAGCAATCTTTTCGAGTACGGTTCGCCTTTCGTGGACGAAACGGATACGGGTTCGAGCTTCTTGCGGACCTTCTTTCTCTGTCGGAATCTCTGATTTCCGCATCGCCCGCTACTAGGCCCGAGATTGCTCCTTTTGGTTCAGTCACCTCTTGCCTAACACTCTCACAAAACACTAGCACTTTCCCTCTTCTCCGTCTGTGTTTTCCTTTACAGACAGAGGGGACAAGGATCTATCATGTCCCGTGTACTTGAATCTATCGACGGCAGTCATGCTAGTCCGCCTCTCTGTCTGACCAGGACAAAATGTCGAACTCCTCATTGAAGAACGACATATTGGGCGATTGAACAATCGACAGGCCATTTCTCCCCATCCAACGGCTGTTGTCTGGCCCCCAGCATCTCCTTCCTGATGAGCGCAACAATAATGGAAAGATAGAGAGGCCGTAATCGCGAGAGAAATGAGAAGGCAAGGCTTTTCTTGCACGCAGATCGCGGAGTATCTAGGCTTTTCCATATCTACGGCACGCAGACGTTTGCAGAGACAGTAATTGGTTCTCCGCGAATTTGCTCACGTAGTCTCGATATCTTCAAATAGAGACGGGAGCATTTGAATTGGGAGAAAGAGAGGGAAGTGATTGAGAAGAGATATCATCCTTCAGATTGGATTAACTTGCATTTACGTGGGAGTATCACTTACTATCGCAGGCCCTCTTGTTGGACCGTTTGCAATTTTTATCATTGGCATAGTTCTCGGTTTCATAGGATGTGCAATCGGACTAGTGGGAACGACCGTCGGGGCGCAACATCCATGCCCGATTTGTGATTATCCTTTAGAATGGTACTCTCAGCATCAGAGGTTCTTTTGCCATCGGTGTCGAAGATACGTCTAGAACCTCTCGCGATGCTTTGAAATAGGCTCAGATGCATTCCTGAGAAGAGGTTTCAGAGGGAAGCTTATGCCAGAGGGCAAAACAACTCCAAAAGAGACTAGAGACCTGATGCTTAAAGACCACGATTGGCTTGTCAATTTGCATATTTTTCAATTGCGACAAACTTGGCAGACCTTCTACTTCTTTCTGATAATGAACGGTATTGTCGTTTCAGCACTTGCGTTCCTACTCACAGCCGAGATTGGAGCTTGGGAAGATTTGAAAGGTGTCGCTCTATTTGGACTCGGGATCTTAGGCATTTTCCTGTGTTTCGTATGGTTCTATTTAATCGGGAGAGGATTCCGTAATGCGATTTTTTGGCTGGAGAAGGCGAAAGATATTGAGAAGGAAATTCAAATTGACGGCGAGCAAATACTCAGAACCTACAGTCTGGATATGAAGAAGAAATATAACGTTCAAAACTATTTGTCAGAGAAATGGTATGCTCGAGTCAAGGGCACCACCCTCGCGTTGTTAGTGCCATTTGGATGGGGACTTGTCCACGGTGCGCTTCTCCTTGCTCTCTTATTCCGCTATTTTCCTTCTGTCCTTTGCTGAGCATTGAGGGAGGAGAGATGCTTTGTTTCAGAACCTCGGCTTGTGCCTTTCATACGCCCTCTTCAACATCTCTTTATCCGTGTGCAGATAGACCATTGTCGTCTCGATTTGCTTGTGCCTCAGTTGTTGCTGAATGAATGGTGAACCTTCACTGAGGAGTTTAGTATGCGAGACGAGGATTCGATTTCAGAGAACAACAAATGTCGTTGACCAATATGAACTTCGCCATTTCTTCTCGTTCTCAAGCGTCAAAACGAAGGTATTACGCTTATATAGGGGCACATCTATTTTGTCCCAGTTATCTAAGCATCCCTCCACAACGAGGCCGTTCGGCTTGTTTTTCCATCTGGACGGCCACCCTTTTTTTCTCATGTACGAGGGACGGAACCTTTTCTCATCAGTTTCTGAGAGAGAGGTAACAAGACCGTTATCAATCCTGATAATAGCACTGGAAACATCATTTGCTATTCCTGAGGACAACTGTGTCGTATTTCCCTATGATGGACGACACTCTTGGATTGGAGCCCTCTTGGGCAAGAAAATAGATGAACGTGGTCGGAGAGCTCTAAGAAACCAGAAAGTGCTCAACTGGTGTTCTTGTGTTTGATTCAAACTGTTTGCAGAAACCTTTTTTAATGCTAGAGACCTTCAAGACATATATGGGATATTCCAAACATCGCAAGAAAGGGGATTACTCCAGGGTTCCAGAAACGAGCGGAGTATATCGTTTGTATCATGGCAAAAAGGTATCATATGTTGGGGAAACGCGGAATCTGAAGAGACGATTGGAGGAACACGAAAGAGACAAGGAGAGGTGGGGATCCTACGACTACAAGGGAACCAAAGGAGTTCCTAAGTCTGAGAGAAAGAAGATGGAACAGAGAGTAAGAAAGAGAAGCAAGCCAACCCGCTAGGATTGAAGATGTTCCTATAAATTGCTAGTCAGCTGCATATTGACGCAAAGACCTGACAATAGTTCCCGTTCTGCCCGATTGAAATGTGCAAAAGCAAAAATGGCGTCCTTCTTTTCGGTCTACGACATTCTACTGTGCCTCGCACTGAGAAGCTTCAAACACTCTTTCACTTTCGAAGATTTGATATAGACGGTACATTCATAGATGATGATGGAGGAGACTTCAGATGAACAATGTCCTGAAGGTGTGGGCCATTCCGATTCTTCTGTTCGTTCTCATCTTCTTTTCAGCGGGAGTAGCTTGGGAGACTGTCGAAACAGTGAAATCCGCCAATAGCCCTTACGGCGCGGACGGGGAAGCACCGCTAGATGCAGATTGTTCCGTTCTTGGCGTCGAGGGCTCACCCGTTGTGTTGAATGCATCCTGCGCACTTGGCCCACCTCCTAAGGATGCGTTGCATCGTTGGGATCTGAACGCAGATGGCAATTGGGATACCTCGTGGATGGCCGGCGACCAATACGAGCACGTTTGGGGAGACGATTTCTCAGGCTCTGTGAATGTTGCGAGGGGAATGCTTGAGGAACAAGTGGACATTGCATTGGAAGCGGAAGTGCACGCAAGGGGAATGCTCCTCACAACCTACTGGTTCGCACAAGGATTTGTGCCCAACAAGCCTTTGCTTACCAAGGTCGCCGTGGATGTTTCGGTCAATTGGGGGACCCCGTCCGACCTTAACGTATGGATACGTGATACCATGGACCCATCTGGGGCGAACCTCAGCCACGGAAGCATCCCGCACACGGAGGTTCCTCACGGAATATTCATCGATCCAGAGGACTGGCCGATCATTGACTTAGAGGATGTAACTCTTGAGCCCGGACGTATGTACTACCTCGTTCTAGGTCTTTTTCATCCTTCCTATGGTGCGTACGAGGCCCACGGAGTGGGGGACCTTGAACCTGACTGGCCAGCTTATGGCGGAAACTTCACACGAGGTTGGACCGAGGATGACGATGACGACCAAGGTATGCGCACATACACTGAGGAAATGGCAGCAGTCGCTGAAGCCGACATCGATGTGGAAATCCACAATGTCGACCCTGCCATCTCAGAATTCTCCTACGAGGTGAGCGGCGGGGATGCTTCCCTCCTCCTCCGAATAGCAGGAGAGAAATGGCACAATGTGGAAATACATCTATATGAGGACGGAGTCGAAGCCGGATACGCAAACATCACTAGATACCCGGGAAGTCCAGATGACCAGATGGTTTCTCTCGCAGACATTTCCATAGACTTCACAAAGAGGTACTCAGCCACAGCCTACTACACACCAGAGGACGATCCCATCAATGGTCAGATATGGGGAGCTACTCCTGCTTGGCTCATTCTCAGATTTGATAATGAAGAAAGGAGAATACACCACACCTTCAACGTGAGACAGGAGGAAACGTGGCTATGGAGTATTGAAGACATGAATCAGTACTTCCCGCTTCTCGCAGTGACCTTGGAAGCTATCGCGTACGACCCTGGAAGTGACGACCTGAGATTCCTCTGGGACTTCGGGGATGGAACCAGCGTCGAACACATTTACTACAACAATGGGAACTCACCCGACCCACCGATAAGTCCAGAGGTAAATCCTATACGTGTGGCGGACTCAGTGGAACACTTCTACGCACATGCAGGAAGCTACACTGTTGTTCTGACAGTTATGGATGACGATGGTGGAAGTGCGTCAGTCACCTACTCTCTTGTTATAGGATAGACTTGTTCTGATAGAGGCTCTTCCCACCATTGACACAAATGTCTTCCTTCATTATCGAGGACGACAAAATGAGTGGCTTTTCTTCAGAGAGGGAGGGGTAGATACTCGGAGAAAATGTCAGATACAATCTACCACGACGTTTTCGCGGTAAGAAGATTTCCATAAGACCCAACAACTGGCAAATTTCGATGCCTATGAGGCTCTAATCGTGTCGCTTCCTTCGAATTCCCTTCATCATACAAAGAGCCAGTAATAGTCAGAACAACCTCATCACTTGACGTGAGAATCCTCTCAACTTCAGATCTGGCGAACTTCACCATTCTCTCCATTGTTCCATCATTGTCACAATCTTTTATGTGAAATCTTCTAATGTCACAAAACTATATCTCTTGTCCTGAATTGGAGGGATCACACCTTTTAGCTTGATTGAGGATGCGTCGATGTTCCCTTCATCAGCATCCTCAAGCTCGATGTAGGCGGTTATGAACTTGGCTTTGGATCTGAGGTTCAAAGTGTCGGGGTCGATGTCGATAGATGTTTTGGGTTCTCCTGTCGAGAGTTCCTTTTTTCGCATGCTTGACGAGGCGGTCCGTTCTGTTCACAAGGTCAATGCGACTGTAGCTGATGTGAATCTCATCCTTTTCATCAATCCAGATCGAAGGGAATCCTCCAACCCATGGACTATCATCAACAATCTCAATCTGCCAAGCGTACACATTCCATCATGCATCCTTCAAGTGCAACTCTGAGCCTTTATAGCCTAGGTGGGCGCGCATCAGGGAGTCGAGGTCAAGGGACAGTCCTGGCCAGAAAATATGATCAATCGAGGTGATTTCCCAGGTGTCATTCACGTCTGCACCGTAGTCGTCCAGAGGTGTTTGCGGATTTCGATTAGCGACGCCAAGAGATACGGTCTGATTGGTACTTGGCTGCGAAAGTAATAAATTCATACTAACTGATAGTATCTACAGATATCATGGATCGTTCGGTCTCCCCTCTCCTGGTAGTCGCATTCCTAGTTCTGGCACTATACTGTGTTCCAGCAACGGTCCAGGCGCCACCTGCGCCAAAATCTGTTTTGATATCCACTGAAAAGCCAGATTATTTCATCGGAGAGCAAGTTCAAGCGATGCTGGTTGTGACATATGCTGGTGCTGGTCAACCGCCTGCACTGGATGTGCAGTTCGAATGGCTTGATCCGCTGGGAGCCATGATATTCAGTCAACCAGCGAGCATGACTCTGTACCCTGCCGACAAATACGGTGCAGCCTTCAGCAACTGGACATCCATCATGATTGGGCAGAACTTCACAGTCAGGGGCACTCATATTGATTCCTCGATGTCTGACGAATCCCATTTCAACGTCTCGACGTATGACGAACTGGCCATTGTTGAATCCCTATCCCTGTCCATCAGCAATACTTTCTACGAGAACAATACTGTGGCAAAAGCGACCGCCACACTCGGTTATCTGGGCAATGGCGCCAAGTTGGAGGATGTATCTTTCGAGTGGAGATACCCTGGCAGCATATTGGCTTTCTCACAGAATGTCACCCCGCCGGACGGTGGCCTCAACGGCACTGTTGGTGTTACCAACAACTGGACGGTGGACACTGTCGGAACAGACTTTGAGGTCGAAGCGATATACAGAGGAGTTCAGCCCCTGAATGACATTGCCCTATTCGACGTGATTCCAGTGAGAGTGAAAACGTGGAAGAACGACTCTGTCACGGGCAACATAACATGGATGGCGAGCGGAAGCCCGTACGGCGTCTGCGGCAATATCACCGTCCAGCACGGCTCAAGGCTGACAATCAAGCCCGGTACAGTAGTGAAGTTCTGTCCTGATACGGGAATAACTGTGCGAGGGGCCCTGGTAATGGAGGGGCTTCGCAACTCGAACATTACGTTGACCTCGTATTCCTATCCTTCCAGCAGAGGGGATTGGAAAGGGGTCACCTTTGAGGACGAGAGCGATGATATCAGTTCCATAGTCAACTATGTGATTGCTGAATACTCACAGCAAGCGTTCGTGCTCAAGAGCTCTTCACCGACAGTACTGAGTGTCTCCATATCCAACTCATCGATCAGCGGAATAGAGGTCTGGCAGTCAGAGGTTCTCCTTTCGGCAGTAAATGTGACAGATTCAAAACGAGGTATCTACGCACTCAATTCGACGCTTGACCTAGTCAACTCAGAAATCATTCGATGCGAAGATGGGGTGATATTGGAGGACTCCAACGGAACACTGGAGGGAAACTGGTTCCATCGCAATCTGAACAGAGGAATGTGGCTTGTGAGGTCTTCCCCTCTAGTCAGAAACAACATGGTCACATTCAACATGAATAGGGGAGTAAGGGTAGAGAATTCCCACGATGTTCTCATCGAAAGGAACACGATAGGCTGGAGCAACTTCACCTTCGATAGCTTCCAATCGACTGATTTGACGCTTTCGGACAATTCTATCTCCAACGGATTCTCGGTTGGGCTCTCTTTCTGGACATCGACGAATGTTCTGGTCGAGAACTCCACAATCTCATCATCGCCAACGAGCTTCCGGGTTGCTGGAGGGTCTATCGTCACTTCCCTGAACTGCACATTTGATGACACGCTGGTCACGGTCACGGGAGGCTCAAGGCTTCACGTGGACTATTTCCTTCACGTACAGGTCGTCACCGTCGAAGGCTCGGCTTTGGAGGATGCATCGCTCACTGTCGTAGTAGACGATGTCCCGATGACGCTTGGTCGCACGGGAAGTGACGGATGGATCAATTGGCTTGTGGTACGGCACGAGACCTTCTCTGGGCTACTGGACGATCCGGATGTCACCACCGTCTTGCTTCAGGTGAGCAAGGAAGGATACAACATTACCAACAATAACCGCGCCGTGAACATGTCGGCCTCTCGCACTGAGGTCTTCGAAGGATATCCTGTTTCGACTCCGCCAGATGGAGATGGAAACGATGGTGAAATCTCTGCGATTATGGCTGTGATTGCCGCGGCAATCGTTGTTCTGGCAGTATTCTTGCTACTCTTGTGGGCGATTCGTCGCAGAAAACGTGCTAAGGAACCTGAGGAAGCACAGAAAGCCCCGGCCTCTGAGCTCTTGGAATTCAAAGTCGAGGAAGGGAAAGCCTACATCATCACACAGGACGGTCCCAACAGAAGCTTCGGTAGGTTCATCTACGAAATGGAGAAGGGGTCGAAAGGGCTTCTGTTCACAAGAACATACCCATCCAACTTAGAGAAGAAGTACGATTTGACCGGCGCGAAGGTTTTCTGGCTCAGCAGGGACACGGAGAAAGGGGGACTAATGCCGACGAATCTCGGTCTGATAACGAACGAGGTGGAGAAGTTCCTCAAAGAGCACAAGGACGGCCGAAGAGTCATACTCCTGGACGGGTTGGAGTACCTCATAGCACAGAATGACTTCGGAAAGGTCCTCAAACTCGTGAACTACCTCAAAGACACCATCGGCACGAACAGAGGATCTCTTCTCATACCGTTCAACCTCAAGACCGTCGAAGACAAAGAGGCAGCGATGCTCACCTCAGACCTAGAGGTTGTCTGAGTAGGCAAGAGAGAAGGCCCATAATGTCAGCGCAAAACCTCATTGCTTGACGCAAAGGGCTAGTAGGACAGGCTTGAGGAGAAGTAGGGGTCTACTCCAGTATTCTTCCTGACGACCACAGGTAGGCCTTGGGATGCGAGCCAGACAAGTCCAGCCGAGAAATTGGCAACTGACTCACTACTGTTCGCTCATAAGAAATTGCAGGGGAGTTGTAATTTGCATCCTTCTCATAGTCGTAAAAATACTCGTTCGGACTGAAAGAGGTGGAGAGAGGACAGCCATCAGAGGCAATGTGTATCATCTGTATCATTTCCCTGATCGCCTAATTGTCACAGAGGAAGAGGAATCTGAACTTGAAGAAATGCAAGCGATGGAAGTCGGTCGACTAGGAAGGCATCCCGATTCAAAGCCGTGCTCGTAGATGGTACCCTTTTCGAGCAAATGGATTCAGAACAATCATCCATTCTTGGAAGGCGCGGTCCATAAGGAAGGAAGGTCCCCACTAACAGAAGTTTGTAGGTCAAGGTCTTCCAGATGGTGAAGGGAAAGTCGTCCAACAGGGTCATCTCCTCTCGAAAGTTCTGACATTGGGTCTTTTCCTTTTGGTCAGTTTTTTTGGATTCGTCATTCTTGACGCAACAGATTCTGCAATGAACAACTGGCATCCGGAACGACGGCTGCTTCTGGTCAGAATATGGTATCTTTCTCTCTTCTCTTCACAGGGCTGTTCAGTATCACCACTCTTCTAATATCCGTGATATACAATCCTGCAATTCCAACACAGCAAATCAATGGGCATCCTCTAGGAATAGCAAGGTGGACGACAAAGGCGGTATTCTCAGGTACATTGGGTGGAATCTCCATCTGAGTCAATGACTTGACAAGCCAACATGTTTACGTATTCGAAGGATCAGGCAAAGTGGAGATGCAGCCAGTTTCTTAGTGGATTTCTTGGGGGATCAATCTTCGATATCCAAATCCACAAGCTTCCGAAGTTTGAAGTGTCCGAAAGGGACAGTATCCTGGCACTCAACTCTGCCAATTTTCCCAGACTATATGCACTTTGTCATTGTAAACTGCGATTGCGGGGGAGTACTGCTCCTCGGTTCCCGAATCCGTGCTTACCTCCTGTTCAATCTGCCAGCAATTTCCTAGGAGACAACTATAGTAGATATCAGGATCTCCGTCACCTGTATCCACCCACGCTACGTGAACATTAGTGCCGTCCACCGCGATCGCGGGATCCCACTGGTCCTCTGTTCCTGAGTCTGTGCTTATCTCCACCTCGCTCTGCCAGCTGCTTC
>SOIM01000018.1 GCA_004377185.1 Methanomassiliicoccales archaeon | reverse complement strand
AATCGCGGTCGACGGCGGTACGGTGCATGTCGTGTGGAGGGACACTGGAGACGGAAACTGGGACATCTACTACAGAAAAGGAGTCGAACTAACGCCATCATCTTTCACCGTCTCAGTTGACCCATCCTCCCGGACGATAGCACCAGGTGACATTACAACCTATACAATTACGGTCGCATCTGTGGACGGCTATGCGGGTGATGTGGATCTAAGCATCACAGGACTACCCGGTGCAGCTACAGGCACCTTCCTCCCGAATCCGGTAACTGTTCCTGATGGAGGATCTGTGGATTCCACACTGACGATCGACAACACCGATGGAGTGGCGGATAACACATACACTCTGACAATCACTGGGACTGAAGGGGCTCTTACCGACAGCGACAATGCAGACCTGATCGTTGAAACGGGTCCACCCCCGTCCTTCACCGTCTCAGTTGACCCATCCTCCCGGACGATAGCACCAGGTGACATTACAACCTATACAATTACGGTCGCATCTGTGGACGGCTATGCGGGTGATGTGGATCTAAGCATCACAGGACTACCCGGTGCAGCTACAGGCACCTTCCTCCCGAATCCGGTAACTGTTCCTGATGGAGGATCTGTGGATTCCACACTGACGATCGACAACACCGATGGAGTGGCGGATAACACATACACTCTGACAATCACTGGGACTGAAGGGGCTCTTACCGACAGCGACAATGCAGACCTGATCGTTGAAACGGGTCCACCTCCAGGTGCTGAAGAATTTGACCTAGGTGCCTATTGGTGGGTCATACTCATTGTGATAGTCATAGTCGTCCTTGTGATTGTATTAGGTTTACTGCTCAAGAAAAGGAAGCCCAAGGCAGAGCTAGTTCAACCAACAGCTGAGCCGCCTCCCGAAACACCCCCCGAGTTCCCTCCCGAAGCGTGAAGTATCTAACTGTGTGGATTTCCGTAGAGCTACTGGCTTTGGCAAGACCGCCATATCAACTGAGAAGCTCGGGGGGATGAGTCTCAACCAACGGGCTGCTATCACATCACCGTTCGCCTTGTGCACAGAGAACTTTGTCAAGACAAAGGTTCACATCTGAATATGAATACCGCCAACAGGATACGGAAAATTCCTTATACTTCATCAATGCACTTCCGACTGTCTGGCCGTTCTGTGAGAGTTTATCTTCGGTATAAATACATTGCGAGAACTAAGAACTTCAAAAAGTGGGAAGTGAGAGGGTCTTGGAACACTTCCAATGTCCAGAAAGGATAAAATATGCGATAGCTCTATGAAATGGAGAATGGCGACCGAGATCGCAAGAGCCATCTCAGAGACGGCATACCTGGCCTACGAGAAGAAACTTCTCACCCAAATAAAGAAAGGAGTAATACCCCGGCACCTGGCCATAATCATGGACGGAAACAGGCGGTATGCGTACGAGCTTGGCCTTGGGAAAATAGCAGGACACGAAAAAGGTAAGGAAAAGCTTGAGGAAGTTCTGGAGTGGTGCTTGGAAGTAGGCGTCAAGATACTCACTGTCTACGCCTTTTCCACCGAGAATCTGAACAGGCCCAAAGAGGAAGTGGACAAACTGATGAAGATATTCGCCGACAACTTCCGGAGGGCTGGAGAGGATGAGAGAGTAAGCAAATACGGGATCAGGATAAAGGTCCTCGGTCAAAGAGAACTTCTTCCTAAGGATGTGGTGGAAGCCATTGAGCACGCGGAATCGATAACCAAGGACTATGACAACTACTTCTACAACTTGGCCATAGCGTACGGAGGAAGGGAAGAGATAGTCACCGCAATCAGAGATGTGGCGCAGGACGTACAAGACGGCAAGATCAATGTTGAGGACATCGATGAGGAACTGATTTCCTCTCGGCTATACACTGGGGGTCTACCAGATCCCGATCTCATACTTCGCACTTCGGGTGAGGAGAGGATCAGCAACTTCCTTCTATGGCAGATCGCCTATGCCGAGCTTTACTTCATTGATGTGTACTGGCCCGGATTCAGAAAGATAGACTTCCTCCGTTCTATTCGTTCTTATCAGATGAGGCAGAGGAGATACGGGAAATAGTCTTGGGGGTCGTCCTTATCTCGGAGCCGCAGACAGGACATTCCTTTTTCCATTCATCGAAGTGTCTTCCACATCCTTTGCACCTGTAACCCCATTCGATCTTCTTCTGGATGTTCGGAAAGGACAAGCCGCGATAGGCCAGTCCCATTTCGTCAGCCACGTTCTGTATCGAATAGTCGTCCGTGAGGATGGTAGCCTGCAGGTCCACGGCAAGAGCCAGAACGCCAATGTCGGTCGGAGATAACCTCTTCACGTCACCCGTTTTCCCGGCGAGCTCCGAGACCTTAGCCATCGCTTCTTCGGAAGGAGAACGAACCTCCACCTTGGTCTCGATCATCGACATGAGCTGTACAGTGGGACCCTTGCTCCTAACCTCTCTGAGTACCTCTGGTGTGCAGTACATGTCGTCCAGAAGCAGGTCCTTTCCAGAAAGAAGAACCGAGGAGTCCAGAACGTAAGACACAATACCCCATATGCCACATGATGAAAAAGATTATTGTCCATTCTCCGGGAGGATTATCTCGTAAATGGACTCCACGGCCTTCCTGGCCTCTTCTTCATCATCGGTCTTCACGAGCAGTTTGCCACTGGGATAGATGGTTACCTCCACGCCCTTCTTTGCGATCAGCAGATGTTTCACATCCAGTACCTCGTATCCTTGAGACTCCAAATCCCCGATAAATGACTTGAGGTCCACCTTCGTCCTTTCTTTCGTGGTGGAGAGGTATCCCGCGTATCCTTTACATGGCTTCAGCAAATAGAAGGTCATACCACCTCTGCTCCTTTGACCGCGTCCTCCACGAGAGACTCCACGTCTATTCTCCCTTCCTCCTCAAGTATCGCATTCAACCTTGCCTGAGTGGAGGGTTTGTCCGGAACAATGGTACAACACAGTCCTGGTGATATGGACAATTCAAAAGTGCCGATCTTCTTCGCAATTCTCACGATCTCCACCTTGTCCAGACCTATCAACGGGCGAAGAACCGGGATTTCGATCGACTGTTCCTCGGTCCTCAGGTTCGCAAGGGTCTGAGATGCGACCTGCCCAAGCGATTCTCCGGTGGCGATGGCCACGGCACCTTCTTCTCTGGCAATTCGCTCAGCTATTCGGTACATCATCCTTCTGCACAGGACGCACTGATACCTTCTGTGTGCATTCCTTGCAATGGTTGTCTGGGCCGGTCCATGAGGAACGATGTACGTCTTTATCCTCTTTCCCGAAAGCTCTTCTAGAGTCTTGATCAACTCCAGGGTCTTGTTCAGCTGCTTATCATCAGTGAATGGTCTGTTGTCAAAATGGACAGCAATGATATCAGCACCTCTCTCCAGAAGCAGGTGAGTTGAGACAGGAGAATCGATACCGCCAGACACCAATGAAACGACCTTCAGAACCGTACGCCCCCTAATGACCTATGTATCGTGAATAGAGAGAACGCGCCTTCGACTCATCGCTTGTTCCCTTTATCAACGCTCTCCCGTCCTTGAAGAGAGTGATCTCGTAATCATCAACGGACAAGGTGAGGGTCGCAATTCCAGACCTGGTCTTCCCAACCTTTCCCAACCTTTCCTCAAGATCCTCGAATGACACCTTGGCACCTTTCGGTGGCGTGACCGAGCAGACATCTCTTCCGCAGAGAGCCACCACAACATCCCTCTCCTTTGCATCAAGGAAATCGTATTCTTGCTTCGCGCAGCATCTGCAGTTCTTGTTCATGCTCATCTTGATATCCTGCTGGTCGTTGTGCCACGGATCGTAAATGAGCAATGTCCTCCTGGGCTCGACCCCGATCAGCAACTTCATGGCTTCAGTGGTCTGGATGGAAGCGATGATTGCCGGAACGGTATTGAGGATTCCGAAGGTGTCGCAAGTGGGCAGAGTCCCGGGAACCGGCATCTGAGGGAAAAGGCATCTCAAGCAGGGACCTTTCTTGGGCAGTATGGTCAGGGTCATGCCGTAGGTGGCTATCGACCCCCCGTAGATGAATGGTATTCCGTTCTTCACACAGAAATCGTTCACGAGGAACCGGGTTTCCATGTTGTCAGTGCCATCAACCACGACATCCACGCCCTCCATTGATTTCTCGATGTTCCGATAGTTCAGGTCAATGGCCAGGCCTTCCACCTTGATCTCCGAATTTGCTTTCTTCAGTCTCCGGGCCGCAACCGCAGCTTTCGCCTCTCCCACATCCTCCTCCGAGTAGAGAATCTGTCTCTGAAGGTTGTTCAATTCCACAATGTCCCTGTCGACCAATCGCAGGTTTCCCACTCCACCCCTAGCCAGCAGAGTCGAGCTCACAGATCCCAGAGCTCCGAGACCCAAAACCAATACCGTGCCCTCGGAGAGCTTCTTCTGACCCTCACTACCTATCTCAGAAAGAATCTCCTGGCGCGAATATCTGTCGCTGTTCATCCTACCGACTAGGTGATTTGAGCTCTCATATTATTGATTTGCTATTCTGGAGGTTCCTGCTCCTCGAAGAAGTACTTCATCTTGAGCGTTGACCTGAGCTCGAAAACATCTGGCTTGGTCTTTTCACCCCTCAGAGTCCGACAAATGAGATCCGCGACCTTTCCCATGGTTTTCTCATCTGCGCCCATCCTCGTCAACTCGCAAGTTCCGACCCTGCCAACCGATCCCAGGATTAAGTTCGACTCCTCCAGCTTGCAGGAATATTCGTGCGGGGTGAAGCCCATTTCCTCCTGAACCTTCTCAGTATCAACCAGCATCTGATGGCACTCAGTATAGCCTTTGTCCCTGTATTTGATGGGGAAGCCACCTACATCTAGTCCCTTGGCGAGTGCCTTGGAGTTCGCAATGACCTGTTTTGCGTAACTCTTCCCAAACTCCTTCACCTCAAGCAGGGCTTGGGCCAGTGCCGCAATTCGATGACCATGTGTGTTGTCCATCACCTTCCAGTAGGTGGTCTCCGTTATGGTTTGGTTCAGGTCCTCTCGATTGGTGAGAATCATTCCGCCCTGCGGACCGAACAGGGACTTGTGTGTGCTTCCGTAGACAATATCCACACCTTCCTGGATTGGGTTCTGAAACTCGCCTCCAGCAATCAACCCGAGCACATGAGAGGCATCATAGCCGAGAAGTGAGCCAGACTCCTCGCACGCCTCCCTCAGGATGTCCAAACGGTAGGGGAACAGAATGAAACTTGCCCCGATAACCACCAAGGCTGGCTTCTTTCGAACGATCTCCTTCGCACACTCTTCATGATTCATGTTCCACTCTTCTTCCGAGAAAGGCAGAGCAGAGGCATCCAACCCCAAGATGTGGGGCATGTATCCCTTCCAGTAGCCATCATAACCTCCGTGCTCCGGGCTGATGGTGAGTATACTGTCCCCTCTCCTGCAAGTGGCAATCAGCGCCATCAATCCGGAAACATGGCCGGAAAGAGGCTTGAGCGATGCGTACTTCGCCCCGAAAACATCCGTTGCCAGCTTTTCACCGATTTCTTCAATCTCGTCAAAATACCTCGTTCCTCGATAGGCATTCTCCACGTACACACCGTGAACATAATCATGGAACGGGAGGGTGTACCTGTGACCCAGGTCCGAAGAAAGGATTTCCCTGACCTGAGGACTGGAGACATTCTCAGATGGTATGAGATTAAGACACTCTTCAAGTCTCCACCGATTGTGGCTTCTAACCTTGGAAAGTATCCCGGGCATGAAGGGCTGATTCAGTTATATATAGAAAAGTCTTCCCTGCTCTCCGGACCTACCTCAATATCCTCCTCGTATTCCTCGACAACTATCTGGAAAAGGGTGCTCACAATCTCCCTTATCTGCTGGAGTTCGGTCTTGAGTCTCTGAATCTCTGCTAGCAATTCTTCCTTGCTGTCCGTCGCCCATCAACTCCTATGGATACCCGCTATATCATTCAGGGTTCTTATCCTTTTGCATTCCCTCGGGCGGGTTCGAGTAGTCTATTGCCGTTTTCCTGGTCTCCGCCCTTTCGCATTTCTCGCAGAAAAGGTCTCTGTCCCTCTTGATCAAGGGGGATCGGCATCTGGTGCAGAGGGCCACGACAACCCCCAGGTCTCTCCTGTTCGTTGCCAGCTGAAGAGAGGGCTCTGTGCGGATGACCACCGCCCGAAGGATATCCCCCTTCCTGAACTCCCTTCTGGCGTCCTCTGTATAGCGGTCCGATATCTTCGATATGTGGAGGGACCCTTCGGTCTCTCCCGATATTCCCCTTTCGGTGCCCTCCAGACCCGAGATTGTCACCACGACCATCGTTTCTCTCATATCACGCACCACACCGAGAACGGCGTCACCCACCTTCAACTGGATGGGGGGATTCAGGGGCTTCACTCGGGCAACCTTTTTCTCTGAGTCCAGCTCCAGCTCTCCCACGTACGCCGAGAATATCTTCCCATCATGATCGTAGGTTCCATCTCCCGCCATGTACTCTTCGCAGACAGCTACGAATTCTCCTGGAATAACCAATTTCTTAGCCATGTTTTCGCCCAACCAATCTGAACAATGTTACGTCAAATCCTTTATCTTTCTTCTTGTGGAACGGATGAGTATAGGGTATTAAGAACTTGTAGTTTTTCGTATGGGTGATCCTTGCGCCTAGCAGATCCGCCTCCTTTGCTATGAAATCCTCAGTTTTGGAGAGGTGGAGCGAATATACCACAGGTGCGATTGAAAGCGCCTTGGTGATGAATGGAACATCGGCGTGCTTCTTCTGAGCTCCGAAAGGAGGATTCTGTACGGTGGTGTCGCACTTCTCATCGAACTTCAGGACGCTCATCCTCTCGAACCGAACGTCCGCGCCCACCTCTTCCGCATTCTGGATACCAACTTCGATGGCTGTGTGATCGATATCTACCCCGACCGCTTCCTTCGCACCCAAGATTTTGGCACCAATGGCGAAGATTCCAGTTCCGCATCCGAGGTCCACCACCTTATTGTCCACGATGTCCTCGAGACCCAGTGCAAGATAGAGGATATCGGCCGCAATGACCGCTGGGGTCGAGTACTGTTCCAAATCCGCCCTCGGACTGGGGTGATGTTTCAGCCGCTCCAAGAGCATTTCCAGATGTTTTTGGTCCATAATCCCTCACTTTTGCCAGTTTAAGGTGACATCAAGATGGCTGTTCTTCCTCTTGTTCCTCCATCCCTGCCTCAGTTGATTCGGCATCAATTGGCACGTCAGAAGTCTCTTTCTTTCTCCTCTTTGACAGAATCATGAGTAGTGCAATCAGCAATATGGCAAAGATGGATATGAGGGCAACTGCCAAGAGCAGATAATCATCTGATGCAATGGATGCTGATGCAAGAGCTGAATGACCGGACTCATTGTCCGCTTGGTCCACAGCTGTCGCCCAGTAGTAATACGTCTTTCCAGGTTCCACATCGCTGTCTGTGTAGGTAAGTACGGGCACAGGAGCGTCGGGGTTGAGTGGCTCATCTGGAGGTGTCTGAGAGGCCGACCGGTATATGTAGTATCCCTGAAGGTCATCAACAGCTGAACCATCAGTATTGGTTGCAGGTGCTTCCCATGTCAGAACCACGCTCTTTCCGTCCGAGCTGGTCTCCGCCCCCAGATTGTTGGGCGGTCTCGGAGCTGGGTCATAGATGTTGATTGCATGGACCGTGGTAACAGCACCATTCCCGGCCTCATCCACTGCAAAGATGAAGTAGGTAATCTGACCAATTTGGTTCTGAGTTGGAAGGGGCAATTCATAGGCATCCTCGCCCAGGTGAGTCATAGAGACGTTGAAACGATATCCGGATGTGTCGGTGTATTTCACCCAACTGCTGTTCACTTGATGGTTGTCGGTCACAGAAGCTTGGATCAGGATTGATGTTCGAACCCTCGTGTCGGACGGAGGTGTGTGAGTTATCTGTGGCGGGGTTGTGTCTACAATCTCGAATTGTCCTGACAAGGAATCCCAGTTGTCGCTGGAATCGCCTGCCCATATCACAAAGGTGTGTGTGCCACGTACCGAGTAATTCCGTACGTAGTAATATCGATCGCTCATAGGATATCGGGTCATTGTGAAGTTGCCAACCAATGCTCCCAGATGATCATGGACTTCAAAAGATACATCCTGCAACTGGTAGTTATCAATGACGATTGCAGACACGTTCACTGGCAGATGAACCTCCTGGCCGCTGGGCTGAACCAATCCGGATATCTCAGGAGGGGTCGTATCGACAATGTCGAAGTTGCAGCTTGCGAAGTCTTGGTTGCTGCTGGTATCCCAAGCTCGTATGCTACAGGTGTAGGTGCCGATCAGGTCTGTGGGTTGCATATGGTAATATCTTCCATTGAGGCTGTCGTAGCTCATGGCGAAGTTCCCAATACCTCCCAGTGGGTCTTGCAGATCAATCCTTACCACTTGAATCTGGAAAATGTCGGTGACATTGGCAGAAACGTTGACTGGGGAGAACACTTCCTGAGGATCGGGGAGTTGCGTCACATCTGAGATAATCGGCTGTGTTGTATCTCCGATTGTGAGCGAACAGGCCGTGCTGTTCCAGCGTCCGTTGTTGTCCATAGCCGAGATATTGCAGTAGTACGAACCCAACTCACTGTAGTTGCGTTCGAGATAATACCTTGAGTTCACAGAATCAAATAACATCGAGAAATTGCCCACTGGACCAAGAATGGTATCAAGCTCAACATGGGCTTTGGCTATGCCATAGGCATCAGTTATCCTCGCTGAAATGTTCACAGGCAGGTAAACCTCCCCTGGGAACGGAACTGTCTGAATGTCCGAGATTTCGGGTCGGGTGTTGTCAGGAACTGCAGCGGTTCTGAAGCTCCAAGAGTAGACTGATAGGAGGTTGTTTCCCGGGTCCGAATCGTCCTTGGCAGAGGTTGTGAAGTTTGCCGTGTACCAGCTGTTTGGTTGAAGGTCCATATCAGGGTCAAAGGTCATTGAAGTGTTTCCAGCAGACCAAGAAAAGGTCCCTGAAACGGGCGTCCATGTAGCGTTGTCTACCAGAGAGAACGACCCTTGGGTTACGTTCACGTTCATCTCCTCGCTCCAGAACACTATGATATTCGCATTGATGGCAACGTTGCTTTCTCCCTTTCCCGGGATGTGGGAAACCACATCTGGCGGAGTGGAGTCAATCTCAAACTCATTGCTCACATTCGAACCGACCAACCCGTCTTCGTCAATAACATCTATTTCAACAACGACGTCAGTGCCATCGATGGGGGGGAGGGTCCAAGGATAGATGAATGGGGAAGACAGTCCTGTAAGAGGTCCCGCAATTGGGCCTTGTCCGAGCGAGTGTGAGTAATTCAGATAAACAATCAGGTTCTGGTCTGCAGTGGTGTCATCAGTCATCAGCCAGATGATATCAATTGCTGTTCCTCCAGACCAACTCTCGCCCCCAACAGGCTTAACCAGACTTGTCTCTGGTGGTAAGCTGGGCAGAAAGATTGTGAAAGTAAAGTTGCTATTGTCCCCCATTGACTGTCCTGCCGAGTCGTATACCGAGATATTGACGTAGTAGGTACCGGGAACCACCAAGGAAGTATCCCAATTGAATGCCCCGTCCTCAAACTCATTCACGGCTATGGGATTACCACCTGCAGGAGTGGGACCGTAGCTGATGTCTACCACATCTCCGCCGTTCGGCCAGGGGTTATCATCGTTTGCAAACCAAAGGACCGAGATAAGAGTTCCGACGGCATAGCTCTGACCAAGAGACCCTCCCGGCTCAAACAGATCCAACGTCGGAGAATTATCCGTCACTGTCATGAATGACCAGGTCAAATCGTCGCCACCAGAACCATCCCCATTTCCATCGAGGGGGTTTCCGGCGATATCAACGGCTGACGAATCGAACGTCACCCAGTAAGTCGTGGAAAGGCTCAAATCACCAAACGGGTCAAAGGTTGAAGTGTTCGTCAACGGGTCGTGAGTGAACGTGCCCCATGTATAATCCCAAATGGTCATTCCGTCCGTGAAACTGAAGGAATTCTCCACAGAAGTCCAATTCATCGCCTCGCTCCACTCCACGGCGAAATTCGTGTCAATAGGTACTCCAGTTCCAGTTGGTGAAAACGACAACGGGCGGGGTGGCACAATGTCCCCAGGATCCCCGAAGCAGTATACTCTCCCACCATTGCCATGAGTGCCCACGTACACTCTCCCGTCCGAGACGGCCGGTGAGGAGTCAACATCCCCATTCGTGTTGTATCTCCAGTTGTAGCTAGGAGGACCGGACTGGTTCGCATCAAAAGCATACAAGTAGTTGTTCTTTGATCCGATGAAAACCTGACCAGAGGCGATAGCTGGGGAGGACCAGGTGGTTTGACCTAAGAAATACTGCCAGGTAGCCGTTGTTGATCCACCGCTTCCATATGGATCGAGAACGTAGAGATTTCCATCTACTGAACCCACGTACAACTTGTCGTAGGCGATTGCTGCCGAGGATAGAAAGCTGGTTGGTGCCCCTGGATACCACTCCCACACCACACTCAGGTCAGTCGCGTCCAGAGCGTAGAAGCGTCTATTGGAATTGACGCCCGTGTAGCCATTTCCTATATACACTTTCCCATCGAATATGACGGGGGAGCCATACATCGCATATCCTGTGAAGAAAGAGTGGTTTGCAACGGCAACAGGCCCAGGTTGGTCGATTAGAATCTGGTAAACCCATCCATCACAGGCTGCCACATATATGTGACCGTTGTAAACGGCAGGAGCGGCGTAGAGACCATAATTGGCCCCACCAGTCGACTGAGTCTGGAATGTCCAGAGAACGTTGCCTGTGTCCTCCTCAATGGCATACATTCTCCAATCACTGCCTCCGATGAACACCTTCCCGTCGGCAACGGTTGGAGTTCCGTCACCCCAGTTCCCATTTCCTGTAGGGACTGTCCATTTGATTGTGCCGTCGCTCGCGTACAAGGCATAAATCCTGTCCCCACCGAAGAATACAACTCCATTGGAGTAGGCTGGTGAAGACGTAACCCCGAGGCCTCCTGCCACACGCAGAGAGGTCTGCGTTCTCCAGGCAAGAGTCCCGTTCTTCTGGTAGAAGGCAAACATGTAATCCCCCGTGGCATTTCTTGCCCCGATGAAGACCTTCCCTTCCGCTATGGCGGGTGAACCATATGTCGAAGTGCCCGTGAAGTTATACCAGAGAACGTCACTCGTAAGTGGCGCGGGAGCCTGTGTAAACGACCGATGGAGTTCGTCATGCAGGTGCATCGGCCAAGGGTAAACTGTGACGTCAGCGGGGGAAGGGAGATCCATTTCTCCTCTGCTCTTATACAGATCTCTTCCGACATTGCTTCCTGGAAATCCCCCAGCCTGGGAGTCGAATCCATCTCCTGAAGAATCCGCAACCAAAAGAACAATGAAGGATGATCCCAACATGGCCATTACAACGACACAGGCCACAAACTTGGGTGTAGAGTCCATATTCATCTGCCCACCTTCTCGACAACTTCGCCCAAAAATGGCGTGGTGAGTATAAAAACATGACGAGCCATATCGACCAGAACCGAAATCATTCCCAATCACCGGTCTCCAAATATCTTTCAAGCTTACTACACCAGGACAAAGCGGCCGCAGGACAGTAGCGACACCGGAACCTAACAGTCGGACATTTGACCGTGATTCCCTTGCGTTCCTCCAATTCCTTCACTTTCCAGCGCATCTTCTTCATACCGATCTATCCCGGACAACCTTTGGCCAGATGTGAGAAATACCCGCTCAAGAACTAAAAGGGCAGGTCCTCCTTTCTCGTTTGGATCATCTCCAGGAACGCCTCTATCCTCACTCGCAGCTGTTCCATATCTCCTTCGTCATACTCGCTCTCAATCTTCAACATGGGAATGTCGTGCTTCCTGAGAAACACCGAAGTCTTGGCCGCGTCCATGCTGTTCAAATGGCATCCTTTCAGAACGTGGAAAATCAAACCCTCAACGCGATACTCCTCGATTCTGCGGAGCATGTTGTCCTCCCTTTCCAGGTTGGGACTGAAGCACGGACAGGTGCAGGGCAGAAGATGCTTCTCCGCTATCGCCTCCATCATTCCCTTTACCGTCCATTCGTCCACGATAACGGGGTCATACAGGACTCTCATCCCAGAACACAGCTCATCACACGCAATGTACGCACCCGATTCCTCAATCAGGTTCAGAATCTTCCAGTTCGGCCAGATGATGGGAGAGCCTGCTAACATGACTCTGGGGGTCTCATCTCCGCACACGAAGTTCTTTTCTCTGACCCTCTTCTCCAGCTCGGAGTTGAGCGTCTTCATGTTTTTCGTCCATCTCTTTATGTCATCAATATACGTCAACCAGGACAGAAGCAGAGCCTGCCTTCCCCAAATGACGTTCCCTTTTTCTCTAATCTTCCAGAACTTCCTCCAAGTACTTTGGGCGTCCTGATAGGTCTCTATTGACTCCCGCAGACCCTTCTTCGTGATCTTCCTTCCCACGAGCTGTTCAACTCTCTCTTTGAGGTTCCAGATTTCTTGGATCCACTGCTTTCTGGCCGAATAACCAGTCTTTATCCTGGGAACATTCATGGTCACGACCGGTACGAAATCCTGCAGAATCTCCCCCATTTTCAGCTTCGCATCGCACGGAGTAGGATTCACTATCATGTCGCACGCTTCGAAGTATGGTGAGCTGCCTGTCATCTTGGTACCAAGCGTTGAGCGCATCAGAGGACACAGTCCGGCATCCGAAAGCAAGTCGTTCGCAGGCTGGACCGCCTCACAGAACCCGCAAGAGACCTGTATCGGAATCGCTCTGCCGGCGCGGATGATTTCGTTTGGCACGAACATGCAGAAGGTCCCGACCACCTTGCCTCCCTTTCTCTTGAATCCCTGGACTTCTTCCGCCCTCTTGCCGAAGTAGTCGGACATGCCTATGAAGTACTCAAGCGACCCGGGAGCGTTGGGAATGGCACGGATTCTTTCGGATTCCTTCCTTATCTTGTCCTTAGCTTCGTTAAGGACCTTTTCCTGGCGGTCCGCCATCCTTTGCTCGACGCGTTCGGGAACGTACCTTCGTTCTGTTGCGACAGTGCCTGCATTGTCAATAGCATCAGGGTTTGGCTGCCTCTTCTTTCTGAGCTTCAATTAGGAACACCTTCCTCTGGACTTATTGATATCTCATCCGGATATTTGGACTCTAGCACCACCTTGCCCATTATGGAAACACCAAGACATCCTTCTTCTGGGCAGGACTCTACGCACCTGTAACAATGAACGCATACCGACACTGTGACGTTCTCCTGCTCCCTTTCTGTGTAAACCTTCTTGATCTCCATTGGGCAGACCCTGGCACAAATCCCACAGTGTGTGCATTTGGAAGCGTCCTTCTTCAGGTGTATCATTGCGTATTTGTTGAGAGGAGCCATAAGAGCCCCTGCGGGACAAAGATGGCACCAGAATCTTCTGATCGGGAAACATGTCATGAGGAAGAATCCGAATGTGAGAATGGATAGCCACGGCACGACCGTGCTGGCGGGCAGCAAACCCATCCATATCTGAGGATACACATACATCGCCCTGTTGGGATCCAGCAGTTCATAAGGCAGAAGAAGACTCGATTGGAAGTTGGAAAGACCTAGATGCGGGAAACCAAGAGCAAAGGTGTAGAATATTATCAGAAATAAGCCGAGGTACTTCATCTGATGGAGGAAGACCGACCAGTTGGGGGGGAGATTGACTCTCTTGATACCGAGGGACCGTCTCAACCTTGTCAATAGGTCTTGAGGAAGCCCAAGAGGACAGAGCCAAGCACACCAGAATCTTCCCATGACCAGGACAAGAGTGACGAAAATCAGTATAGGAATCACAAGCCCCATGTAAAAGGTGGCGAAGTCACCCACGAGCGTGTCCTGCAGCATATAGATGATCGAGTATGTTGGCGCGTTCTGGAAGAACTTCGTGGTGGCATCCGGGAAGAAGACGTTCCTCAACGCCGGAATCTCGCCGAAGGCGGGCAGACCGAATATCATGGCATTTGCGAATATCAGCCAGCCGATCTGGACCATCAGTCTTGGGGTGCTTATCCGCTGCCACAGATTCATTCGGCCACCTCAGAACCCTCCTGCTGGGTGAAGGGTCGTGAGCACGTTTATGATCGAATAGACACCAACACCCACTAGAATCAGCGCAGCCGCCACCCTCACATAAAGAGCATGTTTCTCAACCGAACGAAGGAGACTCCCTGACAAGAATCCAATCACGGGGTAGACAGTCGAAGTGAGAGCATAGACAAGTATCATGGCCAAGGCCAGTAAGATGTCAACAGAAACGAGCAATGGGACAAGGATCATGATCTTCAGACATGGAGTGGCGCCTCGAGCGACACCCAGAGCAAAGACATAGCTGTTCTTGAACTTCCTCATCTTGTGCCCTTCCTTCATTCCTCCCTTGCATTCACCTTTTCCATGATGCTTTCCAGGGTTCGGACTGTGACCAGGATTCCCTTCCACGGTTTGTTTCTTTGAGCGAAAGACATTGACGATACGATCTCCCAGACCTGTAACCTGCGAGATGACAATGAAACCGAACAGAATGCTCAGAACTCCGAATGTTATCACGAAGTAGAGCGGCGGAATGTCTGCGAAGAGACCCAGAGCTGCAATAGCCAGTCCCAAAAAGACCAGACCTACTATCCTGCCAAGGATGAAATTGAGTCCGCGGATTTTGCTCTCTGAGGAGACGCCGAAGGACACCAGAGCACATAGCCAAGCGCTTCCGAAGGATATTCCAACGCTTGCTGCGGCAACTAGCTCTCCGATGATGAAACCACCTCCTTGGGTTTCTCGACCACCGCTTTCTGGACCTTTTTCTTCTTCACGAAAATGTTCAGCAGAACGAGGAGAACGATAACCAGGCTGATGATGGCAATCTGAAATGACCAGGCAAGATAGTCGGGTTCGCCTATCCTTTCCTCAATTGCGTAAGTCTTTCCGTCAATTATGAAGATGTGTGGCGTAGTGTACGCGCTCGTGAAATCCGACTTCCCTTGATAGCCTCCCTGAGCGGCTATGATTTCGACCGTTCCGTCCCTGTCTATATCATAGAGCCTTATCCCCAGGATGTCCGATCCCAAAAGATCACTCTTCCATTCCACCTCTCGCGTGCTTCCGTCAAAAACCCAAATGTAGCCAGGCTGGTTGCCTACGACGATTTCGACAATCCCGTCCCCATCAATGTCCGCTGCATCCAAACCGTAGGCCTTGGGACCGATGTCGTCACTCTCAAACACCTTCTCGTAAATCTCAGGAGTCCCAACACCCATGCCGCCAGAATATCTGAAGATGTTCAGGTAGCCAGGATGATATCGGTATCCGTTTCCAACGACGATCTCCGGGTTGTTATCCCCATCAACGTCCTCGACCAGCAGGCCCTGAGGATCGCCGTTCAGATCCGGGCTCTTCCATTCTCGGACGTATTCCTCCCCATCGAACTGGTACACGTGTACGTACCCTTCTCCAGGTGTCTCTCCCAACGCATGGCCTGTCCCGAATATTATCTCGATATTTCCGTCCTGGTCAATGTCGTGAACCGCAATCCCCCGTATCCGAGACCCCAATCTTTCTATCCTGTCCTCCAGGGTGAAGTTCTTTCCGTTGAATATATAGAGCGTGCCCCATGGCGTGTCCGTCTTGTAGCCAGTGCCGACGAGCAGTTCGTTTTCCCCGTCCATGTCCACGTCCCCGACCGCCAGGCCATGTGCGTCCCTGGTAAGCCTGTGGCTCTTCCACTCCAACTCGTGTGTCTTGGCGTCAAATACGAAGACCTCGCCTTCGCCATTTCCCGCAATTATCTCATTCGTACCGTCCGAGTCAACATCAGCAACCTCGAGGCCCCAAAGTCTGGTACCGAGAGACTCGCTCCTCCACTCCACTACATACTCGCCCCCGATAAGCTCGATGATGTTTATGTGACCTTCATAGTTTCCAATCACAATCTCTACGTTGCCATCCTCGTCTATGTCCGAAACAACGAAGGAATTGAACCTCCCAGGCCCGCTGCCGAGGTAATCCGCATCAATGTCTGCCGCCACCAGCTTTGAAGTGGAGATCAAGAGAAATAAGGCGAGGACAATTGCAGGCAAACTCTTGGTGAACTTCAGGACCATTTCACCTCCGCTCGTAATTCCTTATTTTGGATGGAATTCTGACACTCACTGCCACTATGATCAAGGCGAAAATGACGAAGAACAGTAACAAACTCGGCAGCCAATCCGGGATGCCTCCTGCTTCGGAAGGACCTCCTGCACCAAAGGCATAGACCCTGATCTTGGCCTCGACATTAGAACCGGCCGCCAACCTCTTTCCATCGAGAGACCAAGCACTTGACTGGATCACGCCTCCGACTTTCTCATTCTCGCGGAAGGTCTTGAGGATTGAACCTGTCGTGGAGTTCCTGATCATGAGGTAGCTTTCCTGCACACCTGAAGCCGATATCAGATCTGCGTAAGGGTGCCAATCAACCGATCTGACACAGTTAGGGGCTGACCACTTGGCGACCTCATCACCTGTTGTCGCGTTCCAGACAACGACGGTGTAATCCCTGCTACCAGATACGAGCAAGGTCTCATTCGGAGACCAGTCGACAGTGAGAACGCCCAAAGAATGTCCGGTACCGAACTCCACGTCTCCTGTGAAGTTCAGAACGTTGTTCCATGTTGTCGTGTTCCACATCTTCAGGGTACTGTCGTCTGAAGCAGAAACCAACAGTGATTGATCTGAGGACCAACGCAACTGCAAGATTCCGTCCTGGTGCCCGGTGAGGTTCTGAACCGCTATTCCGGTCCCAAAATCCCAGATCTTGATGATGTTTTCCCTGGAGTCTGCATTGTGAACATCGACCTTGTCGGTACCAGAACCGGACGCGATGAACCTGCCATCATGGGACCAACTGACCGAGAGTACGCTTCCCTTGTGGCCAGACAGAACTTTTTCGATTTCCCAGGATTCGGTATCGTACACCTTGATGTATGTGTCGTCCCCGCCAACGGCCAGATGCTTCCCATCGGGGGACCAGGTGCTGCTCCTCGCTGGGTAATGATTCTCGACTTCGCACTCTTTTATCGCGTCGCATCTCGTCCTTTCAGCAAGCCACTCCTCCCTATGAGGCCCAATCTTGGTCACGGCTTCTCCAGTGGTAGAATTGACCACGACGGTTGTGTTGTCAAAGAAGGTAGCTGAGATGTAGGAAGCGTTGGGGGACCACGCGACCGACCAGAGTGTCGCGTTATGTAGTTGTTCGCTCTCCCACAGCAGTCCGAGCGTTATCACGTTGAACTCATCGGTCTGCGCAAGAGAGGACGGAGAAATTGAAATGGAAATGGCAAGAACCCCGATAATCACCGAGAGAAGTCCCCTTACATGGCTCACGAAATACCCTCCTCATCATCAGTCTTC
Source organism: Methanomassiliicoccales archaeon (assembly GCA_004377185.1). Classification (GTDB taxonomy): domain Archaea; phylum Thermoplasmatota; class Thermoplasmata; order RBG-16-68-12; family SOIM01; genus SOIM01. Next base: position 19,173 of record SOIM01000018.1, on the reverse strand, counting down.
CGTCTCTTCACGAGCAGAACGACAAGAGCAACATTGACGACCACCAAAGCCACGACCGCCCCGATGTAGCCAACGTATTTATGCCAGGGGAACTCTGAATCGGCCCCGACATCCCCATAGGCCGTCCCGGGCTCCACAACGATCTGATGAGAGTTCCTACCTTCATCGTAGCCTGCCTTGTTCGCTATGACCGTTATCGTCACAGTCGTATTCTCTTGAACCATTGGTGCGGTGTATTTCACACTGTTTGTTCCGTCTGGGAAAGTGCTCGCCTGTTGTTGGGACAGCTCTCCGATACTGACGAATATCTGTCCAAAGGCCCCTTCCACGGGCTGCTGATCGTGCGTAATCAAAAAGGTTATTGTCATCACCCTGTTGGACTTTATTCTGTCAAATTCGGGTATAATCTCGACATCGAGAATCGGAGGGATTATTCTGTTGCCAGTCACGTCAGTTGCCCTTGCATCTACTATTATAGTGTATCGGACCCCGGGCAATAGAGGGGAAGTGGGAGTGAATATCAGTGTGGTTCCGCTCCAACTGAACGTACCCTCAATAGTCGGCGATGTAGAGAATGCCCCTTCCGTTGATGACCTATCCATAGGTTCACTGAAAGTCACTGTGATTGTTGTTCCTGACGAAACATCAGTTCCAGTCGGCGATTTGTCTGTTACAATTGGTGGAGTTGTATCGGGCGTCGAAGTGGTTGTGAACTGCCAGGAGTAGTCTGAGCTTAGGCTATTGCCAACTCCGTCTGTTGCCATTGCATCTACCATTATTGTGTATTGTGTCCCGTACGCTAGTGGAGAAGTACAGATGAACATCATTGTGGTTCGATACCAGCTAGTCACGCCACTGATGGTTGGCAATGCAGAGAATGCTCCTTCTGTTGCTGTTCGATTCATGGGTTCAGTGAAAGTCACTAAAATGATTGGACATATCGAAACATTGGTCCCAGTTGGCGAATTGTCAATTACGGTCGGTGGAGTTGTGTCTGGTACTGAGGTAGTTGTGAACTGCCAGGAGTAAGAGGAGTCTAGGGAGTTGCTGGCCAAATCCGTTGCCCCTGAACCCACCGTTATTGTGTACAATGTCCCGTTCGACAACAGAGAAGTAGAAGCGAAAATCATCGTGGTACCACTCCAACTGAATGATCCACCAACGGGTGGCGATGTTGAAAAAGCCCCTTCCGTTCTTGTCCGATTCATAGGTTCGCTGAACGTCACTGTGATGATTGTTCCTACCGATACATCAGTTCCCGTCGGTGAACTGTCAGTCACAGTGGGTGAAATGCTGTCCAGTACGGTTGTGAACTGCCAAATGTATTCCAGACCGGAGGAGCCCAATCCATACATTACACCGTTTCCACCACCAATGAAGACTCTTCCATCAACCACAGCGGGAGAAGAGACAGCGCCCCCGGGGATGGAGAAGTTCCAATAGTAACTGCCATCAGTCTCGTTCACGCATATGAGACCATACTGGGTGGAACCTAGTAGGACCTTGCCTTCTGCAACGGCAGGAGAAGAGCCCCCTTCAAAATCCTGTGTGTATATTTTCCAAAGAACCTCAGAATGGTCTATCATCCCGTCACCGTTAGGATCGTACAAGGGTATGGCGTAGAAGTACAGATCGTTGCTTCCCACGAAGACGGTATCGTTGTGAACAGCGGGAGAGGAATAGACGTAGTCGTTTGTTGTGAAATTCCAAATCTTCTCTCCTGTGGATTCATTGAGGCAATAGACATTGAAGTCATCTGACCCGACAATCACCATTCCTTTGTGCACAGCAGCACTTGAATACCTCACGCTGCCATTGAGTACTGGGTCTATACCAAAAGTCCAATCCATCGTCCCGTTCTCTATCCAAACGCTATAGAAGTTACCGTCATTGGACCCGAAGAATATCCTACTGTCGGCAATAGCAGGCGTTCCCCAGATTTCTCCCCCCGTTTGAAATGGAGCGCCCCAGTGATGGCTTTGGTCAGATATGTTTATCGCATAGAAATTCCAATCCTTCGAGCCGAAAAAGACAACCCCATCGTAGTACTTAGGCGAAGATATGATTTCTCCGCCTGTAGTGAAGTTCCACAATTCCTCGCCAGTTGTGGCATTGAGAGCGTAGAGCTTAGAATCTGAGGAGCTGACAAACACAGTGTCATTATGAACATAAGGAGAGGAATCTATTTTGGCACCTGTCTCGAAGCTCCAAATCTCCTCGCCAGTAGAGGCTCTCACAGCGTAAATAGACTTTGATTGGGATCCGAAATAGACGATTCCGTTTTTGGAGACTGGAGAGGACCAAATTGGCCAAAGAGTGGGGAATTCAAGAAAGGTTCGGTCAGATGACGGCACCGAGGAAGAAGAGTATCCGGTGTTGTTGAGATTACCACGGAACTGAAGCCATCTTGAGTGCTCATCAATGCCGTCTCCTCTTGTCGGAATCTCCTCGCCAGAAACAATCTGAAGATTACTGAAAGGGAAGGAAAGAACAAGAGCAAATACTGTTGCTAATATGACGACTCCACGCTTCTTCATCGGGCAGACATCCATTCGCAGATTATTGTGTTCTCTCCGGGCAATCCAAAACACTCCAGGTGTCCTGTCAAACACTCTCCTTGGCTATTCCTGATTCTCAAAGATTCAGCAATCCTCATATAAACATTTTGAACATGTTTAGGAGGTACATGATCGTGTATCATCTGCAAACTGCTCCTACAGGTCTTCTACTCCTCAATCCTAAGTGCCTCAACTGTTTCCATCCTTCCGGCTCTTATGGACGGTCCGGCAGTTGACAGTATTGTTGCAACCAGCACTGCTACGATTATTATACCAATCGTCAACCAAGGAATCACGACACCATATCCCTGACCACCAATCGGACCGAAGAATATGAACGACACCAGTAGCCCGAAAACCACTCCTATCAGAGTGCCGGAAAGAGAGATGTAGAGGTTCTCCAAAAGGAAGGTTCTGAGGACCATGTTCCGTTTGAATCCAAGCGATCTCAGGATTCCGATTTCGTTTCTTCTCTCCGATATGGACTTGGCTGAAGTCAGAGCGAGACCCGCAGTGCCCACCACCAGCCCGAACAGGAGCAAGACTTGGAAGAGGGACATGTAGGACCATTCAATCTCAAGGTTCTCCCTCACCCTTTCTTCCACGAGAACAGCATCAACACCGTACGCGGTGAGATTCTGCTCAAGGTAGGGCACCAGTTGGTCTGGATCGGACGCTTTGAAAAGGAAGAAATCATATTCGGCCTTGGTCGGATACAGGTCATCCAAGTTATCTTCCGAAAGAAAGACTGAACCACTGAATATTGAGCTCCGGAGGATTCCCGTCACAAGAAGCTTCCTGGACTCTCCGTTCTCATTAGTCACTTCGATCGTGTCTCCCACATTCTTCCCGTATATCCATATGATCGTGTTCGCGTCCCCGATTATGGGAATCGAACCGTCTGTCTGAACATCATACAGCTCGGACCATGCGCCCTCTGGATCAGAAGAACCGTGATGTCTTGAAGAAGAGAATCTCAGAGTGTTATCCTGCAGGAATGTCTCATTGGCGCCCATCAATCGAGGAGGCAGGACACTGTTCAAATTGCTACAAGTGCCCCCTGAAGCTCCGTAGGTAGAGAACTGAGCCACCATAAAGCCCCCAGGATATCCGGGTATGCCGTTCTCCGTTCTGGCCTGCTCATCCCCCAGGTCGAACCGGAGTGGGGTTGTGGCCTCTGCCACCACTTGGTATCCAGCGCCCTGCTCCAATACTGCTCGGTCCATGTTCGCTTCCTGACCAGATATGTTTACCGCGAGGGCAACCAGAGTGAAGACCACCACCGCGAACATGGCCATTGTCATTGCGGACTGACCCGCCTTTCTTGAGGGATTCGTGAAAGCAACTTTCGTCACTGAAGTTCTGCTGAACAATCTCGCAACGGCATCCATGCTGGACCAGAGAGCCACAGTTGCTGCCAGGACAACCATGAAACCACTTAGGAAGAATAAGAGGAACGCTGGCTCATTGAAAGTAGAAAGGAAGACGATGTCGAAGGCTAATGTATAGACTATTGAGACCAGGCCCGCAATACCGCATCCCAACCTCCTCCCTGTCCTTGCTCTTATCAGAAAGCCAATGCCCAAGAGAATCAGGACTGGCCCGAAAAGCCAAGAAAGACCAAGAACGGAGGAATCGATGTCTTCTGTAAAACCGACTGAAATCAGAAGTGCCCCATACACAATGAAGAGTATTGGGAGGATTCCACGGGACCTTCTGGAAATCTTCAATGACATTCTACGCAGGGCCTCAACTATCCGCATTCGGGATATTGAATAGGATGCTATCGCGTACGTTATTAGTGCGATGAGGAAACCAGAGACCAAGCCCAAGATTATGCTGGATGCCGTCAAATGCAGTGCAATCTCATTCCCTTCGACAATGTTCGTCCAAAAGGTGTTCGTCAACCAAACGCAAGCAATAGCTACGACAATCCCCAACACGACTCCAATCGCAGATGCTATTATCGACAAGAGCGAGCCTTCAAAAGCAAAGGACAGGGTTGTTTTCTTCCTCGTTGCTCCGAGTGTTCTAATCACACCGATTTCCTTCTTCCTCTCTTCGGCGGATGTGGCCACGAACAGGACTATCAGCAGGATCCCAGCGATTATGACCACACTTCCAAAGGCTATGAAAGTCTCAGTGACTATCTGGGTGCCCTTTGCGGATTCAATCCCTTCCTTCTTTATCTGGGATATCGTGATTCCAGCGTCACGGTAACCTACCGATTCGTTGAGCTCGTTTCCTATCCAGTTGGCCAACGTTGCTGTGTTCGTTCCTACTGATGGCTTAATCTTGATGGTTGTGATTTCTCCCAAATCGTTGGCCCACAATTCCTTTGCCTTGTTGAGTGTGATATAGGCCTTTGGGGTACCGGCATAGTTGACCCAATACCAGAGATCGTCATACTGTACGTCGCCCTCCATAATACCGAAGTCAATTGGAATGGGTGGGTCCCAATCGCCACAGCCCGACTTCCCCTTGATACCGGGAAATGGGGGCATCAATTCGCTGTCGTCCGCCTTGCCAGTCAAATTGATTACATATTTCACTGTGAAATCCTCGTGCACGAAAACCTCGTCGAAGGATTCGTCATAGACAGAGAAATTAAGGGTGATAGTTGCGCCTTCTCCTATTCCCAGACGCCAAGCTACGTAGTCGGTGATAATCATTTCGTTATCATCCATTTCCCCTATTATCTGTTCACCAGTGGTGTTCCTTTCGAACAATCCAAAGGCCGAATCAACAGCTGCGTCAAACCCTGTAACAACCGAATAGGCAACCCAGAGAGTCTCGTTTCCTATCCAATTGACGAAATATGAGGTAAGCGGTGAGACCTCCTCGACCATAGCAGAAGCGGAAGTTATGTTGGTGACCAAGTCAAGATACCGTTCCTCAAAGAATATCTCCTTTCTTTCAATCTTCACGTAACCGTCAGGAACAACAACAAAGCCGATGTCTTCATATCCGAAACGTTCGTCAAAAAGCTTCTCCAACATTGGCGTAACCGTTTGGGACCTCTCCAACCCCTCGTGAGCGTCACCCTTGTTGGACACAACGACCGTGTTGACTTTCCCGTTCATACCCAATGTGTTCTGCGAATCCTCTAGTCTAACGAAAATGTTCTCGGGTACGACTCCAGAGCTGCTCAGTTGGAATCTTCCTAGGCCGAAGTCCCCAACTATGTCAAGAATCTCCACATCCCATTCTCGAAGAGAAGTTAACGGGGAGTAGACCGTTTCGAAGGAGAACTCGGGGGTTCGTAACGACAGTCTCAAGGTATCACGGGGCGAAGCATCAATGCGACTAGCCAGTTTTTCGTTGACAAGGGCCTGATTTGGTCCCAACAATCCTTGAAAAGGACTCCCATCCCTGAGGCTGAAATCCCCAAAATCAAGAAACTCCTCTGTGAAACCAATGATGTTTACGTGGGACTCCCTCCCGGACGAATTCAGATTCATGACCGAGACCGGTAAGACGATTAGGGGAGCGACGGCGTCAACTTCTCCAGCAAGGCTTCCACTCATTATCTCGTCAACGATCGACTGATCAAAAGCACTCATAGAACGCACAGCCTCATCCACGTTCCCCAAGTTCTGATAAGTGGACTGGACAACGGCATTCTCCAATGAGTCCCCTACAGCTAGAGAACCAGTGATGATCGCCGCACCAACCGCGAGACCGAATATCGCCATTGTTGTGGACCTTTTCCTCTTAAGAAAATTCCTGAGCGCGATCTTGAAAATCAGAGGGGAGCGAAGTGCCAGGACAGCGATGATGAGAAACGTTACACCTAATGCCATCAAGGAACCGACAATCGCAACATCCATGGTCAATCCTCTGGGTGCCCACAGCCCTGGCTATTCCAACAGTACTCAAACAACTGACTCGATATTTCATTCTTTCGAAAAGGGGAGGATAGCAATCTTAATATCGTTCCAGAACATGACACGGTCGAAACAGGGGGAAGGAGATGGATTTCGAGTTTGATGAAGCACAATTGAACTGGAAGAATAAGGCGAAGGAGTTTGCTGAGAGAGATGTTGCACTAGTTGTCGACGAAGTCGAGAAGAAGGGAAAATTCTCGATGGAGCTGTGGGAGAAGCTGATGGAGGAGGGCCTCACAGGAGTACCGATTCCCACAGAGTACGGTGGAGCGGGAGCGGACCACATCAGTTACGTGAGTGTGATTGAAGAGCTTTCCAAGGTTTCCGCATCTCTCGGGGGCAGCCTCAGCGTCCACACCACGCTTTGCGCACAAGTCATCCTCAAATTCGGGAACGACGAACAGAAGCAGAAGTACCTCCCTCCTCTCGCGAAAGGGGAGGTCATAGGGGCGTTCGCCCTGACAGAACCTAACGCTGGAACGGATGTCGGCTCCATGGAATCCACAGCGGTGCTGGAAGGTGACGACTATGTACTCAACGGGAGAAAGTACTTCATCACCCACGCCACCATTGCAGGGGTCTTCATCGTTATTGCGATAACCGACCCAGAAAAAGGAACGAAGGGTATGAGCGCGTTCATAGTTGAGAATGATGCGCCCGGACTCAAAGTCGGCAAGATCTTCGACAAGATGGGGATCAGGTCAACCGAGCATGCGGAAGTGATCATGGAGAACTGCAAAATCCCGAAAGAGAACCTGCTTGGTAACGAAGGGGACGGGTTCAAGATCTCAATGATAACACTGGACTCGGGAAGGATAGGGATAGCTGCTCAGGCATTGGGTTTGGCAGAGGGTGCGAGGGATGCCGCGGTGAAGTACGCCAACGAGAGGATCCAGTTCGGAAAGCCCATCTCCAGACTTCAAGCCATTCAATGGATGATCGCGGAAATGGAAGTGAAGATAACCTCGGCAAAGTGGCTGACATATCATGCTGCCTTTCTTGAAGATGCCGGAGAGAGGTTCTCCAAGGAAGCGGCAATGGCGAAGTTGGCTGCTTCTACCTCAGCTGTGGACGTCACAAGACTCGCCATTCAAGTTCATGGAGGGTACGGATACATGACCGACCTTCCGCTTGAAAGGTATTACAGAGACGCAAAAATCACAGAGATCTATGAGGGGACTTCAGAAGTCCAAAAAATGGTGATCGCCCGAAGTGTCCTGGGATGATTGTCAGACGACAGTGTCGATGACCTCATCCTCTATTCTTTCTGGTCCAAGCTTGGCTCTCTCAACTCCAGCCTCAGTGGCAAAGGCGATGAAGCTAGTGGCATCATTCCAAGTCACTCGCAAATAGCCCTTTTCCTCGAGCCTGTCAATATAGGATCTGAGGGTATCGAACGCTATTCCCTTCATAGTGGTGAAGAAGTATTCTTTTGACGCCCCAAGTTTCCCTCTCTTCACAATGGTGTCCAGAATCTCCCATTCCTTCTTCATGACCGCTTCTTTTTCGTCCAGTTTGCTCAAGATCTCTTTCAGAATCATCTCGGCGATTGTCTGGAAAGCGAAATCAACGTTCAATCCAGTCTTGGCGCTCACAAAGTAAAAGGGCGCATCGTACTTGTTGGCAATCTGTTTGAGCATTGGGTCATTCATGACGGGATTTCTTTCCAAATCCGTCTTGTTGGCCAGAGTATGAGTCTGGACCCCACCTGCGATCTCCCTACCAGCACTAATCCAGTCTTCCAACTCGTGTAGGGTTTCTGTTCGGGATGCATCGCATACCGCCACGATGCTTGTGGCATTGCAGAAGTACGCGTCGCTGAGGAATTTCCGGAAAGCGCTCTGTCCAGTTATGTCCCAGAGATCCATTTCCAGCATAATCTCACTATCATGATTGGTGGGGAAAAGGAGCTCGACCTTCGAGACGGCTGTACTAGGAGTGGGGATGTACCTATCTTCGAATTCACTGTGGATGAAGCGACGAATCAGGCTGGTTTTCCCTACGCCACAATCTCCGACTAGACACACCTTCACCCTAATTCTTCTTTGCTTGGGCATCCTGCGGCCTCTGGGCTTCACTGTTCGGATAAAAATCGGTCGCCAGTTATTTCGTGCTTGTCGTGCGAATATCAATACTGATTTCATCAGATTGTTTTGAGAATGGTGAGATTTCTGACATTCGAACAAAAGCGGTAGTGGGCTCAGGGAGATTCGAACTCCCGACCTTCACCGTGTCAAGGTGACGTCATAACCTCTAGACTATGAGCCCTTGCCTTGGGAAAGAGTACCAATAACTCATAAGTTTTGCGATTGGCGACCACAAGTATTTTGAATCCAGGTGGCTATTCAGTAGTGGAGAGGTCGTATGCGAACGTATGTGACGGTGTATGTCTCGACTGAGGGGGAGAAGGCATCGGACGTAGCAGTTAAGATGAAGGAGTTGGGGTTCAGGACTACACTTGGGACTTTTGATTTCGTATATGAGTGGACACAGAGGAACGTTCCCTCGTTAAGGGTGATAGAATTTGTGGACCAAGTTCAGGCAAAACTGAGCGGGTCTGGTACTATACTTCACTTCACTACTATAAGATGATTGTCGCGGTCGGGGGCGTGTGCAGATGGACGAGTTCGAGTATGCCCACAAGCATTGGAAAGACGTAGTGTGGATGAGCCAGAACACTAACACCATTCCAACTGACCCGGCCGTCATAGATGCCATCATATCAGCTGCAAAGGAGAGAGTGTACAACCTTTATCCTTACAGGAAGGGTTCTTTTGGCCTGCCGGAGGCGATACTCAAGGATCTCGGCTTGCACGATTTGGACATCCATATCACGAATGGGGGAATAGAGGCCCTCTACATTCTGAACAGGGCATTGCTGGCCGAAGGGGACGAGGTGATAGCTACCGACCCCAGCTTCATGCCCATACATCACCAGATCACGCTTTCGAAAGCTAAACCTGTCGAGATCGGAATCTACGGAAACCCGTACAAGATGACGGAAGAACAGGTGAACGAAGCAGTCACGGACAAGACAAAGATGATCCTGCTGATAGACCCTCTGAATCCATTGGGCACAGATTACAGAAGGAACGAAGTCAAAGCCATATGCGAGATAGCAAGGGACAATAACCTGTGGGTTGTGGACGATATAACATACAGAGATTTCTCAGAGGACCACACTCTCACAACGGATTTCTACCCGGAGAAGTCATTGATCGCCTATTCCTTTTCCAAGAACTGCGGGATGGCGGGATTGAGAATCGGCGCCCTGCTGGCTCCCCCGAGAGTGATGAAGGAAGTGATCAAGTTCGACACGAACGTCCTTTCGGTCAACGTGTTGGCTCAGAGAGCGGCACTGACGGCTCTGCAGACGAAAGAGAACTGGCTGGGAGATATGCTCAGGATCTGCAGGAACAACCAGGAGAAGATAGAATCGGCAGTTGACAAGATAGAAGGAGCATTCCTTCCAGTATATCCCTCCTTCACGAACATGTTCGTGATAGACGTGAGCGAATTGGGAATCGACCCGGACAAATTCGAAGAGAAGATGCTGTACGACCATGGTGTTTTCGTGAGGTCCGGGAACTATGTGTCCAAGAGGTATGGTTCCAAGTTCGTACGTGTGTCCTTCACCGTGCCTGAGGATCAGTGTGACAGGTTCGTGGAGGCTCTGGGTCCAACAATCGAATCGCTCAGCTAGGAAACACCATTCTTTTTATTCGGAATCCAATATGCCTCTGTGGCTATTGAGAGACTTCAAAAGGGGTCACTGCTGAAAGGGAAGCTCCCTGAGGGATGTCGTTACTGTGCGATGGGCGCTAAGCTGGTTCTTCTGGTGACTGGAAAGTGCAGGAGGAAATGCTTCTACTGCCCCCTGTCCGGATCCAAAAGAGGCAGGGATGTGGTGTATGCCGATGAACTGAGAGTGAAGGAAGATGAGGACATCTTGTATGAGGCCAGGATGATAGACGCTCTCGGGGCAGGCATCACGGGCGGGGATCCCCTTGAAGTGGCAGAGCGAACATGTGACCACATCGGACTTCTGAAGAACACCTTTGGTGAGAGATTCCACATCCACCTCTACACTTCCTGCACCGACACTTCGAAATTAAAAGATGTCGAGGACTCTGGCTTGGACGAGATAAGGTTTCATCCTCCTCTCCGCGTTTGGAACAGAATGGAAAGGACGGACTTCGCAGAGGCATTCAAACAAGTGACCAAGGGGGGAATGGATTTGGGTGTCGAAATACCCGTTCTTCCAGACAGACAAAGGGCCACGGCCACTCTAGTACGGGACCTAGATGAGCTCGGTGTGCAGTTCCTGAACCTTGACGAACTTGAGTTCTCAGAGACGAATTGGATGAGACTGCGAAAGAAAGGGTACGACACGAAGAACGACATATCCAGCGCGGTGTCCGGATGTGATGAGCTTGCCAAGAAACTGCTTTCAACAGATGTGGATATGTCCCTCCATTACTGCACTTCTTCTTTCAAGGACGCTGTCCAGCTGAAGAACAGAATCATGAGAAGGGCAAAGAATATCGCCGGGGATTGGGAGATAATCACTCCCGAAGGCACCCTGTTCAAAGGAGTCATCGAAAGCCTCGGGCTTGTGAAATTGAAGAACGATTTGATGGAACGATTCGAAGTTCCGGACGAACTCATGAACATAGACTACGAAAAGTCGCGTTTGGAGATCGCCCCCTGGGTCCTGAAAGAAATCGCAGGTGATATTGAGTTCCCCTGTTTTCTGGTTGAGGAGTACCCAACTACAGACAGGTTGGAAGTGGAAAGGGAACCCCTCAAATCAAAGAAGAAGTGAACTACCACACCCTAAAGGATGTGGCATCTTTATAGGGTCAGATGGTGAAGGCTTCTAGGGTCGATTGTACATCCTCTTTCGCAGGAGTGGAGGGAGGCGATCCCTGGTTCGAGACTGTGTCTCGCTTCACCCTTCCCTGAGACTCCAGGATGTAGTGCTCTATCACATCAGCAGTCACCTCTCCCACCGAGCGGAAGAACTTTCCCCTGGACCAGAGATGGCCCCCGAAGAACATCGACCTCAGCTCGGGGAAGACCCTGAAGAGATGGTAGGCGGTCTTCCCCTTCAGAAGCTGCATCACCTGGGCCATCGATTTTGTTGGTTGGACATCAAGGAAGAGGTGAATGTGATCTGGCATCACCTCCAGGGCATGCATCTTCATTTTCTCTTTACGGGCGATGCCCTCTATGAGCTTCCTCAGGCATCAGGAGATGTCCTCCCGAGCGAAGGCCCTGCGCCTGTACTTGGGCGCCAAAACTATATGGTAGGACGACTGTCCATAGCTGTGGCTATAGCTGCTTAGCATATGTATACCTCCTAGGCACCCCGAAAGGGGTCTGCAGCTAGACCCTGGGGTGCCCAGACCATTATACTTCAACATATCAAAAAGCAGCACGCTTCAAGGGCGATTCATCCGTGGCCTGAAGGCCTCGGCATTCTCGCCCTCAGTGATGGTAATATAGAACATTCTCGTTGGTTTCACTGGTCCAATTGAAGAACAAATACTCGTTTTCAATCATTGGCGGAGGTGTAATTGGTTGCAGTGTTGCATATCACCTTTCAAAAGAGCTCGGCGAAGAAGTTGTACTCTTGGAGAAGGATTTCATCGCTTCAGGAAGCTCCGGTCTCTCAGCTGGCATTCTCTCACATCAATTGTGGAACGAGATTGATATTGAGCTGGTCAAGAAAAGCGTGGAATGGATAAAGAAAGAGAGCGAGGAAGAGGAAGGAATCGTGTTGAATCAGGATGGTCTGCTGAAGCTGGTATGCACAGAGGAAGAGATTGAACCGCTGAAGAGAAATGTGAACATGCAGCAATCGATAGGCTGTGATGTGAGATTCCTCGAGCCGAATGATGTTGAGGACATAACCCCAGAAATCGCAATCAAGGACGTAACTGGAGCCGCCTACTGTCCAGATGATTCCTATGTTGATCCATATCAGCTCTGTGTACATTTTGCCAAGGCAGCTGAGGAAAGAGGAGTAAGGTTCCTACAGAGAAGCGAGGTCAAAGGAATTGAAAGGAAAGAGGATGGTGTCTTCCAACTGAGGACTGCCAGAGATACCGTAGAATCCGAGACTGTGATCATTTGTGCGGGGCCGTGGTCAAAGAAGGTGACAAAGATGCTCGAATTTGAACTTCCTCTGAAACCATACCGAACACAGGCAGCGATCACAACCCCGTTCATGGGGGAGGTGAAAATTCCGATGGTCCATGACGTGTCCAATTCCTTGTACATGAAACCGGAGACTGGTGGTACCATTCTTGCAGGGGATGGGACCGAGAGCACGGAGAGTGATCCGGACAACTTCAAAGAGAAACCCGGCTTCGATTTCATGACCTCGATTTCCGAGAAGATGCTGAGAAGGCTTCCTCGATCCGAGAATGCCAGATTGGTCAGAGGCTGGTCGGGACTGTGCACCGCGACTCCCGATAGGCGTCCGTTGATAGGTTTCCATTCTGGTACCGAAGGGCTTTTCCTGGCCGTTGGGTTCAATGCGTTGGGGGTGATGAGGGCACCTGCTATTGGGGAGATGGTCTCTGACTTGATCTGTGGAAGAAGGACCCAAGATGACATTGCAGAATTTGACCCGAATCGTTTCGAAAAAGTCGAGGATTTTGAGATAACGCAAGGATTTACACTTTGAATCGCGACAAGAGCTATCGCAATTTTCTTATGCGAAAAGTGCTATCACCGAAAGGTCAGAAAATGAAAGCGTTACTCGCCCTCGAGGATGGAACTCTTCTAAGGGGCGAGGCTTTCGGGGCAAGGACCACCGCTTTTGGTGAGATAGTTTTTAACACAAACATGACGGGTTACTGCGAGGCTCTGACCGATCCTTCCTACAAGGGCCAGATACTGATGATGACCTATCCACTGATTGGAAACTACGGGGTGCAACCCGAGACATTTGAATCGGAAAGAATCCAACCCTCTGCATTTGTTGTGCGTGAACTCTGCAAACGTCCTTACCATGTAGATTCAAAGATGACGTTGTCTCAATTCCTCGAATCGCATGACATCCCCGGAATCTCGGATGTGGACACTAGAATGCTGACGATTAAGATCCGAAAGCACGGCACCATGAAGGCGGCCGTATCCACCGAGCCTGACACGAATCTCGAAGAGCTCGTACAAGAAGTCATTTCAATGCCACACCCCACCGAGACAAACCTGGTCTCAATAGTCTCTTGCGACAAAACCGTGCAATATGCCAGCAACAAGAAGAAGAGAATCGTCCTGATAGATTGCGGTGCGAAGAACAACATCATCAACAACTGCCTGCGAATAGGACAAGTCATACGGGTACCTTACGACACTACCGCTGAGGAGATACTGAAGCTCGAGCCTGATGGAGTACTTGTCTCCAACGGACCTGGCGACCCAGCGCATCCAGAGATCCTGCAGACAACAGTAAGAACGGTGGAGCGCCTCTCTAGGGAAATCCCTTTGATGGGCATCTGCCTCGGACATCAGATTCTAAGTCTGGCACTGGGTGCAGAGACCTACAAGCTCAAGTTCGGACACAGAGGAGGAAACCAACCTGTCAAGAATCTTGCTTCTGGACGTGCATACATCACTTCTCAAAACCACGGCTTTGCCGTCAAACCTGAACTACCAGAAGACCTCGAGGTCGCGGAAATCAACCTGAATGACGGAACGGTGGAGAGCATCAAGCACAAGTCCTTGCCCATCCTCTCAGTCCAATACCATCCCGAGGCTTCACCGGGTCCGCATGACGCCAATCCTCTGTTCGAACAGTTCGAGAAACTGATGGAGGCTTCCCGTGCTTGAAAATGGCGTGAAGAAGGTGATGGTCATCGGCTCTGGACCCATCGTCATCGGTCAGGCAGCGGAATTCGATTACTCAGGATCGCAGGCTCTCACTTCTTTGCGTGAAGAGGGATACACGACCGTAGTCGTTAACTCAAACCCAGCTACCATTCAAACAGATCCAGAAATCGCAGATGCGGTCTACCTGGAGCCCCTCACGCTCCATTTCCTTGAAAAGGTAATAGAGAAGGAAAGACCGGATGGTGTCCTCTCCGGAATGGGTGGTCAGACCGCTTTGAACTTGTGTTCGGAACTATCGGAAGCCGGTGTGCTCGACAAGTACGGGGTCAGGTTGCTGGGAACTTCTCTGGAAGCGATCAAGAAATCCGAGGACCGGAGGAGCTTTCGAGATCTGATGTTGGAAATTGACGAACCTGTTCCAAGAAGCTTTCCTTGTTCCACGGTTGCAGAGGCAAAGGAGGCTGCAGAAAAGCTCGGATATCCCGTGATTGTGAGGGCGGCATACACCCTGGGAGGAACTGGAAGCGGAATCGCGTTGGATGAGGAGGAGTTGGACACAACCGTTTCCCTGGGGTTGGTCTACTCAAGAATCAATCAGGTCCTCATAGAGGAAAGTGTACTGGGTTGGACGGAGTACGAGTACGAAGTGATGAGGGACTCGGCAGACAGCTGCATAACGGTCTGCAACATGGAGAACCTGGACCCGATGGGATTCCATACAGGAGAGAGCATCGTCATAGCTCCGGCCCAGACGCTCACCGACAGGGAACACCAGATGTTGAGAGACGCTGCATTGAAAATCATCAGGGCTCTCAAGATAGAGGGCGGGTGCAACATACAGTTCGCGGTACATCCTCAAACGAGGGAGTACAGGGTAATCGAAGTTAACCCACGGGTCTCCCGATCGTCCGCACTGGCATCCAAAGCAACCGGATACCCCATTGCCAGGATAGCAGCCAAGATCGCTGTCGGACTCACGCTGGACGAGATCCGAAATCCTATCATAGCAGAGACGTCCGCCCTGTTCGAACCCATGTTGGATTATGTTGTGATCAAAATACCCAGATGGCCCTTCGACAAGTTCCGGACGGTGAACAAGAAGATCGGTACGCAGATGAAGTCCACGGGGGAAGTGATGGGTATCGGCAGGACAATCGAGGAAGCACTTCTCAAGGCCATTCGTTCGTTGGATGTGGGCAAGATCGCCTTGGAAATCGAGGACATAAAGGACGAGGAATTGCTGGAAGAGCTGAAAAGACCCACGGACAAGAGACTGTATGCGATTGCGGAGGCGATGAGAAGAGGAGTTGGGTTGGAGGAAATCGCTCGCCTGACCGGTTGGGATATGTTCTTCTTGAGAAAGATCGAGAACATCCTTGACATGGAAAGGAGGCTGAGAATCGATGCCTCACTGACAGATGACGCCAAGAGAATGGGATTCAGCGATATGCACATCGCCCAGAACACGAAATCGGAAGAGGGCGACATCAGAGAGAACAGACGGAACGAAACTTACAAAATGGTCGACACGTGCGCGGCCGAGTTCGAAGCTGCAACTCCATATTACTACTCCACCCATGAGGACGAATGCAACATCGAGAGTACCAGGTCCAGAAAGGTTCTGATCGTGGGTGCGGGCCCGATAAGGATAGGGCAGGGGATCGAGTTCGACACTTGTTGTGTCCACGGCATCCAGGCACTCAGGGAAGAAGGCATCGACGCTCTCATGCTCAACAACAACCCGGAGACGGTTTCGACCGACTTCGACATTTCCGACAGGCTCTACTTCGATCCTATCACGCTGGAAGACATCCTGAACATAATCGAAAAAGAGGAACCTGAGGGGGTCATCTTGCAGCTGGGCGGACAGACCTCGGTCAATCTGGCCGTACCTCTCCAAAAGGCACTTGATGAGAACGGATGGAAAACGAGAATCCTGGGAACCAGCTCTGAGTCGATGGATATCGCCGAGGACAGGAGAAGGTTCGAGGCCCTCATGAGGAAACTGAACATACACCAAGCGGAAGCTGGTTCGGGCTTTTCGTTCGGAGAGTTGAGAAGCGTTGCGGAGAAGATTGGCTATCCAGTTCTTGTAAGACCTAGCTATGTATTGGGCGGCAGGGGAATGGAGATAGTCTACAACGAAGAAGACCTTGAAAGGTACATAAACGAAGCAACCCAGATCTCAAGCAAGCATCCCGTCCTGGTGGACAAGTATCTTGACCACGCGATTGAGGTAGACGTTGATGCCATTTCGGACGGAGATGATGTCTTCATTGGAGGGATACAAGAACATGTGGAGGAGGCTGGCGTGCACTCCGGAGATGCAGTATGCGTATTGCCATCCCAAAACTTGACTGAGGAGGTTCTTTCGGAAATCACGAGAGTGACAATCGAGGTGTGTCGTTCTCTCAGAATCATAGGGCTCATCAATCTCCAGATAGCTGTGAAGGACGGGGTCGTGTACATACTGGAGGCCAACCCGAGGGCAAGCAGAACTGTTCCATACGTATCTAAGGCCATAGGAATCCCGCTGACCAAGGTTGCCATAAAGGTCATGCTCGGACATTCGCTGAGAGAGCTGGGATATGTTGGAGAAGCGGCTACGAGGAGAGTGGCTGTGAAGGCTCCAGTGTTCTCATTCCAGAAACTGCAGGGTGTGGATTGCATCCTGGGACCGGAGATGAAATCCACCGGCGAGATCATGGGTTTGGACGATTCTTTCGGGAGGGCATACTACAAGGCCATGATGGCTGCCGGGAATGAGCTTCCGCTCCAAGGCAGTGTCTTCATCAGCGTGCGGGACGATGATAAAGATGACATCGTACCGGTAGCCCAGCGACTTCACGAATGGGGTTTCCAGATCTACGCCACGCTTGGCACTGCCAGGCATCTGCGTGAGCAAGGAATAGAGGTCACGCCCGTACACAAGATAGAGGAGAAGAAGACGCCCACTGCCATCGGTCTGATGCGAGAATCTGAGATCAATCTGCTCATAAACACCCCTACCGAATCTTCTGGCGCGAGAAGGGACGGACACATGATGCGAAGGGTGGCGATCGACCTAGGTGTGCCATTCTTGACGACTGTCCAGGCTGCAAAAGCGGCCGTCCTTGCAATCGATTCTGCTATGGAGAGCGAAATCGACGTCGCCAGTCTTGAGGGCACAATATCGGAGAGGGTGGAACCTGAGATACCAGTGGTCAAGAAGATGGCTCCTGAGCCACAAGATGCACGATTGAAGGAAACCCACAGCGAACTCGAAACAGCAGAGCAGAAGGAGGACTAATCACTCCTTGAACCTCAAGGCTTCCGCAGGCACGATTCTGGAGGCTCTGAATGCTGAGGACATTGTCGCCAGCAATGTTGCAATGAACGCTATTCCAGTAATGAGTGTGATGTTCAGGATGGGTATCAGGGCGAAGAAATCGAAAAGGGATCCAGACCCACCAAAGAAATCTTGATACATGTAATAGGAGAGAGCTATTCCGAGAATCACGCCAACGAAGATCCCAAGGAGAGAGATGAAGGATATCTCCATGATGAAAGTCCTTCTGACCATCTTCCTCTTGTAGCCAATGGCCCTCATAACTCCTATTTCCTGCCTTCTCTCGACCACGCTTCTCACGGTGATTATCCCTAGACCTGCAATCCCAACAACTAGACCCAGTCCAAGATAGATCTGGAACAGACCCATGATAGAACTGGCGATCTCAAGAAACTCTGCTAAGAGGTCTCTGATCACGATTGTCTGCATTCCACTCGTCATGAATTCTTTCTCAAGATCCTTTGCCAGTTCCCTCACGTTTTCCATGTCCGAATCGCTGGCCGTGAAAAAGAACATTGCAGGAGATTGACCTCCAAATTGGTCATTCGCAAAACCGCGTGAAGTGATAATGCCTTGGAAGAAGTAGGCCTCATCCAAGATCCCAATGATAGTTTTGTTGTAAGACGCGGCACCTTTCTGCACCACGATCCTGTTCCCGACCTCAGCTTGAAAAGAGCCCATCATCGCTCCGGGACCGTATGATGTTGCCACTACCGAACCGTCCACAACAACGAGTGAGGAATCCGTCCTCACGGCATCCCAGACATCGCTTGGGCTGCTATATCCAGTCATCACAGAGTGAAAAGTGAAATCGCCGTCTTCGAAGAACGAGTCGTCCGCACCGTAGATCCTCATCCTACGACTGGAACTTTCGCTCTCACCCTGATGATAAACCTCGACAACTGAGAAACTCAGGCTGGATACCTCGTCAAAATTGCCAGTTAGGTCGGGATTGGAGGAAATCCCTTCCGAGATATTTGTGATGGGGGCAGAGAACCCAATGACATCGTAGCCCCCGGCCTGTTGCACATACGCGCTCTCGACGCTGTTCGTCTGAAAGCTCGAAATCATTGCAATGAGCGTGACGGTGAAGATAATCAGAGCGAACATTGCAAGTGTCATCCCAGTTCGGAACTTCTTCTTCATGGGGTAGGACAGTGCGACACGCATAACCGGGAGGGTTTTCTTCCTTCCCCCGATTATCTTCGTGAGAACTCTCAGGAGAGAGGTTGAGTTGACCATCAGTAGAATAATCGCAGCGAGGACCAGAAACAACCCGCTGAGAAGGAACATCTCCATGCCGACCTCAAGTCCCTCCAACCATTCGATTGGGGCCAGAATCCAAAACAGGATCGCAAGGCTAGCAATAGAGTGTGGTATTCTCGGTCCGGCCCATCGAGAGGCTATCATAGCTCCCCCCAAGAAGAACAGGCAGGGACCGGTCATGAACAGAGCCCCTGAGAGTTGGACCATACCCAACAGGAAGAGAATGACACCGAGTATTGTGAGGAGAGAGGCTCCAATCATGAACCACTTGGTGGGCTCCGTAAGGGAAGGA
>SOIM01000015.1 GCA_004377185.1 Methanomassiliicoccales archaeon | reverse complement strand
GGTATTCTATCCATATCTGGTTGGACGCGGACAGGTTTGAGGACATCGATGGTCCCATCCTCTTGTACAGGATTGAAGAACTTGTGAGATCCCTGGATAATGCTAGGGAAAAGGATCTGCCCATAGCTTTTCACCTTCTCAACGCTCATGTCTTGATTCAAAGATACACACCGGACATTTCCAGGCGAATCCTAGTTGTTTCCGCAAAGTGGGTGGAAGTCACTTGACCAAGCTGCCATTCGACAGAAGGTTTCCAGTGTTACGGTCTTTCGAACCTGGGACTCTTCTTTCGGATGGGATGAGGTTCATCGTGAATTGGAGGATTCCAGACTGAAGAAAGATGAGATGGACAGGTTCCTCTCCTTCCTAAGGAGGTGCGAGGAGATACTTGAAATCAGCCCGAATGACAAGGATGCTCTCTTTTCGAAGGGTACGGTTCTCGCGAAGCTGGAAAGATATGAGGAATCCATAGATTGCCTGGACCGATTGACCGAGTTGGATCCGAGATACCCCAGCGTATGGCGACTGAAATCCACGATATATAGAATGATGAACAAGAGGGATATGGCGGAGGAGTGTGAGAGAATGGCCCAAAGGCTTGAGCGAGAAAATGAGGAGAATCCTTGATTCCTCCCGAATTCTAGAAAAATCACGCCATCTGAGCTTCCAACCCCTCTACCAAGTTCACTATTCTCTCCTTCATCTTTCTGTTTCCTGATGGCGAGAGATGGGATACACACTCCGTTCGCATCAGAGTCCTGTCATCCTCGGAAAGGAATCTTACTCTTATGGTTGATTCTCTGCCAGGAAATGTGTGCATCTCCCCTGCAATGGTCTTGCCCTTGACGTCTTCCACACGAACAGTGAAGCCGTGCTTCTTCAAGGACTTCATAGCTCCTCTAAAGACCTGAGGATACGGTTTTTCCAGCATTGCAACACAGTTAAGCCTGAACACATTTTGGAATCCAAATCTGGCAAGCTTAAGCTCTTCTGAGCCATTATCAAAGATGATAACGATGTAGGTGGGGCAAAGGACGCATCTATGGCTGTGAGAGACTATCAGTCCACAACTAGTCTGTGACGAAAAGGTCTGACTTCTTTTTAGAAGAAGAGTTCTTTCTTACTCAGACGTTGGCAAGGTATTTATCATTCGGTCCGTTATCTATCCCATCAGAAAGGAGCGCCGAGGCGGGGCGCGAAACAAGTACCGATGTTAAAGGGAGGTGAGAATTGTCATGACTTTGTTAAACAAAAGAACGGGTACTCAGGAGGAATTCAACAAGGCAAAACTGGAAGGATCCATCACAAGGGCTGGAGCTACCGAGGAAACGGCAAGAGAAATCGCGCCGAGAATCGACCCCACTACTGTGAACACGACCGAGGAAATAAGGACACGTGTGGTCGAAGAGCTGAGAAAGACGGATGCGGTCATAGCCGAACGCTACGAGAGGACAAGGAATCTTGCAGCAAGGAAGGCGGTGGAAGCGGCAATAGGCATGGTAGGATTACACATGGAAACCATGAAAGCACTGGGCGCGAGCCCGGGTGACTCGATCATCCTAGAGCACCGTGGAAACACCCATACCTTGAGAGCGGAGACCGCTTCTGTTGAGATGAGGGAGATCCATCTGCACGAAACGGACCTGGAAAAGCTGGGCGCAACCGAGGGAACGAGACTGGCTACGAGACGAAGCACATAGTGGAGGAGAAACCCTCCATTTTTTCATTTTTCGAGAGAAGAGCCTTGTCTTTCGAATCTACGAAGAGAATATCTTCTCTACGAGTGGATTCAGCGTCAGCTAGAAGTTTCGATTTCAGGATGTCCTTTCTGTTTGGGCAAGGGAACTGCTTGTTTTCTGCGCTTCGGTTGCGATTGTGCGATGCGTTTCCTGTCACAACCATGCTACAAGAATCCAGACCCGCTGAGGACCTCTGCGATCGATTCGACCGCGCGGTCTAATTCCTCCACGCTCTTTGCGCCTGTAAGGACCATCTTGCCCGAGCTAAAAAGCAAACAGACCACCTTGGGATCCTCCAACCTATAGACCATTCCAGGGAACTGTTCTGGCTCAAACTCTAAGTGTTCCACGCCAAGTGAGGTGGCAATGTTGTTGAGGTTCAACATAGCACCGAGATCGCACACGGCCACGATGTTCTGAACCGTTATCACCGGGTGCCGTTCAACAGGTATTCCAGCTTTCAGCAATTTGCCGGCAACAATGTCAACAGACTCTCGAACCTCACTGAGGGTCGTCCCTCCTGTGCAATTTGCTTTCCCACTCCTGAACAGGAGAAGAGCGGTCTTCGGCTCCTTTATGCGATAGATCAATCCCGGAAACTTCTCGGGATCGTACTCCGAGCCCTCGAGTATCCCTACAATGGCATTGAGGTCAAGGCTATCCGTGAATCTCGTAGATGCTACTATGTTTTGCACTTCGGCCTTCTTTGGAGTTTCCTGCATGTTCTAGGACGGCCAAGGTGACGGCAACGAAAAACCTTTCGCGGCTTCATCGTGGCAACCTTGGCCCGAGTGAGCGCCCCCTCGTTGACCGTCCACTTCACAAAGGTGTCATTCCTCTCCGCGGACTGCGACGCTTTCCGGAGAGAAGCACAGAATCTGGGGAGTTCACTGAGAGTATGAACCATTCGTCATTACCTTCACAACGAAAGAGAAGGACATCGTCAAGGACCGTCCACTTTCCTGTCTCGTGTGAGAGCAAACAGACATATAGCCTTGGTCCCCTTCTCTCGTACGATTGTCTTCGGCAGGGGTGTTGAACGTTGTCGAACCAATATGGACCACCTATTCTCGTGAGTTTCGGGATAACAAGAGAATGCGACCTTGAGTGTCCCCACTGCTACAGCGATTCTGGTGAGCGAGACGCTGATGAATTGAGCACCGAGGAGGCAAGGCAAGTCATAACCGAGGTCGCGGATTTGGGTGCCAAGATCATAATCCTGGACGGCGGAGAGCCCACCTTGAGGGATGATCTTGTGGACCTCGTTGCCCATGCAAACGACGTCGGTGTGAAGCCGGTCATGGGGTCAAACGGTATGTCTCTATCGGAAGAGCTGGTCTCCCGTCTTATTTCCGCGGGATGCCGTGGCATTGCCATTAGCCTGGATGGTGCAGACTCTCGGACCCACGATGCTTTCCGAGGTTTGGAAGGTGCTTGGGAAAGAACCATCCAGGGCGCCAAGAACTGTGCAAAGCTGGGAATGCCTTTCCAGATAGCACCTCTGATGTACCGGGATAATTGGACGCAACTCGAAGGCATAGTGAAGAAGGCAAAGAATCTCGGTGCGAATGCGGTCGAGGTATTCGATTACGTTCCAGCAGGCAGGGGAAGGGGAAGAAACGAATACGAATTGGGAACGGACCAGAGGAAGACGATCATAGACCAGATCATTCGATGGCAATCGGAAGGGGACGTCACCTACAGGGTCATAGCACTGCCTCAATACTGGGTTCAGGTCGAGAGGGAGGTCCCGGAGGACGAGGTGCTGGAGAAATTCACGAGAAGCTGTTGTGCCGCTGGGATTCGATACATCACCATACTCCCGAACGGGGATGTGATTCCCTGCATGGTCCTTCAGGTGAAGCTTGGGAATGTCAGAGAAGACAGTCTGAAGGACATATGGTACGACTCTCCGGTACTAGAGACACTCAGAAATAGGGACCTCTTGAAGGGCAGATGTGGTCGATGCAAGTACCGAATCCCCTGTGCCGGTGCGAGATGCAAGGCCTACGAGAGCACTGGCGACATGATGGCTGAGGATCCCACGTGCTGGTTCTCGGAAGATGTCATCTCGGAGGACTGAGAAGACTTGAAAACCATGGAGTGGGATGAAAGGGTCTGGACTGCTCTCAAATATGCCGTCACAGGAATGCCCGTCTTTGTCAGAAAGAGGGCATTGCGGAAGATCGTCGAAGCGAGCGAGGAGAACGCCAGAATGAGGAGCTCCAATATAGTTCGGGCCCCTGACCTTGTCGAGGCAGCCAAGGAGGAGGTCCCCAGGAGCGTCCAGGGTGCGTGCTTCAGCGCTCTCCGGGAATACGGAATCCAAATCGAATGAAACTCCCAAGGAAATAGGGCGATTCCTATTGAAATATGAATAATGCCATAACACGTGGAAGAACGGGAGAGGCCCGGGAAGACAAGAGATCGCAGGGAGATAATGGAGGGTAGAGTCTCTCCTGGGCATCTGTGGTACTCGTGGGATGGAATGAGCACGCTGCCCCCTTCCAGTTCCCGAATCTCTCCGAATTCATCATCATCTCTCAAGGATTAAAAGATGTCGGTTGCACACGTCTGGACATGCTGACAATGCGTTTCTGACAGCCATCCAGCGCATTCGTTGTGCACGGGCTATTATCAGCCTTGATAATTGCATCGGAGGGATTTATGACCCAATCCACGACCTCCTCACAAATCCTCACAAAGAAAGTAGGAGATGTCAACATGACAAGTCTGGAAGGAAACAGCTTGCTGTTCCTCAAGATAAGAAGCGGTTCCGTAGACG
>SOIM01000044.1 GCA_004377185.1 Methanomassiliicoccales archaeon | reverse complement strand
TTTCGATGGTCCATGTCACGGGAAGCTGAGATGTTGCTTAGATAAACCTTTTTATTGCCAGTCCTTGACATGGATTACGCTCAGATGAGGATTCGTGGGGATTATTATTGGAGAATCTTATAATGACTAGAACGCATTCTGCAACGTGTTCGGATGTGGACGTTGCATCTTCCCACAAAGCTTATGATTGTGAGGTTGGTCTTGAATCACGATGCCGAAAGTTTCAGTCGGAGATCTTGTAACCCTAATCGCAGGGATTCTCACTATCATCGTGTTTGCAGGACAAGCCACTGACATATGGTCCATACAGGAGACGGGACTGTCCGTGGATCTCCTCTATGTGATTCTACTGGTTCTATTCCTCATTATTCCTATGACCTACCTCTGGCGGAAAGGAGTGCTGTATAAGAAACAACGAAGGCAGGCTTACAAAGACGGGATTGAAGAAGGAATTGAGAGACAGGTTCCTACGTTCGCCGAGTTTACCCACACTCTCCTAGATACTGAGTTCGCATTGACAAAGGAAAAACCAAGGCACGCTCAGGAATTCGAAATGCCTGATCTTATGGACTTCTCGCCCTTTGATGAGACTGTAGAAATGGAGCTTCTGTCGCTTCACGGTGTCCCAGTGGATCTCCGCATTCTTCGATACGACCAGTATCGAAACCTCGCTAGTGAGAAGGGTTTCACGACTTCGTGGGAGATACCGAACGCTTCCAGGGTCAATAAAGTAATCTCTGGAGTCTGTCTTGAGGGTTACACGTATTGGTTCGTGGTGGAAGCAGCCAACGAGATTCGGTCAGGGATAGAATGCAGACTCAAGGTCTGGAAGGTCACACACAAAAGAGTCAAGAGGTAATGTCGAGAACGGTGCCTTCCTCTTAGTGCGTTAAGCTTGATTCGTCTCAAGACCGAACCTTGCTCATCCGCTGACAGTTCCGTTCTCTGGATAGGAACACAGTCTACAACTTGAGTCCCTTATACTTGTCCTTGGTCAAGAAATACTCTCTGAGGCGATCTTCTCTGATGGCATCTCTTCCCGTGTCGAATTCAGAGGTGCTAGCGAAGACCTCGTGGACTTTGTTCCATTTATCAAGAGTACCAGAGTTCTCAATTCCTCGATGGTCAAGCTTGTAGGTGTCTACGTAGTCAGGTAGTGTCTTCCCAACGCATACTGGGCATTTGCAGGCAAGATTGTCCCCGTAGCGTTGACTGTGCTCCTCAAGAGGGATTATGCCCAGAGTTCCTGAGTCAAACCGCTTGACTTTCATCAGTGGCTTGGGTGGCACTATGACGGGAACCTGTTGAGTCAATCTGGCACACGTGTCTATCCCGAATCTCTGAGGATAGTGGAGTCCAGCAGTAGTCCAATGATTGGCTGGAAGTAATCGATTCACCCCTGACAAGTGAAACCAAATGTCTTCGTCACGATAGTCCCATATGTATCCGTAGTTTGCAGGAGCTTGCTCAAATGACCTATGCTGGAAAGCTACCATCTTAAATGTGTCAGTCTTGTTTCGAACTATTATGGAAAGCTTCCGTCTGAACGTATCTGGATCCATTGCTAGATCCAGAAGTGGGACTGGTTCAAGTTTGAACTGGTCTTTAACTAGACCAGCATAGCCCAAGACAACTTCCTCAAAATCCTCTGGCTTGGAGTTCGGGGATTTGTCTGGGATCCTGATGAATTCCAGATTCGCTCGGTACTGAAGTTCCACCAAGAACTTAATGTCCTTCTCGGTGTAAACGAGGTTCCGTCTCCCCCACTGGGGCTGCATATGAAACATCGCATCGATGTCTCCATAGTCTCTAGCCATTCTGGCTATCTTGCGTCTCCGATTGCCGAAGGGACCGTTCTTCGTATGAAGACCCATCAAGTATTGCTCGTTGAATATCCCTACGAATTCGAGTATCTGATTGTCGTACGGGTCATCGCACCCAACCGCCGCCTTGTAGTTGACTTCAGTGCTCGATACTGGTCTGTTTGGTGTCAAGAACTCACCCTTGTCAGTCTTGACCGACAGAACCCTCCCACCGCCCTTCCTTATCGGACACGTGTGTACAACTTTCACCTTCTGAATCACCAAGATTAATCCTCCTAGCTCATCCCAGTTCTCCTTTGCATAACACCCACTATCTCCTTATCTATCTTTCTCACAAGTCCGAAGTACTTCAGGACGTACAGAACGAGGAGAATCAAGGCGGGACCAAGAACATACTCGGCTATGTAGGAGACCAACACCATATCCCCAGAGGAGACAATGACAGTGAAGATTGCTCCAAAAATGACTCCGTTGGCAATCACCGATAGTCCCAGCTTTCGTATCACTGACTTGCCCCGTTCGATCACTCCTACCCATTCCTCCACTTCTGTAGCAAGCTGTCTGACTTCCGCAAGGGATTCGAAATGCCTAACCTCATCACCTTCATCGACAAAGATGTTCACCCCCGCTTCGGGTGGTTCTCCTCCTCTTCTGGTTCCACCCCTCAACTCAAACAACTTGTCGATTTCTTCAACCAAGAGAGTGTTCTTCACCTCTTTGATTGCGTCCCGCTTCCCCTCATATTCATCCCCGAAAGATCTGGTGTAGAATATTATCTGAACTCCCAAAACAAGCAATGCCACCGTGACAGTCGCTGTGCCTATGATTTCGAGGACTATCGCATCACCTCTTCCCGTATCTTCGAACGAATCGTGTATTCTGGGTATCTGCTATAGACTCTTCGGGTTATCCCAAAATGACCAAGCTGATCCCAGCCTCTCCTTTTGCGTGCTAGAAGATCCAAGAAATCGGAAGGAATCTTCTTCATTGCTTCCTCAGCCTTCACTATCCCAGCCTCAGTCAGCCTAAACTGGAAATTCTTCTCTTTGGTCTCTGGAATAGGTATCGCCTCAACGAGTCCCTGACGAATGAGTTCATTGAGCACCCTAGCAAACTTAGTGCTGTACGGACCGTAGTCATAAGGATAGAATTCGAAAGATTCATTCTCCCCAGGAATCTTTGGGACTACTTCCTTCTCAAGGAGGAAAAGCTCTTTGACGAATGCCAACTTCCCACTGATCGGTTTGTCCTTCTGAACACCTAATAGTACAAGAATCCAATCCTCGACAGTCCTCCTCATATCCTCCACACTCTGCTTGTCGTCCTGCTTTGTTTCGGTTCGACTTCTCAAACCCAGAACGCACAACGAAGGCATTATGCACTCTGTATAATAAGCTTTTGACATGGTTTTCACATCCTCGATAGAAGTACCTCGACACACTGATAAGAGTCTATCGAGGGGTACAGTGAAAATGAAGGATAGAGATGGCATCAAAGACAGCGGAACGATTATGACGCTGAAGAACATCAGATGGACAGTTCAGGATCGATAGCTTGTGCTCGCTATTCCAACCACTTATCCTAGAACGTGAATGCTGAAAGGGAAGAAATCACTCTTCTAACTCACCCGCAAATTCCTCCTCCAATTGCTCAGCAAATCTCTCCATATCCTCCATGCTCAGCGAAAAGACCAGACTTAACATCACTCCACACACTAAGAACGCCTCAACAAGCAGAACCACCCCGATGACAGCACAGAGTTCAATACCCAATCCATACCCAATAAACAGAAACGGAATGGACAACACATACGGCACTAACGGATACAAAAGGTTCCCGACAATACATCCCAACCTCCTCGCATAATCCGCAACAAACTCTATTCTTCCCTTATCACCTTCATACACTTCCCTATCCCTATACTCCATCGCAACAACCACTTCCTCCTTTTCCGCATTTATCTCAACCATTCTCATCGTGACGCGGGACAATTCCCCGTATATGAACGCAAACGCAGCAACCAACAATCCCACAAAGATGGGGTCAATCAAACAATCCCTCCTTCAACCATGCAGTTCTGCTAACCTCTCTTCAAGAATCACTATATCCTTCTTCACTTCTGCAATCAGACCGCGCTTGACCTCCAACAACTCCCCTTTCGCCTCTTCATGTGGTGCTTGCGTCCAATAGAAAGTGCTATGTTCCAAAAAGGAATCGAGCACCTTGATAGTTCCACGCTCCGCCAAATACCGACGCCTGTTCACATCAAACCAATATCTCCACGATTCAGACTCACGACCACCATAGAGCTTTGCTTCCGCTGAAATCGCAGAACCTGTAGCCCTCAACTTCCGCATGTAATCAGGTGGATATGGATATTTGTACAAATCCTTCAACTCCAACAATGGGTAGTAGAACCCCTCTAACGCCTTCTCAATACGGCGTACTCGCCTATCCTTCACAGTCTCTCTCACAATTCTATGAGTTGACCACGCATAGAAAGCCGTTATGCCCGCCAAGACTATTAGCGCAACCGCCTCAACTACAACCCAATCATCCGTCAAACAAACCCCCCTTCAATCGATACATCACAGCCCTCTAAGCACCATCAAATGAACATCACACATCCACTTAATCCTTTGCGATGGAGACCGCTCAAGAAGGCTTGTGCCGAGCGTTCGAAGAAACACGATGCTTTCCAAACCTTAAGAGACTTTTCGGAGGTCTTTTTGAGGCACTTCTGGATGACTACCGCTAGCGTCTCCAATGCCGCAGTGCAGCAAAACAGAATCGCTCGAGAAATGTCGTGCTCCTCATTG